>NZ_JBSGSU010000006.1:136118-177145 GCF_053607065.1 Cellulomonas sp. NPDC055163 | reverse complement strand
TGGAGGGGACGGGGTTCCGTGTGGGGTAGGGTCCTGTCCTTCTGTAGAGCGAACCACACCCCCTTCCCGCCCCGGAGCTCCCTTTCCCTTTGTGCGACGTCCCGCTCGGCAGGCGTGGGGTGTCAGACCCAGGACCAGTCGTACGTGCACTCGCCGTAGGTCACTCCCCCGACGGTGACGCGCGAGCCGTCGGTGAACGCGGCGGTCCCGGTGACGACCCGGGGCCCGGTGTTCCGCACGCACACGAGGTTGCGGGTGACCGCGACCTCGCCGAGGTCGACGCTGTGCGGGTTGTCGCGCAGGACGAGCGACCCGCCGATCGTCGTCCGGCACTGCTCGCGACCCTCGAGGCCGATGCGCGCGTAGTCGGACAGCGCCGTGACGGTGAGGTCACCGGCGACGGAGGTGCGGCACACGATCGCGTCCCGGGAGCCGACGGCCGTCAGGTCCGCGAACGTCGAGCCGTGCGTGAGCAACCGGCCGTCCCGGGCGGTCACCGGCCCCAGGAAGGCGCTGTGCTGGAGGCGGTGCATCTCGGTCGCGGTGACGTCGTACGTGCCGGTGACCTGCGCGCCCCCGGCGGTCGTGACCTCGCGGCCGAGCCCGCGGACGTCGCCCACGGTGCTCCGCACGTCGATGCGGAGGGTCGCGGTGTCGGCCGCCTCCAGCCGGACGGTGCCGAACACGGTCGTCCCGTAGAGCCCTGCCGCACCGGCCACCCGGACGTCGCCGTCGACGACCGTCCGGCTCAGGTCGACGGCCTGCCCCGCGGGGACGATCACGTCCCCGGAGACGGACGAGTGGATGATCGTGCACCCGCCCTCGTCGACGAGGACGTCGCCGACCACGTCGACGTTGGCGACGACGTACTCCCGCTGGTTCCACAGCTCGCTGCACAGCGTCACCGGCTGCCCGGCCTCCGCCGCCGCCGGGACGGCGAGCACGCCGGCCCCCAGCACACCCAGGATCCCGAGCGCCGCCGCCCCGATCCCCCGGACCCCCCACTGCATGCCACTTCCCACGGTTCCCCCTTGAGCCGAGTCGAGCGCCCAGCGTCACCACCGCGCACCGGATCCGGTAGACCACCGCCGGGAATGCCCCGGTAATTTCATCCACCGCCGCGGGCCCGCCGCGGGCCCGCCGCCGACCGGACGGGCGGTGCCGGGAATGCTCCCGGGGGCCCGCCCGTTGTCGCAGACATGCCCCTCTCTGGTGAGTACGCCCCGAGCCCGTCCGACTGGGCCCGCAAGCAGGCCGAGGAGTTCGAGGCCTCCGGCGGGACGAAGGCCAACACGCTGCGCGGCAAGCCGATCATCCTGCTGACCTCGGTCGGCGCGACGTCGGGCAAGCTGCGCAAGACCCCGCTCATGCGGGTCGAGCACGAGGGCGAGTACGCCGTCGTCGCGTCGAAGGGCGGCGCCCCCGAGCACCCCGTCTGGTACCACAACCTGGTCACGAACCCGCACGTCGAGCTGCAGGACGGCCCGGTCCGGCGCGACTACCTCGCCCACGTGGCCACGGGCGACGAGCGCGCGGCGTGGTGGGAGCGGTCGGTCGCCGCGTGGCCCGACTACGCCGAGTACCAGACGAAGACCGACCGGGAGATCCCCGTCTTCGTCCTCACCCCGATCGAGGACTGAGCACCGACCGCACCCGACGCCTCGCACCCGCCCGGTGCGGGGCGTCGGTCGTCCGCGGCCGGGTCCGCGGGCAGGGGCACCGGCCGCCGCTCCGGGTGCGGGCTCCGCACGGCCGTCGGACGATGGCACGCATGACCGACGACGACCTCCGTGATGCGCCCGACACCGACCACCGCGTGCCCGACGGCGCGAGCGACGCCCTCGTCGAGGCCGTCGGCGGTGTGACCGCCGCGCTCGAGGTGACCGAGCACGCGCGCGGCATGCTGTACGCGTTCCACCGGCTCACCGGCCGCGCCGACATCGAGCTCGCCGAGGCGCTCGACAAGCTCGCCGCCGCCGGGGAGCCCGAGCTGGCCGACGAGATCCGCGCGGACCTCGTCGGGCGCAACGTGCTGAACGGGCGCTGGACGTTCCAGGTCGTCGAGGACTACGACGAGGGCTACTGGTCGACGTTCCGGCACTGGGAGCGCGAGGTCCGCGACCGCCTGATGGACGGCCGCCGCCACGTCTACGAGGCGCAGATGAAGGAGTCGAACCGTACGCACGGCCGCGAGGGCCACGAGGCCCGCCCGGTCGAGACGACGACGGGCTGACGGGCTCCGGCTGCGCTCGCCGGGCGGAGCGCTCGCCCACCGGGCACGCCACGCCTCCGCGCACGCCGCCCGCGGCGCTGCCCCGCAGGGACTCCGGCGCGCGGCGCCGCGGTTCGTCGCGGGTGAGATCGGTGCGCCGACCGGGTGACGCGAGGCGCCCTCCGGCGTCCGGCCGGTGCAGCGGGCCGTTAGCGTGCGCCTCGGATCGAGGGGGTACCGATGACCGGCACGACGCCGTCGCGCACGACAGCTCTGGTCGCGGCGCTCGCGATGACGGTCGGGGTCTCTCTCGCCGGGTGCGCGTCGCTCGCGCCGCCGCAGGGCCCGGGTGCGGCGGAGACCGTCGCGCCGCCCGCGTCGCCCGCCGCGGCGAGACAGCCGGACGCCCCCGCGCCGTCCCCGGCGACCGACACGACGACCGACACCGTGACCGAGGCCGCGGCCGGTGACGGGACCATCGCTCTCGCCGTGACGGAGGTGCACGCGCCCGCCGTCGGCATGTCGCTGTACGAGATGGTCGAGGACAGCGTGGAGCCCTGGACGCAGAACGCCTGGTCGCTCGACGGCAAGTTCGAGCAGGCGGCCCTGAGCTGGTCGGAGGGCGAGCCGATCCGGGTGCTCGCGACGACCGCGGAGGTCGCGACGCTCCTCGAGGGGCTCGACGGTGACGCGTGGCTCGCCGGCTACGGCGACGAGGCGGAGGCCGAGCCATACGTCGCCGCCGCCGCGGACCTGCGGGCCCAGCTCGGCGTCGAGCAGGCCGCCGAGGTCGCACGGTGCGCCGACGAGATGCGCGCGGCGAGCGAGCTCTCCTAGCGGTCGGACGCGGCGACCGCAGCGGCGCCCCGCCTCCGCCGGGCGTGCACCGCGTACAGCCCGAGCAGCACGAGGCACAGTACCGCCGTCGACGCGAGCTGCACGCGGGCCTCCGCGTCCGAGAGCATCAGCCCGACGAACCCCGCGAGAAGCCCGAGGGTCGCCCACGACAGGTACGGGAAGCCCCACATCCGCACCCCGAGCCGCCCGTCGGCCTCGAGCCGGCGGCGCAGGCGCAGCTGCGAGACCGCGATGAGCACCCACAGCACGACGAGCGAGGACCCCACCGCGCCGAGCAGCAGCCCCAGCAGGCCCGCGGGCAGCGCCCAGTTGAGGACGATGCTGACGAGCGCGCACGCCACGGAGAGCCCGACCGCGGACCACGGCACACCCTGGCGCGAGACCCGCAGGAGCCCGCCCGGGCCGTCGCCGCGCTGCGCGAGCGAGAACGCCATGCGTGAGGTGCCGTAGACGTTGGCGTTGAACGCCGAGAGCAGCGCGACCACGACGACGACCTCCATGATCCGCCCGAGCCCGGGGACGCCCACGAGGTCGAGCACCGCGACGAACGGGCCGCCGAGCCCGTCGCCGGACTCGCCCTCGCCGGCCCGGAGCGCGGGCGAGTCCCACGGCAGCACCAGGACCATGACCGCGACCGAGCCGACGTAGAACAGCAGGATCCGCCACACGATGCTGCGGGCCGCGGTGGCGATCGAACGCTGCGGGTCGTCGGACTCGGCGGCGGCGATCGTGATGATCTCGATGCCGCCGAACGCGAAGAGCACCACGAGCAGCCCGGACGCGACGCCCGCGACGCCGTGCGGCGCGAAGCCGCCGTTGCCGAGCAGGTTGCTCGTGCCGACCGGGTCGGTGCCGGGCAGCAGCCCGAGCGCGAGCAGGGTCCCCACGACGAGGAAGACCACGATCACGCCGACCTTGAGCGCCGCGAACCAGAACTCGAACTCCCCGAAGCTCCGGACGCCGACGAGGTTGACGACGGCGAACCCCGCGACGAGCACGAGCGCGACGAGCCACTGCGGCAGGGCGGGCGCCCAGCCGTGGACGATCCCCGACGCCGCCGTGATCTCGACGCCCAGCACCATGACGAGCGTCGCCCAGTACAGCCAGCCCATCACGAACCCGGCCCACCGCCCGATGCCGACCTCGGCGTACGTCGAGAACGAGCCGCTCGACGGGATCGCGGCGGCCATCTCGGCGAGCATCCGCATGACGAGCACGACGAGCAGACCCGCGACCGCGTACGACACGAGGATCGCGGGCCCGGCGATCGCGATGCCCGCACCGGTCCCGACGAACAGGCCGGCGCCGATCGCGGAGCCGAGCCCCATCATCGTGAGGTGCCGGACCCGCAGGCCCGTCCCGAGGTGCTCGGCGGCGGGGGCGGTGGCGCTCGTCGGGGCGGTCTCGTTCACCGCACGAGGCTAACGACGCCACGCGGCACCCGCCCGGGACGGGCGTCCCTGCGGCTCCGACGTCCCGCTACGTTGAGCGGATGACCTCCACCGCCGAGAAGGCCCGCGAGCTCCAGCGCCTCCACACCGACCCGGAGCTCCTGCTCCTCGTGAACGTCTGGGACGTCATCACGGCACGCGTCGTCGCCGACGTCCCCGGCACGCGGGCGCTCGCCACCGCGAGCCACTCGATCGCCGCCGCGTACGGGTTCGAGGACGGCGAGCGGATCCCGCGCGACCTCATGATCGAGGCGGTCGGGCGCATCGCGGGCGCGGTGGAGCTCCCCGTCACCGCCGACCTCGAGGCCGGGTACGGCGACCCGGGCGGCACGGTCGCGCGCGCGATCGACGTCGGGGTCGTCGGCGCCAACCTCGAGGACCAGATGAAGCCGCTGCCGGACGCGGTCCGCGCCGTGGAGGCCGCCGTCGCTGCCGGCGAGCGGGCCGGCGTGCCGTTCGTGCTGAACGCGCGCACCGACGCGTTCCTGCGCGCGGGCGACCAGGAGCCGGAGACGGTGCTGAGCGCGGCGGTCGAGCGCGGGCGGGCCTACCTCGACGCGGGCGCGTCGACCGTGTTCGTCCCCGGGCTGCTCGACGAGCCGACCGTGACCCGGCTCGTCGAGGCGCTCGGCGAGCGCAAGGTCAACGTCATCGCCGTGCCCGGGTCGCTCCCCCTGGACGTGCTGCAGCGCCTCGGCGTCGCGCGCGTCTCCTACGGGCCGTGGAGTCAGAACGTCGCCCTGACCGCGCTCGCGGACCTCACGACCGCGGTGCACGGCGGCGGCGCGCTGCCTGCGGGGACGCGCAAGCTCAACTGACGAGCCGGTGCCGGACCGCGTCAGAGCACCTTCCGGAGGTACGCAGCCGACTCCTCGTACCCGAGCCCCGCGTAGAACGCGCCGGCCCGTCGCGTCGCGAGCGCCACGACGACCGCGCCGCGGCGGGCCGCCCACGCCTCGACGTCCGCCATGAGGGCCGACCCGATCCCGCGACCGCGGCGGGACCGGTCGACGCACAGCTCCTCGACCCAGACCGCGGGGCCGTTGGCGTGCAGGGTCGTGTGCGTGGCGGCGAGGCAGTAGCCGACGACGTGACCCGTCACCTCGGCCACGGTGAGCCGCCCGCGCGCGCCGCCCGCTGCCGTCGCGGCGAGCAGGTCCGCGAAACCCTCGGCCACCCGGTCCGCGTCGGGCGCGAACGAGGTGGCGAGCTCGTGCACGAGCGCGGTCACCGCCGCGAGGTCACGGGCCTCGGCGAGGCGGACCACAGCGGGTTCGGCGCCGCGCACGGGCTCGGCGGTGCGCCGGTCGTCAGGGAGACGACCGTCGGCGGCGGGCCTCACGTCGGGATCCCCTCGACGGTCGAGGCCCCGCCGGGCGATCCCGCGTCGCGCACGGGGTGCCGGTCACGCGCGAGCTCGGGACGACGCGCGATCGCGTCCACGCGGCGCAGCGCCGCCGGTATCCGGTGCGGACCCGCCATCGCGGAGACCAGCGCGGCTGCGAGCTCCGCCGGCATCCCCGCGGCCGTCACGTACAACGGCCGGGCCGCGGTCCCGCGCGGCACCTCGATCGCGTGCGACGCGGCGCGGAACCGGGTCTTGGCGACCCCGACGACCGGGACCCCGAGCTCGGCGTGCACGTGCGCACCGAGGCCCGGGCGACCCTCGGGGTCGAGGTCGGCGTACCCGTCGACGACGAGCAGGTCGAGCGCGTCGACACCCCCGAGCACCGCCCGGAGCGCGGGCAGCTCGCGCTCGAAGAACGCACCCGGCTCGTAGGGGGCGACGTGCTCGACGAACGCGACGTGCTCGGACAGCACCGTCGAGAGCTCGGGGTCCTCTGCCACGACGAGCGCGGCGACCGCCCCGCCGGCGTCGGGGTAGTGCACGTCGCACACGCCGTACCGCCCGAGGCGCGCACCAGGGTCGAGGGTCATCACGGCCTCCCACCGGTTCGATCCCACCGAGGGTAAGGGAGACGCGCCGCGTGCCCGCGGTGGTGACCGCCGGCCCGCGGACCCGCGGTGCGTCGTCAGCCGGTGCGCGTCGGGCGCCGGACGAGCTCGCCGCCGCAGTTGGGGCACACCCCCGCGAGCTCCTCGGCGCACGCGCGGCAGAACGTGCACTCGAAGCTGCAGACCGTCGCCTCGCGGGAGTCGGCCGCCAGCCCCGCCCCGCAGCGCTCGCACGCCGGTCGCATCTCCATGCCCGCGTCCACCTCCAGCCCGACCTCGGCACCCAGCGCGCCGCGGCGCCTCAGCCTGGTCGCGGCGCACGTCCCTGACCAGCAGCAGCACGGCCACGGACCGTCGACCCTCCGCCGACGCCGGCTCGGCCGCAGGAGCAGGCGCGCGACTGCGGGCACGGCCCCGCCCGGCGGCCCTGGAGGCGCGTCAGCGCCGGTGCGCCGCGACGTTCAGCACGTTCCCGTCGGGTGCCCGCACGAAGAACCGCCGCACCCCCCACGCCTCGGTCGTGAGCGGGTGCACGATCTCGTACCCCCGCGCCCGCGCGTCGTCGTACGCCGCCTCGACGTCGTCCACGAGCACCGACGCGACCGCGTCCTCCGGCGCCGCCGCGTCGCGCGTCACGACCTGGACCTCCGCTCCGGCGGTCGAGCCCTCCCCGGGCGCGACGTACCGGGTGACCCACCCCAGCCCCAGGTCCTCGTGGCTGAGTCCCAGGAAGCCGGCGTAGAAGTCTGCGGTCGCACCGACGTCGGGCACGTGGAGGTTGGGGATGATGCGGTGCACGCGCACGGGTCCTCCTCGAAGGATCGGGGCCGGGCCCGGCGGTGCACCGGGCCCGGCCGTCGGTCAGTCGTCGCGGTCCCAGGGGGCCGTCTCGTCGAGCTTCGCGTAGTACTTCGCGAGGTGGCTCTTCACACGGTCGACGTCCTTGGCCGGGAGGTCGACGCCGCCGCGCGAGCCCTGCATCACGGCCGCCGCGGCGAACACCCCGCGCGGGACCGCGACGAGCCTCCCGCCGACGACGTCCGCGACGAGCAGCTTGTACGAGCCGAAGTTCTCCTTCGCGTCGGCGTCGTACCAGACGTGCGCGTCGCGGTACCGCTCGTTGGGCTCGTCGTCGGCCTTC
The DNA here is from genome assembly GCF_053607065.1 of Cellulomonas sp. NPDC055163. NCBI lineage: Bacteria > Bacillati > Actinomycetota > Actinomycetes > Micrococcales > Cellulomonadaceae > Cellulomonas > Cellulomonas sp. NPDC055163. The sequence goes on along the minus strand of NZ_JBSGSU010000006.1, from coordinate 169,527 downwards.
GCCCACGCGCGCACCCGCTTCTCGGCCGCGGCACCGTCCCACTCCCGGTCGCGGTCGGCGAGGGGCAGGTCCCCGAACGCGGTGACGGCCACGGGTCAGCCCTCCGACGGCGCCGCGGCGCGCAGGCGGTCGAGCAGCGGCCCGGCGGCGGTGTCGAGGAACTCCTGCTGCTTCTCGTCGCCCACCTGCACGAGCGCGATGTCGGTGAAGCCGGCCTCCCAGTACGCGGAGACGGCCTCGACGATCTTGTCGAGGTCCGGGCCGCAGGGGATCTGCTCGGCGACGTCGTCGGGCCGCACGAACTGGCTCGCGGCGTCGAACGCCTCGGTGGTCGGGAGGTCGGCGTTGACCTTCCAGCCGCCCGCGAACCAGCGGAACTGCTGGTGCGCGCGCGTCACGGCGGCGTCCTCGTCGGTGTCCCAGCTGATCGGGATCTGCCCGATCTTGCGCGGCTTCGGCTCGCCCGGCTCGACAGGGCCGTGCGCCTCGTCCCACGCGTCGAACGCCTCGGCGTCGGGCTCGACGGCGATGAGGTGGTCGGCGAGCGGCGCGAACCGCGAGATCGACTGCGCGCCCGAGATCGCGATGCCGATCTCCACGGGCCGCTCGGGCAGGTCCCAGATCTTCGCGGAATCGACCCGGAAGTGGTCGCCCTCGTACGTCAGGCGCTCGCCCGCGAGGAGCTCACGGATGATCTCGACGGCCTCCTCGAGCATGTCGTGGCGCTCCCCGACCGCGGGCCAGCGCGCACCGGCGACGTGCTCGTTCAGGTTCTCGCCCGCACCGAGGCCGAGCGTGAACCGCTCGTCGGAGAGCACCGCGAGCGTCGCGGCCTTCTGCGCGACGACCGCGGGGTGGTACCGGACGGTCGGGCACGTCACGTACGTCATGAGGTCGACGGTCTCGGTCGCCTGCGCGACGGCCCCGAGGAGCGTCCACGCGTACGACGCGTGACCCTGCTCGTCGAGCCACGGGAAGTAGTGGTCGCTCGACACCTCGAAGTCGAAACCGAGGCGCTCCGCCGCGACGGCGTAGCGCACGAGCTCCTTGGGGCCGGCCTGCTCGGTCATGAGGGTGTACCCGAATCGCGTCATGCGTCCCACCGTCGCACCGGCCCCGGAGGGTCGCATCCGGTGCTGCCGCCCACCGGGCCCGCAGCCGGGTGAGCCACCGCGTCGTGCCCCGCGTACCGCCGGTCAGGCCGCCCACACCGGCGCGACGACCCGCACCGGCTCCCCGGTCAGCGCCGACTTCTCGATCGCGAGCCCGATGCGGTGGTCGTGGCTGCCGTCGGCGAGCGGGTACGGCGCCGGGCCCTCGCCGCGCACCCAGCCGGCCGACCCCGCGAGCAGCCCGGCGACGGCGAGGTCGTCGTCGGCCAGGCGCGCCCCGACGAACGGGTTCCGGTAGAGCACCTCGCCGTCGAGGCTCACGTGGTCGAGGTCGAAGCCGTCCATGTCCTGCTCGACCCCGTACTGGCGGCGCACGAGCCGCGACTCGACGGCCGTGCGCGGGTCCGCCCAGCGGACGAGCCGGTCGTCGACGAGCTCACCCGCCGAGCCGCGCAGCACGAGGCGGTTCGCGCGCAGCGGGTTGTGCCACTGGTTGTCGGTGAAGTCGTAGAGCGCGCTGCCGTGCTCGCCGAAGTCGAGCGTCGCGAGGACGGTACGGGCGTCGCGCGGCTCGGTCGCGCCCGTCCAGCCGGTGCGGTTCACCGGGTCGAGCAGCGGAGCCGTGAACGACTGCGCGCGCACGGTCACGTCCGCGAGCCCGGTGCCGAGCAGGTACCGGACGAGCCCCGCCGCGTGGTGGCGGTGCGTCGAGGAGACCTGCACCGACGTGACCTCCCCGAGCAGCCCGCGCCGCGCCAGCCCGGCGCGCGCGACGTGCATCGGCAGGAACGGGCTGTGCTCGGCGACCTGCACCAGGCCCGAGGCCCCGACGTCACGCCACAGGGCGTCGAGCGCCTCGGCGTCCGGCGCGGGCGGCGTCTCGGTGAGCACCGGGACGCCCGCGGCCACGAGCTCGCGGACCACTCCCGGGGTGACGTCCCACGGCGTGCTGACGACCACCAGGTCGGGGCGCGCACCGGCGTCCCCGCGCACGAGCCCCGCGACCGTGCGGACCGTCGGCACGCCCCAGTCCCGCTCGACCTCGGCGCCCCGCTCGGCGGTCCGGGTCACGACCCCCGCGACCGCGAAGTGCTCCGGCACCTGGCGGGCGATACGCGCGAAGAACTCCGCCCGCCAGCCGCTGCCGACGACGCCGAACCGGAGCGGGACCACCTGCGCACCCATGCGACGACGCTAGCCCGGAGGCGCACGCCCGGCCCGACGCGGCACACGCGACGGCCCGACCCGGCGCACGCTCGACGCAGGCGCACGCCCGACGCGCCGCCGAGCGCGTCAGACGAAGATGCAGAACGGGTGCCCGGCCGGGTCGGCGTACACGCGCAGCGGCTCGTCCGGGTCGTCGCGGCGGTCGAGCAGCAGGCGCCCGCCGAGCACGGTCACGCGCTCGTGCTGCGCGTCGAGCTCCTCGGGCGTCTCGACGGTCATGTCGAGGTGGAGCTGCTGCGGGCGCGGCCCCTCGGGCCACGTCGCCTCGGGGAGCTCGTCGACCTGCTGGAACGCGAGATCGATGCCCTCCTCGTTCCGCAGCACCAGCCAGTCCGCGGCGTCGGGCTCGCCGAGGGGCGGCGGCTCGTCACCGGGCCGGTACGCCCAGCCCAGCAGCTCGCGGTAGAACTCCGCGAGCCGGCGGACGTCGGTGGTGTCCAGGACGACCTGACGGACCCTCGGCCTGCTCTCGGCCACGCTCATGCGGCACCTCCTCCGGGCCCATCGTGGCCGCGGCGCGCGGGGCGTGCATCCCGTGCGCCGAGCCGCGGCGCGCAGGGCGTGCATCCCAGGCGCCGAGCCGCCCCGGCGGGGAGCAGGCGGGCGCACCAGGACGCCCCCGGGATGCCCGTCGGCCGCAGGCGAGGGCGTGCGCGGACGGACGAGGCGTCGGGACGGGGAGCGGGACCCCCGGACGCACGTCGGGCGGGCACCCAGCGGCGCCCGCCCGACCTCGACCGCGTCAGTGCGTCGGCCCGACCCGGTTCAGCGCGTGGGCTCGACCGCCGCGCGCAGGCCGTCGACGAGCGACGTCGTCGGGCGACCCGTCAGCCGGGACAGGTCCCCGGTGACGTCGGCGAGAGCTCCCTCGCGGATGTTGCCGTCGAGCGCGACGACGAAGCCCGCGGTTCCCTCGTCGAGGCCCGCCGTCGTGAGGACCGCGAGGTGCTCCTCGGGGCTGACGGGCCGGTAGACGACCTCGCGCCCGAGCACCTCGCCGATCGCGGCAGCGAGCTCGTGGTGGGTCCAGGCGGTGTCGCCGCCGAGCTCGTAGACCGTGCCGTCGTGCCCGGGGGTCGTGAGCACGACGGCGGCCGCGGCGGCGAAGTCGGCGCGGGTGGCGCTCGCGACCCGGCCCTCCCCGGCGCTCCCGACGACCTCACCGGTCGCGCGTGCCTGCTCGAGCGTGGCGACGTAGTTCTCGGTGTACCAGTTGTTGCGCAGGACCGTGGTCGTCAGGCCGGACGCCGCGAGCAGCTCCTCGGTCGCCTTGTGCTCGGGCGCGAGGACCAGGTCGCTCGTGGTCGCGCGCGGCGCGCTCGTGTAGACGAGGCGCCCGACGCCGGCGGCCTTCGCGGCCTCGATCGCGTTGCCGTGCTGCGTGACGCGCTGCCCGACCTCGTTGCCGGAGATCAGCAGGACCGTGTCGGCACCCTCGAACGCGGCCCGCAGCGACTCGGGGTCGGCGTAGTCGGACGCGACGACCCGCACGCCCTGCGCCGCGAGGTCCGCGAGCGCCTCGACGCGCCGCCCGGTCGCCACGACGTCCGCCGCGGGCACCCCGCGGGCGAGCAGCTCGGCGACGACGAGACGGCCGAGGTGGCCGGTTGCTGCGGTGACGACGACGGACATGGGTGCTCCTCCGGGTGGTGCGCGAGGCCGCGGGCGCGGCACTCGCACAACGGCGCAGGTCGCACCGTGCTTCCCGAATTCCAGATGAACCTTCAACTTTCCCGGTCGACGGGTGCGGCTCAGCTGCGCGGCTTGCCTGCGCAGACGACCCCGACGCACTGCGGGTACCTGCCGTTGGCCCACGCCCGGTTCTCCCCGCCGTCGGTCACGCCCGGTGCGTAGATCCCCCAGCCGGTGTTGTGGTGGGCGACGTTGCCCCAGACCTCGGTGCCGGCTCCGGCGGTGACGACGGCGTCGCCGTTCTCGGTGAACGTGTTCCCGTGCAGTCGCACCGTGGCCTCCGACCCCGCGGGAGGACCGGTCGAGGTGAAGGCGACGCGGTTGCGCTCGAACGTGTTGTCAAAGACGAACCCGCTGCCCGCGCCGAGGTCGATCGCGACGTCGTTGTCGACGACGTGGTTCCCGCCGACCGCCACGTCCGCGGCGGTCGGGACGACCACGGCGTCGCTCCCGCTGATCTCGTTGGTGATCAGGCTCGCGAAGCCCCCGACGTCGCCGCCCGCGAGGACCACCCGGTTGCCGACGAGCTCGCTGCTCGCGAGGGTCAGCGCGGAGCCGCCGAGGTCGGCGACCACCACGTCGTTGCTCTCGAAGCGGGACGCGTCGAGGTGGAGCACAGTCCCCTGGGCCCGCACCACGGTCGTGTTGCGCGCGAACTCGGAGGTGAAGACCATCACGCCCGGTCCGCTGCTGCCCCCGAGCACGAGCCCGTTGTCCTCGAACCGTGACTCGACGAAGGTCACGTCACCGTTGCGGCCGAAGATCGTGTCGAGAGTCAGGTCCATGACGAGGTCGTTCCCGGCGAACGTCAGGTCGGCGAACCAGAAGCGCCCACCGAAGTTCTGCGGGGCCGGCGGCGTGGTGAGGGCGAGGGCCGTGGACCAGTCCTCCACGCGGCCGTTGACGACGCTCTGCGTGGAGTGCACGGTCACGGTGATCGCCGTGCCGCTGCCCTCGCCCCGGAGCGTGTGCCCCTGCAGGTCGAGGGTCACGTCGCCGACCAGGGTGAGCCCCGCGGCGCACGACGTGTCGGCGGCGAGGTAGGCGTCGGTCGTGACGACGTCCCCGCACGTCACGGCCACGGGTTCGGCCGCAGCCGGTGCGGCGAGCAGGACGGAGCCACCCGCGAGAGCGGCGGCGGCGCAGACGGCTGCGACGGACGGACGAGACCTCATGGGACCGACCCCCTCGCGGACCGCGGGCGGGCGCCGGGACCGCTCGTCCAGTGCACCGGGCCCGTGCGGAACCGGACAAGTCGGACCGCGGGTGAACCCGCTGCCTGAAGGTGCAGGGGACGCGCGTGCCGCGTGCCAGGCTGGCGTCGTGACCGAGCAGCCCACCCCCACGCCCGAGCAGCCGCAGCAGCCCGAGCGCGAGATCGCCGAGCTCACGCGCCTGATCCGCGAGTTCGTCGACGAGCGCGGGTGGGCGCCCTTCCAGGACCCCAAGTCCCTCGCCCTGGCGCTCGTCGGCGAGGTCGGCGAGCTCGCCGAGCTGCTGCAGTGGGTCCCGGCCGACGGTGCGGTCGAGCGGTTCACGGACCCGGCCCGCCGGCAGCGCATCGGCGAGGAGCTGTCCGACGTGCTCGTCTACCTGCTGCGGCTCGCGGACGTGCTGGGTGTCGACCTGGGCCCGGCGGCGCGCGACAAGCTCGCGGGCTCGCACCGCCGGTTCGTGGCCGACGAGTGGCGCGGGCGCATCCCCGAGAAGTCCTGACCAGGCCCCGGGCGGGTCACGGCCCGGCGGCGGGGTCCTCGACGGCCGGCCGGCAGTCCAGGGGCTCGCAGCCGCCGTCGCCCCGGTACAGGTGCGCGCTCGACAGGGCGATGACGCGCAGGGTCCCGTCGTCCAGCCCGAGCACCCGCACCGAGCCGTCGTCGTCGTCGCTCGCGTGGAAGGAGAGCGGCCGCTCGTACATCGCCGACTGCGCGCCGTCGAGGGAGACCGTGTACCCGCGCGGCTCGAGTGCGCCGCGGAACGCCTCCCCGAGCGCCTCGACCGTCGCGTCGTCGAGCTCCGCCGGCCCCGCGGAGTCCCAGTGGTCGGGCTTCCAGCGCAGCACGGGCAGACCGTCGACCACCTGCTCCTCGGTGCCGTCGCGCTCGCTCACGAACACGTCGGCGTCCGCGGGGTCCCAGGTCACGCCCGCCGTCTCCGCGACCGCCGCGAGCACCGCGCGCGTCGCGTCGACCTGGCCGGGCAGCACCTCGGCGAGGTCGGGCCGCGCCCGCAGCTCGTCGGCGGTGTAGAGCGGCGTGTGCTCCGGGCGACGGTCGAGGAGGTCGCCCCCGGAGGCGAGGGCCACGCCGACGACCCCGACCACCACGGCCGCGACGACGACGGTGCCGAACGGGCGCAGGCGGCGGTGCGAGGACGTCACACCGGCCATCCTCCCCGCTCACTCCCAGCCGAGCCGCCAGCACAGCTCCCCGGCGCGCCACAGGTTCGCGCTCCGCTGGAGCTCCTGCGGCATGCCGAGCGCGTCGTCGACCCCGTACCGCTCGCGCGCGGCGGCCCACAGGACCGTGCACTCGCACGGCCCGTCGTGCGGCCACTCGGGCACCTGGAGCTCGGGGAGCGCGTAGAGGAACGCGCCCTCGGCGACGACCCGCTCGCCCGCAGCACGCGGCCCGACCACGTGCCCGTAGACCTCGACGACCCCGGGGTGCGCCACGGCGGCGCGCAGCAGCCCCCCGAGGGTCGGGCCGTCGCCCTGCCGGACGGCGAGCTGTGGCTCGTCGAGCAGCGTCAGCAGGTGCGCCGCGACGCCGGCCCCGAGCCCCGCGAACCGCACGACCCCGTCGTCGCCGTTGACCTCGTGGACCGTCCGCGACGAGCCGTACGGGCGGTAGTCGTGGTACGCGTACGGCACGTGCCCGGACGTCGTCCACGGCGCGAGGGCCGTCGCGGCGGCGGCCGTCCACCCCCGCGGCCCGAGCGACCGGCCCGCCCGCCGGCGCACCTCGTGCGACGCGTCGAGCTGCGCCTCCCACCACGCGGCCACGTCGACCGTCTCCACCACCTGCTCCAGCACCCCGGTCACCCCTCCCCCTCGCCTCGGACACCCCCGTGGAGCGGCGTCCCCACCTGCAGATACACCGTGCCCACCCGGTGATACGGCACGTCGGCGCCGTCGCTCCGGGTCCTGCGTCCCACACCACCACACGACCTGCGCCCTCCCGTGCGAACACGTCCTCCCGAATCCTTCAGGTGCCTCACCCGGCTCCCGATAAGGACCCCGCAGGGCACCGTCAGGTCCTGCGACCGCTGGGGGAAGGCACACACGTGAACCGTCGCTACCACCGCCCGCCGACCTGGCCGCCGGCACCCGAGGGCTGGACGCCGCCGAAGGGCTGGATCCCGGACCCGGGCTGGCCGCGCGCGCCCCGCGGGTGGGTCTTCTGGACCGACGAGCCCGAGGTCGAGGTGCCCAACACGATCGAGGGCTTCTTCCTGATCCCGACGCAGCGTCGCGCGGTCGAGGAGTGGGCCTGGCAGGACGTCCGCTCGCGCGTCTGACGCCGCCCGACGACGAACCACAGCACCGAGGCACCCCCGGGACCCACGTCCCGGGGGTGTCTTGCGTCGGTGGCTAGCCTGGTCGCAGGTGCACCTCCGACCCGGGGAGCTCGCATGGGCACGGCGACGACGCCGAGGATCCGCAACGTGGTGCTGCTCGGCCACAGCGGCGCAGGGAAGACGACGCTCGCCGAGGCGCTGCTGCACCGGGCCGGGGCGATCCCCCGGCCGGGCCGCGTCGAGGACGGGTCGACGGTGTGCGACCACGAGCCCGAGGAGGTCCGGCGGGGCATCTCGCTGTCCCTCGCCGTCGCGCCCTTCGAGTGGACGGCGCCCGACGGGCACACCTACAAGGTCAACCTGCTCGACACCCCCGGGTACGCCGACTTCGTGGGCGCCGTCGACGCGGGCGTCCAGGTCGCCGACCTCGCGGTGATCGTGGTCAGCGCCGTCGACGGGGTCGAGGTCGGCACCGAGCACGCGTGGCAGCGCTGCGCCGCCGCGGGGCTCCCGCGCCTGGTCTTCGTGTCCAAGGAGGACCGCCCGCGCGCCGACTTCCACCGCGTCCTCGACCAGCTCCGGGGCACCTTCGGTGCGGGGATCGTGCCGCTCGAGCTCCCGCTCGGCGAGGAGGACGCGTTCCACGGCGTCGCTGACGTGCTCTCCGACGAGGGCCACGCGTACGACCCGGACGGGCGGCGCCACGCGTGCCCGGTGCCCGAGGACGTCGCCGCCGAGGAGCACCGCCTGCACGACGAGGTCGCCGAGGAGATCGTCAGCGGCGACGACGAGCAGCTCGAGCGCTACCTCGCCGGAGAGGTGCCGACCGGCGAGGAGCTGGGCCGCACGCTCGCGCACGAGGTCCTCGACGGGCTCGAGGTCCCCGTGCTCGTCGGGTCGGGGGTCACGGGCGTCGCGGTCGACCGCCTCGCCGACTACCTGTGCACGCTCGGCCCGTCGCCCGCGGACCGGCCGCGCACCGTCCACGTCGGCAGCACCGAGGTCACGGTCGACGCCGACCCGGCCGGCGACCCGCTCGCGCTCGTGTTCCGGACCCTCGCCGACCCGTTCGTGGGGCAGGTGTCGCTGCTCAAGGTGCTGTCCGGGACGCTGCACGGGGAGGACCACCTCGTGAACACCTCGACGGGCGCCGACGAGCGGCTGCACGGGCTGTTCACGCTGCGCGGCAAGGAGCACGTGCCGGTGACCGAGGTCGTCGCGGGCGACGTCGTCGCGGTCGCGAAGCTCTCCGCGTCCCCGACCGGGACGGCGCTGGGCTCGCGGACCACGCCCGTGCGCGTCCCCGGGCCGCCCGAGCGTCCCGCGCCGTTCGCGCTCGCGCTGCGCCCGCTCACGCAGGCCGACGACGACAAGCTGTCCGGTGCGCTCGCGCGGCTCGTCGCCGAGGACCCGACGCTGCGGGTGGACCGGACCGGCGGCGCGGGCGGCGGGCACGGGCAGACGGTGCTGCGCGGCATCGGCGACACGCACCTCGCCGTCGCGCTCGAGCGGCTCGCCCGCAAGTTCGGCGTGCACGTCGAGCCCGAGGACGTGCGCGTCGGGTACCGGGAGACGATCGCCCGCGAGGTGCGCGTCGAGGGCAAGATCAAGAAGCAGTCCGGCGGGCACGGGCAGTTCGCCGTCGTGCAGCTCACCGTCTCGCCCGGTCCGCGCGGGTCCGGGTTCGCGTTCGTCGACTCGGTCGTCGGCGGCGCGGTCCCGCGCGGGTACCTCCCGGCCGTCGAGCGCGGGCTCACCGAGGCGATGGCCGCGGGCGGCCCGCGGGGCTACCCCGTCGTGGACCTGCGCGTCGAGGTGACCGACGGCAAGTACCACTCGGTCGACTCGTCCGACATGGCGTTCCGCACCGCCGCCGGGCACGGCCTGCGCGAGGCGCTCGCGACCGCCGGGTCCGTCGTGCTCGAGCCCGTCTCGGCCGTCACCGTGACCGTCCCGGCGGCGTCCCAGGGCGACGTGCTCGGGGACCTCTCGGCGCGTCGCGGGCGCATCGTCGCGACGGGCGCTCTCGACGACGGCCGCCACGAGATCCGTGCGCTGGTCCCCGAGGCCGAGCTCGCGCGGTACGTGCTCGAGCTGCGCTCGCTCACGGGCGGGCGGGGGCAGTTCGTCGCGGAGCACGACCACGACGACGTCGTGCCCGCTCACCTCGTCGACCGCCTCGCGGCCGGGGGCGGCGGCTCGCTCGCCCACGTCTCGCGGGCGCGCTGAGGGCCGGCCGCCCGAGCGACGGCGCCGTCGGCGAGGGCCGCGAGCGCGGCGCCGGCCGCGTACGCGACGAGGTCCGGTGCGTCGAACGTCGTGCCGAGCACCCAGCGCGCCGGGTCCCACAGCGCGACGACCGCGGCCGGGAGCCCCGTGAGCTGCGCGACCTCGACCACCGAGCTGAGCGCCCACGCGGCCACCGCGAGCACCCACGGGCGCGCACGGACGGCGACGACCCCGACCAGCGCGTACACGAGCACCGCGTAGAGCGCGTCGCCGACCGGCTCCGCGACGGCGGACGCGACCCCGCCCCCCGCGTCCACGGCGGCCGCCGAGCGCACCGCGAGCCCGGCCGCGACGGTCAGGAACGCAGCGACGGCCAGGGCGGGTCGGCGGCTCACCCGGCCAGCATGGCGACCCCCGGACGCCCGCCGCGGCGGATCCACGGAACCTCCACGAGTCCCCCGTGGACGTGCACCGCACGTGGCAGGCTGCTCCCCTCAGCCCGTCCCGAGGAGCATCGTGAGCGCACAGGACCTGACCGGCATCGAGCGGTTCGCCGTCGAGCAGAAGATCACCATGATGGTGAACCGCTACGTGGTGCGGGCGCTCGGGCCGAACGACGAGCCGGGCCCGGTCCTCGCCGTCGCGCAGCAGAAGCGCATGGCGTTCAAGGAGCAGGTCACCTTCTACACCGACGAGTCGCGCACGACCCCGGTGTTCGGGTTCCAGGCCCGCCAGCGCATGGACCTCGGCGCGACGTACGACGTGACCGACGCGCACGGCATGACGATCGGCTGGTTCCGCAAGGACTTCGGCAGGTCGCTGCTGCGCTCGACGTGGCACCTGGAGTCGCGCGGCGTCACGGCCGTCGGGCAGGAGCGGAACGCGAACATCGCGATCCTGCGGCGCGTGTGGGACGTCATCCCGGTGGTCGGGGACGTGCCGGTGCCGTTCGTCTTCCACTTCGACTTCGCCGACGCGGACGGGCACGTCGTGATGACGTCGGAGCGCCGCCCGTCGCTGCGCGACCGGTACACCGTCACCGTCCCCGGTGCACGGCTCGACGGCCGGGTCGCCGCCGCGATGGCCGTCGCGCTCGACGCGCTGCAGTCGCGCTGACCGCCGCCGCGCCCGCGATTCACCCCGCCGCAGCCGCCGCCGGCCCGCACCGTGCGTCAAGTGCCCCGCCGCCGCGCCGATGAGCACGGTGGGCCCCGAACGGGCCCGACGTCGCGCCGCACGGCCGCCGTCGACAGCAGCGACCCCCGGGCGAGCGGTGACGCCGCGCGGGGGCACGTGAGGGCAGGCAGGGTCCGGTGAGCGGCATGGACGCAGGGCACGACGCGCAGGAGCGGACGGGCCGGCTGGCACGGCGGTTCGACCGCCGCCGGCGGGACGACGGTGTCACGCGCGCCGGCGGCGACGCCACGAGCCGGGCGGTCGACGACGCGCTCGCCGACGCCCTCGCCCGGGCGGACCGGGCCGACGGCACCGCGGGCACCCGCGCCGGCGGCCGCCTCCCCGGCGCCGGACGCACCCGCGCGCGCCTCCCCCGGCTCGACGCCCGGGCCGACCGGACCGTCGACGGGCTCCGCGCGCACGGCTGGACGTCGCTGCACGACCTGCACTGGCCGGGACGCCCCGGCGTGCTGCTCGACGAGGTCGTCATCGGGCCGGGCGGGGTCGTCGTGCTCGACGGCTCCCGGTGGTCCGCCGACCTCACGGTCACCGCGGGGCTGCCGCACCAGGGCGGGCAGGTGCACGACCGCGAGCTGCACGCGCTCGTCGACGCGGTCGCGGCGGTGACCTCGCTCGTCGGCCCCGCGCACCGCAGCGCGGTGACCGCCGTCCTGAGCCCGCCCGGCGCCGCCGGACCCGTGCGCACCTCGGCCGGGCTGCTCGTCGTCGGCCGCGAGCGCCTCGGCGCCCACCTCGCGGGGCTGCCCGCACGCCTCAGCCCGTACGACGTCGCCGACCTCGGCCGCCGCCTGTCCCGCGAGCTCGGCGGACGCGTCGGACCCGACCTGCTGACGACCGCCGCGCTCGACCAGCCCGACCCCGCCGCCGGCCCCGTGCGACCGGGCACCCGCGGGTCCCGCGCCCGGGTCGCCGCCCGCACCGAGACCGTCACCGCACCGACCCGCCAGGGTCTGCGCCGGGCCGTGCGCCGCGCCGACCTCGTCGCGCTCGCGCTGCTCGTCGCCGTCGTCGTGGTGCTCGGCGTCGACCCCGCGTCGCTCGCCACCGCCGGCTCGGCCGTCGGGGACTTCGTCGCGTCGTGGGTCGTCCCGGAGACGCTGCTCCCGGGGTCCGCCGCGCTCCCCGGCGGAGCCGGCCCGGTGACCACCGGCTGAGCCTGCGGGCTCCCGCCCCCACCGCACCTCGACCACCGGCGCCGCCCGGCGGTGCACGCGACGGCACCGGAGGCGGACCCGCGGCCCGTGCGCGACCCCGGGATGGGAGGATGGCGCCGCGCAAGCGCACTCCCTTCTCTCTCGACCTGCCGTTTGGAGACGCACGATGGTCCAGGTGGACGCCCCCCGCATGGCCGAGCGGCTGCGCGCCGACGCCGACCGCATCCGGTCGACGTGGCTCGACGTCGCCGCGTCGCAGCTGCAGCGCCGAGCGGTCCGCGCCGAGCTCGAGCGCGAGTTCGGCGAGATCTACGACACGCTCGTCGACGGGCTGGCGCGCGGCGGCACGACCGTGCAGAGCGAGCAGTTCGCCCCGCTGCGCGGGCTGCTCGCCGAGCTGTCCGCGCAGCGCGCCCGGCAGGGGTTCACCCCGCGCGAGACTGCGACCGGCGTGTTCGCGCTCAAGGAGGGCATCTACGCGAGCCTCGACGAGGACACCACCCCCGAGGCGGTCGCCCACCTGACCGGGCTGTCCCGGCTCGTCGACGAGCTGGGCCTGTTCACGTTCGAGACCTACGCCGCGGCGCGCGAGCTCATCATCAACGAGCAGGCGGGCCAGCTCCTCGAGCTGTCGACGCCCGTCGTGAAGCTGTGGGAGGGCGTCGTCGCCGTCCCGCTCGTCGGGACCCTCGACTCGGCGCGCGCGCAGGTCGTGATGGAGAAGCTCCTGCAGTCGCTCGTCGAGACGGGCAGCGAGCACGCGATCATCGACATCACGGGCGTCCCGGCGGTCGACACCCAGGTCGCCCAGCACCTGCTCAAGACCGTCGTCGCCGCCCGCCTCATGGGCGCGGAGTGCACCATCAGCGGCATCCGCCCGCAGATCGCGCAGACGATCGTGGCGCTCGGCATCGAGTTCGGCGACATCCGCACGAAGGCGAGCCTCGCGGACGCCCTCGCCGCGGTGCTGCGGACCACGGCGGCGCGGGCCCGCGCGGCGTCCACGCGAGACGCCTGATGGACAGCGTCCCGATCCTCAAGATCGGCCGCACGCTCCTCGTGTCGATCCAGGTCGACCTGCAGGACCACACCGCGCTCCAGCTGCAGGAGGACCTCGCGGAGACGATCACGCGGACCGGCGCGCGGGGCGTGCTCATCGACATCTCGGGCCTGGAGATCGTCGACAGCTTCATCGGTCGGATGCTCGCGACGATCGCGTCACTGTCGCGGGTGCTCGACGCCTCGACGGTCGTCGTGGGCATGCGACCGGCGGTGGCGATCACGCTCGTCGAGCTCGGCCTGTCGCTGGGCGACGTGCGGACGGCGCTCGACGTCGAGAAGGGCCTGCGGCTGCTCCGGGAGGCCCGGGCCGACGAGCTGGGCGAGACCGACGACGACGAGAGCGTCCTGCTGGTGGACGACGGTCTCGAGGACCGGTGACCACGGCCCAGGCCACCACCCAGAGCCTGCCCATCGTCTCGGACGCCGACGTGGTGCGCGTCCGCCAGGCCGTCCGGGCGCTCGCGCAGACCGCGCGGCTCTCGCTGGTCGACCAGACGAAGCTCGTCACCGCCGCCAGCGAGCTCGCGCGCAACACCCTGATCTACGGCGGGGGCGGCGAGGCGGTGCTCGACCTGCTCCAGGAGGGTCCGCGCGCGGGCGTGCGGTGCGTCTTCGTCGACGAGGGACCCGGCATCCCGGACCTCGACCTGGCGATGCGCGACGGGTGGACCAGCGGGCACGGGCTCGGTCTCGGGCTCTCCGGCTCCCGCCGCCTCGTCGGCGCGTTCGACATCCGCTCGGCCCCCGGGGAGGGGACGCGCGTCGAGATCGCCACGTGGGCGCGATGAACGACGACGACGCGGTCGAGGACGTCGGCTGGTACGCGATCGAGCACGCGAGCGCGCAGAGCAGCGTGCGGCGCGCGGCGCTCGCGCTCGGCGAGTCCGTCGGCCTCGGCGAGGTCCGCACCGAGGAGCTCGGGATCGTGGTCAGCGAGCTCGCGGGGAACCAGCTCAAGCACGCCGGCTCGGGCACCGTGCTGCTGCGGGTCCGCCGGGGCGGTGCGGCCGCGGTCGAGGTCGTCGCGTCCGACCCCGGCCCGGGCATGGCCGACGTCCCGGCGGCGCTCGTCGACGGCCACTCGACCGTCGGCACCCTCGGGATCGGGCTCGGCGCGGTGCGGCGGCTCGCGACCGCGTGGGACCTGTTCTCCGCGCCGGGTCACGGCACCGTGGTGACCGCGGTCTTCGCCGCCGGCCGCGAGCGCGCGGGCCGGCTGACCGGGAGCGCGGGCCTGACCCGCACCATCGTCGGGGAGACGCTGTGCGGCGACGCGTACGCGTTCCGGTCCGACGGCGACGTCCAGACCGCCCTGCTCGTCGACGGCCTGGGGCACGGCCCGCTCGCGGCGTCCGCCGCGCAGCAGGCGGTCCGGACGTTCCGCGAGTCGCGCCCGGGAACGCCCGCAGCGCTGCTCACGGCCGTCCACCACGCGCTGTCGGGGACGCGCGGCGCGGCGGCCGCGATCGCCCAGCGGCACCCCGGCGAGATCCGGTACGCCGGGGTCGGCAACATCCGCGGGACCGTGGTCGACCTCGACACCCAGCGCGGCATGGTCAGCTACCCGGGGATCGTCGGCGCGCAGGCCCGCACCATCCGCGAGGCGACCTACCCGGCGTCCCCTCACGCTGTCGTCGTCATGCACAGCGACGGGCTCACCGAGCGCCTCACGGCGCACCAGTACCCGGGCCTGCTGCTGTGCGCGCCGCTGACCGTGGCCTCCGTCCTGCTGCGCGACTTCGGCGTGCGCCGCGACGACGCGAGCGTCCTGGTGCTCAGGGCGAGCGCGTGAGCGTCGAGCTCGCCCGCCTGTCGCTCGTCCGCGAGGACGACGTGTTCAGCCTGCGCCAGGTCGGCCGCGAGGCCGGTGAGCTGCTGGGGCTCGAGCGTCAGCACCAGGTGCGCCTCGCGACCGCGCTGTCCGAGGTGGGCCGCGAGCTCCTCGCGGTGGGCCGGGTGTCCGTGACGCTGACCGTCGAGGCCGTGCCGGGACCCCCGCGGCTCGTCGTGACCCTCGTGAGCACCGGCCGCCTCGCCGCGCCCGGCGGTGGCCCCGGCCGCGGGGAGGTGAGCGGGACCGCCGCCGCGCAGCGCCTGCTCGACGCGGCCGAGGTCTACGACGTCGACGCCGGGACGGGCGTGCGCCTCACGAAGGTGCTCGGGCCTGCTGCCGCCGGCGACCTGCAGCACGTCCGCCGCACGCTCGCGCAGCGGGGTCGCACGTCCGCGTCGGACGAGCTGCGGGCCCAGAACGCGGACCTCGTGCGCGCGCTCGAGGACCTCACCGCGCGCAGTGCGGAGCTCGCGACCGCGAACGAGGCGCTCGCCGACGCCAACGACGAGCTCGAGGAGACCAATCGCGGCGTCGTCGCGATGTACACGCAGCTCACGAACGAGCTCGAGGAGACCAACAGCGGGGTCGTCGCGCTGTACGCCGAGCTCGACGAGCGCGGTCGCCAGCTCGCCGCCGCGAACGAGGCCAAGACCCGGCTCCTGCGCAACGTGAGCCACGAGCTGCGCGGCCCGGTGAACTCGATCCTCGGGCTCGTCTCGCTCATCGGCGAGACGTCGCTCGACGCCGAGCAGCGCGTGCAGGTCGGCTACCTGGACGGCAGCGCCCGGTCGCTGCTCACGCTCGTGAACGAGCTGCTCGACCTGTCCCGCGCCGAGTCCGGGCACCAGGAGGTGGTCCGCGGCACGGTGGACCTGCCCGCGCTGCTCGCGGACCTGCGGGGCTCGCTCGCGCCGCTGGCACGTCCCGGTGTCGAGCTCGTCGTGCCACCGTCGCCGGTCGCGACCGTCGAGACCGACCCGGATCTGCTCGAGCGGATCCTGCGGAACCTCGTGACGAACGCCCTGAAGTTCACGGCCGACGGGCACGTGCGCGTCGAGGTGACCCACGACGGCACCGAGCTCGCGGTCACCGTCGAGGACACCGGGATCGGCCTCGAACCGGAGGACGTGCCCCGCGTCTTCGAGGAGTTCTACCAGGTGCCGAACCCCTTGCAGGCGGGCGTGCAGGGCACGGGCCTCGGCCTGCCGTACGCGCGGCGGACCGCGGAGAGCCTGGGCGGGACGCTCAGCGCGACGAGCACACCGGGCACGGGCAGCGCGTTCCGGCTCGTGCTGCCGGCGGCCGCCCCCGTCGGGCCCGAGGCCGCGCTCGCCCGGTCCGGCGCGGCACCGCACGGCTCCGACCCGGCGGCCGGCCCCGGACGCGTGGGCCACGTCCTCGTGGTCGACGACGACCCGTCGTTCCGCGGCGTCGTCCGCTCCCTGCTCACCGGGCTCGCCGAGCACGTCACCGAGGCCGGCGGCGGGCACGAGGCGCTCGAGCGGCTGCGGGCCGACCGCCCGGACGTCGCGCTCGTCGACCTGCGCATGCCCGCGATGGACGGTGCACAGCTGGTCCGCGAGGTGCGGGCCGACGCCGCGCTCGCGACGGTCCCCGTCGTCCTCATGTCGAGCGTCGAGGAGCTGCCCGGCGGCGACGTCGCGGGCCTCGTCCAGGGCTTCCTGCCGAAAGCCGGGCTCGACCGCGAGCTGCTCCGTGCGGCCCTGAGGTCCGCGCACGGCGGGGCCGGGTCGTGACCGTGGCCCGCGCGGTGCTCGTCGTCGACGACACGGACGCCCACCGCTACGTCATGACGTCCTGGCTGCGCCGGTCCGGGTTCACCGTCGTGGAGGCCGCGACCGGGGCCGACGCGCTGCGCCTCGCCGGCCCCGACGTCGACGCCGTGGTCCTCGACGTCAACCTCCCGGACATGCGCGGCACCGAGGTCCTGCGGCGCCTGCGTGCCGCGCCGGCCACCGCGGCCCTGCCCGTCATGCACGTGTCCGCGACGGCGATCGACGCCCGGGCGCGGACCGCCGGGCTCGAGGGCGGGGCGGACGCCTACCTCGTCGAGCCGCTCGACCGCGACGAGTTCGTCGCGACCGTCCGGCGCCTGTGCCGGCTCCAGGAGCAGCGCCTCCAGGCCGACGAGCACACCCGGCGCCTCGAGCAGCTCGCGGCGGCGGTGCTCGCGGTGCACACGGCGCGGGGGCTCGAGGAGCTCGTGGAGGTCGCCGCGGCCGGCGCCGCGGACGTGCTGCGCCGGCCCGTGCTGGCGCTCGCGCCCGCGTCGGCCGACTCGAACGTGCGGGTCCTGTGCGCCGGCCCGGGAGAGCCCGTGCTGCGCGGGCGGTTCACGAGCCCGGTGGACTCCCCGGCACGCGAGACCGTCGTCGTCGGCCCCGCGGAGGTCCCGGCGCAGTGGGCGGAGCTCGTCGAGCGCGCGGGCCTCGCGGGACGTTCCTGGCGGCTGACGCCGTCGTGGGCCGCACCCGGACGGCCCGGCGCCGGCCTGGCTGTGGCGACCCTGCCCGGCGAGAACGTCGTCCCCGACGAGGCCGCGGAGCTCGCGGACCAGCTCGCGGAGGCGTTGGCGACCGCCGCCGCGAACGCCCGCTCCTACCTCGAGGAGCACGCCATCGCCGTCACCCTGCAGAACGCGATGCTGCCGCACGCGCTCCCCGACACCCCCGAGCTGCGGGTCGCGGCGCGGTACCTCGCCTCGGACGCCCAGCTGAGCGTCGGCGGGGACTTCTACGACGCCCTGCCGCTGCCGGGCGGGCGGACCGCGCTCGTCATCGGCGACGTGCAGGGCCACTCGCTGCGCGCCGCGACGATCATGGCCGAGCTGCGGTTCACGCTGCGCGCCTACCTCGCCGAGGGGCACGAGCCCCCCGAGGCGCTGCGGCTGCTCAACACGGTCCTGATCGCCCAGCACCCGGAGCTCGTCACCGTCTGCATCGCGGTCCTCGACCCCGCCGCGGGAACCCTGGAGGTCACCAACGCCGGGCACCTGCCCCCGCTGCTCGTGACCGACGACGGTGCCGCGTTCGTGCGGGAGTCCTCCCCCCTGCTCGGGGTGCCGCAGCCCGCACCGCGCGTCCGCCACGTGCAGCCCCTGCCGCCGCGCGGCACCCTCGTGCTGGTGACCGACGGGCTGCTCGAACGCAGCAGCCGCCACCTCGGCGACGCGCTCGACGCGATGGCCACGACGGTCGCCGAGGCGGGCCCCCGCACACCGGACGAGCTGTGCGACCTGCTGGTGCGGACGTTCGCGCGGCCGACCCGCGAGGACGACGTCGCCGTCGTCGCCGCGTCCTGGGGCCCGGCCTGACCCTACCCCGCACGGGGGAGGCGCCCCGCGGGCCGCCGCTGCCACACTCGGCGCATGGGGCTGCGCGCAGGCACGGGCAGGGTCGTCCGCCCGCTGACCAGCGGCGAGACGGTCCGCTCCGGGGTCTTCCTCGTCATCGGCGGCGTCGTCGCGACCGCGTACCTCACGCTCGTCGTCGGCTTCGTGCAGATGCAGCGGACGCCCGGGACGCCGACCGCGATCGGCGTCGTCCTCGCGGCGGTCACCGCCGTGATCGCCTCGACCCCGCCGTTCCTCGCGCCCGTCCGCACGCTCGAGGTGCACGCGACGCGCACGTTCCTCGGGGTCGACGTCCCGGTGCCCGCCGCCGAGCCCGACGCGGCGGCACGCTGGCGCGGCGCGCTCTGGTACGGCGTGCACCTCGTGGCGGGCGGGGTCGTCCTGCTGGCCGTCGTCACCGGGGTGCCCGTGGCCGCGCAGCTCGTGCTCGCGGCGCTCGGGGTCGACGGCCTGACCGGCGCCGCCGGGCTCCCGCGCCTCGACCCCTTCCCCGACCCGGGCGGCGCGCTCGACCGCGTGCTGTGGACCGCGCTCGCGATCGCCCTGCCCGTGGTGCTCGCGCACCTCGTCGCGGTGTGCGCGTGGGGGCTGCGGCTGCTCGCCCCCGCGCTCCTCGGTCCGTCCGCCGACGAGCGCGTCGCCGAGCTCGAGCGCGCCGCCACCCGGCTCGCCGAGCGCAACCGCCTGGCCCGCGAGCTGCACGACAGCGTCGGGCACGCGCTCACCGTCACGACGCTGCAGGCCGCCGCCGCGGCACGGACCCTCGACCGCGACCCGGAGGCCGCGCGCCGCTCGCTGACCGCGATCGAGCAGGCCGGGCGCGCCGCGATGGCCGACCTCGACCACGTGCTCGGACTGCTGCGCGAGCCCGCCCACGGCCGGACCTCCCGGGCTCCCGTGCCCGACCTCGGTGCCCTCGACCGGCTCGTCGCGGAGACCCGCGCGGCCGGCGCCGACGTCGCGCTGCACCTCGACGGCGACGTGGCCGGCGTCGGCGGGGCGACCTCGCGCGAGGCGTTCCGGATCGTGCAGGAGTCGCTGACGAACGCGCTGCGGCACGCCGCCGGGCAGGCCGTCGCGGTGCACGTGCGCGTCGGCCCGACCGACGTCGAGGTGCGGGTCACGAACCCGGTGGCCGTCGGGGCGCCGGTCGGTCGCACGGGGTCCGGGGGCGCCGGCGCCGGGACGGGCGGCGCGGGGGCGGTTGGTGCGGGGGTGGTCGGTGCGGGAGCGCGAGGCGCGGAGGAGGGCGGCGCGGGCGGCGGGGCCGGGCAAGGGCCGGACGGGTCGGGGCAGGGGCCGGACGGGTCGGGGCACGGGACGAACGGGTCGGGGCGCGGGACGAACGGGTCGGGGCAGGGGCTCGTCGGGATGGCCGAGCGGGTCCGGGTCCTGCGCGGCTGGCTGGACGTGGGCGAGCGCGCCGGCAGGTGGACCGTGCACGCGACGCTGCCGCGGGAGCGCGCGTGACCGGGGCCGGTGCAGGCTTCGGCGGGTCCGGTCACGGGGCGGTGCTGCGCGTCGTCGTGGTGGACGACGAGCCGCTCGTCCGCGCCGGGCTGCGCGTCATCGTCGACGCCGAGCCGGACATGACGGTCGTCGGCGAGGCGGCCGACGGCGTGGACGTCCCCGGTCTCGTCGCCCGCACGCGCCCCGACGTCGTGCTCATGGACGTGCGCATGCCCGCGGTCGACGGCATCGCGGCGACCCGCGCGCTCGTCGACCGCCCGGACGCGCCGCGGGTCATCGTCGTGACGACGTTCGAGAACGACGACCACGTGCTCGACGCGCTGCGCGCCGGCGCGAGCGGGTTCGTCCTCAAGCGCACGCCGCCCGAGGAGATCGTCGAGGCGGTCCGCGTCGTCGTGCGCGGGGACCGGGTGCTGTTCCCTGCGGCGGTGCGCCGGCTCGCGTCGGTCCGCGCCCCGGCGGGCGACGAGCTGCGCCGCGCCGGGCTGACCGAGCGCGAGGCCGAGGTCCTGCGGCTCATGGCGACGGGGCTGTCGAACGCCGAGATCGCCGCTCGGCTGTTCCTCGGCGTCGAGACGGTCAAGACGCACGTCGGGAGCGTCCTGGCCAAGACCGGCGCCCGCGACCGGACCCAAGCGGTCATCGCGGCGTACGAGTCGGGCTTCGTGCGGCCGACGGGCTAGGGGGTCGACGGGCTCGGGGGTCGACGGCCACGCGGCACCGCTCCCTCGCGCGGGGGACCCGGACCGCCTCCGCGGGGGATCACCGCGCCGTCGGCGCTCACGAGGGTGGAGTCATGGACCTCCACGAGACGCACCGCAGCCACCCCGTCACCACCGACCGCCCCACGGCGGACCCGACCACCGCCACGGCTCTCACCACCGACCGGAGCACCGTCGCCCCGACCGCGGCCGCCCCGCCCCCCGTGCGACGACCCCCACGGCACGTGCGCGTCGTGCCCGCGCTGGCCGCCGCGTGGTGGGGGGTCTCCGCGCTGGTCGCGCTCGCGGTCACGCTGCTCGGCCACACGCTGCCGGTCGGCGAGGCGTCGCGCGACGCGTCCGGCACGATGCTCCGCGACGTGCCCGGCTCGACGCTGAGCCCGCTCGTCGCGCTCGTCGCTCTCGCCGGCGCGGCGCTCGCCGTCGGGATGGTGCGCGCCCGCCGTCGCACCGTCACCGCCCCGGCGCGCACGGCGGTGACCGTCGCCGCGGCCGTGACCGTCGCAGGGGCGGTCACCCTGACGGACGCCTCGATCCTCGCGCGGCTCGGCTACCTGCCCCTGCTCGTGGTCCGGGCTCCGTTCGACGAGAAGTTCCGTGACGCGTTCGCCGGCTACGTCGCCCCCGGGGTCGTCGTGCAGTACCTCGCGCTCGCCGGTGCAGGCCTGCTCGTCTGGGCCACGGTGCTGTTCCGCCGCCGGGCGAGCGGCGCGTGCGCGGTGTGCGGGCGGGCCGTCGACCACGCGGAGCCCGCGTGGCGGACCCCGGCGCGCGCCGCGGACTGGGGCCGGCGCTGGGCGGTCGTCGCCGCCATCATCCCCGCGCTCTACGCCGCGACGCGGCTCGCGTGGGTCGCGGGCTACCCCTTCGGGATGCAGGCCGACGACTACGACGCCATGGTGGCCGACGGCATGCTCGCCGCGGCGTTCGGGCTCGCGACGTTCGCGCTCGTCGGGACGGTGCTGACCCTCGGCCTGTTCCAGCGCTGGGGCGAGGTGTTCCCGCGCTGGATGGTCGGTCTCGCGGGCCGGCGGGTTCCCGTGATGCTGGCCGTGGTGCCCGCGACGGTCGTCGCCGCGGCGGTCGTGCCGGCCAGCATCACGCTGCTCGCCATCGGCCCGGACCAGCTCCGCGCGGAGGCCACCGAGAACTGGGGCGCCCTGGCCCCGATGCTGCTGTGGCCGTTGTGGGGCCCGGCGCTGGGGGCCGCGACGTACGCGTACTACCTGCGTCGTCGGCCCGCGTGCCGGACGTGCGGGCTCGGCTGACCGAGCGGGACGCCCGGCCGCGCGGGCTGGGCTGCCCGGGCAGACCCCACCCCGGCCTCGGGGGGCCGCCGGGTTCTGCCACGGGGCGCCGGGTTGGGACCGTCGACCGCATGACACGGACCAGCGCGACCGCCCCTCCGCCCCCCACCCGTCCCCTCGCGGCGCGCCCGGCCCCGGGGGCACGCCGCGCGACGGCCGTGCTGTGGATCGCCGCACCGGTGCTGTTCCTCGTCTGCCACCTCGTCGTGGAGCGCGCGTGGTCGCCGCCGTACAGCTGGGCACGGAACATGGTCAGCGACCTCGGCAACGTCGGGTGCGGCCCCTGGGGGGACGACCAGCGGCTCGTGTGCTCGCCCCTGCACACCCTCATGAACGCCGCGATGATCGGCACCGGGGTGGCGCTGGTCGCGGGTGTGGTGCTGACGTGGCGGCTGTGGCCGTCCGGGCGAGCCCGGGCCGGCCGGGTGCTCGTCGCGGCGGGTGGGCTCGGCTGGGTCGTCGCGGGAGCGGTACCCGCCGACGTCGACGAGAACGTGCACGTGGTCTTCGGCGCGTTCCCGGTGCTCGTGCTGACGAACCTCGGCCTGCTCCTCGTCGGGCTCAGCCGGGCGGCGGGTCCGGGACGCACACGCGTGCTGGCCGCGGTGGCGGGCACGACCGGGCTGGCGGGCTCGGCGCTGTTCCTCGCGCACGTCGACCTCGGGCTCGGCCTCGGCGGCATGGAACGCGTCGCGGCGCTCCCCGTGCTGGTCTGGATGGTGACGACCGGGTTCGCGGCCCTGCACACCGAGCGCCACCGGCCAGACGCCCGACGGTGAGCAGCCGCGGGAGCGAGGCGGGCGCACGTACTCGGGCCGCCGTGCCGTGCCGGTGTCGTCGACGAGTCGTCGTTGCAGCCAGTCCGACCAGGTGTCGACCGCGTCGCTCGCCGTGACGGCGCACCCCCGGTTCGCCGGAGCCAGGGTGTGCGGCGCATCACGCACATTCGCCCGGGAACTGGCGTCATGAAGTCGCCGGTGCCCCGTCCCCTAGAGCGAAGGCGCTGGCAGACCTCGGGGTAACGACCCCGCACTGCGCCCTCTGGCCCGGGGGGACCACCATGACGATGCTCGACACCGACCGACCCACCACCACCGCCGCCGACGTGCACCTGACCGGCCGCGAGCGGGTGGTGCTGCTCGAGCTGGCCGAGAACGTCACGCTGGAGGAGATCGCCGCCCGGCTGTGGGTCACGCGCAACACCGTCAAGACCCAGGTCCGGACCGCCTACCGCAAGATCGGGGTGTCCAGCCGCGCCGAAGCAGTCGCCTGGGTGCGGTCCTCCGGGCTGCGCTGACCCGCACACCGACGCTCGGCACTCCTCCGCGACGGACGCCACGGTCGCGTCCGGTCGCGTCCGGCCGGGGCCGGCGTCGCTGCGTGACCCTCACGCGGGTGCTGATGTCCGCCGCAGGCGGCGCGCTCGGCCTGCGCCGGGTCGCCACAGAGTCGAGGCTCCACATCGGCGCGTCCCGTGAGTGTTACGTACCTCGCCCGTGCTCGCGTGCACGTGCACGGCTGACGACGGCGGTCGGCCCGCGAGCCGCTCGCGAAGCGCTGACCGGAGTCCGATCCGGTCGTGAGCCTCGACGCGTCCACGAACCCCAGGTCCAGGCCGCCCGGCCGGGTACCTTGCCGAACCGGGGTGTCCTCGCGAGGGGTCGCCGATCGTCGTCCCAGTACGCCGGAGGGTCCGGCGACCCGGGATGCGAGCGGCACCAGTGGCCGCAGGCGCCCGACCGGCTCACCCACGGAGACCCACATGACCGCACCGACGCCGTACATCCACCTCCCGGGCACGGCTCGCGCCGCTCTGACCTTCTACGCCGACGTGTTCGGCGGCGCCGCACAGCTGCACACCTACGAGGAGTTCGGCCGGACCGACGGCCCGGCGGACGCCGTCGCCCACGGGTACCTCGTGGACGGGCCGGTCGCGCTCTTCGCAGCCGACGTGACCGGGGACGTGCCGACTCTCACGAGCCGGGGGCTGATGTTCTCGCTGCTCGGGGCGGCCGCACCCTCGGTCCTTCGCGCCTGGTTCGCCGCGCTCTCCGAGGGCGGCGAGATCGTGGACGACCTGCAGGAGCGGGCGTGGGGTGCGACCGACGGGCAGGTCGTCGACCGCTTCGGCCTCCACTGGCTGATCGGGTTCGAGGGCGACGAGGGCGACTGAACGCTCGGTCGTACCGGTTCGGCTTCCGCACCGGCGAGGGTCGGTCGCCAGGTCGCTCCACGGAACCGCTGCCCGGAGGCTGCCTCTTCGGACCTTCTCGCGTGCGCGGCCCGGTCGTAGCGTGGCGACGACCCCGTCGACGCCGCGGGCCGCAGGGTGCCGTCGCGACAGCTCGCCCCGTGGAGGAACTGATGGCACGCTCCCGCGCACTCGTCCTCGCCGCAGCGCTGGCCCTCGGCCTCGCCGTCGCGGCACCCACCGCCACCGCGGCCGCGCCGCCGCCGCCCACCTACTCGGTGCAGGACGTCGGGAGCCTCGCGGGCGGGGCCACCTCGGCGCAGGGCGTCAGCTCGCGCGGCGTCGTCGCGGGCACGTCGCAGACCGCCGACGGGCTGAACCAGGCGTTCGTCCGCGACCCCCGGACCGGCGCGCTCACGCAGATCCCCGCGAGCGCCTTCTGGCAGACCGAGGCGGCGGCGATCAACGACCGCGGCCAGGTCGTCGGCACCGGGACGCTGCCCGGCGAGGGCGGGACCCGCGCGTTCGTGTGGGACACACGGAACGGCACGGTCGAGGACCTCGGGACGCTGGGCGGCTCGTACTCCCGCGGCACCGCGATCAACAACCGCGGCGTCGTGGTCGGCGCCTCGACGTCGGGCCCGGGCGTCGAGCAGGTCGCGTTCGTCTTCGACCCGTGCGAGCACGCGATGGTCCCGGTCCCGACGTTCGGGCTCGACGACTCGGCCGCGTACGGCATCAACGACCGCGGTGTCGTGGTCGGCGACGCGCGCACGACCGAGGGGGTCACGCACGGGTTCCGCTGGGACCCGCGCACCGGGGCGTCGACCGACCTCGGCGTGCTGCCCGGGACCGTCGTGTCGTTCGCGCGCGACGTCAACAACCGCGGTGACGTCGTCGGCTGGGCGGCCGATGTCGAGGACGGGAGCTCGCAGGCGTTCGTGTGGTCGGCGCGCACCGGGACGCTGGCGCCCGTCCCGGGCCTCACGGGCGGGTCGTCGGAGGCGCTCGCGATCAACGCTCGCGGGACGGTCGCCGGCAACGTCGCCCGGGACGGAGAGCACCAGGCGTTCGTGTGGCACCCCGGGGCGGAGACGGTCGCCGTCCTGCCGCCGCTGGTCAACGGGGAGTCGTCGTTCGCGGACGACCTGTCCGACTCCGGGCGCGTCGTCGGGGTCTCCGGCTCCGCGGCCGTGCTCTGGACACCGGGCAAGCCGCGCTCGTAGGTCGCCCGCGGGCACGGAGGCGCGACCCTGGCTCGTCCCCACCCCCGGCTGTCGGACGACGCCCCGCGATCCCTTCGGTCGTGAGGCGTCACCGTGCCCGGGCCGAGTCCCTCGTCGGCTCGTGGATGCCAGGCGACCACGTCGCGCGACCAAAGAGGCCGTCGCCGGTCCCCGCGGAGCGGGCGATCGTCGATGCCGCTCAGGCGTTGAGCGGTCCCATGTCCGTGTACCGGTCGCCCACCGCCGCGCCGGGGGGGAGGGCGGCGTCGAGCTCCGCGAGGTCCTCGGGCGACAGCCGGACGGCGTCGGCGCCGGCGTTCTCCTCGAGGTAGCGCACGCGCCGGGTGCCCGGGATGGGCACGACGTCGTCGCCCTGCGCGAGCACCCACGCGAGCGCGAGCTGCCCGGGCGTGATGCCGACCCGCCCGGCGACGGCCCGCACGACCTCGACGAGCCGGAGGTTCGCCTCGAGCGCGCCGTCGGCGAAGCGCGGCGTCGTGCGGCGGTAGTCGCCCTCGGCGAGGTCGGCCGTCGAGCGGATCGAGCCGGTGAGGAACCCGCGGCCCAGCGGCGAGTACGGGACGAGCCCGATGCCGAGCTCCCGCAGCGTCGGCAGGATCTCGGCCTCGACGTCGCGCGACCACAGCGAGTACTCGGTCTGCAGCGCGGTGATCGGGTGCACGGCGTGCGCGCGGCGGATCGTCGGGACGGCGGCCTCGGAGAGCCCGAGGTGGCGTACCTTGCCGGCGGCGACGAGCTCGGCCATCGCGCCGACGGTGTCCTCGATCGGGACCGTCCTGTCGACGCGGTGCTGGTACCAGAGGTCGAGGTGGTCGACGCCGAGGCGCTGGAGGCTCGCGTCGGCGCAGCGGCGGACGTACTCCGGGCGGCCGTTGATGCCGAGACGTGCGCCGGACTCGTCGCGCTCGTTGCCGAACTTCGTGGCGACGACGACCTCGTCGCGGCGGCCCGCGACCGCCCGCCCGACGAGCCGTTCGTTCGTGAACGGCCCGTACATGTCGGCGGTGTCGATCAGGGTCACGCCCAGGTCGAGCGCGCGCCGGATCGTCGCGACCGACTCGTCGTCGGTCGTGGGGTTCGTCGCGCTGTAGTACTCGGACATCCCCATGCAGCCGAGCCCGAGCGAGCCGACGGTGAGTGCGGTGCCGTGCGCGGCCGAGCCGAGGGTGCGCGTGCTGATCGTCATGCGTCCGAGCATGCGCCCCCGCGCCGCTGGCCTCAACCGACCTCCGGCCCGCGCACGGTCCGCCGGCCGGGCCGCTCGGCCGAGCACCCCCAGGGTCGCGACGCGCGCACCTCCGGCGTGTCCGCGGGCCGCGCGCGCCCGGGATGGGCGTTATGTGGCATCTTGCGCGCGTGCACCCGACCCGTCCCCTCGCCCCGCAGCCGCGCCGCCGCCTCCCCCGCGCCGTCTGGGTGCTCGTCCTCGTCGGCGCGGTCGCGTTCGGCGTCGGGCTGCCCGCGTGGACCGAGGCCGCCGACGCCGCGCGCTACCCGGTCACCGCCGAGGACCTGGCCGCCGGGCGAGCGGCGCTCGACGCGCTCGCGGTCAAGGGCCGTGCACCGAAGACGGGCTACGACCGTGACGAGTTCGGGCAGGCCTGGGCCGACGTCGACCACAACGGCTGCGACACCCGCAACGACATCCTCCGCCGGGACCTGACCGACCTGACGTTCAAGCCCGGGACCCGCGACTGCGTCGTGCTGACCGGGACCCTCGCCGACCCGTACGGCGGCGAGGTCATCGACTTCGAGCGCGGGCCGCGGAGCTCCGAGGTGCAGATCGACCACGTCGTCGCGCTCAACGACGCGTGGCAGAAGGGCGCCCAGCAGTGGACGCCCGACGTCCGCGAGGCCTTCGCGAACGACCCGGCGAACCTGCTCGCCGTCGACGGGCCCCTGAACCAGAAGAAGGGCGCCGGCGACGCCGCGACCTGGCTGCCTCCGCGCTCGGGCTACCGGTGCGTGTACGTGCTGCGCCAGATCCGGGTCAAGGCCGCCTACGGGCTGTGGGTCACGGCCGCGGAGCACGACGCGATGGACCGCCAGCTCGACCGCTGCCGGGTCGCCCCCGCGGCGGGGACGACGCTCACGCCGGGGAGCTGACCACCCAGCCGCCCCGCCGGTTGTCGGGTCGCCTCGACGAGCAGCGCGCGACGGCGGAGGGCGCGGCGGACGGAACGGCCGGACCGACCGGTGCCAGGGCCGTCACGGCGCTGTCGGTGCCGTGTGGCACCCTGGCCGCATGCCGCACCTGGAGACGTTCGACGGCCGCCTGGAGCGCGACGGGGACTACGAGGCGCTCTCGTTCGACGGCCTCGACCTCAGCGGCGACGACGCCGAGGGCGCACGGTTCATGGACTGCACGATCACCGGGTGCGACCTCGACGGCGTGCGGCTCGAGGACGCCGAGATCCTCGACACGACCCTCACGACCGTGCGGGCGGGGACGCTCGACGCCCCCGACGCGACGTGGCGCGACGTCGAGCTCGCCGACTGCCGCCTCGGCGCCGTCCAGGCCTACGGCGGGCAGCTCACGCGCGTGACGATCCGCGGCGGCAAGGTCGACTACCTCAACCTGCGCGACGCACGCCTCGAGCAGGTCCGGATCGAGGACTGCGTGGTCGGCGACCTCGACCTCGCCGGCGCACGCGTGCACGGCCTCGTGCTGGACCGCTGCCGCGTCGGCCGGCTGGACGTCACGCGGGCGCAGCTCAAGGACGTCGACCTGCGCGGCGCGGACCTCGCGGGGCTCGACGGGGTCGCCGGGCTCGCGGGGTCGACGATCAGCTCGGCGCAGCTCCTCGAGCTCGCGGGCGCGCTCGCCCGCCACCTCAGGATCACCGTCGACTGACGCGCGGCGCCCACCGTCGGCACGCCCCGCTCCGAGGTCCCAGCGCAGCAGGTGGCCCGGCGCCCCGGTGAACGCCAGGCCCGAGGCAATCCCACACGGGCTCGACGCTCACGACGGTCAGCGCGGCCCGACGCGACGCGCTCACGCGGGCAGCGGACGGCCCCCGGCGGGCCGTCTCCGCCGGGGGCCGTCCTGCTCGCGCGGGGGTGGGTCAGCAGCCGATGCGGCTCGAGGAGACCGCGACGTCGTCGTACCAGAGGGTGTCGCTGCCGTCGCCGTAGCTCTCCCAGCCGAGCCGCAGGTCCGTGAGCACGGGCGCCCAGCCGCTGCGCGAGCCCCACTGGCCGTCGACGTCGCGCGTCGGGGTGCCGTCGTTGACGAGCCCGGTCACGAGCGTGCCGTCGAGCCACGTCGAGAGCCGCCCGTCGCGAGCGACCGAGTACTCGACGCACGACCACGCGTTGACCGGCAGCGGCTTGCTCAGCGAGACGCCCGTCGGGCTCTGCTCGGGGAGCGTCGCGTCGTCGGACTCACGGTTCCACTGCAGCGCACCGTTCTGACCGCCCATGCGCAGGTCCTTGCCGCCGTCGGCGGTGTCCCGCATCGCGAGGAACGTCGTGTGCGCCGCGGGGAGCGGCGTGGTGTGCCGCACGTAGAACCGCACGAACGCGGTCGAGCCGGTGCCGGTCAGCGCGCCGGCGGCCTGCGCGAACACGTGGTTGCAGTAGCCGGCGACGCCGTTGACGCGCAGCGACCGGGAGCCGGAGTGCGCGACGCCGGTGTCGACGCTCACCGTGCCGGTGCCGGAGCAGTTCGGGGAGCCGACCGTCCAGGCGCCCGACGGCTCGGTGCCGGTCTGGGTCTCGAAGCCGTCGCAGAACGACGAGGAGCCGCACTGCGGGTTCGGGCCGGTCGTCGGGGTCGGCGTGGGCGTCGGGGTCGGGGTGACCGTCGGGGTGGGCTCGGCCGTGGGGGTCGGGACGACCGTCGGCGTCGGGCTCGGCGTCGTCGGGACGGTGGGCGTGGGCGTCGGGCTGGGCGTCTGGCCGTTGCACGCGACGCCGTTGACCGCGAAGTCCGTCGGCGAGGCGTTGCTCGACCCGAACGTGCCCTGCAGCCCGAACTCCGCGGACGACCCGGCCCCGAGGTTGCCGTTCCACGACGCGTTGGTCGCCGTGACGCTCGACCCGCTCTGCGTCACGCTCGCGTTCCACGCGCCCGAGACCTTCTGGTCGCCGGGCCACGTCCACGTGACGCGCCAGCCGCTCACGGCGTCACCGGGCGTGACGCGCACGCTCGTCGTGAAGCCACCCGGCCACGCGTTCGGCTGGTACGTCACCGTGCACGCGGCGGCCGCCTGCGCGGAGACGGCGAGCCCGGCCGCCGTGACGGCGCCGACCGCGAGCGCGGCCAGGCCGGCGACGAGTCGGGACGTGCGGTGTCGGAGCGTGGTCCTCATGCGGTGACGTCCTCTCGGGTGGCCGACGACGCGCCCCCTGCGAGCGCGGTGACGCCGCCGGGGCGCACGTCGGGCCGTGGTCGGGGGCAGGTCCGCGACCTGCGGTGACGGGCACCCGTGGTGGCGGGCGGGCACGCGCACGACGGCGTCGTGGGGTGCGTGTGCGTCGGACGCTAGCGGCGGGCCGGGGGGCCTCCCAGCGCACCAATCGTTTAGGGGTGCCGGCTCGGGCGACGCCGTGCGGGTACGCGGCGTACCGACCTCCGCGGTCGACGCGGACCACGGGACGTCGCGGCGCCCGTCCGGCTGCCGGCCCGCGCCCACGCCCGCCCCGTGCCCGCGCCCGCCCCGCGCCCGCGCCCGCGCCTGCGCCTGCCGCGACCGTGCCAGACGTGCGGCCCGGCTGCGGCGTGCTACGCGGTGGTCTCCTCGCGCAGGCGCGGCTCGGTGCGGCGGGCCGGGACGACGCCGGACTTGTCGGCGTAGAACGCGCGGACCTGCTCCATGTCGGCGTGGACGTCCCCGGTCAGGGTCAGCGTGGGGCCCAGGCCCGACGTCCGGGTCGGGCGGTCGACGTACCCGAGGGTCACGGGGAGGCCGGCCTCGCGCGCGATCCGGTAGAAGCCCGACTTCCAGTACTCGGTCCTGCTGCGCGTGCCCTCGGGAGTGATGACGAGGTAGAAGCGCTCACCGGCGCGCACGCGGGCCACGAGGTCGTCGACGAGGCCGGCGGGGTTGCTCCGGTCGACCGGGATGCCGCCGAGCGCACGCATGAGCGGACCGAACGGCGGCGTGAACAGCGACCGCTTGCCGAGATAGCGGATGTGCAGGCCCTGCGACCAGCAGATCGCGAGCATGAACAGGAAGTCCCAGTTCGAGGTGTGCGGTGCCCCGATGAGGATGCCGGCGCCGTCCGCGGGGACGTGCTCGGTGCGGAGCCGGTAGCGGCTCACCGCCCAGAAGGTGCTGGCCAGGGCGCGACGGATCTTCATCCGGCGAGGGTACGAGGCGCGTGCCGTCGCCGCCGAACGCGGGCGCCGGGTTCACCCCGCCGCAGGCGCGGCAGACTGGCCGCGTGAGCAGGCTCGATGGGGCGACCCCGCACGCGCAGGCCGGCTACCGCGTCCGGTTCGACTGGGGGCTCGACGGCGCGCTCGCCGTGGCGTCGGGTGCGGACGTCGCGGTCGTCGTCGACGTCCTGTCCTTCACGACGGCGGTGGGCGTCGCGCTCGACGCGGGCACCGAGGTGCTCCCCTACCGCTGGGCCGACGACACCGCGGCAGCGTTCGCGGAGAGGCACGACGCGGTACTCGCCCGCGCCCGGTCCGCCGCGGGTCCCGGCGACCTGTCGCTGTCACCCGCCAGCATCCGCGCGGCGTCCGGCGTACGCCGTCTCGTGCTGCCCTCGCCGAACGGGTCGACGATCTGCTGGCACCTCTCGGCGGAGCTCGGGGTGCCGACGGTGCTCGCGGCGTCGCTGCGGAACGCCGCTGCGGTCGCCCGGTGGGTCGCGGACCGGCCCGGCGCGGATCACCTGACGGTCGCCGTGGTGGCCGCGGGCGAGCGGTGGCCCGGCGGTGGGCTGCGGCCCGCGATCGAGGACGCGTGGGGCGCGGCGGCGGTGCTGCGCCGGCTGCCCGTGAAGCGCCTGTCCCCTGAGGCGCGGTCGGTCGCGGCGCTCGCCCCGGACGGCGAGGTGGCCGGGGCCCTCACCGGGTGCGCGAGCGGGCGGGAGCTCGTCGGGGAGGGGTACGCGGGTGACGTCCGCATCGCGGCCGAGGTCGGCACGAGCAGGGTCGTTCCCGGGCTCGTCGACGGGCGGTTCGTGGACCTCGCCCGGGCGTGACCCGGTCGGTCGTAGGCCGGCGCGGCCGGCACCTGACCGGGTCGGGTCGCGCGCAGCCCGACGCGCCCGTGCGGGCGGCCGCGCAGCACGCGCCCGTGCGGGCGGCTCAGGTCGCGGGGAGCGGCCGGATCGTCACGCCCGCGACGGGATCGTCGGCCTGCGCCGCGGCGACGTCGACGTCGCCGGGCCCGCCGTCGGTGCCGACGTTTGTGTACTCGAACGCCGAGGCACCGGGCCGGACGTCCTGCGCGACGGCGCGGAACTCGTCGCCGCCGACCCAGATCGTCACGGCCGTCGTGTCCTGCGGCACCCAGCCCCAGCCAGCGAGCTCCTCGACGGTGACGGCGTCCGCACCGCCCGCGTCGAGCGTGTACGACTGCAGGGCGACGGCGAGGTTCCGCAGGCTCGACTGCGTGACCGCGTCGTACGCCGGGGCCGCGACCCGCAGCGGCAGCTCGGCCAGCTCGGGCCGGGCAACGCCGACCCCGCCGACGAGCACGACGAGGCTGAGCAGCATGGTGCGTCCGTGCATGGGTGCCCCCTCGTGTCGGCGGCGCGACGGGCGCGCCGGTGATCCCGACCAACTTCGCATACCGGACAACCCCGGCGCGCCCCGGGCCGGTGCCGACCACCCGGTCGGCCCAACGGCGTGACCGCCGGGCGGGTGATTTCCGGTCCCGGGCATATCCGGCAAGGCCCTGGGGGCGATCGCGCTGGCCTGCGCCGACGCGTGCGCGCCGGGCGGATGGGCCCGTCCCCGGACGGGCCGCCCGGTTCGGGACATCGCACCGGTACCCGTCGGCGCCGACCCCGGCGTGTGAGCCTGTCCACGCCGGGGGCGGCGCACTTGCACTCCCGGTTCGTGCTGCAGGGAGGCAGGGGAACATGACTGGACACAGGGGGGCACGTCGCGCGGTCGGCGCGGTGCTCGCAGGGGCGACGGTGCTGCTCGGCGCGGCGGCCGCGCCGGCAGGGGCGGCGGGCGGCACGGGCGTCGGCCTGTGCGCCGCGGGCGCGACGGCTGTCACCGGCATCACCGTCGAGGGCGACGCGTGGGTCGACGGTGCGGTGTGCGACCTCACGGACGTCGTCGTCACCGGCAGCCTCACGGTCTACGGCGACCGTCAGGTCACGCTCACGGGCGTCACCGTCGGCGGCGACCTGGGCGCCAAGGGCGCGGTGACGCTCACGGGCTCGACCGTGCAGGGCGGCGTGCTCGCGAACGCTGCGAGCCTCGTCGTGCAGGACTCGCACGTGTGGCACAGCGTCCGCGGCTACGCGGACACGGCGACGGTCACCGGCTCGACGGTCGACGGCGCGGTCAACGTCCGGGCGAAGGACCTGACCGTCGAGCTGTCGACGGTGGGCGGCTGGGCCAACCTCAACGCGTCGCAGCAGGCGTCGGTCGCCTGGTCGACGTTCGGGCGCGGCCTCACGTCGAAGGGCACGGGCGAGCTGTGGCTGTGCGGCTCCGACGTCGCGGCGGACGTCGCGGTGCGCGGGCTGACGAGCGCCGGTCGCGTCGGTGCGACGACGACCGCCGCGGGCGACGCGTGCTCGACGGCGTCGCTGCCGGCCGGTCACGCGCGTGCCGGGCTCGCGGACGCCGAGCGCGACGCGGTGAACGTCGGCGGGTGGCTCGTCGTGGAGCACAACCTCGGTGCGGTGACGCTCGCGAGCGCCACGGTCGGGGGCAACCTGTCCTGCGCGAGCAACTGGGGTGCCGTCGACTTCGCCGGCGCCACGGTCGCGGGGCTCAGCACGGGTCAGTGCAAGGCCTGACGGCCTGACCCGAGCGGCGTCGGGGGGGGGGGGGGGGGTGTCTAGGGGACACCCCACGACCGGAGACGCGGGGAGGTAGTCCCCCTCGGCGCGCGGACCCGCCCTCCGGGAGAAACGTATCCCTCCGTGCAA
>NZ_JBSGSU010000006.1:0-136108 GCF_053607065.1 Cellulomonas sp. NPDC055163 | reverse complement strand
ATAGTATATCGGGGGGGGGGGGGGAGGGAGGGGGGGGGGAGGAGCAAGGGGAAGATAGGGGGGGGGTGGGGGGGTGGCGACTCCCCCCCCCCCCCCCCCCCCCGGCCCGGGGGTACGGCTGCGGCGCTCAGCCCTGCGACGCGATCCACTCGTTCACGCGACGCTCGGCCTCCTCGGGCGAGACGTCCTCGACGCGCGTGAGGATCGCCCAGCGGTGGCCGAACGGGTCGTGCACCGCACCGAAGCGGTCGCCCGTGACGAACGTCGACGGCTCCTCGAACGGGGTGGCGCCCGCCTCGACGGCCGCCGCCCACACCGCGTCGACGTCGGCGCAGTACAGGACGTAGGAGTGGTCGCGGCCCTCGCCGCCCCGCGGCGCGACGAGCCCGGCGCCCGGGCTGGGGTCGCTGAGCTGGAGCCGGCCGTTGCCGAGGTCGAGCTCGGCGTGCGCGACGGTGCCGTCCGCGTTGTCGTTCCGCGAGACCAGCGTCGCGCCGAACACACGCGTGTAGAAGTCGATCGCCCGCTCGGCGCCGTCCACGACGAGGAACGGCGTGAGCGAGGTGTATCCGGGCGGGACGGGTGCGACGGGTGGCTGCCCGGCCGGCCCGGTGCCCGCGGCGGTGGTGCTCTCGGTGGTCTGGGTGCTCTCGGTCATGTCCCCGATCCTGCCTACGGTGGTCCCATGGCGTCTTGGACAGAGGCGACACGCGACGAGGTCGTCGGGTCACGGGTACCCGCGGCTCCCCCGGCCCGCGGCCTCCTGCACCCCGAGCTCGTCGGCCCCGTGTTCCGCCTCGGGCGCTACCCGGCGGCGCCCGAGGTCGACGAGCTCGTCGAGCACTACTGGGCGGTCGAGTGGGACCTCCCGACCGAGCGCACGCAGCCGTCCGGCGTCCTCTCGCACCCGGCGCTGCACCTGACCGTCGAGGACGCGGACTCCCCGCAGCACGGCGTCGCGATGCCCGCCGCCCTGGTGCACGGCGTCCTGACCCGCCGTTTCGAGATCACCCTGCGCGGCAGCGGACGGGTGATCGGCGCCAAGCTCCGCCCGGGTGCGCTCACGGCGCTCACGGGCGCCCCGGCGCACCCGCTGTCGGACCGCGTCGTCCTCGCGCGCGAGCTCTGGCCGGACGCGGACGCGCTGCGCGACGAGGTCCTCGCGACCGCGCGCGACGAGGACAGGTGCGCGGTGCTCGACGCGTTCCTCGCCGCCCGCCTCCCCGCCGCCCCGGACCCGCGCGGCGCGACCGCCCGCGAGGTCGTCGCGCACGTCATGGCGGACCGGTCGCTCACGCGCGTCGACCAGGTCGCGGCCGCGCACGGACTCACCGTCCGCACGCTCCAGCGCCTCACGCGTGAGCACGTGGGCGTGAGCGCGAAGTGGCTGATCCGCCGCGGCCGCCTGCAGGATGCCGTCGCCGACCTCCAGGCCGACCCGGGCACGGACCTCGGTGCGCTCGCGGTGCGGCTCGGGTGGTACGACCAGGCGCACCTGACCCGTGACTTCACCGCGGCGGTCGGCGTGAGCCCGGCCCGGTACGCGCGCAGCCTGCGCCCGGCGACGCCGCCCCCGGGGTGACCGCGCGGCCGCGCCACCGTGCGGACGCGCCGCCGTGCGGACGTGCGGACGTGCGGACGTGCGGACGTGCGGACGTGCGGAGGGTGATGCCCGCCGCGGGACGCGCTGCTCAGTCGCCCGCAGGCGGACCGGCGGCTGCGGCGATCTGCTCGACCACAGCAGCGTCGTAGAAGAACACCTCGGTGCCGTCCTGCGCGTGGGGCGCGACGTGGAACGTGGCGTGCAGCGACCCGTCGGGCCCGAGCTCGACGAGCGCCGCACCCGAGCCCCGCACCGCGCGCTCCGCACCCGGGGTCACGAAGGTGTCGGTCCGGTTCGCGACGCCCGGCGCGACCACGACGGGCCGCCCGGCGAACACCCCCGTCATCGGGTGGTGGTAGTGCCCGGCGAGCACGACGCGCACGTCGCTGCCCGCGAGCGCCGCGGCGAGCTCGTCGAGGCCGCGCAGCCGGAGGACGTGGTGCAGACGGGTCACCGGGGGCAGCGGCGGGTGGTGGACCACGAGCACCGTGCCTCGCGGCGCCGGGGTGAGCAGCTCGTCGCGCAGCCGGTCGAGCTGCGCCGCGTCCAGCCGCCCGTAGCCCGCACCGGGCACCGAGCTGTCGAGCGTGACGAGGCGGAGGCCGCCGACCCAGGACACGCCGTCGACCGGCTCGTCCGGGTCGACCGGGGCGACCGGGTCCCTGCTCGCCGCACCGCCCGTCGCCCGCACTCCCGCCACCCCGGCCCGCGCGTCCCCGCCCTGCCCGTCCCCGCCCCACCCGTCGCCCAGGTGCCCGTCCCCGAGCACCTGGCGGAACGGCCCGCGCTGGTCGTGGTTGCCCGGGGCGAGGACGACCCGGGCCCCGCGCGCGAGCGCCCACCCGCCCACGACGTCCCGGGCCGCCTCGTACGACGCGACGCTGCCGTCGTCGGACACGTCGCCCGAGACCACGACCACGTCAGGCGGCGGGAGCACCGCGCACGCGTCCAGCACCCGGCGGGTCGCCGCGAGCGTGTCCACGGCGCCGTGGTGCAGGACGCCGGGCGCGGACAGGTGGGTGTCCGACAGGTGCAGGATCCGCAGCGGCTGCTCGGTGGAGGTCATGCTGGATTCTCCCGGGTGACGAGGCCAGGATGGGACGCAGGCGCCCTGGTGCCCGGGGCGCCGGTCCGCACGGCCGACGGAGGCCCTCATGGGACAGGACGCGACGGAGACCGCTGACCTCCCGCCGGTGGTCACGATCTTCGAGCAGTACGGCGCCGGGGCCGACGAGGTCGGGCGGGCCGTCGCCGACGCGCTCGGCGTCCCGTTCCACGCGCAGGCCTTCGCCTCGGAGGAGCTCGAGGGCGCTGCGTCGACGGCGACGGCGACGGCGACGGAGCAGGGCGCGGTGCTCGCGCGGGTGTACGGGGTGCTCGGCGGCGCGTACGGCGGGCTCGAGGGCCGGGACGTCGCGACGACGCAGCGCGAGAAGCACGACCTCGTCATCGCGAACAACGACGCGGTGTGGGAGATGGCGGACCGGGGCGGGGTGATCGTCGGGCGCAACGGCGCGGTGGTCCTCGCCCAGCGGCCGCGCACGGTGCACGTGCTGCTCACCGGCGCGGTCGAGGACCGCGTCGAGCGCGCCGCCCGCGCCGCGGGCATCCCCCGTGAGCGTGCGGCCGCCCGTCAGCGGGTCGAGGACCGGGTGCGCGCGGAGATGTCGCTCGCCCTGTACGGGTGGGACCCCCGGCTCCCGGACCGGTACGACCTCGTCGTCAACACGAGCCGCATCCCGCTCGAGCGCGCGGTGTCGACCATCGTGCACACCGCGCGCGGGGAGCCGGCCTAGCGACCGTCGGCGGCCAGCAGGGCGAGGGCGTCCTCGGGGGCGGCGAGGCGCACGTCCGCGGGCTCGTCCGCCCGGTACAGGTGCCCCCACGTGGCGGCCGCACCGCGCGCACCGGCGGACCGGGCGGCCCGCAGGTCGGTGGGCGCGTCGCCGATGTACACGACCTCGGCCGGGTCGACCGACAGCCGGCGCGCCGCCTCCAGGACCCCGTCCGGTGCGGGCTTCGGGCGGGCGACGTGGTCCCCGCCGACGAGGATGTCGGGCCGGACTCCGGCGGAGGCCAGCAGCGTGCGCGCGGCCCGGCTGCTGGCGCCGGTGAAGACGACGACCGGGACGCCCCGGTCCCGGAGTACCCCCAGCGTGCGCAGGACGCCGTCGTAGGCCGTGACGCTGCTGCCGAGCAGGCGGTCGTAGTAGAGGTCGACCTCGCTGTCGTTCAGCGTCCTCCCGACGAGGTGCTCGAGCATGACCTCGGGCACGCCGAGCGAGTACGCCGCGACGACCCTCTCGCGGTCGACGTCGTCGACGCCGAGCTCGCGCACCGTGGCGACGAACGCGTCGGGGACGACGGCCGTGGAGTCGAGCAGGGTCCCGTCCATGTCCCAGACCAGGTGCGTCATGACGCGAGCCTACGGAGCGGGCGGCCGCGGACCCGAGCAGCGTGGCCGCGGACCCGAGCAGGGCGGCCGCGGACCCGAGCAGGGCCGCTGCGGCGGGAGCCCGCCACCCAGGTCGTCGCGGAGCTCGCGGACCCACCGGGCGCCTGACGCAGCCCCTCACCCGGCGCGCACGACGACGGCCGGGCGGTCGTCCGCCCGGCCGTCGCCCCGCCCGTCCCCCTGGCCGGGCGGCCTCCGCTCAGACCTCGCTGGCTGGGCGGGTGCGCGCGCCGCCCTCCCGGCGCGCGCGCTCGTCGGCCTCCCACTGCGCGTGGTCGACCGCGTACCTGGTGTGCGCGTCGGCGTCGCGCTGGGCCCGCCGGGCGGCGATCTCGGCGACGATCTTCTGGAACACGGCGTCCGTGAGCGGGTAGAACGCCATGATCAGCAGCGAGATCGCGATGAAGCCGGCGACGAGAGCGCCGGACCACATCTGGATGCCCTCGATCGTCGCGTCGGTCTGGAGCAGCCCCTCGGTGGCGCGCTGCGAGCTGAACGCGGCGATCCCGAGCGCGTACGCACCGGCTGCCCCGCCGATGGCCTGGCCCATCTTGCGGGTGAAGGAGAACAGCGCGTACGTGGTCCCCTCGGTCCGCACGCCCGTCTTCCACTCGCCGTACTCGACGGTGTCGGCCTCGAGGGCCCACATCAGGGTGTTCACGCCACCCATGCCGATCCCGACGACGAAGAACCCGACGACCGCGACGAAGGGCACGGACGGTGGTGCGACCGCGAGCAGCACCCCGGCGAGGATCCCGACGACGCCGAGGAAGAGGAAGCCGTTCTTCTTGCCGAACCGGGCCACGATCCGGGGGATGAACGACGCGACGAGGAAGGTGCCGGCGGCCTGGGCCAGGGCGTTCCACGCGATGTACTGCGCGTCCTGGAGCACGTAGATCGCGTAGTAGGCGGCGAGCGTGCTGAGGGCGGTCAGGCCGGTGAGGAACGCGAGGCTCCCGCCGCACAGCCACAGCAGGGGCTTGTTGCGGCGCAGCGTGCCGATGCTCTCGCGGAGGGTCGGGGCCGCGACGTCGCGCTGGACCTGCTCCTTGACCGTCATGACCGTGTACAGGTACAGCACCATGCCGAGCACCACGAAGATCCCGGTCGTGACGAAGAGCGAGCTCTGCAGGCCCTCGGGGTCGCCCGTGAACCGCTTGATCTGCGGCGCGACGACGAACGACAGCATGAGGATCGTGATGTTGGAGCCCCACACGCGCCACGACGCGAGCTTGGCGCGCTCGGTCGGGACCTGGGTCATCGCCGGGGCGATCGAGCCGTACGGGATGTTGACGAGGCTGTAG
The DNA here is from genome assembly GCF_053607065.1 of Cellulomonas sp. NPDC055163. NCBI lineage: Bacteria > Bacillati > Actinomycetota > Actinomycetes > Micrococcales > Cellulomonadaceae > Cellulomonas > Cellulomonas sp. NPDC055163. The sequence continues at coordinate 130,746 of NZ_JBSGSU010000006.1, read as the reverse complement.
AGGGTGCCCATCAGCGCGTAGGTGACGTAGGCGTACAGCAGCGCCGACGTCTGGCCCATGTCGGGGAAGAACGTCTTCGCGGAGAAGATCGCCATGCTCGACAGCAGCAGCGGCAGCGAGAAGACGAGGATGAAGGGGCGGAACTTGCCGAGGCGCCCGGGCTTCTTCGCGTCCACGAGCCGGCCGGCGACGAGGTCCGCGAGGGCGTCCCAGAAGCGGATGAGCAGGAACATCGTGCCGATGGCGGCAGCGCCGAGGCCGACGACGTTCGTGTAGTACAGCAGCAGGAACGCCGACGACATCGAGAACGCGAGGTTGTTCGCGGCGTCCCCGGCGGCGTAGCCGGAGTAGTTGCGCCACGTCAGCCTCGTCGGGGCCACGGCGGCGGCGGGGGCGGCCGGCTCAGAGACGACGATCATGAGGTTCTCCTAGGGTGGCCGGCGCTGTGGCCGGATCGGTATGAGTACGAGTCAGGCACCGGGGGCCGCGGTCGAGCAATCGGTTGCCACGAGTTGCTGGCGCCGCCCGCCTGCCGGTCGGTCGCCGCGGGCTCACGGGCCGGAGGCACGGGGCCCGGCCGCCGGTGGGCCGGGGTGACACCGCAGGTGACGCGCGCAGGGACGGTCCCGGGGGCAGCGACAGCACGCCCGGCGGCCACGCGGCGCACGGCCGGGCGGCAACAGGCGACAACCGATTGCCGGGCCGCGCCGGGCGTCCCGACGATGAGGCCATGGCCAACCTCACCCTGGACCCCGACCGGCTCCTGCCGGCGGACGCCGCGATCCGTCCGGTCGCGCGGGAGCTCTACGACGCCGTGCGGGAGCTGCCGATCATCTCCCCGCACGGGCACGTGCCCCCGCAGTGGCTCGCGGACGACGTCCCGTTCGCCGACCCGACGTCGCTCCTCATCACCCCGGACCACTACGTGACCCGGATGCTGCACGCGCAGGGCGTCCCGCTCGCCGACCTGGGCGTCGGGCAGGGCCAGCTCAGCCCCGAGGCGTCCCGTGCGGCCTTCCGTCTGCTGTGCGCGCACTGGTCCGCGTACCGCGGGACCCCGGTGAAGCTGTGGTTCGAGTCGGAGCTCGCGGAGGTGTTCGGCCTCGACCTCGCGCCCTCGGCGGAGACGGCCGACGCGCTGTACGACGCGATCGCCGAGAAGATCGCGACGCCCGCGTTCCGGCCCCGCGCGCTGTACGAGCGGTTCGGCATCGAGGTCCTGGCGACGACCGACGACCCGGCGGACGACCTGCGCCACCACGAGAAGCTCACCGCGGACCCCACGTGGCACGGACGCGTCGCACCGACGTTCCGCCCCGACAAGTACCTCGAGCCCGCGACGCCGGCGTGGAACGGGCTCGTCGACCGGCTCGGCGAGGTCTCCGGCGTCGACACCGGCACCTACGCGGGCTGGGTCGCGGCGATGGAGGACCGCCGGGCCTGGTTCGCGGCGCACGGTGCGACGTCGAGCGACCACTCGCACCGCGACGCGCGCATGGAGCCGCTGCCCGTCGCCGAGGCCGAGCGCCTCTATGCCGCCGCCCGCTCCGGCGCGATCACGTGCAGCGAGGGCGACGCCCTGCGGCGCGACCTCATGTTCCAGATGGCCCGCATGGCGTCGGAGGACGGGCTGGTCATGACGCTGCACCCCGCGGTGCACCGCAACCACCACGCCCCGACCTTCGACCGCTACGGCGCCGACGTCGGCGCCGACATCCCCGTCGCCGTCGAGTTCACGGACGCGCTGCAGCCCGTGCTCAGCGCGTTCGGGACGTCGCCCGGCTTCCAGCTCGTGCTGTTCACGATCGACGAGACCGTCTACTCGCGCGAGCTCGCGCCCCTCGCCGGCTTCTACCCGTCGGTGTACGTCGGTGCGCCGTGGTGGTTCATCGACTCGCCCGAGGCGATGGGCCGGTTCCGCGGCGCGGTCACGGAGTCGGCCGGGTTCACCAAGACGTCGGGGTTCATCGACGACACGCGCGCGTTCCTGTCGATCCCGGCACGGCACGACGTCAACCGGCGGATGGACTCCGCCTTCCTCGCGAGGCTCGTCGCCGACCACCGGCTGACGCTCGACGAGGCGCTCGACACGGCGGTCGACCTCGTCGTGACCAACCCCAGGAAGGCCTTCCGACTGTGAGCGCCACGACCGCCACCGGCACCTCCACCGTCCCCGTCCTGTCGCGCGCCGGCCACGGCCGCCCCGCCGCGCCGGTCCGCATCGTGCACCTCGGGCTCGGCAACTTCTTCCGTGCGCACCAGGCCTGGTACACCGAGCACGCGCCCGACGCCGACGCGTGGGGCATCGCGGCCTTCACCGGGCGGTCCGCCGCGGCGGCGGAGGCCCTGGCGCCGCAGGACGGCCTCTACACGCTGGTCACGCGCGCGGCCGGCGGCGACACGTTCGAGGTCGTGTCGTCGGTCTCGGCGGTGCACGCGGCGGCCGACCACGAGGCGTGGCTCGGCTACTGGGCGGCACCCGAGACCGCCGTCGTGACGCTCACGGTCACCGAGGCCGGCTACCTGCGGGACGACGACGGCGGGCTCGACGTGACGCGCGACGACGTGCGCGCGGACGTCTCGGCGCTCGGCAGCGACCCCCGTGCCGCGGTCACCACGACGCCCGGGCGGATCGTCGCCGGGTACCTCGCGCGCCGCGCCGCGGGCGCCGGCCCGCTCGCCGTCCTGCCGTGCGACAACCTGCCCGAGAACGGCCCCGCGCTGCAGCGCGTCGTCGACGACCTGATCGACGCCGTCGACCCCTCGCTCGCGGCGTGGGCCCGGGAGAACGTCGCGATCGGCACGACGATGGTCGACCGGATCACGCCCGCGACGACCGACGAGAACCGGGACGCGGTGCGCGCGGCCCTCGGTGTCGAGGACGCGTCCCCGGTGCCGACCGAGCCGTTCTCCGAGTGGGTCGTCGCCGGCCGGTTCCCGAACGGGCGCCCCGCCTGGGAGTCGGCGGGCGCGACGATGGTCGACGACGTGCTCCCCTTCGAGCAGCGCAAGCTCTGGCTGCTCAACGGCTCCCACTCGCTGCTCGCGTACGCCGGCTCGGCGCGCGGCCACGAGACCGTCGCCGACGCGGTCGCCGACCCGGTGCTGCGGCAGTGGGTCGAGGACTGGTGGGACGAGGCCGCGCGGCACCTCACGCTCCCCGCGGAGGACGTCGCGGACTACCGGCGGGCCCTCGTCGAGCGCTTCACCAACCCCCGGATCAAGCACGTGCTCGCGCAGATCGCGGGCGACGGGTCGCAGAAGATCCCGGTGCGCATCGTCCCGACGCTGCGCGCCGAGCTCGCCGCCGGGCGCGTGCCGACCGGCGCGGCGCGGGCCGTCGCCGCGTGGACTTGCCACCTGCGCGGGCTCGGGGCCCCGGTCAAGGACGCCCGCGCGGACCAGCTGCGCGCCCTCGGCCGGGGGTCCCTCGCGGAGTCGGTCGACGCCGTGCTCGGCTACCTCGGTCCCGACCTCGCCGCCGACGCGGGGCTGCGCGCCACGGTGCTCGCCGCCGCCGAGGAGCTCACGGCCGGGGCGGGCGCCGCGCGCTGACCGCGCGGGTCAGACCAGGCCGGCCTCGTGCACGCAGATCGCGATCTGCACCCGGTTCTCGACGCCGAGCTTCGCGAACAGGCGCCCGACGTGCGACTTCACCGTCGCGACGCTCATGTACAGCTCCGCGGCGATCTCGGCGTTCGACAGCCCCCGGCCGATCCCCACGGCGACCTCGCGCTCACGCTCGCTCAGCACCTCGAGCCGCCCCTCGGCCGCACGGTTGCGACCCGGCGGGCTCTCCGCCCGGACCGTCGCGATGAGCTGGGCGGTGACGCTCGGCGAGAGGATCGGCCGGCCCGCGGCGACCGCGCGCACCGCGCCGACGAGCTCCTCGGGCGGGGTGTCCTTCAGCAGGAACCCGACGGCCCCGAGCCGCAGCGCGCTCACCACCATGTCGTCGGTGTCGAACGTGGTGAGCACCACGACGCGCGCGTCGGGGTCCGCGGCGAGCAGGCGCTCGGTGGCCGCGAGCCCGTCGAGGCGGGGCATCCGGATGTCCATGAGCACGACGTCGGGCCGCTCGGTGCGCGCGAGCTCGACGGCCTGGAGCCCGTCCGCCGCCTCGCCGACGATGACGAGCCCGGGGTCGCCGCCGAGGATGAGGCGCAGCCCGGCCCGCACGAGGGCGTCGTCGTCGACCACGAGCAGCCGGACCACCGGCAGCGCCGCGCTCACGCCGGCCACGGCAGCCACGCCTGCACCGCGAAGTGCCCGCGCTCGACGGCGGTGGTGAGCTCGCCGCCCGCGAGCTTGGCGCGCTCGGACAGCCCCGCGAGGCCGACCCCGGGCGGCGGGCCGCCGGTGCCGTGCGCCGCGAGCGGCACCGGGTTGCGGGCGCTGAGCACGAGGCGCTCCCCGGGGCGTCCGCCGATCTCGAGACGCACCGGGAGCCCGGGGGCGTGCTTGCGCGCGTTCGTGAGGGCCTCCTGGAGGATGCGGTAGGCGCTGCGGCTCGTGCTCTCGGGTAGCGCACCGAGATCGCCCTCGGCCGCGCCGCGGCTCGACAGGGTCAGCGCGCACGTCACCGGGTTGCCGGCGGCGCGCGCCTCGTCGATGAGCTCCGGCAGGGCCGCGAGCGTGGGCTGAGGTCGCTCGGGCGGGGCGCCGGGCTCGCCGTCGCGCAGGACGCCGAGCACCTCCCGCAGCTCGGCGAGAGCGAGCTGCGCGTTGTCGCGGATGACCTCGGCCGTCTCGACGGTCTGCTCGCGCGTCAGGTCGTCGCGGTACACGAGCCCGCCCGAGTGCATGGCGACGAGCGAGATGCGGTGCGCGAGCACGTCGTGCATCTCGCGGGCGATCCGGCCACGCTCCGCGGTGCGGGCCTGGTCGACGCGCGCCGCCTGCTCGCGCTCGGCGGTCATCGCCCGCAGCTCGAGGCTCGCGAGCAGCTCCCGCTGGCCGCCGATGTAGAAGCCGATCGCGACGCACAGGACGTAGACGAACCCGCCGATCAGCGCGGTCGCCCACCAGGGCACGGGATGGGCCGGCCGGTAGACGAGGTCGTACACGTAGCCGGCGCCGAGCCAGACGACCGCGACCGGCAGCACCTCACGCACCCAGCGCCGCCGGGTCGCGAGCGAGATCACGATGACGGCGACGGCGCCGGCGCTCACTGCGGAGACGCTGCCGACGAGCGTCGCGAGCAGCGCGACGAGGAGCGGCGACCTCCGGCGGAAGAAGAGCAGCACGAGGCACACCAGCCCGGCTGCGAGGTCGAGCAGCACGAGCGCGTCACGCTGCGGCGGGAGGCTCTCGAGCGACAGGCCCAGCGCGACGAAGCCGGAGAGCACCGCGAGGAGCACGCGCCACGTCGTCCCCCACGCGCTGACGGGCGGCGGGGTGAAGGGCTGACCGGCGGGCATGCAGGCAGCGTAGGTCGGGTGCGCCGTCGCGGGAATCCGCCCCAGGTCGAGGCGTCGGCGGCCGTGCCCCGACCTGGGTCGACGCGCACCGGACGGTCGAGGAGGTGGTCAGCCGTCGAGCCCGGCGATGGCCCGCAGGGCGGCGACGTGCCGCGCGTACGCCGCGGCCCCGTCGGGCGACAGCGAGAGCCAGGTGCAGGGCCGGCGCCCGACGCGGCCCTTCTCGACCTCGACGTAGCCGGCCTTCTCGAGCAGCGCGACCTGCTTGGACAGCATCGGGGTCGTGATCTCGACGCTGTCGCGCACCGCGCCGAACTCGGCCTTGAGCACCCCGGACAGCGCCGCGACGACCGAGAACCGGACCGCGTGGGTCAGGAGCTCGTCGAGGTCGCGCCGCGGGTGGGTCGGGCCCGGGGCCTCGCTGGACGCACCGGCGGAGGGCTCGGCCGGGCTCATGCGCGGCGCTCCCGCACGGCACCGACGAGCATCGGCAGCGCGACGACGGCCCCCGCGGCCAGCCAGTACGCGGTGCCGCCGTCGGGCCGGGCCACGCCGCACGCGATCGCGACCGCGTACAGCATGAAGCTCAGCGCCCAGTACCGCGAGGTGCGCTCGCGGGCACCGGCGAGGTGGGCCGTGCGACGGCGCTCCCACCAGGCGGTGACCGCGACGAGCACGCCCCATGCCGCGAACACCGCCACACCGAGGAGCTTCGACTCGACGAGGCCTATGGTCGCGGTGACGGCCCCCAGCCCGAGGCCGAGGACGGCGAGCTTGGTCGACGCCCAGCGGGCGCGGGTGCGGAGCCGGTCGGAGGTGCGGGCGGCGTCGACGAGGGCCTCGCGGGCTGCCTCGGGGGTCATGTCGGTCATGGGTGCCATCTTGGCAATCAGTTACCGAAATGGCAAGTCGTTGCCGCACCGGTTCCCCGGCGGGGTGAATCACCGCTCACGGACGGGCGGATGCGGATAAACCGGGCGTCCGTGTCGGTGCAGACCCCTAGGGTGGGCGCGGCTTTCCACACCGGCCCCGCACGGGGGCCGTCCGCACCGCGACACGACAGGGATCACGTGACCCACGACCAGCAGGGCTCCACGCCGGCGAACGAGCCGCAGGGGACCCCCTCCGCCGACACGACTGCGCCCAGCACGCTGAGCCTCGAGAAGACCCCGGCCGCCCCGGCGACCACCGAGGCGCCCGCGGCAGCCACGAGCGACGCCGCCGCACCGGTCGCCACGGCCGACGCCCCGTACCCGCCCGCGGACACGGCGGCCTACCCGCCCGCCGGCTACGGCCAGCCTGGCTACGGCCAGCCCGGTTACGGCCAGCCCGCCCCGGTGTCGCGCGGCACCGACGGGATGTCGATCGCCGCGCTCGTCACCGGCATCCTGGGTCTCGGCGTCGTCCCGATCGTCCTCGGCATCCTGGGCCTCAAGCGCACCAAGGCCAACGGCACGTCGGGCCGTGGCCTGTCGATCGCGGGCATCGTGCTCGGCGCCCTGTCGTTCATCGCGTGGATCGTCCTCGCGATCAGCCTCACGATCGCGAGCAACGCGATCGTCGACTCGGTCAACGAGGCCGGCGGCCTCGAGGAGCTCACCGAGCAGCTCGAGCAGCTCGAGACCCCCGCTGCCGAGGAGCCCGCGACCACCACGGACGGCACCGACGACCTCGCCGCGAGCGCGACGCCGCTCAAGGACATCGCTCCCCTCACGGTCGGGGCGTTCACGACGACGGGCCTGGCGGACGAGGCGACGATCACCGGCGCCGGCGCGCTCGAGGCGTACTCGGCGTCCTACACCGACGGCGCGTCGACGGTCGAGACGGTCGTCTCGAACTGGACCACCGGCGAGGAGGCGATCGCGTTCGCGACCGCGCAGACCGGGGCCCTCGCGCCCGAGAGCCTCATCGACTCCGGCGAGCTCAGCGACGTGCAGCAGTACTGGCTCTACGACGTCGAGGGCACCAGCACGCTCGTCGCGACGAACGACACCGCGACGCTGACCTTCACCGGCCCGGCGGACGCCGTCACCGCGCTGTACAACGAGTACCCGCTGTGACCTGCTGACCTCCACGGCAGCACAGCACGACGCACCACCGACGACCCGGTCCCCCAGGGGCCGGGTCGTCGCGCGTCCCCGTGCGGACGAGGGCCGCCGGTCACGGCGGGGCCGACGACTCCGGCCTGCCCCGGGTGGCTCAGCCGGTGCCGAGGTGGCGCAGGTACCGCTGCGGGTCGTCCAGGTACGAGCGCCAGTGCCCGACGACCGCGAGGTCGTCCCACGCGGTCGGCGCGAACCCGTGCTCGTCGAGCTCCAGGATCGTCGCCCCGGGCAGTGCCGTCAGCAGCGGCGAGTGCGTGGCGCACAGCACCTGCGCCCCCGCCGCACGGAGGTCGCCGAGCACCTCGACGAGCGCGAGGCACGAGGTGAACGAGAGGGCCGCCTCGGGCTCGTCGAGCACGTAGAAGCCCGGCCGCGCGAAGTTGCGAGCGAGCACCTCGAGGAACGACTCGCCGTGGCTCATCTCGTGCAGCGGCGGCGCCGGGTCCCCGGTCTCCTCGAGGTAGGTGTACAGCCCGTGCATCGTCTCGGCGCGCAGGAAGTACCCCCACCGGGGGGCACCGGCCGAGCGCACGACCTGCAGCGCGGAGTGCAGCGGGGACTCGCTCGCGCGCGTCGCGTGGCGGGCGTTCGGGCTGCCGCCCTCGGCGTTCAGTCCCGCCGCCGCGGCGACGGCCTCGACGACCGTGGACTTGCCCGCGCCGTTCTCCCCGACCAGGAACGTCACGCCGGGCGGCACGTCGAGCCCCTCACGCAGGAGCTGCGCGACGGCCGGCACCGTGTACGGCCAGCGGTCGCTCTCGACCTCCGCCCGCGGGTGCCGCTGGACGCGGCGCACCGGGCGCTCGTCGAACAGGTCGCCCGTCACGGCTGCGGGTTGGGGTGTCCTCCACCCGGCCCGTACGGTCCGGGCTCGGCGAAGGCCTGGTCAGGGGCGGGCGGCGCGAGCCGGCTCTCGAGCGCGCGCACGCCGAGCGACACCGCGACGAGCGCGCCACCGAGGTACTGCAGCACAGACAGCAGCTGCCACACCCACTGGAAGAGGACCGCCCCGACGAGCGTGCCGCTGTCCATCAGCTGGTAGGGCAGGACTCCCGCGAGCACGCCGGCGACGAGGAGGCCGACGCCCCACCAGAACATCCCGGCCGCGGTGACTCTCGACGGCATGCCGTCCTCCGGTTCGGTCGCACCCGGCCGGCGGTCGGCCGCGCTCCCGGGAGCGTAGCGCCGGGCGCCCACGGACACGCCGCCGACCGTCGACGCCCCCGGGAGCGCGCCCGGGGGTGCCCCCGGGTGCGCCCTCGGAGCCGGAGGTTACGGTGGCTCCGGTCGACGACGAGCTGGAGGACGCATGTACGTGGAGATCCCGGTCACCGAGGTGCTGGCGCTGGCCGCCGCGCGCGAGCCGCTGCCCCCGATGGTCCGGGCGGTGCGCGCGGAGGGCTCGACGATCCACGCGGACATCGACCTCAACGCGATCCCGGACGCCCCGACAGCGCTGCGCTGGGCCGCGATGGCGCTCGGCACGGTCAGCGTGAGCGCGACGTTCACCGGCTACGCCGAGGGCGTCGCGAGCCTGCGCGTCACGGTGCACGCGCGCTCGCTCCCCGCGCACGTGTTCATCAACCCGCTCGTCGGCCCGATCAACGACGCGCTGCAGCAGCGCGGCCTGCCCGACGGCCTGGTGCAGCTGCGTCGCGGCGAGAGCGAGCCGGTCGTGCTCGTGGGCGTGCAGAGCGCGGTCGACGCGAAGGCCAAGGGCGTCACGATCACGGACGTCGACCTGCGCGACGCGACGGCCCGGGTCCGCGCGACGATCGGCGCCGTCGCGTTCTGAGGCCGAGGGCGGCCGCCGCGAGCGAGGTTCAGCGCCGGGTCGGCTCCGTGCGCTCGACCCGCTCCCACCCCGGCCGCGCCTGGCGGGCGCCGAGCCGGTCGGGGCGGGAGCGGTACACGACGTAGGGCCGCCAGAGGTAGCCGACGGGCGCGCTGAACACGTGCACGAGCCGCGTGAACGGCCACAGCGCGAACAGCAGCATCGCGGCCATGCCGTGCAGCTGGAAGCCGAGCGGGGCGTCGGCCATGAGCTCGGGGTGCAGGTCGAACCGGAAGATCCCCCGGAACCACACGGAGACGCCGTCGCGGTAGTCGTAGTGCCCGCCGAGGTTGAGGACCGACCCGATGATCGTGTTCCACATCCCGAGGAAGATCACGACGGCGAGGACGAGGTACATGACCTTGTCCATGCGGGTCGTCGCCCGGAACACGGGGCCGACGGTGCGGCGGCGGTAGATGAGCAGGACGAGGCCGACGACGGTGCTGAAGCCCGCGACCGCGCCGATGGTGACGGCGAGGACGTGGTAGACCTCCTCGCTCATGCCGACCGCCTCCGTCCACGTCTTGGGGATGCCGAGGCCCATGACGTGCCCGAGGAACACGGCGAGGATCCCGAAGTGGAACAGCGGGCTGGCCCAGCGCAGCAGCCGGCGCTCGTAGAGCTGCGACGAGCGCGTCGTCCACCCGAACTTGTCGTAGCGGTACCGCCACACGTGCCCGAGCACGAAGAACGCGAGGCACACGTAGGGGATGACGACCCAGAGCAGGGTGTCGGCGGTCGTGGTCATCGACGGGCTCCTGTTCCGGGCATGTACGACGGCGGGGCGAACGGCTCGAGGCCGACCTCCTCGCCCGGCGGACCCTCCGCGGCGAGCCGGGCGACGGCCTCGCGGTCGTCGCCGGCGAGCGGCGGGAGCGTCGCGCACACGGCGACGAGCGCGCCCGCGTACGGGGAGCCGGCGTCGAGCAGCGCGAGCCGGAGCAGCTCGAGGCCTGCGCGGTGTGCGAGGAGGAGCCGCAGGCCTGATTCCTGCGCGGCGTCGTCACCGGTCGACGCGAACTCGAGGACGACTGCGAGGTGGTCGGGGAGCTCGTCGGTGGACAGCTCGAACCCCGCCGCCCGGTACGCCTGCTTGAGCTCGACGAGCGCGACGCCGCGCTTGCGGGTGTCGCCGTACGCGTAGTACGTCAGGTACGGCGACCGGCGCCGGGCCAGGTCGAACGTCGTCACGTACTCGGCCGCGAGCGCGACCGGGGTGTGTGCGTCGAGGTGGTCGAGCACCTGCTCGAGCGGGGTGCGGAGGTAGCCGTCGAGCGTGGCGACGGCGGCGCGCAGGTCGGGGAGCATCGCCAGCAGCTCGGGGGCCGGGTAGTCGAGCACCAGCGCGGCGACGCGGTGGACGAGCGCCGTCTCGCGGGTCGCCGCCGTGCGTGCGGCATCGCGGCGCGCGAGCCGCCTCACGACGCGTTCCCGTCGAGCCGGGCGGCGCCGTCGTCCTCGTCGGGCTCGCGCAGGTTCGCGCCGTCGGGCCCGGGCCTCGGCGGGAACATGCCGGCGGGTGCGCTCTTGCCGTCCCAGTTGAGCAGGTTGACGCGCGCCTTCCTCGACGCGGGCTCGGCGACGGTGTCCGTGGTCTGCCGCTGCTGGAGCATGTGGAAGTTCTCCACGGCGATCGGGTCGTTGCCGCCCGAGCCCTCGCCGAACGGCCCGGACCCGCCCATGCCGGGTCCGCCGTCGTAGTCGAGGCTGCACTCCGTCGCGAGCTCCTCGAGGCCGTGCGCCTGCTCGGCGTGGGCTGCGGGGACGACGTACCGCTCGTCGTACTTGGCGAGCGCGAGCAGCCGGTACATCTCGTACATCGTCGCCTCGTCCATGCCCACGGACTCGGGGATGCGCGGGTTGCCGGGGCGGCCCATGTTCAGGTCGCGCATGTAGGAGCGCATCGCGGCGAGCCGCTTGAGCACCGCGGTGACCGGTGCGGTCTCGCCCGCGGTGAAGAGCTCCGCGAGGTACTCGACCGGGATGCGGAGCGTGTCGATGGCCGCGAACAGGTTCGAGGTGTCCTCGCTGTCGACCCCGGTCTCCTGCACCACGTCGACGACGGGCGAGAGCGGCGGGATGTACCAGACCATGGGCATCGTCCGGTACTCGGGGTGCAGCGGCAGGGCGACCTCGTACGTGCTGATGAGCGCCCAGATCGGGGACCGCTGCGCGGCCTGCACCCAGTCGTGCGGGATCCCGGCCCGTTCGGCCTCGCGCTGCACCTCGGGGTCGTGCGGGTCGAGGAACACCCCGCGCTGCGCGGCGAGCAGGTCCTTCTCGTCGGTGACCGACGCCGCCGCGAGGACCCGGTCCGCGTCGTACAGGACCAGCCCGATGTACCGCAGGCGCCCGACGCACGTCTCCGAGCAGACCGTCGGCAGCCCGACCTCGATGCGCGGGAAGCAGAACGTGCACTTCTCGGCCTTGCCGGTCTTGTGGTTGAAGTAGACCTTCTTGTACGGGCAGCCCGTGACGCACTTGCGCCAGCCGCGGCACGCGTCCTGGTCGACGAGCACGATGCCGTCCTCGGCGCGCTTGTAGATCGCGCCCGACGGGCACGACGCCGCGCACGACGGGTTGAGGCAGTGCTCGCAGATGCGCGGCAGGTAGAACATGAACGTCTGCTCGAACTCGAGCCGCACCTTGTCCGAGACCTTCTTCAGCACCGGGTCGTGGACGGTGAGCTCCGGGGACCCGCCGAGGTCGTCGTCCCAGTTCGCGCTCCAGCCGACCTGCATGTCCTTGCCGCTGAGCAGCGACTTCGGGCGGGCGACCGGCACGTGGTCCTGCAGCGGGGCGTTCGTCAGGTTCTCGTAGTCGTACGTCCACGGCTCGTAGTACTCGTCGATCGACGGCTGCTTGGGGCTCGCGAAGATCGTCAGCAGGTTCTTGAGCCGCCCGCCCGCCTTGAGCTGGAGGCGGCCCTTCCGGTTCAGCGTCCAGCCGCCCTCCCACGTCTGCTGGTCCTCGTAGGTGCGTGGGTAGCCCTGGCCGGGGCGGGTCTCGACGTTGTTGAACCAGACGTACTCGGTGCCCGTGCGGTTCGTCCACGCCTGCTTGCACGTGACCGAGCACGTGTGGCAGCCGATGCACTTGTCGAGGTTCATGACCATCGCCATCTGCGCCATCACTCGCACGATCAGTACTCCACGTCCTGCGAGCGGCGACGGACGACCGTCACCTCGTCGCGCTGGTTGCCGGTCGGGCCGAGGTAGTTGAACGCGTAGGCGAGCTGCGCGTACCCGCCGACGAGGTGGCTGGGCTTCACGAGCAGCCGGGTCAACGAGTTGTGGATGCCGCCCCGCTTCCCGGTCGTCTCCGCCTTGGGGACATCGATGAGCCGGTCCTGCGCGTGGTACATGTACACGGTCCCCTCGGGCATCCGGTGCGAGACGATCGCCCGCGCGACCACCACGCCGTTGCGGTTCACGGCCTCGACCCAGTCGTTGTCACGGACGCCGACCTTCGCCGCGTCGCGGTCGCTCATCCAGATCGCGGGGCCGCCGCGCGAGAGCGACAGCATGAAGAGGTTGTCCTGGTACTCGGAGTGGATCGACCACTTGTTGTGCGGGGTCAGGTAGCGGACCGTCACGCCGAGCTCGCCCCTCGGCCCCGCCGGGCCCGTCGCGCCCACGGCCCCCTCGCTGAACAGCGCCTGCATGTTCAGCGGCGGCCGGAACACCGGGAGGCCCTCCCCGAGCTCGGTCATCCAGTCGTGGTCGAGGTAGAAGTGCTGGCGGCCCGTGAGCGTGTGCCAGGGCTTGAGCCGCTCGACGTTGACGGTGAACGGTGAGTACCGCCGGCCGCCGTGCTCGGTCCCGGACCACTCGGGTGAGGTGATGACGGTCGTCGGGGCGGCCTGGGTGTCGGCGAACGTGACCTGCTTGCCCTCGTGCTCGGCGGCCAGGTCGGCCATGAGCGTCCCGGTGCGCTTCTCGAGGGTGTGGAAGCCCTGCACCGCGAGCCGGCCGTTCGTCGTGCCGGACAGCGCGAGGATCGCCTCGCACGCGTGCACGTCCCGGGACAGCAGCGGGCGACCGTCGGCCACCGCTCCGGGCGCCCCGGCGGGGATCCGCGCGACGCCGTTCTTGCGGCGCAGGTACTCGATCTCCGGGCCGACGTCGAACGTCACGCCCTTGGTCGTCAGGCCGGCGGTGTCGGGGACCGGCCCGAGCGTCGCGAGCTTCGCGGCGACCGCCGGGTAGTCCCGCTCGATCACGACGAGCCTCGGCATCGTGCGGCCCGGCACCGCGTCGCACTCGCCCGCCTTCCAGTCCTGCACCCGGCCGTGGGGGTTCGCCATCGCGTCCGGGGTGTCGTGCGTCAGCGGGACCGCCACGACGTCCTGCCGCACGCCGAGGTGCGTCGCGGACTGCCGGGAGAACTCACGGGCGAGGGTGTGGAAGATCTCGAAGTCCGTGCGGGTCTGCCACGGCGGCGCGATCGCCGGGCTGAACGAGTTCACGAACGGGTGCATGTCCGTCGTGTTCAGGTCGTGCTTCTCGTACCAGGTCGCCGCGGGCAGCACGACGTCGGAGTAGACGGTCGTGCTCGTCATGCGGAAGTCGAGGGACAGCAGCAGGTCGAGCTTCCCGGTGGGCGCCTCGTCGTGCCATGTGACGTCGCGCGGCCGCGACCCGGGCGGCGCCTCCTCGGCCAGCAGGTTCGAGTCGGTCCCGAGCAGGTGGTGCAGGAAGTACTCGTTGCCCTTGCCCGACGAGCCGAGCAGGTTGGCCCGCCACACCGTCAGGACGCGCGGCCAGTTCTCGGGGGCGTCCGGGTCCTCGGCCGCGAACCGCAGCCGGCCGCCGGTGAGCTCGCGCGGCACGTACTCCCCGACGGGCAGCCCGGCCGCCTCGGCGTCGGCCGCGAGGTCGAGCGGGTTGCGGTCGAACGTCGGGTAGGACGGCATCCAGCCCATCCGCGCCGACTTCGCGATGACGTCGGCCGTCGTCATCCCGGCGAACGCCCCGCCGGTGCCCGGTGTCGCGGCGGAGAGGGTGTCGGCGCTGAACGGGTCGTACCGGAACTGGTTCGTGTGCAGGTACCAGTACGCGGTCTGGATCATCGTCCGGGGCGGGCGGGCCCAGTCGTTCGCGGTCGCGTACATCTGCTGGCCGGTGACCGGGCGGACCTTCTCCTGCCCGACGTAGTGCGCCCAGCCGCCGCCGTTGACCCCCTGGCAGCCCGTGAGGGTCGTGAGCGTGAGGAACGTGCGGTAGATCGTGTCCGAGTGGAACCAGTGGTTGGTCCCGGCGCCCATGAGGATCATCGACCGGCCGCGCGACTCCTCGGCGTTGGCGGCGAACTCCCGCCCGATCCGCTCGGCCTTGGCCGCGGGGACGCCCGTGAACTGCTCCTGCCACGCGGGCGTCCCGGGCTGCGACGCGTCGTCGTACCCGGTGGGCCACTCCCCCGGCAGACCCGCCCGGCCGACGCCGTACTGCGCGAGCAGCAGGTCCAGCACGGTCGTCACCACGTGGTCGCCGACCCGCCGCACGGGCACCCCGCGCCGCGACACCGCCGCCGAGCCGTCGAGCGTGTCGAACCGCGGCAGCTCGACGACGACCGACTCCGCCGAGCCCACCTCGCCGAGCACCGGGCCGCCCGCGCTGAGCAGCGGCTCGACGTCGCCGAGGTCGAGGTTCCACCGCCCGACGCCCTGCTCGCCGTACCGGTGGCCCAGCGAACCGCCGGGCACCACCGGCCGGTCCGTCCGCGCGTCGAGCAGCACCGTCTTGAACGCCGCGTTCTCGCCCTGCGCCTCCGCGCCGGGCAGGTCCTCCGCGGTGAGGAACTTGCCCGGGACCCAGCGCCCGTGCCGCTCCTCGAGCCGCACCAGGAACGGCAGGTCGGTGAACCGCTGCACGTAGTCGGTGAAGTACGGCACCTGCCGGTCGACGAAGAACTCCTTGAGGGTCACGTGCCCCATCGCCGTCGCGAGCGCGCCGTCGGTCCCCGGCTGCACCGCGAGCCACTCGTCGGCGAACTTCACGTTGTCCGCGTAGTCGGGCGAGACGGCGACCACCTTCTGCCCGCGATAGCGCGCCTCCGCCATCCAGTGCGCGTCCGGCGTGCGGGTCACGGGCACGTTCGAGCCCCACATGACGAGGTAGCCCGCGTCCCACCAGTCCCCCGACTCCGGGACGTCCGTCTGGTCGCCGAACACCTGCGGCGACGCGACCGGGAGGTCCGCGTACCAGTCGTAGAACGACAGCATCGGGGCGCCGATCAGCGCGTGGTACCGGGCGCCGGCCCCGTGCGACACCATCGACATCGCCGGGATCGGCGAGAACCCCGCGACGCGGTCCGGCCCGTGCTCCTTGATCGTGTGCACCTGCGCCGCGGCGACCATCTCGACGGCCTCGTCCCACGTCGCCCGGACCAGCCCACCCTTGCCTCGCGCACGCTTGTACCGCCGGGACCTCTCCGGATCGCCGACGACGTCCGCCCACGCGAGCACCGGGTCCCCGAGCCGCGCCCTCGCCTCGCGGTACATCTCGAGGAGCACGCCACGCACGTACGGGTACCGGACCCGGGTGGGCGAGTACGTGTACCAGCTGAACGCCGCACCGCGCGGGCACCCCCGCGGCTCGTACTCCGGGGAGTCCGGGCCCACCGACGGGTAGTCGGTCTGCTGCGACTCCCACGTGATGATGCCGTCCTTGACGTACACCTTCCACGAGCACGAGCCCGTGCAGTTGACCCCGTGCGTCGAGCGGACCACCTTGTCGTGGCTCCAGCGGTCCCGGTAGAAGGTGTCGGCGTCACGCCCGCCGATCTGGTGCAGCGTCCGCAGGTCCGGCGACACGGAGCTCTTCGTCAGGAACCGCCGCGTCTTGAGCAGCGCCTCCGTCACGTCGCCGTCGAGCCGGGGCGGGTCGTTCTGCAGGGTCACGGTGCGAGGTCCTTCCGGGTGGACGGGTCCTGCGGCTGGTGCGGGTCGCGCGGGTGGTGCGGGGTCGTGCTGCGGTCCGGGTGGCGGACCGGGACGGGGTGCGGGGCAGGCGGGTGCGGGGCGACCGTCAGGCGGGGGCGCGCTGCGCGCGCGCGTTGCGGCGGACGGGCCCGCGGGTGAACACGGCCGTGAGCACGCAGACGACGGCGAGCAGCGCGAGGCCGAGGCTGTAGTCGCCGGCTACGTCGAACACCGCACCCATGACGAGCGGCGGCACGAACCCGCCGAGCCCGCCCGCGGCACCGACGAGCCCCGTGACCGCACCCACCTTCTCGGGCGGGGCGAGGCTCGCGACCAGCCCGAACGTGGCGCCCGACGACGCACCGAGCAGCGCTGCGAGCCCGAGGAACGCGATCGTGCCGACCGGGACGAGCGCCAGCTCGAGCGCCGCGACGCCGGCGAGCACCGCGGCGCCCCCGAAGCACACGGCGAGCACCGTCGTGGCCTCGAAGCGGTCGGTCAGCGCACCGCCGACCGGACGCATGAGCACGGCGAGCACGACGAAGCCCGCGGTCCGCAGCGCCGCGTCCTCCTGCGTGAGGTCGAACGCGTTGATGAGGTAGGTGGGCAGGTACACGCTGAACGCGACGAACCCGCCGAAGCCCACGGCGTACAGCACGCTGAGCTGCCCCGTCGCCCGCAGCCGCGCCGTCGCCCACGTCCGGGCGAGGAACGAGCCCTGCGGCACGACGCGTCCGGGGGCGTCGCGCACGAGCGCGCCGGACACGACCGCGTAGACCGTGAGCACGCCGGCGACGAGGAGGAACGGCGCCTCCGGGCCCACCGCGTTCGTGAGCCGCACGGTGGTGAACGCCGAGATCGCCGTCCCGCCCATGCCGAGCCCGAAGATCCCGAGGGCCGTCCCGCGCCTCGCCGGGGGGTACCACGCGTTGACGAGCGGGACGCCGATCGCGAACGCCGTGCCGCCCAGCCCGAGGAAGAACCCACCGACCAGCATCGCGGGGAAGCTCTCCGCGACGAGACCGACGAACAGCACCGGCAGCACCGTCAGGATGCTCACGGCCGGGAACATGACCCGCGCGCCGACCCGGTCCGTGAGCGCGCCCACCGGGATCCGGCCGAGCGACCCCACGACGACGGGCACCGCGACCAGCACCGCCTGCTCGAACCCGGTCAGGTCGAGCCGCTCCCGGTACGCCGCGCCGAGCGGGCTGATGAGCGCCCACGCCCAGAAGTTGACGAGGAACCCGACCGTCGCGAGCACGAGGTTCCGGGTCGACCCGGTGGGTGTCGCGGACGGCGTCGAGCGGGCCGTCGCCGCCGTCGCGCGCCCTCCGGAGGGGCGCCCCGGAGGGGCTGTCCCGGCACGACCGTGCTGCTGTCCGCTGCGTCCCGACATGGGGCCCCCTCGCAGTTCGTCACGTCGTCGTGACTCCTCGGCAGGTCCTGGCGAACGTAGCACCGGGCGCTCGCGGGCGGCAGGACGTCAGTCCCTTGACCTGGGCGGAGACGTCGCGGTGACGGGTGCGAGGCCGCGTGGACCACACGGGCGCGCCGGTGCCGAGGACGCGTGAATGCCGGCGACGCGACGCGCCCGCGCGGCCTAGGGTGCCGCCGTGATGACCGCCGAGGAGATCCGTCGGCGCGCGGCGCGCATCCAGCACGCCCGCGCTGCGGCGCTCGCGCTCGTCCCGGCCCACGACCGTTCCCTCCCGCGTGCCCGTCGCAACGCGGCGCAGCGCACCCGGGACGACCGTCTGCGGGCGGCGGAGCGGGCTCACACCGACGCGTGCGCGGTGCTGTGGGCGGAGCAGGCGGCCCTCTTCGCCCCGCTCGAGCGGGCACGCGACGCCCTGCTGAGCGGCGACGGGGACGCCGTCGAGCAGCTGCTCGTGCTCCTCGAGGCGGACCCGTGGTGCACCGGCTCCGGCTACCTCAAGGCCGAGGTCATGGAGGCGTTCGTGCGGTTCTCCGACCGCGACCCGCGCACCGTGCGCCGGCTCCAGGACGTCGTCGTGCACCGCGCCGCCTGGCCCCAGCGACGGCTGCTGCGACCGACGGCTCGTCTCGCGGTGTCCATGTGGGACGACGGGCTGCGCGCACGCATCGAAGCGGTGGCGACGGACGACGGCACCGCCGGGACGGCGGCGCGGATGCTGCTCGACGCCGTGGCTCGGCGGCAGGTGCCCCCGCCGGTGGGCGGACGCGTCGAGTCCCGCGGCGCGTGAAGAGGACCCATCGCGCCGGTGCGGTGCGACCCGGTCAGCGCGCCAGGCGGCTGGCCGGGAGCTGCTTGCCCTGCTCGGCGCCCTGGCGGCTCTCGGCCTGCGCGCGGTGGAAGAACTCGGCGAGCTCGGTGTCGCCGTCGCGCTCCGCGTCCTCGATGTACGACTCGAGCCGCAGCGGGAGGCGCTGTCGCCGTCTTGCCACGGGCCGGCCCTGCGGCATAAACTAAGCGCGCATACCAAATCGAGAGGACGACGCCATGTGGACCACCGAGCACAGCACCACGACGGACATCTCCCCCGCAGGCGTGTGGGCCGCGCTGCGCGACCTGCACAGCGGCATCCCCCTGGGACCCGGCAGCGACCGCTTCGAGCTGCACGGGCCGTTCGCGGTCGGCACCGAGCTCTCCGTCACCCCGCAGGGCCAGGACACGATGCGCTCCGTCATCACCGCGCTCGAGCCCGAGCACGTGTACGCCGACGCCACGAGCTTCGGCGACCTCGTGCTCGAGTTCCGCCACACGCTGGAGCCCCAGCCCGACGGCCGGACCCGCGTCACGCACCGGCTCACGATCGACGGCCCCTCGGCGGACGCCGTTGGCCCCGAGCTCGGGCCGCAGATCAGCAGCGACTTCCCCGCGGCGATGGACGAGCTCCTCGCCGCCGCACGGACCCGGGACACGGCGGCGGTGGCGCGCTGAGCACGAGCGACGCCGGCGCCCGGCGCAGGGCCCTCCGCACCGGCCACGCGGACGCCGACGAGAGCCCCGGCCTGCTGCTCTGGCGGGTCACGAACGCCTGGCAGGCGGCCCAGCGGTCCGCGCTGCGCCCGTTCGACCTCACGCACGTGCAGTTCGTGCTGCTCGCGTCGCTCGCCTGGCTCCACGGCGAGGAACCCGTCATGCAACGGCAGCTCGCCGCGCACGCCGGCACCGACCCCATGATGACGTCCCAGGTGCTCCGGACCCTCGAGGGCAAGGGGCTCGTCGAACGCCACGCGCACCCTCGCGACGCACGTGCCCGAGCACTGCGGGTCACGCCCGCCGGGCTCGAGCTCGCCAACCGCGCCGTCGTGGTCGTCGAGGAGGTCGACGCGCGGTTCTTCGGCCCTCTCGGTGCGGAGGGCCGAGAGCTCGCCCGGATGCTCGCGCGGCTCGCGGCGGGATGAGCGGGCGGCGACCGGGTGCGCACGCTCCGCGCCCCGGACGCCTCAGCCGCTCGTGAGCACGACGAGCCGCTGGGTCGCGCGGGTCATCGCGACGTAGCGGTCGACCGTCCCCTCGATGCCCGCGCCGCCCGAGCCCCACGCCTCGGGGTCCACGAGCACGACGAGGTCGAACTCGAGCCCCTTGGTCAGCTCGGGGCTCAGCGAGCGCACCCGGTCACGCGCACGGAAGCCGGGGTCGCCGACGACGACCGCGACGCCCTCGTCGTGCTCCGCGAGCCAGGCGTCGAGGACCGCGTCGCGCTCGGAGACGTCCGCGTGGACCACCGGGACGCCGGACCGCCGCACCGCCGTCGGGACGTTCGCGTCCGGCAGCACCGAGCGGATGACGGGCTCCGCGGCGGCCATGACCTCCTCGGGCGTCCGGTAGCCGATCGTCAGCGACGCGACCTCGACGTGCGTGAGCCCGACGCGCGCGAGCCGCTCGTGCCACGGCTCGGTGAACCCGTGCCGGGCCTGCGCGCGGTCCCCGACGATCGTGAGGCTGCGCGACGGGCAGCGGGCGAGCAGCATCTGCCACTCGGCGTCGGTGAGCTCCTGCGCCTCGTCGACCACGACGTGCGCGAACGGCCCCGCGAGCAGGTCCGGGTCGGTGCGCCGCGGGAGCTCCCGGTCGACGAGGGCGTCCTGCAGGTCCTGCCCGCGCAGCATCGACATGAGGTGCAGCTCCGAGTCGTCGGTCTCGATGAGGTGCGCGACGACGTCGGCCATCCGCTCGCGCTCGGCGGCCACGGTCGCCTCGTGGCGCGCGCGGCGACGGGACGACTCCGGGTCGCCGAGCCGTCGGCGCGCGGCGTCGAGCAGCGGCAGGTCGGCGACGGTCCACGCCTGGGCGTCCGGGCGCTGGAGCGCCGCGACCTCACCCGCGTCGAGCCACGGTGCGCACAGGCGCAGGTACGCGGGCACCGACCACAGGTCGCCGACGACGTCGGTCGGCTCGAGCAGCGGCCACGCCCGTCCGAACGCGCGCACGAGGTCCGGGTCGCGCGCGAGCGCCCGGCGCAGGAGCCCCGCGTCGACGTCCTCGTCCTCGTCGCGGTGCTTGTCGACGAGGATCGCGAGCAGCGCGTCCCAGACCTCGTCGCGGGCCTCGTTGTGCGGGGTGCCGGGCTCCGCCGCCTCGAACGCCTCGGCCCAGTCGTCGGGCCCGAGCCACACGTCCGCCCAGTCGGTCTCGACGGTCGTGCCCGCCGCCGGCGGTCGCTCGTAGAACGCGACCGCCCGGTCGATCGCGCCGACCATGCCGGCTGACGACTTCAGCCGCGCGACCTCCGGGTCCGGCTCGGGCCCGGCGGCGGCACCCTCCGGCACGAGGTCGCGCAGCGTGCACGTCTGCACGCCCTCCTCCCCCAGGCTCGGCAGCACGTCGCCGACGTACGCGAGGTACGGCTCGTGCGGCCCGACGAACAGCACGCCGCCGCGCCGGTGCCCGAGGCGCGGGTCGGAGTACAGCAGGTACGCCGTCCGGTGCAGCGCGACGACCGTCTTGCCGGTGCCCGGGCCGCCGTCCACCACGAGCGCCCCCCGCGAGCCCGCCCGCACGATCGCGTCCTGGTCGGCCTGGATCGTCGCCAGCACGTCCCGCATCCGCGGTGAGCGGCTCGCGCCGAGACTCGCGACGAACGCCGACTGGTCGTCGAGCGCGGCGTGCCCCTCGAGGCCGTCCACGCTGAAGACCTCGTCCCAGTAGTCGCTGACCCGCCCGCGCGCCCAGCGGTACCGGCGCCGGCTCGCCAGACCCATCGGGTCCCCGTGCGAGGCACCGAAGAACGGCTCGGCCGCCGGGGAGCGCCAGTCCACGAGCAGCCGCCGCCCGTCCGCGCCGGTCAGCCCGGCGCGCCCGACGTAGACCGGCTCCGAGCCGTCGGCCGGCACCATCCGCCCGAGGCAGAGGTCGAGGCCGAACCGCCGCAGCAGGCGCAGGCGCGCGGTCAGGCGGTGGATCTCCTGGTCGCGCTCGAGCGCCGCCGTGCCGCTGCCACCGGGAGCACGGCGCGCGGCCTCGAGCCGCCTCGACAGCTCGGCGAGCTGCTCGTCGAGTGCTGCGGCGACGGCCGCGAGGTGCTGCTCGTCGGCGGCGGTCAGGGCCGGGTCGGCCTTGGCGGTGAGGCGCGGGGGGAGGTCGAACGCGCTGGTCGTCACGGGGTGCACGGGGTCCGCCCATCTGCGTCGGGACTGCCTGGGCCGGCGATTCTGCGCCCCGACGGGGGTCTTGCCACAAGCCCCGGGGTGCTTTATAGGTTGAGAGTGGCGGGAGCTCGCCGTCGCCGGTCCCGGTGCGACGCGACGCACGGTGGTGGTGTCCCGACCGCGTCCGCGGACGTGATCGGATGGACCCGTGACCGCACGCGACCGCACCCTCCTCGCCCGCCGCGCCTTCACCACCGTCGCCGTCGTCGAGGCGGTGACCTGGACCGGCCTCCTCGTCGGGATGTTCCTCAAGTACGTCACCGAGACGACCGAGGCCGGCGTGTGGCTGTTCGGGCGGCTGCACGGCGCCGCGTTCCTCGTCTACTGCGTCACGACGCTCGTCGCCGCCCGGGTGCTGCGCTGGTCGTGGCTCGTGACGCTGCTCGCGCTCGCGGCGAGCGTCCCGCCGCTGACGACGCTGCTGTTCGAGGTCGTGGCACGCCGGCGAGGGCTGCTCGGCGGTGTGCGACCGGGGGCGGACCACACGCAGGCCGTGCCCGCGCAGGTCTGAGCGAGGCGGGATGCGGAGGTCGCGGGCCACCCGACGAGCCTGCCGCGCGGCCGCGCTCTGCAGCGGTGCGCGCCGCGGTGCGCGTGACGCGTGCGGGCCGAGGTGCCGCTGCCGCCACACTGGGCGCATGGCCACCCCCAGGCTCGAGGGCATCACCGTGCTCGCGGACGACGTCGCCCGCCTCAGCGCCTTCTACCGCGACGCGCTCGGACTCACGATCGAGGTCGAGGAGGAGCGGTACGTCGCGTTCGGCGGCGAGGGCGTCCGGTTCGCGGTCTTCTCGCGCGCCGGCATGCTCGCGAACACGCACGACCACCCCGCGTACCGCGCCCGGACGTCCGGTCAGGCGTTCGAGCTGAACTTCGAGTGCGCCGACCGCGGCGAGGTCGACGAGAGGTTCGCGTGGCTCTCGACCCACGGCGCCGAGCCGGTCGCGCAGCCGGTCGAGACGGCGTGGGGGCACTACACGGGGTTCTTCGCGGACCCCGAGGGCAACATCCACTCGCTGTTCGCCGTCCTGGGAACGTCCACCTAGGACACGGCCATCGCCACGAGCTCGGGCACCGTCCAGGTGCCGTCGAGCACGGCCGATCGCGGTCGGTAGAGCCGGACCAGCAGGTTCCAGTCCTTCGGGGTCGGGATGGCGTTCGGCAGGTCGGTGCCGTCGTCGCGCACGAACCGCACGGTCACGCCGCCGTCCGCATCGCGCGCCCCCGTGACGCTGTTGACCGTGTACCGGCCGAGACGGTTGCGCTCGAAGAACCCGCGCCCGTCGTAGACCGAGACGGACCAGAACGCGTCGACCGGCACGTCGACGAAGCGCATCTCGTAGTCACCGGGCGGCAGCCGCGGGTCGACGGCGACGTACGTGGCCTCGGTGCTGGGCAGGCCGCCCCACCCGGCCGCCGTGCCGATGAGGTGCCGGACCGGGTCGACCTGGTCGGGGCGACCGAACATCCGGTCGAAGGCGGTCAGGCCCCTCGCCAGCTGCAGCAGCGCCGCACGGGTCTCGTCCAGGGTGGGGACGTCCCACTCGAGGCTCCGGTAGGGCGCGGCCGAGCCGCACTCGAGGGCGTAGCGGTCCTGGAGCGCGGCCGTCGTGGCGACGTCCGCGGGGTCGTCCGGGTCGACGAGCGTGCGGACCGCCACGAGGGCGTACCGGGAGCCGACCGCCTCCGGGCGGAGGTCGAACGTGCCTGCGCCGTGGAAGATCTCGGCGACGACGTGGTCCTCGCTGACCACCATGACGGAGACGTACCGTCCCCCGTGCTCGGGGATCGTCACGGTCCCGCCGGCGGCGAGGTCCACGACCGCGAAGCTGTAGAGGGTGTCCCGGTTGAGCCGGATCACCGGCTGGTCGTCGATCGGTGCCGGCTCACGGTCGTGGCGGAAC
The DNA here is from genome assembly GCF_053607065.1 of Cellulomonas sp. NPDC055163. Taxonomy (NCBI): domain Bacteria; kingdom Bacillati; phylum Actinomycetota; class Actinomycetes; order Micrococcales; family Cellulomonadaceae; genus Cellulomonas; species Cellulomonas sp. NPDC055163. The sequence continues at coordinate 106,921 of NZ_JBSGSU010000006.1, read as the reverse complement.
GTGTTGACGCCGCCGGCGCCCCGTTGCAGGTCGGTCAGCATCCGCGCGGTCTCGGCGCGCACGAAGTTGTCGACGTTCACGTGTGTACCCATCCGGGCCTCCTGGGGTGCTGGTTCCGGCACGTCGCGGCGCTCCCCACGGTGGAGCGGCCGCGCGACGAGCGGATCCCACGGCGCGGGTGAGCCGAGCACCGGCCGCATTTCCGCACGACCGTGCTGTTATTTTCGGACGATCGTGCTATTTTCGCGGGATGACGACGACCGCCCTGCCCAAGGGACGCCGCACCCGGGACGCCGTGCTCACCCGTGGCGTCGAGCTCGCGTGCCGCGTCGGGCTCGGCGGGCTCACCATCGGCGGGCTGGCCGACGAGGTCGGGATGTCGAAGAGCGGGATGTACGCGCACTTCGGCTCGAAGCAGGCGCTGCAGCTCGCGGTGCTCGACGCGGCCGCCGAGGAGTTCGCGACGACGGTCATCGTCCCCGCGCTGTCGGCGCCCCGCGGCGTCCAGCGGGTCCGCGCGCTCGCCGAGCTGTGGATCCGGTGCGGCCTCGAGCGTCAGCCCGGCGGCTGCCTGTTCGTCAAGGCCAGCACCGAGCTCGACGAGCAGGACGGCCCCGTGCGCGACCGGCTCCGCGAGCAGCACCAGCAGCTCGCGTACAGCATCGCGCGCATGGTCGCGGGCGGGGTCACCGAGGGGCAGCTGCGCCCCGACACCGACACCGAGCAGTTCGCGACCGACCTGCACGGCGTGATGCTCGCGATGTACCACGGCTACCGGCTGCTCTCCGACCCCGCCGCCGAGCGCCACGCCCGCACCGCGATCGACCGCCTGCTCGACGCCGCGCGCGCGGAGCCGGCCCCCGGCACCGCGGCCTCGTCGCCCGAGGGCCGCGACGGGGATGCAGCCGCCGTCGCGGCTCCCGCGGGCACAGCTCCCGCGGTCACGGCCTCCGCATGACCTCCCGCACCGTCCCCACCCGAGAGCAGGCCGCCGCATGAGCGCCGTCGACACGTCCACCCCGACCACCACCCCCAGCCCCGCGCCCACCGTCGGCACCACCCGCGCCACCCGCCGCCGGCTCGCCGCCCGCGCCCGGCTCGCCTACGTCCGCGGCCGGCTGCGCGTGCTCGGCACGGTCGCGCCCCGCCGTGCCGGTGCCGAGGCGTTCGCGCTCTGGTGCACGCTCCCCGGCGGCACCGGGCGCCGCAAGGACTTCCGGCCGCACGCCGGCGAGGTCGTCGAGCTGACCGCGCCGCGCGGCGGCCGGGTCGTCGCCGAGTCGTGGGGCTCCGGCCCGGTCGTCTACCTGGTGCACGGGTGGGGCGGCTGGCGCGGGCAGCTCGGGGCGTTCGTCGCGCCGCTCGTCGACGCCGGCTACCGGGTCGTCGCGTTCGACGCACCGGGCCACGGCGACTCCGACCCGAGCGTGCTCGGCCCCGGGCGCGGGACGCTCGTCGAGGTCATGGAGGCGCTCGAGGTCGTCGGCGCGCACTTCGGTGACTCGGCGGCGATCGTCGCGCACTCGATGGGCACGACCGCCGCCTCGAAGGTGCTGAGCGCGGGGCCGCTGCGCACCGAGCGGCTCGTGCTGATCGCGCCCAACCACGACTTCGCCGAGATCCTCGTCGACTTCGACCGCACGCTCCGGCTCCCCGCCCGCGTGCAGCACCTGCTGCGCACCGCGCTCGAGGACTTCGTCGGGCACGCGCTCAGCGACTTCGACCTCGCACCGCTCGGCGCCGACGGGCAGCTCCCCCAGACCCTCGTCGTGCACGACCGGCACGACAAGGAGACCCCGTTCGCGGTCGGCCACCGCGTCGCCGAGTCCTGGCCGACCGCGACGCTCGTCGCGACCGACGGGCTCGGCCACCAGCGGATCCTGCGGGACGAGGCGACGATCGAACTGATCGTGCGGGACATCGCTGCGCGTCCGTCGCCGACGAGCCCCTCGGCACCGGGCCCGTCGGCCCCGAGCCCGTCGACGCCGAGCCCGTCCGCCCTGAGCACCTCGGCCTGAACCGGCCGCGCATCGCCACCGGAACCGGCGGCGGACCGCAGCCCGACCCCGAGGGTGACCCGCTCGCCGGGCGACCGTCAGCCGAAGTCGAGGATGTCCCCGAGCCAGGACTCCTTCTTCTTCTTGCGGTACGGCTGGTTCCTGGGGTCGCGGCGCGGGTCGTGATCGCCCCGCTGCCGGTCGTCGCGGTACCGGTCGTCCCGGTCGTCCCGGTAACCCTCGCCCGAGGGCCGCGCGTACCCGCCGGAGGGGTACGGGTCGACCGGGTAGGGGGCCGTCGGGTACGGCTGCGCGGGCGGTGCGGACGACGCCGCCGACGGGGTCGCGAGCTCGGCCGCGCGGTCGAGGATCTTGTCCAGCTCACCGCGGTCGAGCCACACCCCACGGCACTGCGGGCAGTAGTCGATCTCGACCCCCTGCCGCTCGGACATCACCAGGTCGGCACCGTCGATCGGGCACTTCATCGTGGGCTCCTCGCTCGGGTGGGCGGCCGCTCCGCCTGCCGTCACGGGGACAACGATCCCGTGGCGCCGATCGTGCCCGCCTCCGCGAGCCGCGCGTGCGCGTGCCTGTCCTGGGCGCGTCGAGGGCCGGCAACCGACGATCCTGCCGGAGGCTCCCGTGCCCACGCGGGTAATTCGAGCGGTGCGCGCGACACCACCCTCGCTACCCTGCCGCGCATGACCGTGACGCAGGCCGTGCTCTCGTTCGCCCTGGTGGCGGGCCTCCTGACGATCGTTCCTGGGCTCGACACGGCGCTCGTGCTCCGCTCCGCGATCAGCCGCGGCCGGGCGCACGCGTTCGCCGCTGGCTCCGGGATCAACGCCGGGTGCTTCGCGTGGGGCGTCGCGGCGGCCGTCGGGGCGTCGGCCCTGCTCGCGGCGTCGCGCACGGCCTACACGGTGCTGACGCTCGCCGGAGCGGCGTACATGGTGGTGCTCGGGGCGCAGCTGCTGTGGTCGAGCCTGCGCCGACGTCCGGCCGTCGCCGCCGCCGAGCCTGGCGGCACCGGGACCCCTCCCGTGCCGCGCGGGTCGGTCCGGCGGGCGTTCCTGATGGGGCTCGGCACGAACCTGCTCAACCCCAAGGTCGGCGTCTTCTACCTCGCGACGATCCCGCAGTTCGTGCCCGACGGGGTCTCGCCGCTGCTCATGGGCGTGCTGCTCGCGGCCGTCCACAACCTGCTCGGCATGGCGTGGTTCACCGCGATCGTCCTCGCGACCGGGTTCGCCTCCCGGTGGTTGTCCGGCGACGCCGTCGGGCGCGTGACGGACCGGGTGACCGGTGCCGTGCTCGTCGCGTTCGGCGTGCGGCTCGCCGCGACGGCCCGGGCGCTGCCGGCGTGAGCGGGGCGACCTCTCCGGGCGACGCGCGCGGGAGCGCCGCGGCGCCGATCGCCCCGGGGCCGGCGACCGTGCTCTTCCTCGGCGACTCGTTCGTCGCCGGTGTGGGCGACCCGACCGGCCTCGGCTGGACGACGCGCCTCGTCGCCGACGCCCGCGCCGGCGGGACCGACCTCACCGCGTACCCGCTCGGGGTGCGCCGCAACACCTCCGCCGACGTGCTGGCCCAGTGGCGGCACGAGACGACCGCGCGGCTCCCCCGCGCCGGGCGCACGGGGCTCGTGGTGTCGTTCGGGGTCAACGACGCGACGGACGGCGACGACGGCCGGCCCCGGGTCGCGCTCGACGACACGGTGGCGAACCTGCGGACGCTGCTGACCGGGGCCGCGTCGGCCGGGCTGGACGTGCTCGTCGTCGGGCCGCCGCCGATCGCGGACGAGCGCGTGAACGCACGGATCACCGAGGTCGACGCCCGGCTGCGCGCCGAGGCCGCGGCGCACGGGGTCACGTTCGTGGAGGTGCTCGGCGGGCTCCGCGGCAACGAGCCGTGGATGCGGGAGGTGCGCGTGGGTGACGCCGCGCATCCCGGCGCCGAGGGCTACGCCGCGCTCGCGGCGCTCGTCCGGCCGGCCTGGCGGACGTGGCTCGCGGGGGTCGTCGCCGCGGCCACGGCGGTCTGACCGACCGCGCCCGCGGCACCCGCGGCACCCGCGGCACGACGACGCCGGTGGTCGACCCGCCCACGCCTGCGACCCGCCCAACGCCTGCGCCCCGCCCTCGCCTGCGATCCGCCGCACCTTCGGGCACCGCCCGCGTCCGTGCGTCCGCGCCGCGTATCTCCCGCTCGCCTGCCCGGTCCTCCCGCGTGACCGCCCGCCCCTGCCCGAGGCGGGAACCCTCCGCAGGACCTCAGAGACGAGGAACACCCCATGAGCGAGTCCGACGAGGCCGTGCCCCCACCCGGGGGCGCGGTCCGCTTCATCTTCGAGTACGACGGCGACGACGTGCGCCTCGTGTCCCAGCAGCGCGTCGACGTCGCCGTCACCGGCTTCGACCTGCACCAGGAGCCGGCGCTGGCGCCCGGCCACTACGTCGAGGTGCGCGACACCGACGGTGCGGCGCTCGCGGCCGTGGCGGTCCGCGGCGAGCTCGGCCGGAGCCTCGAGGTGTTCCCCGAGGAGCACGGCGAGCCCATCACGCGCACCGAGGTGGAGCGTCCGCGCGGCGCGTTCACCGTCGTGCTGCCCGCCGCCGACCGTGCGGCGCAGGTCTCGGTCCTGCGGGTGCCCCCGGCGGCAACCGACCTGGCCGCGGGGGACGAGGGCGCCGCACCCGCGCCGTCCCGGTCCCCCCGGGCGAGCGCGACCGAGCTCGCCACCTTCCCCGTCGAGCTGGGTTGAGGGGGCGGCGACCATGACGACCTCCGACGGCACCGTCCAGGGTGTCACCCAGATCTTCGGCAACCAGCCCCGCGGCCGGGCCTTCAACGTCGTGCTCCTCGCCGAGGGCTTCACGGCCGGCGAGCAGGCGGCGTTCAACACCGCGGCGGCCGCGTTCGTGACGGCGTTCACGGGCACGCCCCCCTTCGACGAGCTGCGTCCGGCGATCAACGTCTTCCGGGTCAACGTCGCCTCCACCGACTCGGGGGCCGACGACCCGGCGTCCGCGGGCGGGACCGGCGCCGTCGTCCGGACGTACTTCGACGCGACGTTCGGCGGGAACGGGATCCGGCGCCTGCTGCTCGTCAACAGCGCCACCGCGCTCACCGTCGCCGCCGCGCAGGTCCCCGAGTTCACGACGGTGCTCGTCGTCGTGAACTCGACCGTCTACGGCGGGGCCGGCGGCTCGGTCGGGACGTACTCGCTCGCGGGCGGCGCGACCGAGATCGCGATCCACGAGATGGGGCACACGGCGTTCGGGCTCGCCGACGAGTACCCGTACTACGCGGGCGGCAACGAGACGGGGCACGACCACCACCCGGCGACCGAGCCGTCCGAGCCGAACGTGACGATCCGCAACACGCGCGCCACGCTCAAGTGGGCGTGGGCGGTCGCCGCGGGGACGGCGATCCCGACGATGTCCAACCCGGACTGCTCGACCGTCGACTCCCGGCCGAGCACCGTCCCCGCCGGCACCGTGGGCGCGTTCGAGGGCGCGCACTACTACCACTGCGGCGCGTACCGGCCGGAGTTCGACTGCAAGATGCGGAACCTGAGCGTGCCGTTCTGCCGGGTCTGCCGCCAGGTCATCTGGAACCGGCTCTGGCCGCTGTCGGTGCTCGACGCGCGTGCGCGCACGCCGATCTCGGTCGTCGCCCGCTACCCCGAGCACCTCGACGTGTTCGCGGTCGCATCGGACGGCCGCACGATGAGCGACTGGTGGGACCAGTCGGTCGGCTGGGCGGGGTGGTTCCACGTGTCCGGCGGGTTCGCCTCGCCGGGCGGCGCCGGGTCGCCCGTCACGTCGATCGCGCGGTACGCCGGGCACCTCGACCTGTTCGTCGTCGGCACCGACAACCGGGTGTGGAGCGCGTGGTGGGACCAGTCGACGGGCTGGTCCGGCTGGTTCCGGATCGGGTCGCTCGTGGCCCGGGCCGGGTCGACGGTGAACGTCGTGAGCCGGTACACCGACCACCTCGACCTGTTCACCACCGCGTCGGACGGTCGCGTCATGTCGACGTGGTGGGACGCCCGCACCGGATGGGCCGCCGACTGGTTCCAGCTCGGGGGCGGCGTCGCGGCGGCCGGTGCCACGGTCACCGCGGTCGCGCGGTACCCGTTCCACCTCGACGTGTTCACCGTCGGCACGGACAACCGCGTGTGGAGCACGTGGTGGGACGAGCGCGTCGGCTGGGCCGGCTGGTTCCAGGTCGGCGGGCAGGTCGCCCGGCCCGACTCCACGGTCACCGTCGTCGCTCGGCACCCCGACCAGCTCGACCTGTTCACGACCGCGTCGAACGGCGCGATCGTCTCGACCTGGTGGAACGCGCGGTCCGGCTGGGGCTCCTGGTTCCAGGTGTCCGGCGGGGTCGCCTCGGCGGGGTCGCCCGTCACGGCGATCGCGCGGTACTCCGACCAGCTCGACCTGTTCGTGATCGGCACGGACAACCGCGTGTACAGCACGTGGTGGAACAACGCGACAGGCTGGGCGGGCTGGTTCAACGTCGCCGGTGGCGTCGGGAAGCCCGGCGGGCAGGTCGCGGCGATCTCGCGCATCGCCGAGCACCTCGACGTGTTCACCGTCGGCACCGACTCCCGCGTGTGGAGCACGTGGTGGGACGGCAGCGGCGGCTGGGCCGGCGGCTGGTTCCAGGTCGCCGTGACCTGAGGGGCGTCGCTCACACCGCTGCGCCGGTCCCGGGGTCGTCGTCCGCGACGGTCCCGGGGCCGGCGTCGTCGTGCGTACCGGGCGGCGGTCCGCTCTCGCGGGCCACGACGGGCGGGGGCGCTCCGGCACCGTGGCGGCCCGCCGCGGCGTCGTCGGCCCCTGCGGCAGGCTCGTCGACGACGACCGCTGCGCTCAGCCGCCGGCCGAGCGCCCCGACGGTCGCGCGCAGCTCGGGCCCGCCCAGCACCCGGATCGGCACCGGCAGGACCGCGAGCTGCTCGGCGTACCAGTACGGGTTGCTCGTGGTCCCCGTCAGGCGCGTCACCGCGTCGTCCACCGCCTCGAGGCGGCCCAGCGCGCGCGGCAGCCGGCGCCGCACGCGGTCGACGGGCTCCTCGATGACGACCTCGGCCGCGTACTCCCAGCCCGTCGCGAGGTGCTCGTCGAGCAGCCCGACGGGATCGAGGTCGTCGGGCGGCGTGAACGTCCCGGGCAGCACCTCGACCGCCCCGACCCGGTCGACCCGGTACGCGCGGACGGCGTCGGCCCGGTGCGCCCGGCACACGAGGTACCAGCGGCCGTGCCGGACCACGACGGCCCACGGGTCCACCTCGGTGTCCCACGCGTTCCCGGCCTCGGACCGGTAGCCGACCCGGACGGGCCGGCGGTCGGCGCACGCGTGCACGAGGGCGCTCGCCGTCGCCGGGTCGGGGCGGGCGGCGGCGCGGTCGGGCGCGGCCGCGGCGGTCCGGCGCACGGCCGTGGCCTGCGCGGCGACGGGTCCGGGCAGGGCGCGCAGGATCCGGTCGAGCGCCCGGCCCACGGGGTCGGCCGGGTCGTCGGCGTCGTGGTGGCCGTCGAGCACCGCCATGACGAGGGCGAGCGCCTCGGCGTCCGTGAACCGCAGCGGCGCGGCGCGCAGCCCCCGGCCGACGCGGTAGCCGCCGTAGGGGCCGCGGACCGACTCGACGGGGATGCCGGCCTCACGCAGGATCGCGACGTAGCGGCGGGCGGCGCGCTCGCTCACGCCGAGCCGGGCCGCGAGGCCGTCGGCGGTCAGCCCGGGAGCGTCCTGCAGCAGCTCGAGAGTGAGCAGCGCGCGTGCCGTGGGGCTGTCGTCGGCCGTCATGGAACTGCTCTCCGATCCGGAAGCCGATCGTCCGGAACCGACCCTAGCGTCGCTCCCGTGGCACCGGCAGCGGCCTCACCGCACGATGTCCAAAGCGCCCACCGCTCACCGCGCACCGCTCACCGAGGAGACGCCCGTGACCGACACCGACGACCTGCTGCACGTCGAGGAGCCGTCGATGACGGCCGGCGAGGTCGAGATGCTGCTGTTCGCCCTCGACCGCTCCCGCGCGACGTTCGCGTGGAAGACCGGCGGGCTCGACGCCGAGGCGCTGAACCGCCGCCAGCCGCCCTCGACGATGACCCTCGGCGGGCTGCTCAAGCACCTCGCCCTGGTCGAGGACAAGTACACGGTGCTCGACGTGACGGGCCGACCCAGCCCGCACGGCCAGGGCGTGCAGCGCCTCGGACCGCCGTGGGACACCGCCGACCCCGACGACCCGGAGTGGGCCTGGACCTCCGCGGCGGACGACTCCCCGGAGGCGCTGTACGCGCTGTGGCGCGGCGCGGTCGCCCGGTCCCGTGCGGCGTGGGCGGCGACCCTCGCGGACGGCGGGCTCGGCCAGCACACCCGCTCGCCGATGTGGGACGGCGACGGCCCGAACCTGCGCCGTGTGCTCGTCGACCTGCACGACGAGTACGCCCGGCACACCGGGCACGCGGACCTGCTGCGCGAGGCGGTCGACGGGCTCGTCGGCGAGGACCCGCCGCAGCACGGCTGAGCGGCGCGGGCGGTGCGGCGGACGGTCGGGATCCCCCGCGCCGGGGCCGGCGGGTTCGGGTGCGCCGCGCCGAGCCCGGCGGGTTCGGGTGCGCTGCGTCGAGCCCGGCGGGTTCGGGTGCGCCGCGCCGAGCCCGGCGGGTTCGGGTGCGCTGCGTCGGCTCCCGGAGGTTCGCGGTGGGCTGCGCCGGGCCCGGGCGGGTTCGGCGTGCCCGGCTCAGCCGTCGCGCAGCGACAGCCCCTCGGCTGCGAGCGCCTCGCGCAGCAGCCGCGCCGCCTTGGGGCCCACGCCGTGCAGCGCCAGGAGCTCCGCCTCGCTGAGCCGGCTGACGTCCTCGAGAGTCGTGACGCCGACGTGCGCGAGGGCGCCCAGCGCGGGGCGTCCGATCCTCGGGGTGAGGGGCACGCCGCCCGACGCGGCGCCGTCCGTGGTGCTCATGGGCTCGCCTCCGCGGGGGCGGTGGCCGCACCGGGTCGGGTCCGGCCGGTCTGGGGTACGTGCGCGTCCCGTCGGGTCGAGACGGTCACGGTGAACTTCGGGTCGCGTGCGACCTGGCGCGTCGGGCCGACGACGTTCTCGAGCGCCGAGCGGTAGCGCAGGTGCGAGTTCCACACCGCCCACAGCTCGCCGCCCGGCCGCAGCACCCGCGCGGCGTCGGCGAACAGGGCCCGGGCGACGCCGTCGTGCACCGCGGCGCCCACGTGGAACGGCGGGTTGAGCAGCACGAGGTCGACGGACGCGTCGGGCAGCGCGCCGGCGGCGTCGGCGCGCACCACGGTGACCCGGTCCGCGACCCCGTTGGCCTCGACGGTCGCACGCGCCGACGCCACGGCCGCCGCGGACTCGTCGGTCGCCGTGATGTTCGCTCCCGTGCGGAGCCGGGCCAGCGCCACGGCGAGCACGCCGGTGCCGCACCCGAGGTCGACCGCGGCGCCGGTCGCGACCGGCACCTCGTCGAGGTGCGCGAGCAGCGCGCGGGTCCCGATGTCGACGCTCGTGCCCGCGAAGGCACCGCCGTGCGCGCACACCGTGATCCCGAGGTCGGGGTGCTCGGTGCGCTCGGGCCAGCGGCGGTGCGGGCGCTCGCCCGCCGGACGCGGTCGCGAGGCGACGAGGACGCGCGACTTCTGCCGCGCGAGCCGCGCCTCGACGGTGACCAGGTGCCGCCCGAGCACGTCGTTCATCGCGGTCGTCATGTGCTTGAGGCGACCGCCCGCGACGACGACGACCGCCGGGTCGGCGTGCTCGGCGACGAGCGCGGCGACCTCGTCGAGCGCGTCGAGCGAGCGCGGGAGCTGGAGCAGCACGAGCCGGGCGCCCGCGACCAGCGCCGGGCCGAGCTCGTGGGTCGTGAACCCGCCGAGACCCAGCCGCTCGGCGTTGGCGTGGAGGGCTCGCTCGCCCGTGAGCCGGTCCTGGTGCGTGCGGATGCTCGTGACCCCGTGCCGCGCTACCGCGCCGAGGGTCAGCGCTCCGTAGCGGTCCCCGATCACGACGACGCTGCCGTCAGCCGCGTCCGCGAGCGCCGCGAGGACCGGCGCCGCCTCGTCGAGCACGAGCCGGTCGGTCGCGTCGACCGCGTGCAGGTTCGGCGCCTCCAGGTCGGGGTACCGCAGGAGGTCGTCGAGGACGTCGCTCATCGCGCGCGCCGGGCTCGGGTCACCGGGCGAGGCTAACAACCGCCCGACCGACGAGTTTCGACGCCGCCCGTGGTCTGCTGCAGCGTGACCACGACGACCTCCCCCACCTGGGACCTCATCCACGCCGAGCGCGCCGCCCTCGCCGACGACCTGCGCGACCTCGACGACGCCCGCTGGGCGACCCCGTCGCTGTGCGCGGGGCTGAACGTGCGCGAGGTGCTCGCGCACCTGACGGCCGCCGCGAGCCTGACGGGCCTCCGGTGGTTCGCCGGGGTGGTCCGCTGCCGCTTCGACTTCGACGCGCAGGTCGCGATGCGCCTCGGCGAGCAGCTCGGGGACTCGCCCGCGGAGACGTTCGCGCGGTTCGAGCGCGTCGTCACGAGCCAGACGACGCCGCCGCTCCCCCGGCTCGCGATCCTGGGCGAGGCGGTCGTCCACGGCGAGGACATCCGGCGTCCCCTCGGGATCGCGCGGGCGTACCCCACGGAGGTCCTCGACGCCGTGGCGCGGTACTACGCGGGTACCGACCAGGTCGTGGTCGCGCGGCGCCGCGTGCGCGGGCTGCGGCTCGTCGCCACGGACGGTGGCTTCACGGCGGGCGCGGGGCCGGAGGTCACGGGGACGACGCTCGCGCTCGTCATGGCGATGACCGGCCGCTCGGCGTACTGCGACGAGCTCACCGGTCCGGGCGTCACGACGCTGCGCGCTCGATGCTGACGGCGCCGACGACACCGTGACGGGGACGGTTGCCGGCGCCGTCGGGACCCCGTGGGCGCGGCCGACCGTCACGGCGGCGCCCCGTCACCCGTCCGGGACGGGCCTTCCGGGTGACGGGGCCGCGCACGTCAGGACGCGTCGTACGCGACCGCGACGTCGAGCACCCAGACCACCCCGAACGGGTCGCGCAGCATCCCGTAGAGCGGTGCCCAGCCGGCCGGGGCGAGCGGCACGACCACCGTGGAGCGCGCGCTGAGCCGGTCCCACAGTCCGCTGATCTCGTCGGCGGACGCGCCACGCACCGCGACGAAGAAGGGGTCCTCCCCCGGCGACCACGGCCGCGCGGACGGGACGTCGTAGGCCATGACGTGGAAGCCGCCGGGCGAGACGACCTGGCCCCACATGACCTGGTCGGCCTCGGCGGGGTCCTGGGCGGCGTGCGCGTCGCCGTAGGTGACGACGGTGAGCTCGCCGCCGAAGACGTCGCGGTAGAGCTCGAGCGCGGCGCGGGCGTCGCCGCGCAGGTTGATGTGGGTCGTGGTGGTGATCGACATTCCGGCTCCTGGTGGTGCGGTCGTGGTGCGGCACCCGGTGCGGGCGGCGCAGGCACACGATCGCAAGGCTTCCGGACAGGATCAGTCCGGATAGCGCGGCAGACTGGGTCCCGTGCCCACGACGTCCTCGCGCCTGCTCTCGCTCCTGTCGCTGCTGCAGACCCGCCGCGACTGGCCCGCGGCGACCCTCGCGGACCGCCTCGACGTCACCGACCGGACGGTGCGGCGCGACGTCGACCGGCTGCGGGAGCTCGGCTACCCGATCACGAGCACGCGGGGCCGCGAGGGCGGCTACCGGCTCGACGCCGGGGCGTCGCTGCCGCCGCTGCTGTTCGACGACGAGCAGGCCGTCGCGCTCGCCGTCGCGCTGCAGACCGCTGCGGCGTCCGGTGCGGGCGTCGAGGAGGCGGCGGGCCGCGCGCTGCGGACCGTCCGGCAGCTGCTGCCCGTGCGGCTGCGGCACCGGGTGGACGCGCTGCACGTGCACGCGTCGGCACCCGTCCACGTCGAGCCGGTCGACCCGGCCGTCCTCTCCGCCGTCAGCGCCGCGATCGGCGCGCGCGAGGTCCTGCGCCTCGACCACCGCGCGCCCGGTGCGCCCGCCGACGCCGAGCCCGGCCCGCCCCGCCGGGTCGAGCCGCACCACCTCGTCGCGCGGGCGGGCCGCTGGTACCTCGTCGCGTGGGACCTCGACCGGGACGACTGGCGGACGTTCCGCGTCGACCGCCTGACCCCGCGCGGCCCGGGCGGTGCGCGGTTCACGCCACGCGAGGTGCCCGGTGGGGACCTCGACCGGTTCCTCGCCCACCGGTTCCGCGGGCTGCCGGACCCCGGCCCGGCGGTCGGGCGACGGGGCGGTGCCGCCGGGGACGCGGGTGCCGCGGGCCACGGGGCGGAGGGCGCTGCCGGACGAGGCGGTGCGGCGGCGAGCGGCACGGGTGCGGGGTGGCCGTGCCGGGGCGAGGTCGTCGTGCACGCGCCCGCCACGGAGGTCGCGCCCTACGCCGCCGACGGCGTCGTGCAGGAACTCGGCCCGGGTCGCTGCCGAGTGGTGCTCGGCGCGTGGTCGTGGGTCGGGCTCGCGGCGTCGCTGGCGCGGTTCGACGCGGACGTCGACGTGGTCGGTCCGCCCGCGCTCACGGAGGCGTTCGGGCAGCTCGCGGAGCGTTTCGCGCGGACGGCCGGGGGCACGGCGCGCGAGGCATGAGCACCACATCCACGCCTCGGGTGCGCCGGCCGCCTCAGTCGGCGCCGCCGCCGTCCGCGCTCGTCGCCGCCCGGTCGCCCGGTCGCACGCCCGCCAGCTCCGCGGCCAGCACGCTCGCACGCGCGATCACGTCGAGCTGCGCGCCGTTGTAGAGCTCGGTGACGGTCTCGAGGAACGTCTCCTGCGTGACGCGCGGCCCCTTCGACAGGTGCTCGTCGGGGTGCATCAGCCACGGGTAGTCGGTGAGGTTGCGGGCGATCTCCGGGGCGAGGGCCTCGGCGATCCGCTGGCGCGTGGCGTCGTCCGCGTCGGGCGGCAGCGTGTCGAGCTCGGCGCCCACACCGTCGCCGGGCTCGGACTCGACCATCTGCTTGAGGTCGGCCATCGCCGACTCGTCGTAGAGCTGCTCGTAGACGAGCATCAGGGACCGTTCCGTGCCGGTGAGCCGCCCGGCGACGTCCTCGAAGCCGGCGGGGACGTCGGTCGTGGTCGAGCCCTCGAGGATCGCGCGGATCTCGGCGCGCGCCCGCTGCAGCCGCTCGATGCTCTCGGCCAGACCGGCGTCGATCGCGAGCAGCGCCTGCGCGGGGCTGCCGCCGGCGGAGCCGACCGCCTCGATCTGCGTCAGGGGGACGCCGAGGTCGCGCAGGCGCCGGATCTGCAGGAGCCGCACGAGGTGCCGCGCGCCGTACTGCTTGTACCCGTTGGACCTCCGCTCTGGCTCGTCGAGCAGGCCGGAGCGGTGGTAGTGCCGGACCGTGTTCACGGTCGTGCCCGCGAGCTCGGCCACCTCGCGCGTGCTCCACGCCATCGTCGCTCCCTCGTCCGGCCACGGCGGGAGCGTCCCGTCCGCGATGCCGGACCCATTCAAGACCGTGTTCCCGGAACAGGGTCAACGGGCGGGCGCGCGGTGCGGGACCGGCGCGGACGGCACTTGACCCTGTGGTGGGAACACGGTCTGGACTGCGGTCCTCACCCGCTCAGGGCGTCCGACCAGCGCGACGCCCGCCACCGGAGAAGAGCCGACATGGACCACCCGTACCCCTGGCTGCAGGATCTCATCGACCAGGTTCCCGACCTCGTCCAGCCGCTGATCGTCGCCGGCGCCGCCGCCGTCCCCTATGTGGAGGGCGAGGGCGCGGCGGTGCTCGGCATCCTCGCCGGGATCGACCCGGTCGTCGCCGGCCTCGCCGCCGCGGCGGGGAACATCCTGTGCGTCGTCGCCGTCGTCCTCCTCGGGTCACGGATCCGGGGCACGGTCGGCGCACGCCGTGCGGCGCGGGCAGGACGGACCGACGGGACGCCGTCGTCCGCCGCTCCCCTCCGCGGATCGGCTCTCGCGCCCTCGACCGCCGTCGCCGAAGCACCCGCCGTGACCAGGGTCGACGCATCGGCGGACGACCCCGCGTCGGGCCGGAGCCACCGGTCGAAGGGCCACGCCCGGCTCCGTCGCTGGATGGTGAGGTTCGGCGTCCCCGGCGCCAGCCTGCTCGCGCCGATCGCGCTGCCCACGATGCTGACCGCGGCGTTCTTCGTCGCGTCGGGGGTCCGCAAGGAGTGGGTCATCCTCTGGCAGGTCGTCGCGATCGTGCTGTGGACGGGTCTCGTGGTGGTCGCCGCCACGGGCCTCGTCGCGGCGCTCGGGTGGTGACGGTCGCGACGGCGCACCGCGCCCGACGACGGCAGGGCAGGTGCGCCTCTCGTGCGCCGCACCTGCCCTGCCGTGCCGAGCCCGGGCCCGACCTCGCGCGGTCAGCGCCGGGTCGTCACCGTGGACGTCGTCGTCGCCGAGCCGTCCTCGCTCGTGACGGTGACGCGCGCCGTCGGGTCGCGGCGCGTCGGCTGCTGGATCTCGACGGTCGCGTACGGGTCGGCGGCGACGGCCGTGACCGTCGCGACCCCCCGGACGCCGCGCACGGTGTACTCCGTGACGGCCGGGTCGAAGCCCGGGACGGCGGTGCCGTCGACCGCGAGCGCGCTGAGCGTCGCGTCCGACCCGACGCCCGGTGCGTGCGCGAGCACCTCGACCTCGCTGACCGTCATGTGCTGCGACGGGCGCGCGGCGAGGACGACCCGGACCGCGTCGGTGTCGACGGGCGGGACCGGGACGGTGGCGACGGGGGCGGTCGGGGTGCCCGTGGGCACGGTGACCGGGTCCCCGGCGTCGACCCACGTGCCGTCGGCCGTGCGGGTCTGCACGGTGACGGTCTGCGCCCAGCTGTCGCCGCCGTCGCGGTAGAAGTGCACCGCGACCCCGGAGACCGTGCGGCTCGCCGGGAGGGTCACCGTGAGGGTGTCGGACGCGTTGGCCCGGCCCGACTGCCAGTTGGACCACGCCTTGTCGGTGAGGTCGCCGTTCACGATCCCCGCCGCGGAGTACCCGGGCTCGGTGAACGTCGCCGTGGCGAGCGTGCCGGGGGTGAGCGCGGCGTTGGCCGCACCCGGCTCGGTGACCTGGACCCGGACGGTCGCCGGCAGGGTGGCGCCGTCGCCGGCGTCGGCCGTGCCGGTGAGCTCGACGGTGCCGACCGCGCCGAACACGGCGCCGTCGACGTCCCACGTGACGGGGCGCTCGACGTGCGCGCCGGTCGTCCGGCCGACCGCCGTGACCGTCGCGGGCAGCTCGGGGACGCCACCCACGTACGTCCTGGCGCGGGCGGGCTCGGTGCGGACGAGCGTGTCGACCGTGACGACGACCTCGGCGCGGTGCGTGCCGCCGAGCGCGTCGGTCGCGGTGCCCTTCACCGTGACCGTGCCGGCGCGGTCCCAGCGCTGGTACGGCGGGAGCTTCCACGTCACCGGGAGCGTGCCGCGTGCGCCGTCGCGGAACACCGGGACGACGGTCGCGGGCAGCTCCGGTGCGGTGCCCGGCGTGGTGAACGCCGTAGCCTGCTGCACGTCGAGGACCGTCTCGTCGACGACCCGCCAGAGCTGGTTGGCCCCCGAGTTCGGCAGCCAGGTCGAGACCGGGGAGCCGTCCGTGGTGGCCTGGCCGGGGACCTCGAGGTTGCGACCCGTCGCGACGTTGACCAGCGTGAACGTGCCGTTCCCGGTCGTCGAGAGGATCCAGCGCGCGGCGTCGTCGAGCTCGCCGGAGCCCGGGACCAGCGCGACCGCGCCGTCGACCACGGCGAGGCGCCGCCCGTCGGCCGCGGACGTGACCGTGTACTGCGCGCGGTTCGTGCCGCTGGTCCGCGGGTTCTGGCCCGTGCCGCCCGTTCCGTCGTCGACCTGCGTGAGGGTCCAGAGCTGGTCGGGCGCGGCGGCGTCGGTCGTGCGGATCACCGCACCGGTCGCGTCGTCGCCCGCCGTCGCCAGCGAGAGCCCGCTCTGCACGCCCTGGAGCCGGTAGGCGTGCCCGTCCTGCACGAGCGCCGCGTCGTCGGCGACCCCGCGCACGCCGTCGACCACGAACGTCGTGACCGACTGCGCCGGGACCTCCAGCGTCGCCCGCGCGTCCTGCACGCGGACCGGGTCGCCCTCGACGAGCGCCCCCTGCGCGCTCGTCACCACGGGCGTGACCGTCGCGCGCTTGGAGACCGTGCCGAACGCGGAGAGGTCGAGCGTGACCGTGCGGGCCTCGGTCGTGTCGTTGAGGTGCACGACCGTCGCGCCCTCGTCGTCGACGGCCGCGACGCTCGCCGGGTCGTCGACCGCGACGAGGCGGTCACCGGGCTCGATGAAGTGCGTGAAGTTCCGGACCGTGTCGAACTTCGTGTTCGTGTAGATGGGGCACGTCTCGAGGGTGTCCTCGGCGGTGCAGTCGAACGGGAGCTGGATGCTGCCCCAGTTCGCGCCCGCCGCGCTCTCGCCGCCCGGCTTCATGTTGTCGTAGTCCTCGACGGGCTGCCAGAACACCCACGCCGTCGGCTCGAGCTCGCGCAGGTCGTCGACGATCCGGTCGGCCATCCCCAACCCGGGGACCATCGACTCGAAGTCCTGGCCGTTGCCCCACGAGCCCTCGACCTCGCTCATCCACAGCGGCTTGTCCTCCGCCTTGGCGATGTCCCGGACCGTGGTGCGCTGGCCCGTGCCGTAGGTGTGGACGTTGAGCTGCGCGACGAGGTCCCGCACCTCGGGGGTGTACGCGTTCCAGTTCGTCGCGAACGTGCCGGGGTTCGTCTCGTCCATGGCGGAGACCGCCGCGTCGGTGCTCGACCCCTCGAGGGCCTCGGCGAGCGCGGTGAGGATCTCCTGCTGGCGCTGCGGGCCGACGTGCGCGCCCTCCTGCCGCCCGCCCGTCGGGTTCCCGTCGGGGCCGAGCGTGGTCCGCCAGTAGCTCGTGTTCGGCTCGTTGAGCGGGTCGACCGTGTCGACGGTGATGCCGTGCGCGTCCTCGAGCCGCTCGGTCACGCCGACCACGTACTGCGCGAAGTCGGTGACCCGGTCGGCGCGGACCTGCTCGGCGCTCGCGTCGAACCCGCCCGAGACGTACCCGCTCACGGTCTGGAACCAGGGCGGGGAGTTGCTGAACGTCTCCCAGTGCGTGATGTCGTCCTTGATCCGGTCGACCCACCACCGCTGCGTGCGGTCCGCGTCCTCGTTCCAGTCGGCCGGGTCGTCGGCGCTCCACCAGTCGGTGTCGGTGCGCGTCGTGCCCTCGGGAGCGGCCCACCAGCCCTCGACCGCGCCGCCGGGGCGCAGGTAGTCGGGGACGTCGGGGGCGTTGCCGCCGCCGATGTTGTAGCGCGCGATGTTGAGGTTGAGGCCCTCGTCGCCGAACACGAGGTCGGCGAGCGCGTCCCGCACCTCGTCGGGGTAGTCGCCGGTGGCGTCGGCGAACCACACGAGGCTCGTCCCCCAGCCCTCGAACGGTGCGCCCCGGTAGGTCGGGTCGGGCCGGACGGTGACCCCGGGCGTGCCCGGTGCCGGTGCTGCGGGTGCCGGTGCTGCGGGTGCCGCAGCCGGTGGTGCGGCGGCCGCGGGTGCGGTGCCGGCCAGGCCGGCCACCACGGCGGCGGCCCCGAGGGCCGCGACGGCCCCCCGGGCGCGTGCGTGCGTGCTCGTCATCGAACAGCTCTCCTTCGTCTCGTACGTCGTCGTACGCCGTCGGCGCGGAGGCCGTGCGCGCGGCGCGGCGGACCCTTCCCGGCCCGCCGCGACCCGCTGCCCCCTGCCGTGCCCTACCGCGTCGCGCGCCTCAGCACCGCGACACCTCGCGGACCCAGCACCAGCGGGCCCGCCTCCCCCTGCTCCCCCTGCCCCCTCTCGCCCAGCAGAACTCCCCCGTCGACCGCGACCTCGACGGTCTCGGCGGTCCGGTTGACCAGGAACCAGAACTCGTCGCCGTCCGTGGCGCGCACCGTGAGCTCGATGCGCCCGCGGACCTCCTCGGGCAGCTCGCTCGTGACGCCCGCGCCGTCGAGCACCGCGGCCAGCACCGGGCGCAGGCCGTCGACCCCGAGCCGCGTCGAGACGTACGTCGCGGACCCGCCGGACCCGCTGCGCGCGCCGGACCCGCCGGCCGCCCGTCCGCCGTCCGCCGCATCCCCGGCGCCCCCGGCGCCCGCACGGGCCGCGATCCCGGCGCGTCGCCGCGTCACCGCCGCGCGCCCGTCGAGGTCGCCCCCGGCGTACCGCGCGAGCACCTCGACCGCGTCGTCCGTCACGTCGACCCGCTCGCTCCAGAGCGTCCCCACGGTGCCGTCGTCGAGCGTCACGGTCTCGTCGTCGAGCAGCGGCTCGAGCTCCTCGACGCGGATGCCGAGCACACCCCGCAGCGGGCCGGGGTAGCCGCCGAGCCAGGCGTGGTCGTGCTCGTCGACGACCCCCGAGAAGTACGTGGTCACGAGGTGCCCGCCGCCGTCCACGTACGCGGTGAGCTCGTCGGCGAGCGCCTGCGCCACGACGTGCAGCACGGGCGCGACCACCACGTCGTACCCGGTCAGCGGGGTGCCGGTCGGGACCACGTCGGCGCGGACCCCCGCCGCGAGCAGCGCGGAGTACCAGTCGAGCGCCTCGGCCCGGTAGCGCAGGCGGTCGGACGGGTGCGAGTCCTGCTCGCTCGCCCACCACGACGTCCAGTCGAACAGCACCGCGACACGCGCGGGGTGCCGGTGCGCGCCGGCGACGGGCGCGAGGTCCCGAAGCTCGCCGCCGAGCCGCACGACCTCCCGGAACACGTCGCTGTCGCGTCCCGCGTGCGGCACCATCCCGGAGTGGAACTTCTCGGCGCCGGCCGAGGACTGCCGCCACTGGAAGAAGCACACCGCGTCGGCCCCGTGGGCGACGTGCGTGAGCGAGTCCCGCAGGAGCGCGCCGGGCTTCTTCGCGACGTTGACCGGCTGCCAGTTGACCGCGCTCGTCGCGTGCTCCATGAGGAACCACGGGCGCCCGCCCGCGAGGTTGCCCGTGAGGTTCGCCGAGAACGACAGCTCGTCGTGCGACTGCGGCCCGGGGTGCGTGTAGTGGTCGTTCGAGACGAAGTCGACCTCGGGGGCCCACTCCGCGTAGTTCATGCCCTTCGTCTCGCCCATGACCATGAAGTTCGTGGTCACCGGGACGCCCGGGGTGATCCGGCGCAGCACCTCGCGCTCGGCCCGCAGGTGGTCGCGCAGCGCGTCCGACGAGAAGCGCTTGAAGTCGAGCTGCTGCGTCGGGTTCGGGTGCGACGCGGCGAGGCGCGGCGGCAGCACCTCGTCGAACGCGCCGTACCGCTGCGACCAGAACGCGGTGCCCCACGCGTCGTTGAGCGCGTCGACCGTGCCGTACCGGGCCTCGAGCCACGTGCGGAACGCCCGCGCCGCGTCGTCGGAGTAGTCGTAGACGTTGTGGCAGCCGAGCTCGTTGTTCACGTGCCACGCGACGAGCGCCGGGTGGTCCGCGTACCGCGTCGCGACGGCCTCGACGAGCCGCAGCGCGTGCTCGCGGAACACCGGGGACGTGGGCCGCCAGTGCTGACGCGCACCGGGCCACAGCGTCTCGCCCGTGCGGGTCACCGGCAGCACCTCGGGGTGCGCGGTCGTGAGCCACGGCGGCGGGGACGCGGTCGCGGTCGCGAGGTCGACACCGATGCCGGTCCGGTGCAGCAGGTCCATCGCGTCGTCGAGCCACGCCCAGTCCCACGTGCCCGCGGACGGCTGGATGCGGGCCCACGAGAAGATCGCGAGCGACACGACGTTGACGCCGGCCTCACGCATGAGCGCGACGTCCTCGTCCCACACCTCGCGCGGCCACTGGTCCGGGTTGTAGTCGGCGCCGTACGCCAGGGGGTTCCCGGCGGTCTCGGGCCAGCGCAGCCAGGTCCGGGCGCTGTCGGGGCGGGGCATGGGGGTCTCCTCGGGGCAGGGTCGAGCGAGGTGGGGCGGGGTCGGGGGTCGTGCGGCGCGCCGGGGCGGCGGGGCAGCGGCCGCGCGTGGGGTGCACCGCGCGGGACGCGAGGACGTCGGGCCGTGCCCGTCGCCCCGGGCGGTGCCCGCCGGGCCGGGGCGCACGGCACCCGGCCCGGCGGTTGCTGCGGGGTCCCCGGCGCGGCCGAGGACCGGCGCCGGCTACTCGCCGACCGTGAAGCCCTGCTCCTCGCCGTAGGAGGCCGAGGCCTCCTCCCAGTCCTTCAGCCCCTCGAGCAGCGTCGTGCCGCCGACGTACGCCTGGCCCGCGGTGTCGTTGAAGATGCTGTTCGCGTAGACCTGGAACGGCAGGTACGACCAGCCCTCGCGGACGTTCGCGGCGGACTCGGCGAGCACCTCGTTGACCTTCTGGCCGCCGAAGTACGGGAACTCCTTGCCGATGAACTCCTCGGACTCGAGCTCGGCGGTCGTCGCGGGGAACGCGCCGCCGTCGATGCGCGTCTGCACGCCGTCGCCCGCGTTGGCGTACTCGAGGAACGCGTACGCGAGCTCCTTGTTCTCGCCGGCCTCCATGACCGAGAGCGCGCTGCCGCCGTTCTCGGCGGTCGCCTCGTCGCCGGGCTCCCACTGCGGCATCGGGGCGACGCGCCACTTCCCGTTGCCGGCCTCGACGCCCGACTCGAGGTTCGCGGGCATCCACGCACCGATCGTCAGCGTCGCGATCGAGCCGTCACCGAGGCCCTGGTACCACTCGTCGCTCCACGAGCTGATCGGGGCGACGAGGTCCTCGTCGAGCAGCTGCTGCCAGGTCTCGGCGAACCGCGTCGACCCCTCGTCGTTCAGGTCGATCGTGACGTCGGTGCCGTCGACCTGGAACGGCTGGCCGCCGGCCTGCCAGATCATGCTCGTGGCGAAGCCCGCGTCGCCGGTGTCGTTGGTGATGTAGACGTTCGGGTCGGCGGCGTGCAGCGCCTTCGCGGCGGTCACGTACTCGTCCCACGTCGTCGGCACCGTGATGCCGTGCTTCGTGAAGACCTCCTCGTTGTAGAAGAGGGCCATCGGGCCGGAGTCCATCGGCAGGCCGTAGATCCCGTCGCCGACGTTCACCGACGACCACGGGCCGGGCGTGAACGTGCCGTCGAGCTCGCCCGCACCGAGGTCCGTGAGGTCGGCGACCGACTCCCCGAGCGCGAACTGCGGCAGCGCGTAGTACTCGACCTGCGCGACGTCGGGCACGCCCGAGCCGGCCGCGACCGCGTTCTGCAGCGCGGTGTACTGGTCGTTGCCGGTGCCGGCGTTGACGAGCTCGATCTCGACGCCCTCGTGCGCGGCCTCGAAGTCCTCCACGACCTGCTCGAGCGTGGGCTCCCACGCCCAGACCGTGAGCTTCCCGCCCTCCTCGGCGGCGGCCGACGGGTCGGAGGCGTCGCCCGAGCCGCCCGAGCAGGCGGCCAGGGCCAGGGCTGCAGCGCCCGCGAGCGCAACGGCGCGCACGGCGGGGCTCGCGGTGACGCGCCGGGCGCGTCGGGTGTGGGTCCTCATGGTGGGTCCTCTCACTTCGTCGTCGAGGTCGACCCGGTCGCGGGGAGCGACCGGCGGGGGTGGTCGGGGGTGGTCGGTGCGGCGGGGCCGGCGGCGCGGGCGCGCGGCCCGACGGGTCGGGCGACGGCGCTCACTCCTTGACGCTCCCGGCGGCCAGGCCGGACTGCCAGTACCGCTGGAGCAGCAGGAACGCGGCGACGAGCGGCAGGATCGTGAGCAGCGAGCCGGTGATAACGAGGTGGAAGATCGCCTCGCCGCCGGCCGTGGCGGCCTGCGCGTTCCAGGCGTTGAGCCCGAGGGTCAGCGGGAACCAGTCGGGGTCCTTGAGCATGATGAGCGGCAGGAAGTAGTTGTTCCAGGTCGCGACCATCGTGAAGAGCAGCACCGTGACGATGCCGGGAGCGAGCAGCGGCAGGCAGACCTGCCAGAACGTGCGCCACTCGCTCGCGCCGTCGACGCGCGCGGCCTCCATGAGCTCGGTCGGGATCGCCTCGGCCGCGAACGTCCACATGAGGTAGAGGCCGAACGGCGAGATCAGCGACGGGATGATGACCGACCACGGGGTGTTCGTCAGGCCCATCTGGCTGAACATGAGGAACGTCGGCACGGCCAGCGCGGTCCCGGGCACGGCCACCGCGCCGATGACGGTCGCGAAGACGCCGCGCTTGCCGGGGAAGTCGAACTTGGCGAGCGCGTAGCCCCCGAGCACCGCGAGCGCCGTCGCACCGCCCGCACCCGCGACGACGTAGAGCAGCGTGTTCGCGAGCCAGCGCACGAAGATGCCGTCGTCGTAGGTGAGCGTCGTCGCGATGTTGTCGACGAGGGCGAAGTCGCCCGCGAACCACAGCCCGAACGAGGACAGCAGGCCGGACTGCGTCTTGGTCGCGTTGATGACGAGCCAGACGAGCGGGACGAGGCTGTACACCAGCACGATCCCGGCGAGCACGGTCAGCGTGATGCTGCGGCGGGGGCGGGCGCTGCGGGCACGAGCGGCGCGGGCCGGTCGTCGGGTGCCGCGGCCGGGGGCGTCGTCGCGCGCGGACGGGCGGATCCGGGGCGCCGGGCGGGCGGGACGCGGGCGGTCGGACGAGGAGGTGCCGGGCTGGGCGGTCACGGTCATCAGCTCGCCTTCCGCATGCCGCGCAGCTGCACGGCGTAGGCGACCGCCATCGTGACGAGCCCCATGAGGATCGCGACGGTGGCCGAGTAGTTGTACTGCTGGCCGGAGAAGGACAGCGAGTAGGCGTAGAGGTTCGGCGTGAAGTACGTGGTGATCGCGTTGGGCGCGAGGCTCTGCAGGATGCTCGGCTCGTTGAAGAGCTGGAAGCTGCCGATGATCGAGAAGATCGTCGCGATGACGAGCGCGCCACGGATCGCGGGCAGCTTGATCGCAGTGATGACGCGGAGCTGGCCGGCGCCGTCGAGCTCGGCGGCCTCGTAGAGCGACGTCGGGATCACGCGCAGCGCCGAGTAGAAGATCAGCATGTTGTAGCCGACGAACTCCCAGGTCACGATGTTGCCGATCGAGGCGAGCACGAGGTCCGGCGAGAGCGGGTTGGGCAGCGAGGTGCCGAGCGCGTCGTTGATGTTGCCGACGAGCCCGAACCGCGTGCCGTACATGAACCCCCACATGAGGGTCGCGACGACGGCCGGGACGGCGTACGGCAGGAAGATCGAGATGCGGAAGAACCCCGCGCCGTAGAGGCGGCCGCTGTCGATGGCGAGCGCGACGACGAGGGCGATCGCGAGCATCACGAGGACCTGCACGAGCAGGAACAGCCCGACCCGCCCGAGCGCCTCCCAGAACTGGCTGTCGGCGAGCGCGCGCTGGTAGTTCGCGAGCCCGACGAACGCGTTGCCGCCGACGAGCTGGTTGCGGAACAGGCTGAGGTACAGCGAGTACGCGATGGGCGCGAGGAACACGAGGGCGAACACGGCCATGAACGGGCCGATGAAGGCCCAGCCGGTGAACGACCGGCGGGCGCGGCCGCCCTGTCGGGGGCGCAGGGCCACGGGGGCCGGTGGGGCGGACGTCGTCGTCATCGCGGTTCTGGTGCCTTCCGGTGGCCTGGATCAGGCCCGGTGGGTGTCCGATGTTTGCGCAACCATAGGAGCATGCTCTGGGATGTTTGCGCAACCATAGGGGTGCCCTAGGCTGTCCGCGACGAGCCCGGCACGGGCCCGCGCAGGGGACGCAGGGAGTCTTCGAGGTGGAGCGATGAGTCCGGACGACGGGACGGCGACGGCCGCCGGCGCCCCAGGTCAGACGCCCGCCGACGCCCCCGCCGCCACCCGGACCGCGGCCCGTCGGCGCGTGTCGATGGCCGACGTCGCCCGGCACGCCGGGGTCTCCGCGCAGACCGTCTCGCGCGTCGCCAACGGGTACGAGGGCGTCGTCGAGGAGACCCGCGCGCTCGTGCTGGCGTCGATGCGCGAGCTCGGCTACCGGCCCAACAGCGCCGCTCGCGCACTCAAGAGCGGCGAGTTCCGGACCATCGGCGTCATCGTCTTCACGCTCTCCACCACGGGCAACATGCGCACGCTCGAGGCCATCGCCACCTCGGCCGCCGCCGCCGGCTACGCGATCACGCTCATCCCCGTCGCCGTGCCCACGCAGAGCGACGTGCGCGGCGCCTTCACGCGCCTCGGGGAGCTCGCGGTGGACGCCGTGATCGTCATCATGGAGGTCCACCTCCTCGACTCCTCGACCGTGACGCTGCCCCCCGGGGTCGAGGTCGTCGTCGTCGACTCCGACGCGGGCGACCGGTACGCCGTCGTCGACACCGACCAGGCCGACGGCGCCCGGCAGGCCACCGAGCACCTCCTCGACCTCGGCCACGGGACGGTGTGGCACGTCGCCGGGCCCGAGCCGTCGTTCGCCGCGGAGCGCCGGGCGCAGGCGTGGCGCGCGACCCTCGAGGCGGCCGGGCGCCCGGTGCCCGAGGTCGTGCGCGGCGACTGGTCCGCCGAGTCGGGGTACCGCGCAGGCCTGACGCTCGCGACCGAGCCGACCTGCACCGCGGTCTTCGCCGCCAACGACCAGATGGCCCTCGGCCTGTACCGCGCGTTCGCCGAGAAGGGCCTGCGCGTGCCCGAGGACGTGAGCGTCGTCGGGTTCGACGACTACCCCGAGGCCGCGTCCTTCAGCCCGCCCCTGACGACCGTGCACCAGGACTTCTCCGAGGTCGGGCGGCGCTGCGTCGACCGGGCGCTGCACCAGCTCACCGCGGGTGAGCCGGACGTCGGGACGACCCTCGTGCCCACCCACCTCGTGGTGCGCGCGAGCACGGGCACGCCGCGCGCGGGGGCCGGCCGGGGCTGACGACCGGCGTCGACACCCTTGTTACCGCGAGCGACGCCGGGCCGGGGGAACGCAGGTCCGCGGAGCGAAACTTTCGACTTGAAAGGATTCAGACGGCTCGGACCCCTCCTCGGCGGGCGAGCGCTTACCTACCTTGGGGCGCGGACGCGGTCCCCGGGGCGACGAGGCCCGGGGCAGCGCACCCGCAGCGCTGCGGCGACCGGCCGGCGGCGCCACGTCGCGAGGGAGACGTCATGAGAGCACGGAGGATGGCGGCGGGGGTTCTCGCCGCCGCGACGGCGGTCGGCGCCGGGGTCGTCGCCGCAGAGAGCGCCCAGGCCGCGATCGGCTGCCGCGTCACCTACGCGGTCTCGAACGAGTGGTCGGCGGGCTTCGGCGCCGCCGTCACGGTCGAGAACCTGGGCGACGCCGTCAACGGCTGGACGCTCGCGTGGGACTTCCCTGCCGGGCAGACCGTCACGCAGGCGTGGAACGGCGTCGCGAGCCAGTCGGGCACGCGGGTGAGCGTCACGGACGCCGGCTACAACGCGCAGGTCCCGTCGGGCGGGACGGTCGCGTTCGGGTTCAACGGGTCGTGGAACGGGACGGCCAACACCGCCCCGGCGTCGTTCACGCTCAACGGGACGGCGTGCACCGGGACGGTCACCCCGACGCCGACGCCGACGGTGACCCCGACGTCCACCACGACGCCGACGCCCACCCCGACGGTCACGACCACCCCCACGCCCACGCCGACGACCACCACCCCGCCTGCGGGCGCGTGGCAGGCCGAGGACCTCGACCGCGGGCTCATCAGCGTCCGGTCCGGCTCGGGCAACCTCGTCCAGTGGCGACTGCTCGGCACCGAGGCCGCGTCGACGGGCTTCCACGTCTACCGCGGCGGCACACGCGTGACGACCTCGCCGGTCACGGGATCGACCAACTACGTCGACGCCGGGGCGTCCGCGAGCGCGAGCTACACCGTGCGCGCGGTCGTCAACGGCACCGAGCAGGCAGCCTCGGCCCCGTCGCTGACCTTCGCCAACGGCTACCTCGACGTCCCCATCTCCAGGCCGGGCTCGGGGTACGTCGCCAACGACGGGTCCGTCGGCGACCTCGACGGCGACGGCCGGCTCGAGGTCGTGCTCAAGTGGGACCCGACGAACGCGAAGGACAACTCGCAGGCCGGGGTCACCGGCAACGTGTACCTCGACGCGTACCAGCTCGACGGGACGCGCATGTGGCGCATCGACCTGGGCCGCAACATCCGCGCGGGGGCCCACTACACGCAGTTCCAGGTGTACGACTACGACGGCGACGGCAAGGCCGAGATCGCCGTCAAGACGGCCGACGGCACCCGCTCGGGCACCGGCCAGGTCATCGGCAGCGCGAGCGCCGACCACCGCAACGGGGACGGGTACGTGCTGAGCGGGCCGGAGTACTTCACGGTCTTCCAGGGCCAGACCGGCGCGATCGGCGCGACGACCGACTACGTGCCCGCGCGCGGCACCGTGTCGAGCTGGGGCGACTCCTACGGCAACCGCGTCGACCGCTTCCTCGCCGGGACCGCCTACCTCGACGGCGTGCGGCCGTCGATCATCATGGCGCGCGGCTACTACACGCGGGCCGTCGTCGTGGCCTGGGACTACCGCGACGGGAGGCTCACGCGCCGCTGGACGTTCGACTCGAGCTCCAGCACGTCGGGCAACAGCACGTACGCCGGGCAGGGCAACCACGCGCTGACGGTCGGTGACGTCGACGGCGACGGCCGCCAGGAGATCGTCTACGGCGGCGCCGCGATCGACGACGACGGCCGCGGGCTGTGGAACACCCGCACCGGCCACGGCGACGCCGCGCACCTCGGCGACCTCATCCCGAGCCGCCCCGGGCTCGAGTACTACAAGGTCACCGAGTCGGCGTCCCAGCCCGACTCCTGGATGGCCGACGCCCGCACGGGCCAGCTCCTGTGGCAGACGCCCGGCACCACCGACAACGGCCGCGGCGTGTCCGGTGACGTCTGGGCCGGCAGCCCCGGTGCCGAGTCGTGGTCGTCGTCGGACTCCCAGCTCCGCAACACGTCCGGCACGGCGGTCGCCCGCAAGCCCTCCTCGGCGAACTTCCTCGCCTGGTGGGACGGCGACCCCGTCCGTGAGCTGCTCGACGGCACGCGTGTCGACAAGTACGGCACGGGCGGCGACACCCGGCTGCTGACCGGCTCGGGCGTGCACAGCAACAACGGCACGAAGGCGACGCCCACGCTCTCGGGCGACATCCTCGGCGACTGGCGCGAGGAGGTCGTCTGGCCGACGTCCGACGACAGCGCGCTGCGCATCTACGCGACGCCGGTCGCGACCGACACCCGCGTGTGGACGCTGCTGCACGACCAGCAGTACCGCACCGCGATCGCGTGGCAGAACACCGCCTACAACCAGCCGCCGCACCCGTCGTTCTTCCTGGGTGCACCGTTCACGCTCCCGGCCCAGCCGCGGGTGTACGTGCGCTGACCTCGTGCGGGCCGGTCGGGGATGCCCCGGCCGGCCCGCACGCGTGCCCCCGGCCCCAACGGGCAGGCTGCCTCGCGGGGCGCCCGGCGTAGCGTGGAGAGCGTCGCGCAGGGGTCGAGGGGGATCGCCGTGAAGCGCTCGTGGGCGTGCCTGGCCGTCTCCGTCGTCCTGCTCGCCGGACCGGGCGCCGCCGTGGCGCTCGCCGGTCCCGCGGACGCCGCGTCGGCCGCGACGGCGGTCGGCGCGGCCCGGGCGGACGTCACCGACCAGGCCGCACAGCCCGACGGCGGCTCCCACCACCCGCGGCACGGCCGCCCGCTGCACGTCGCGATCGGCGACTCGCTCCCCGCCGGCCAGCAGTCCGTGCCGCCCGCGGTCGACTTCCCCACGACGGCCGCGCTCTGGAAGGCCAACGGCTTCGTCGCCCGGTTCCACGCGGTGCTCCCGCGCCGGCTGGACTGCTCACCGGGCCACGGCCGGCACGGTGCGGACCCCGACCACCACGGGCGCGGCTGCCGCGGGATCGAGCTCGTCAACCTGTCGCGGACCGGGATCCCCGGCGTGGCCGGCGGTGTCACGACCGAGACCGTGCTCGCGCCCGGCGACCAGCTCGACCAGGCCGTCGCCCTCCTCGACGCCCGCAACCAGGACCGCTCCCGTCGCAACGACGTCGAGGTCGTCACCGTGTCGGTCGGCGGCAACGACCTGTACGGGCCGGTCGTCGCGGCGTGCGTGCTCGCGACGACGCCCGCGTGCCTGCCGACGCTCGAGGCGACGTTCGCGGGGTTCGTCACGCGGTACGACGAGATCCTGCGGACGCTCCGCGAGCACGCCGGGCCCGGCACGCTCATCCTCGGGATGACGTACTACAACCCCCTCCCGTTCTGCGACCTCGGCGCGAGCGACCCGGCGCGCGTGCGGCTGCTCGGCGACGCGATCCTCGAGGGCGGCACGCTGGGCGGCGTGACCCTGCCGGCCGGCTTCAACGACCGGCTCCGCGAGGTCGCCGCGCGCTACGACGTGACCGTCGTCGACACGTTCGGGCTCCTCGGCGCCGGGGACTTCGTCGGCGGCACCGACTGCACCCACCCCGACGGCGACGGCCACGAGCGGCTGGCCCAGGCGTTCGCGGCGGCGCTCCCCCGCTGAGCGACGGTGCGCCGCACGGTCGACCGCCGCTCTCCCGGTGTCCACCCCGCCGACCGGCGGGCGTCAGCACGCGCGGTTAGCCTCGCGAGGTGACCGAGCTGACCTCCCTGACGACCGAGCCCGTCGAGCTGCCCGGCGTGCGCCCGGCGGACCCGCCGACCGAGATGCTGCCGGGCCGGCTGTGGCACGGCGGCTGCCCGGTCGACTTCGACTGGGTCACGGCGACGGGGATCCGCGCGGTCGTCGACATCGCCGACGCCGACGCGCATCCGCCGGCCGGCGCGACCGACGGCCTGCTGTACCTCAAGGCCCCGCTGGTCGACGGCGACGACCTGCCCGAGCCGGCGCTGACCCTGCGGCTCGCGACCCTCGTCGCCGGCCTGCTCGACGACGGCTACCGCGTGCTCGTGCACTGCACGTTCGGCCGCAACCGCTCGGGGCTGATCGTGTCGCTCGTGGTCCGCGAGGCGCTCGGCCTCACGGGCGCGGAGGCGCTCGCGCACGTGCAGGCGCACCGCGAGGGCACGGTCAACAACGCCCGCTTCGCGGAGTGGCTCCGCAGCCTCCCGGCGCCGCGCTGACCCCGGGCGCCGTCAGAGCGGGGTGCGCCACTCCCGGACCGCGTCGTCGAGCCAGATGTGCGTGCGCCCGTGGTGCGCGTCGTCCCACAGCCGGAACGCGACCCCGCCGAGCTCCGCGACCCGGTCGAGCACCGCGCGCCCGTCCCACGTGAGCACGTCGAACCCGTAGGCGGCGCAGAACCCCCGGTACGTGGCGGCGTCGATCTCGCCCGCGACGAACCGCCGGGCCGCGCTGGTCAGGTCGTACTCGCGGGGCGCGCGGGCGACGAAGTCGAGGTCGATGAGCAGCGGCGTCGTCCCGGCGCGCACGGTGTTGCCGGGCGAGACGTCCCCGTGCACCGTCCCGACCCCGAGCTCCGAGCGCAGCCCTGCGACCGCGTCGAGCAGCGCCGCGCGGGCGTCGAGCAGCACGCCCGCGGCGTCGTCGGGCAGCGCGGGGACCTGCGAGACGACGCGTCGCAGCGGGTCCCAGAGCGGGACCGCGGCGTCGGCGTGCAGGTCGTGGAAGCCGCGCAGCAGCGCCCCGGTCTCGGCCCAGTCGGCGGACCGTCCGCCCGCGATCCACGGCGAGACGGTCACGACACCCGACGACGTGACGACCGGCGCGCACACCGGCAGCACCGCGACGGGCGTGCCGGCCAGCGCCTCGGCGGTCGCCGCGAGGTGCGCCGGGTCGGTGCCGGGCGGGTACACCTTGACCGCGCGCCGACCCGCCCTCAGCACCACGGTCGTGAGCGCACTGACGACGTGCGCGCGCGGCAGCCGGAACGGCAGCGCGAGCCGGGCCTCGGCGACGGCGTCGAGCGCGTCCTCGGCGCCCCAGCCGGCGGTCGGCAGCGGGAGGGCGTCGGGGCGGTCGTCGACCGGGCGGCGGGTGGCGGCGGGAGCGGCGGTGCCGGCGTCGCGCGTCCCGGGGTGAGCGGCGTCGTCCCCTGGAGCGTCGCGCCCCGGAGCGTCGTGCCCCGGACCCGCGTCGCGCGTCCCGGGGTGAGCGGCGTCGTCCCCTGGAGCGTCGCGCCCCGGAACGTCGTGCCCCGGACCCGCGTCGAGCGGGCTGTGGGCGCGGGCCGCCGTCGCGGTGCCGAGGCTCGCTGCAGGGGCGAAAGACATGGGGTCTCCCGGTCGTCGTGAGGGTGCTCCACCGCACGACGTCGGGCGGGCCCGACCGGGTTGGGAGTTGGAGAGTACAGCCCGGCATCCCGCGCGCCCAGTGCCCGGCGACGACCCGCCCGGGTGAACCCGACCGATCGGTCGGACACATCGGCGGGAGTCCGTCGCTGCGCGGTGCGGGCGCGTGCTGCGCGGTGCGGGCGCATGCTGCGCGGTGCGGGCGCATGCTGCGCGCGCGTCGCGCCCGTCGCGTCACCCGGGCGTGTGGGTGCCGTGCGCCATGCTCTCGTCACCCGCCCGAACGGCCGCGGCGGCACCTGTCGCCGCGGCCGGGTGGGGCCAACGCACGCCGCCGCGCTCCCCGCACGACAGCCGCCGTCGGCCGCTCCCACCGACGCAGGAGACCCGATGTCCTTCCAGGCGTACCTCGACACGATCGAGCAGAAGACCGGCCTGACCCCGCGCCAGCTCGTCGCGATCGCGCACGAGAAGGGCCTCGACGCGCCGGGCGCCAAGGCCGCGGGGGTCGTCGAGTGGCTCGCCACCGACTACGGCCTCGGGCGCGGGCACGCGATGGCGCTGTGGCACGTCCTCACCAAGGGTCCGACGATCAGCACCAAGCACGTCGGGACCGACGGGGTCCACCGCGACGAGTCCGACACGCTCTGGCTCGACGGCAGGGCGACGAAGCCGAGCTGACGCGGGCGGGGCTCGGCGCGCGCCCGGCGCGCGTGGACCGCGACGGGCGCCGGCGCGGTCTCACCCACGGCGACCTGCACCGCGGCGCCTCAGCCGAGCAGGCGGGTCATCTCGGCGATCTCCGCGGTCTGGTCCTCGATGATCCGCGCCGCGAGAGTGGTCGCGTCGGGGTTCTCGCCGCCGTCGACCTCGACCTGCGCCATCGTGATCGCGCCCTGGTGGTGCTCGATCATCAGCGTGAGGAACGCCTCGTCGAACGCCGCACCGTCGGTCGACTCGAGCTGCGCCATCTGCTCGTCCGTCATCATCCCGGACACGGAGCCGTGGTCCATGTCGCCGTGGCCCATCCCGGCCATGGCGTCGTCCGCGGGGATCTCGGCGTCCCAGACATCGAGCCACACGGACATGGTCCCGATCTCCGGGCCCTGCGCAGCGGCGATGCGGCCGGCCAGCTGGAGGACCTCGGGCGTCTCGGTGCGGTCGGTGGCGAGCCCCGCCATCTCGACCGCGTCCCGGTGGTGCACGATCATCTGCTGCGCGAACTGCACGTCCGCGTCGTTGTGCTCCGCGGACACCTCGCTCGCCGTGCCGCCCGGCGTCGTGCTGCCCGACGTCGACCCGGAGGTCGTCCCGCCGGTCGAGGCATCCGACGCACCCGGCCCCGCGTCGTCGGCGCAGGCGGTCAGCGTGAGCAGGAGGGCGAGGCCCGTGGCGGCTGCCCACGGCAGCGTGCTCGTCCTTGGCGTTCGCGTGGTCACGGTGGTGCTCCTCGATCGGTCGGCCGTACGGTCCGTGGGCGAGCCGCCCGGGACCGGCTCCGCCGACCGCATCATCGCCCCTTCCGGACGCACCGCTCCACCCGGACCGACCGACCGCCGTCGGGGACCCTGGGAGCAGCGCGGGTGAGCGGCGCCGTCCAGAACCGGCGCACGAGAGCGCGAACGTCCACGAGGTCGCGTCCGACGACCGGCGGACGCGCGGACCCGGCGCCAGCCCTCGTCCAGGATGCGGATGACCGGGTCCCGCGCGGCGCCGCGCCCGGTGATGCTGGGTGCATGGACACCGCCTGGGCCACCGACCTCGCCCGCCGCTGGGAGCGCGACTGGAACTCCCACGACCTCGACGCGCTGCTCGCGCACGTCGCCGAGGACGTGGTCTTCACGTCCCCGGTCGCGGCGCGCGTCGTGCCGGGCAGCGAGGGCGTCGTCCGCGGCAAGGACGCGCTGCGGGCGTACTGGGCCCGCGGGCTCGAGCTGCTCCCGGGGCTGCACTTCGAGGTCGTCCAGGTCTTCGCGGGTGTCGGGACGGTCGTCATCGCGTACCGCAACCAGGACGGCGGGCTCGTGAGCGAGGTCCTCGAGCTCGAGGACGGGCTCGTCGTGCGCGGGCACGGGACCTACCTCGTCTGACGGCCCCGGTCTCACCCGCAGGTCCCGCGGCTTCATCGGCCCCGGTCTCACCCGCAGGTTCCGCGGCTTCATCCGCCCCGGCGCTCCACCCCGGACGGCCCCGGGTCGATAGACTGAGGCAGAGGCCCCGCTGCTCTAGCCCCCTGCAGCAGCGGGGCCTCCTCCATGCCCGGGCACGGATCGCGGGGGCCTTCCCCAGGCCCGGCACGGACCGCCCAGGCGTCCGGCCCCTGGAGCCGGCACTGGTGCGGCAGGGTGGTCGGCATGCTCGAGGACCACGCAGCCGACGCCGCTCCTGCCGCGCCGACGCCGCACCGGGTCGGGCCGCGCGAGCGCACGCTGTGGCTGGTCACGCACGCCGAGGCGACGCACCACGTCGACGGGCTCGTCGGCGGGTGGTTCGACTCCGCCCTCACGCCCCGCGGCGAGCGCGACGCGGAGCTCGCCGGGCGGGAGCTGCGACGGCGCGTGCCGCCCGGCGCCGACGTCGAGGTGGTCGCGTCCGACCTGCGGCGCGCGCAGCAGACCGCGACCGCCGTCGGCGCCGCGCTCGGGGTGAGCCCGTCGCTCGACGCCCGGCTCCGGGAGAAGTCCTACGGGGTCGCCGGCGGACGGCCGCAGGCGTGGCTCGACGCGCGGCTCGTGCCGCCCCCGGCGTCCGGCGACCGGCTCCGGCACGACGAGGGGGTGGCCGGCGCCGAGCCGTGGCTGACCTTCGCGCGTCGCGTCTACGCGGGGGTGTCCGAGGTGCTGAGCCGCCCGCGCGACCACCAGGTCGTCGTCGCGCACGGCGGCTCGGGCCAGCTCGTCGTCGCCGCGTGGCTCGGGATCCCGGTCGAGGCCACCGGGTACGCGCGCTTCCGGCTGCCGGCCGGGAGCATCACGGAGCTGCGCGAGGACGGGCGCTTCCACAACCGCGAGGTCACCGAGCTGGGTTCGACCGCGCACCTCGGGCTCAGCGCGTGAGGAGAGCACGCTCCGTGCCTGCCGCCCGTCGCAGCGTCGCCGTCACCGGCAGGTTGTGCCGGAAGACGTCGTCGGGGTCGTAGCGCTCCTTGAGGGCGAGCAGCCGGGCCAGGGTCGCCGGCGGGAACGCGTCCTCGACGCGCTCGGGCCGCGGGTCGGTGTCGAAGCTGCCGTACAGCCCGGACCAGTGGTGGGCCATCGCGTCCCACAGGCGGTCCACCCGGTCCCGCTCGGACCCCATCGCGACGAGCGAGAACCCGGCGCTGCGGTGCGCGTACGCGGTCGCGTCGGCCGGGACGTCGTTGACGGCGCCTCCCGCGGAACGGATCTGGAAGAAGTGCACCGCGCCGCCGCGCACCAGGCGCTCCAGGTCCGTCGCCAGCTCGGGCGTCACGTGCTCGACGAGCGAGGAGCGGGACACCGGTTCGCCGTAGCCGGCGTGCACGTCCGCGGTGCGGCGCACCACGCCCGTGTAGGGGAGCACGTGCACGGCCTGCTGCACGAGCGGGGCCAGCATCGCGAACGGCTGCAGGCGCTCGACGATCGTCTCGGGGACGTCGGAGTCGACGACCGCGAGCAGGTGCGCCACGACCTGCCCGCCGCGCGGCGCCCCGACGATGAGGAAGGGAGTCACGTCGCGCGGGGCCGCCTCGACGAGGGCCGCGAAGTCGTGCAGGTAGCCGGCGACGTCGTCGACCGCGAACGAGAGCTGCGCGAACCCGACGTCGCCGACCTCGTCGACCTCGAACTCGAACGACGTGACGATCCCGAGGTTGCCGCCCGCGCCGCGCAGACCCCAGAACAGCTCCGGGTGGTGCTCGGCGTCGGCGCGCACGACCGACCCGTCGGCGAGCACGACGTCGGCCGCTCGCACGTGGTCGATCGTCAGGCCGTGCTCGCGCGCGAGAAACCCGAGCCCGCCCGCGGTGGCGAGGCCGCCGACGCCGACGCCGCCGTAGTCCCCCGACGTGAGCGCCCACCCGTGCGGCTGCAGCGCCTCCGCGACCGCACCCCACCGCGCACCGGCACCGATCCGCACCCGCCGCGTCGCGACGTCGAGCACCTCGATGCCGTCGAGGTGGCGCAGGTCGAGCACGATGCCACCGTCGTTCGTCGACCGCCCGCTGATGCCGTGCCCGCCGCTGCGCACCGCGAGCGCGACCGGCTGGGTCCGCGCCCAGGTCAGCGCGGCGGACACCTGCGCGGTGTCGCGCGGCAGGAGCACGAGGCCGGGCCGTCCGGCGCGCAGGTAGTTCGAGCGCATCGCGGGGTACCGGGTGTCGCCGGGCTCGACGGTCTCGATGCCCGCCGGGACGGTGTCGTACGCGATGCCTGCCCGGCGCGCGGACCGGACGCGCGCGCTGCGGGTCGGGGCCTGCGGCGGCCCCGCCGCCAACGACGCAGCGCGGGTCGCGGCGACCGCGGACCGGACCGCCGGGGCGACCTGGGTGGCCCACCGGTCGAGCACCTCGGCGTCCTGGGTCGCGAGCAGGACCGTGTCGATGCCGTCGTCGACGACGAGTCCGACGACCTCCTCGACCGTGGGCACGCCAGACGCACCGGAGAGCGTGAGCGCCCGCCGCACGTCGCCGGGCTCCCGGCCGTGCCGGGCGGCGGCGCGGTCGAGCCGGTCCTGCCGGGGCCCGACGCCGGTGAGCGCGTCGCCCGTCGCGCCGAGGTCGAGCCACCAGCCGTCGGCCGTGCGGGCCGCGAGGTCGACCGCCGCGTCGTCGGCACCGGCGAGCCAGACCGGCACGTCGTGGGCCGGCGCCGGGCCGCGCGCCGCACCGGGGACGGGGTGTGCCGGACCGGGGGCGACCAGGGGCGCCCGGTCGGGGGTCCACATGCCCCGGAGGACGGCCACGGCCTCGTCGAGCGCGTCTGCCGCGCCGCCCGCTCCCCCGCCCGCTGCGCCGTCCGCGGCCGGCGTCAGCGCGAGCTCGACGCGCCCTCCGGTCAGCAGGTCGAGGCTCGCCACCGCCCGCGCGAGCACCGCAGGGGGCCCGTCGACGGCGAGCCCGCCGGCGACCAGGGTGATGCGCTGGGTGACTGCCGCCACCCAGCCGAGGGCGGTCCAGGCGTCGAGCCCGTCGCCCCCGCCGACCGCACCACGGCCGCCCGCGTCGCTCGCGCCCGCGCGGCTCCCGCTGCTCCCGCTGCTCCCGACCGCGCCCCCGCCGACCGCGCCCCCGCCGACCGCGAGCACGTCGAGCCCGCCCGCCTCCGCCGCGGCGGCGAGCCGGGTCAGCAGTGCGGGATCGCCCGCGTCGCCCCGGACCGCCGCGCCGAGCCGCAGCGTGTGGCCCGCGTCGCCGCGCCCGCTCATGCGCCGGCCCCGGCGGTCCCGCGGTGCGCGGCCACGAGCTCCCGGAGCGCCGGGCCGACCTCGCCGCCGAAGAGGCGCAGCGCGCGCTCGTCGTCCCCGGCGAGGATGAAGGTGCTGAACCCGTGCTCGACGACGAGCTCCCCGAGCTCCTCGACCCACTGCGTGACGGGCCCCTGGAGCGGCCCGGCGGACCGGTCGGTGAACGTCCCGCTGATGTTGAGCAGGCGCCGGACGTCCGCGGGTCGGCGCCCGGCGGCGAGCGCGGCGTCGTCGATGCGGGCGTTCGCGCCGGCCATGTCCTGGGGCGAGCCGAGGTAGGAGAGCGAGGGCAGCCAGCCGTCGGCCTTCTGCCCGGTGAGCGCGAGCATGCGCGGCTTGTAGGCGCCGAGCCAGATCTCCATGGGGTGCGCCGGCGCCGGTCCGCGCTTGGCTCCGTGGACGGCGTGGACGGTGCCGTCGACGCGGAGCGGCTGGCGCGTCGAGTCGTCCCACACGCCGCGGATCACGTCGATCGCCTCGCTGAGCGCCGTGACGGCCTGGCCGGGCGTGAGCCGGTGCCCGCCCATCGCCTCGATCGCGTCCCAGAACGCCCCGGCGCCGAGGCCGAGCTCGACGCGCCCGCCCGAGAGCCGGTCGAGGCTCGCGGCGGCGCGGGCGAGCACGGCGGGCGGACGCAGCGGGAGGTTGAGCACGTTGCCCGCGAGGCGGATCCGCTCGGTGCGCGCGGCGACGTACGACATCAGGGTCCAGGTGTCGAGGAACGCGGGCTGGTACGGGTGGTCCTGGAACGTCACGAGGTCGAGCCCGGCGGCCTCGCTCGCGACGGCGAGCCGGACGGGCGCCTGCGGGTCGGCGTTCGTCGGGGTGAGGAACGACCCGAGCAGCAGGTCGTGGCCGTGGTCAGCCATGGCGGGCGGTCCCTTCGACGGATCCGTGTTGTCGAGCAGACCGTATGTCGGGCAGACGATCTGCGCAAGCGACGTCTCCGGCGTATGCTGCGGGCGTGGAGACGACGACGGCAGCCGGCGGCGGACGCCTGGGGCACGACGAGCTCGGGTGGAGCCTCGGCGTGCTGCTGCGGCACTACCAGGAGCAGGTCGGGCCTGTGCTCGACGCCGTCCCGCACCGCCACCGCGGCTTCCAGGTCCTCGCCTCCGTGGTGCACGGCGACCAGCGCAGCCAGCTCGCGCTCGCCGGGCACCTCGGCATCGACCGGACCGTGATGACCTACCTCGTCGACGACCTCGTCGCCGCGGGCCTCGTCGAGCGCCAGGTCGACCCGGCCGACCGGCGCCAGCGCCGCCTCGTCCCCACCACCGAGGGGCGCACGACCCTCGCCCGGCTCGAGGACGACGTGCGCGCGGCCGAGGACGCCGCTCTGCACGTCCTCGAGCCCGCCGACCGCGCGGCGCTGCGCCACCTGCTCTCCGCCGCGGCGTGCGCGCTGCGCGGCATCACCCCGGCGCGCGACGTCTGCGCGGCCGTCGAGGGAGAGCTCGGGCTGACCGCCCGCTGACGCGTCCCGTCACCCGTCCCGCGGCCCGCCCGGCCCCGCGCTCCGCCGGCCCGTCCCGCCACCACGCCCGCCCGGTTCCTGCGCTCCCCCGACGCCGGCCCTCGCCTCGTCGGGCCCGCCACGACGCGCCCCATCGGGCACCGTCCGTGCCCTCCCCGGCCGTATCCCCCGGCCCGGCGCCGCCTCCACCCAGGTGACCGCCGACCTCCGGCGGCCGGACCAGGAGGCACCCCATGACCACCACACCCGAGAAGACCGACGCCCCGGTGACGGCGCGCTCGCTGCGGCGGCGACGCGAGGAGGAGGCCACCGAGGCCCCTCCGGGCGGCGAGTTCTCCCTCTACGAGTTCGCCCTGCCCGACGGCGACGAGGTCGAGTTCGTGCGCGACGAGCGCGGCACCTACCGCGTCGTGGCCCGCACCCGCGGCGACGGCGTCCGCGTCGAGCCGCCCTACCCGACGCTCGAGGTCCAGCGGCTCGACCGCGAGCTCGTCGAGCAGCTCGGCGACGTCCGCGAGCTCGACGGCTACCGGCCGCCGTTCGCGGCGCTGCGCTCGTGGCCGCACCTGCTCGAGCGCGCCGGGGGGCTCGGCGAGGACGAGGACCGGCCCGCGAACGTGTTCCAGCCCGACTCCCGCTACGTCTACCAGGACACGTCGTTCCCGTGGCGCATCGTCGGCCGGGTCTGGGGTGCCGGCGGGACCGGGACCGGCGCGGTCGTCGGCCCGCGGCACGTGCTCACCGCGAGCCACATGATCGACTGGCACGACGACGGCGGCGCCGGGTGGGTCACCTTCTCGCCCGGGTACTACAACACCAACGGACCGTGGGGCGAGTACCACGCGA
Source organism: Cellulomonas sp. NPDC055163 (assembly GCF_053607065.1). Classification (NCBI taxonomy): domain Bacteria; kingdom Bacillati; phylum Actinomycetota; class Actinomycetes; order Micrococcales; family Cellulomonadaceae; genus Cellulomonas; species Cellulomonas sp. NPDC055163. The sequence goes on along the minus strand of NZ_JBSGSU010000006.1, from coordinate 69,027 downwards.
CCACGATCCTGTCGTGGAACAAGGCCGAGGGCGGGCTCACCGACCTCGAGACCGCGTTCGACTACGTGGTGCTCGTCATGGACCGTCCCGTCGGCGACCACGTCGGCTACGCCGGCTACCGCTCGTACGACGGCGGCTGGAACGGCGGCGCGTACTGGCAGCACATGGGCTACCCGGGGGACCTGACCGGGACCCAGCGGCCGGCGTTCGTCGGCAGCGCGGTCGTCTCGTCGACGTCCGACGAGTCCGTGTCCGGCCAGGACGGCCTCGTCATGGGCCACTTCAACGACATCACGGGTGGTCACTCCGGCGGCCCGGTGTGGGGCTGGTGGGGCTCGGAGCCGTGGCCGCGGGTCGTCGGCGTGCAGTCCGCCGAGTCCGGCACCCCCGGCCCGACCACGTCGGGCGACAACGAGTTCGGCGGCGGGTCGGCGCTCAGCGCGCTCATCACGTACGCGCGGTCGAACTTCCCCTGACGGGCGTGGGGCGACGCGTCGCGATGCTGCGGCGCGTCGCTCTCGCGCGCCTCGAGGACGTGGGGCGGCGCGTCGCGAGCCTGCGGCGCGCCGCTGTCGCGTACCCCGGTGGGCGGGCCGAGGTCAGGCCGGGCGCCGGGCCGCCACCCGGTGCGCGAGGCCGGCCGTGCCGACCTGGTCCGCGTGCTCGACGACGAACCCGGCCTCGACGGCGGACCGGCGCGGCGCGCGCAGCAGGTGGTCGGCCTGGAACCGCACGGCCAGCGGGTCGAGCACGCGCTGCACCGCGCGCGCCCAGCGCGACGACGCGGGCCCGTGCTCGACGAGCACGAGCCGTCCCCCGGGGCGCAGCACGCGCCGGGCCTCCCGCAGCGCGGCGCCGGGGTCCGGCACGGTGCACAGCGCGTACGTCGCGAGGACGGTGTCGACCGTGCCGTCGGGCACGTCGAGGCCCTGCACGTCGCCTTGCCGCAGCTCGACGCGGTCGCCCAGCCCGAGGTCGCGCACGCGAGCGCGCGCCCGGTCGAGCATCGCCGCCGAGAGGTCGACGCCGAGCACGCGCGTGACCGCCGCCGGGTACAGCGGGAGGTTGAGCCCGGTGCCGACCGCGAGCTCGAGCACCGCACCGGACGCCCGTGACGTCGCCCACGTCCGCTGCTCACCGAGCAGCCGCCGCTCCGCGACCCGCGTCTCGTCGTCGTAGCCGTCGGCGCGCGTGTCGAAGTACCGCCGCGCGCGCTCGGTCGCGCGGTCCTCGGGGCGCGGGGCGTCGTTCACCAGACGGGCCGCAGCCGGAGCGGGTGCTCGAGCGCACCGCCGTCGGCGGCGAGGTGATGGAGGTCGGCGCGCAGGGCGGCGAGCCGCTCGGTGCCGAGCACCTCGGCGGCGGCCCTCTCGACCTCGGCCCACGCCTGCGTCGCGGTCCGGACGGCGGCCCACCCGTCCGCGGTCAGCACAGCGAGCCGGGCCCGGTGGTCGCGCGGGTCGGCGCGGCGCTCGACGAACCCGGCGCGCTCGAGCCCGTCGAGCAGCTGGGAGGCCGCCTGCTTGGTCACGCCGAGGTGCTCGGCGACCTCGGAGCCGGAGGCCCCGCCGGTGCTCGCGAGGAGCTGGAAGGTGTAGCCGTGCGCAGGCCGCAGGTCGAGGCCACGGTCGGCGAGCAGCGCGTGCGTGCGGTCGAAGACGGCGCGGGTCGCGACGAGGAGCAGCTCGGGCAGCCCGAGGGCCTCGGTGACGTCGGGGGTGCGGGGCGTCCCGGCCATGCGAGCCTCTCGGTCAAGTTGCTTGACCGACGGCGACGCCGGCCGTACTGTCGTCTCAGTCAACCACCTTGACTGACCGAGGAGCAACCGATGACCGCCGCCCGCGCCAGCACCGCCCGTGTCCACACGATGCACGGCTTCACCTTCCGACCGCTCGCGACCCCGGCGCTCGGCACGCACGAGCTCGCGCTGTGGCAGGTCGTCGCGCCGCCCGGGGCGCAGAGCCCGCCCCGCACGATGAGCCGCGAGGAGGTCCTCGTGGTGCAGGACGGACGGCTCGTCGCGACCGTCGCCGACGAGCGCCACGAGCTCTCGGCCGGCGACGCGCTCACCGTCCCCGCCGACGCCACGTTCGCCCTCGCCAACCCGTTCGACGAGCCCGCCCAGGCGCTCGCCTGCACGAGCGCGGGGATGCAGGCGACCGTCGGCGGACGCACGATGTCGCCGCCCTGGGCCGCGTAGCCGGACGTCCCGCCGCACGCAGCCCGGGGGGGCGACGGAGCTCGCCGGCCACAGAGCCTCCAGCCCGGCGGCACCGCCGCGGACCGGCCCGTCGCGCGACGCCGCCGGCACCTCCGCCGACGGGCACGACCGTCACCGCGTCCGCAGCACCTCCGCGACGAACCGCGCGGAGCGCTCGCGCAGCCCGGCGACGCGGCGGGCGACGATCTGCTCGCGCACCGACTCCAGGTCGCTGCCCGCCTCGGCGCGCGTCGGGGTGCGGCGCACGTTGCGGGAGCACCGGAACTCGGTGCAGACCAGCGTGCCGATGGTGTCGCCGCGCCGGCCCAGCGCTCCGCCGCGGCGGGCGACGTAGAGCGACACGTCCTCGGTCTCGACGACGTCCTCGCACCACGCGCACACCGCCCGGCGCCGCTTGCCCTTGCTGGCGTCGCCCGAGCGGAGCAGCACCCCGACGGGCTCGTCGTCGAGCTCGACGACGACGTACGCGGCGAGCGGCGCCTTGCGGTCGCGCCAGCCGAGGTAGTCGAGGCGGTCCCAGCGCAGCGCGTCGAGGTCGGGGAGGGTCGCCTGGGCCGCCTCGCGGCGGGAGGCGTTGACGAAGCAGGCACGGAGCTGGGTCTCGGTCAGGGGGTTCATGGGTTCTCGGTCTCTCCGGTGGGGTCGGGGCCACCGGCCGGCGCACCGGACGGTGCACGGCGACGCGTCCGCGACCCGGGTGACCGGGCGGCGGGCGGCTGGTGGCGGGGCAGGGGCCGGCCCCGCCCGCAGCCCTCACCGGGGCACGGCGCGCACGGTCGGCCGCCCGGGGTGGGCGGTGGACCGGCGTGTGCCGTGCTCGGGGTCAGACGTGCGTGACGAGGCTCCCGGGTGCGCCTGAGCAGGCCAGGGCGGCCACCCCGCATCCCGCGATGCCCAGCATCCGCTCGCTCCCCGTTCCACCGACGACGCGGCCGCTGCTCAGCACGCAGCGTCCGGCCCTCGATGGTGCACCGCGCGGGCTGGACGTGCAACAGCCGTGGCTCCGGGTCAGGACCGGGCATCACCCCGTCGGGGTGACGACCCCGCGACCCGCGGCCGACAGCGTGAGGCATCAGCGGGTGGTGCGAAGGGTGCCGCCCGCGTCTCGACGGGGAGACGACCTGGCGGGCGGCCCGAGGTCGCCGTGCCCACGTCGGGGAAGTCCGCGGAGGACGAGGAGGTGCCATGACCCACGACGCACCGGCGGTCGTCGCCGACCCGCCGTTCCGGGTCCCGGTCGGAGACCTCGTCCGGCTGACCGCCCCTGCCGTGGTCGTCGGGGTCGGGTCGGCCCTGACGCTCGTCGGGCTGAGCCGGCTGGCGGGCGTGATCGAGCACTGGGTCTGGGACGACGCGAGCGCGGCGGTCGGGCTGGCGTCGGACTCGGCGCCGTGGATCGCCGCGGTGCTCACGGCGACCGGGCTGCTCGTCGGCCTCGTCGTGCGCTACGCGCCCGGGCACGCCGGGCCGGACCCCGCGACGATCGACCTCGTCGCAGACCCGCTGCCGCTGCGCGTGCTGCCCGGGCTGGCCCTGGCCCTCGTGCTCATGCTCGCGGGCGGCGTGAGCCTCGGCCCGGAGAACCCCGTCATCGGCGTCAACGTCGGCCTCGCGGTCGCGCTCGGGATGAGGTTCCTCCCCAGGGTCCGGGCGCCGATCTGGTTGGCGATGGCCGTCGCCGGGACGGTCGGCGCGCTGTTCGGCACCCCGATCGCGGCTGCCCTGGTGTTCTCGGAGCTCGACGCGGGCGACCGCCGCATCCCCCTGTGGGACCGCCTGTTCCCACCGCTGGTCGCGGCCACCGCGGGGTCGCTGACGATGCTGCAGCTCGAGGACCTCACGCTGTCCGTCTCCGTGCCGGCCTACACGTACGGGGGTCTGCCCGATCTCGGCCTCGCCGTCGCCGTCGCGGTCGGCGCCGCGCTCCTCGGGCTCGCCGCGGTGTACCTGTTCGTGCCCGCGCACCGGCTGTTCCACCGCCTCGGGCACCCGGTCCTCATGCTCGGCGCCGGTGGCCTCGTCCTCGGCCTGCTGGGCGCCCTCGGCGGCGAGGTCACCCTGTTCAAGGGCCTCACGCAGATGCAGGAGCTGCCCGGCCTCGCGGCGACCACGACGGCGCTCGGCTTCCTGGCCGTCGCCGGCATCAAGCTCCTGGCGATGCTCGTCGCCGCGACCTCCGGGTTCCGTGGCGGGCGGATCTTCCCCGGGCTGTTCGTCGGGGTCGCGGTCGGGTTCGCCGTGCACCAGGCCTGGGACGCGGTGCCGCTGGCCCTCGCCGTCGGCGCCGCGGTCGTCGGCATCGTCGTCGCCGTCACCCGCAACGGCTGGCTCGCCATCTTCATCGCGGCCGCGGTGGTGCCGCAGGTCGACCTCGTCATCCCGCTGCTGCTCGCGACCCTCGCCGCCTGGCTCGTCGTGACGAACCGCCCGGCGCTGATCGTGCCCTCGGAGCCGGCCGCGCACCCGGTCACGCGTCCGTCGTGACCTCCGCCGACGCGAGCGGCACGTCGAGCCCGACGACGCCGAGCTCGACCCGGCTGATGCCGTCGAGCGGGACGGCCGACGAGGCACCGAGCCCCGCGGCGACCCGCGAGCCGGTGCTGGTCCACGTCGCGACGACGGTCCGCTCGCCCGCCTCGTCGACCAGCACGAGCTCGTAGACCCCGACAGCGAGCTCGGCCGCCTCGTACTCGCACGACCAGTCGAGCCGCGTGCCCCAGCGGGCCGGGGCGAGCGTCAGGTCGGCGCTCACGCCGGACTGCCCGACCGGGGTCAGCGTCACGGTCCGCGCCGCCGCCTCCGCGACGACCGCGGGCGCGCGCCCGTCGTCCCCGAGCTGCGCCGTCACCGCCCCGACGACGCCGCTCGCCGCGACCAGCCCGGCGGCGGCGGCCGCGAGGAGCGTGCGCCGGCGGCGGGTGCGCCGCTGCGCCGCGTGCGCGAGCGAGGCGAGGGGCACGAGCGTCGACGTCGACTCGTCGTCCGCGTCGCCGGACGCGCCCGGCCCGGCCGAACGGAGGTCGACGGCGGAGCCGCTCTGGGGCGCGGCCGGCATGGCTACGTCCGCCGGCACCATCCCGAGCAGCGCCGGCATCCCCGCGAGGTCGCCCACCGCCTCCCGGCACGCCGGGCAGCCCGCGAGGTGCTGCTCGAACTCGCGCCGCTCGTCGGGCGCGAGCGCTCCGAGCACGTACGCGGCGTCCCACTCGCGGTACGGGTCGGCGGTCATGACGTCACCCCTCTCTCCTGGAGCGCGAGCCGCAGGGCGCGCAGCGCGTAGTGCAGACGGGACTTCACGGTGCCGGGCGGGATGCCGAGCTCCGCGGCGAGCTCGGCGACCGAGCGGCCGCCGTAGTAGGCCCCGACGACGACCGCCCGGTGCTCGGCGGACAGCCCGTCGAGCGCGTCGCCCACGAGCCACGCGTCGAGCACCGCCTGCGTGCCGTCGCCCGTCGGGGCGTCGGGCACCTCCCCCGTCGTGAGCTCGCGCCGGCGGTGCGCGCTGCGCACGTCGTCGACCACGAGGTTGCGCGCGACCGTGAACAGCCACGCACGCACCGACGCCTCGGGGCGCGTCAGCACCTCGGGGTTCCGCCACGCGCGCAGCAGCGTCTCCTGCACCACGTCCTGCGCCCGCGCCGGGTCGGTGAGGCGCACGACGTACCGGTGCAGCGCGGCGCCGTGCGCGGCGTGCACGGCACGCAGCAGCTCGTCGGCGTCGGCGTCGGGGGTCATGGGGTGCTCGTCGGCCCGCCGTCAGCCGGCCGCGAGGCGCAGGTCGAACTCGACGAACCCGGTGTCCTCGACGCTCACGAAGCCGAGGTTCGGCGCCTCGACGCCGTAGTCGGCGAACGTCACGGGCACGGAGCCGATCACCTGGACCGCGTCGCCCGACGCCGCGATCTGCGCGTCGACCGTGACGGGCTGCGTGACGTCGCGGATCGTGAGCTCGCCCGCGAGCTGCGCGCTCGTCGCGCCCTCGGCGAGCTCGACGGGCTCGGTCAGCGTGAACGTCGCCGTGGGGTACGTGTCGACCTGCAGCGCGGTGCCGCGGAAGTAGTCGTCGCGGCGCGCCTCGTCGGTCGCGATGCTCGCCATGTCGACCTCGACCGTCGCGCCCGTGAGCGAGCCCTCCTCGACCGTCACCGTGCCCGTCACGTCCTCGGTGCGCCCGGTGACGGTGATGTCGTTGCCGCTGAGCACCTCGTCGACCCGGTACCCCGCGAACGAGCCCTCGCCGACCGTCCACGTGCCGTCGGTCGCGGCGGGCGCCGCCGCGCCCCCGGTCTCGGCAGGCGCCGTTAGCGTGGGCGCCGCCTCGGTCCGGCTGTTCTCGGCGTCCGCGTACAGCCGTGGCCCCACGACCAGCCCTGCCGCGAGCACCACCACACCGACCCCCGTACCCGTGATCACCTTCGTGCGCTTGTCCATCGTCCTGCCTCCTGCCGCCGTCCGCCCCCGTCGCGACCCGGTCGAGGCCGCCACCCGGTAGACGAGACGCAGGCCCAGATGGTTCACCACGTGTCTGTGCGTGGCCCGTGGGCTCGCGGGGGACGTCGGACCGGGCACGTGCTCCGACCCGTGCGCGCGGGTCGCTCCCTTGCCCCTCACGTGGGGTGAGGGCCTAGCGTCACGAGGAGCGGCGACGACCGGCGCCGCTCGGCAGTGCACGGCAGTGCACGGCGCGCGGAGGAGCGGACGATGACACGGATGGTCCCGTACCTGACGGTGCACGACGGCGCCGCGGCGATCGCGTTCTACGCCGCCGCGTTCGGCGCGACGGAGAGCGGCGAGCGGTACGACGAGGAGGACGGCCGGATCGGGTTCGTGGCCCTGGAGATCGACGGCCAGCCGCTCTACCTGTCCGACGAGAACCACCAGTACGGCGCCTATGCCCCGCGGACGCTCGGCCACAGCACGTCGTCGGTCGTGATCGACGTGGCCGACGCCGACGCGACCTACGCACGGGCGGTCGCCGCCGGTGCGACGGTGGACCGGGAGCCGCAGGACCAGGGCGACGAGCGGCGCGGCTGGCTCGTCGACCCGTTCGGGCACCGCTGGGCGATCGCCTCGCCGCTGCGCTGAGCATCGCGGACCGTCCTGCGCGGGCCGGGACGCATCGTGCCCGGGCCGCCGGTCGGAGACTCACATGACGCCGGCTCCCTTCGCTTCGCGTGATGCTGCGACACGGGCGAGCGGGAGGAACCCGCTCAGGCACGTCGCGGGTAGCCGGTCCCGGCAAGGTCGCCCGCCCGCGACGGTCTCGTCATGCCGCGCGAGCTCCGACGATCAGCACCCGGCCTCCCGCTCGGCCCCGGTCAGCCACCGCAGGTAGTGCGTCCGGAACTCAGGGGCGACGTGGTATGTCCCCTCTCCGATCTCGCGCACCTCGCCGCGGTGCTGCCCCGAGACGACGAGCCACTGGTACCAGCCGCAGCCCTGGTGACCGAGCGGGACCGACCCGTCGCGCGTGATCGCGACGGTCTCCTAGTCCGCCCGCTCCCAGGCCGCCGAGGCGGCTTCCCACGCGGCGACGGTCGGGAAGTCCTCGGGCAGGGGGCCGATCTCGGGGACCGCCGCCTGGAGCGCCCGGAGCTCGTCGACGGCTCGGGCGGGGACGTGCAGCCGGTCGAGCCGGGCGCCGGCGCTGCCGTCACCTTCCCACGCCCACCCGTCGTCGCCGTCACGGAGCGTGGTCAGGCCGTAGCCCGGGCCGGCACCGCCGGATCCGACCTCGAGCAGGAACGACCGGTACTCCTCGGGGAACCGGATCCCGAGTCGGCGCTCGGCGTCGTCCACCTGCGCCTCCGTCAGGGCGGGCGCGAGGACCAGCCGGTGGGACGCTGCACCGAAGCCCCGTAGGTCACGGTCGGCAGCTCGCAGCCGGTGGACCCGCTCCCGCGTCCCGGCCCAGCCCCGCCCGTCGTCCGTCGGCTCCACGCGAACGAACCTACTGCAGCCCGCCACGAGGCTGAGGTCGACGTCCTGCGGCGCGACACCGTGGCGGTCGTGGAGTCGGTGCTGACCGGGGCGTGGGTCGAGCGGCCACGGCTGCCGGCCGTGCTGCGGTGGGTCGGGGTCATGTTCGGGTCGGTGGTCCCGGGGTCCGTGCGGATCCCCGGCGGCGACGGACGCACGTACTCCGCGCCGATGCCGGCGGCCGTGTCGAGCGGGTGGCTCGCGCGGCTGCCGGTCGTCGAGGAACCCGGACGTGACGTGCCGCGGCGCGGGCGGCCCTGAGGCGCTGGCCCGGCAGGCCTCGGACTCGCCGCGACCGCCGCCTCAGGACACGTGGCCCGTAAGCAGCCGGTGCCAGTACACCTGCGGCTCGACGTACCGGTCGAAGAGGAACGTGCTGCGGCGCGGGCGGACGAGGTCGGGGAACCGGACGGTCGGCTCGGGGCGGCGCTCGCGGTCGAACTCGGCGAGCACCAGGTGCGAGCGCGACGTGGTGACGGGCCCGATCGAGTACCCGTCGTAGCGCCGCATCGGCGCGCCCGTCCGGCGTGCGGCGATGTTGTGCGCGACGACGGGAACCTGCTTGCGCAGCGCACCGCCCGAGGGCAGCGCGTCGACCGTCGCGACGTCGCCGAGGCTCCACACCGTCGGGTACGTGACGTGCTGGAGCGTGTGCGGGTCGACCGCCACGAACCCGTCGCTGCCGGGCGCGTCGAGCCCGCCCACCCAGTCGGGCGCGCGGTGCGGCGGCGCGAGGTAGAGGGCGTCGTAGTGCAGGTCCTCGGAGCCGCCCGCCGAGCGCACCCGGAGGGTCCGCGCCGAGGGGTCGACGGACTCGACGGTCGTGGCGGTGCGGACCCGGACGCCGAGGTCCTCGGCGGCGGCGCGGAGCTCGCGGTCGGCGCGGTCGAGGTCGACGAGCCGGTCGGCCTCGACGAGCAGCTCGATCTCGACGTCCCCGAGCACGCCGGTCGCGCGCCAGTGGTCGGCGGCGAGGAACAGGGGCTTGAGCCCGACGGGGGCGCAGGGGACGTGCCGGTCGGAGATCACGAAGACGGCGCGGCCCGAGGTGAGCGACGACAGCATCGTCCAGGTGTCCGGCGCGTGCTCGGGCAGGTAGCTGGTCGAGGCGTGCGGGGTCGCGACGGCGGCCTCCGAGCCGGGGATCGCGTCCCAGTCGACCTGGGACCCGGGGCAGATCACGAGGTCGGTGCCCGTGAGCTCCTCGCCGCCGGCGAGCCGCACGAGCGAGCGCTCGGGCTCGATCGCGACGACGCGGTCCGGGTACCAGCGGACGCCGTCGGGGATCACGTCGGCCTGCGGGCGGCGCAGGTCGTCGAGCGTCGCGAACCCGCCCGCGACCCAGGACAGCAGGGGCCGGTACTCGTGGGTCTGCTTGGGGTCGACGACCGCGACGTCGCGGCACCGGTCGCGGCGCAGCTTCGCGGCGAGCGAGACGCCGGCGTTGCCGCCGCCGACGATCAGGACGTCGTGGTGGCGGTGGGGGCTCATGACCGAACCACGCTCCGTGGGGTCGAGGACGGGGACCCGAGCCACGGTAGGAGACGCCTCGCACCGGCGCGCGCTGGGGCCTTCGTCCCGTGGTGCCGGGTATGTACTTTCTGGTCAGTAACCCATAGCCTCGCTCCGCCGGGACGACGACGCCCCGGCCCTCCCGTGCGACGCCGCACCGCGGACGGCGAACGGGTGGACGATCCGACCGGTCCCGTGCGGACCTGAAGGAGACGGACGATGCAGCTCGCGCCCCCCGAACCCCGGACGACCCGACGCCGCTGGCTCACCGCCGCGCTCGCGACCGTCGCCGCCGGCGCCGCGACCCTCACCGGCACGCTGCCCGCAGCCGCGGGCCCCGCTCCGGCCCTCGGCGCCGCCCCCGCGGCCGTCGGCGACGTCATCTGGTCGCAGGAGTTCAACGGCGCGTCCGGCTCCGCGCCCGACGGCTCCGTGTGGAGCTACGACACCGGAGCGGGCGGCTGGGGCAACGCCGAGCTGCAGAACTACACGACGTCGCGCGCCAACTCGGCGCTCGACGGCGCGGGCAACCTCGTCATCACGGCGCGTCGCGAGGGCGACGGCTCGTACACGTCGGCCCGCCTGCAGAGCAACGGCAAGTTCGAGGTCAGGTACGGCCGGGTCGAGGCACGCATCCAGGTCGCGCGCGGCCAGGGCATCTGGCCGGCGTTCTGGATGCTCGGCGCCGACTTCCCCGCGACGTCGTGGCCGAGCTCGGGCGAGATCGACATCATGGAGAACGTCGGCTACGAGCCCCACCGCGTGCACGGCACCGTGCACGGCCCCGGGTACTCGGGCGGCGCCGGCATCACCGGCACCTACCAGCACCCGCAGGGCTGGTCGTTCGCCGACGACTTCCACACCTTCGCGGTCGACTGGGCCCCCGGCACGATCACCTGGTACGTCGACGGCCAGCGCTACCACCAGGTCACGCGGGCGAGCGTCGGGGCCAACCAGTGGGTCTTCGACAAGGCGTACTTCCTCATCCTCAACCTCGCGGTCGGCGGCCAGTGGCCCGGCTACCCCGACGGGACCACGCAGTTCCCGCAGCAGATGAAGATCGACTACGTCCGCGTCTACGACAACGGCTCGACCGGTGGCGGCGGCGGGGGCGGCGGCGGTGGCGCGCTCCCGACCGGGACGGGCACGATCCGCGTCGCGAGCTCGCTGTGCCTCGACGTGCCGTGGGCCCAGACCCACAACGGCAATCCCGCGCAGGTCGTGAACTGCAACGGCAACGCCGCGCAGCAGTGGACCCGCGGCTCCGACGGCACGATCCGTGCCCTCGGCAAGTGCCTGGACGTCGCAGGCGGCGCGACGGCCAACGGCACCGCGGTCCAGCTCTGGGACTGCAACGGCACCAACGCGCAGAAGTGGACGTACGACTCGGCGGCGCGCACGCTGCGCAACCCGCAGTCGGGCCGGTGCCTCGACGCCAAGGGCGGGAACCCCGTCTTCGAGGGGCAGAAGCTCAACATCTGGGACTGCCACGGCGCGGCGAACCAGCAGTGGACGTTCTGAGCGCGCGCACCGCCACCACCGGGGCGTCGAGCACCTGACGCCCCGGGACGACTCCTGACCGGACGGCCCTCGTCCCCCCCGTGGGGGTCGTCCGGTCAGGGCTCTCGCCCGTCAGTGGCAGTACAGCCGCTGGAGCTGCTGCGGGGAGTCGAGGTAGCGCCGGGTCACCCAGCTCAGGTTGACGGCGTACGCGCACGCCGGGTCGGCCGAGACGTCGATCGGGACTCCCCCGGTGCTCGTGCCGTTGTGCGGCCCGCTCGCGCCGCCCCGGAACGTGTAGACGCCCGCCGTGAACGCACCCGACGGGGTCTGCGGCGGTGCGTGCACCGTCCCCCCGTTGTTGGTGATCGTCACCGAGAAGCTGCTCAGGTGCGGGTGGTCGACGGTGTGCAGCACGTGGATCGTCGTCGCCCCGGAGAGCGGGTTGCACGCGTTGAGGCGCAGCTCCTCGAGGTCGAGCGCCGCGACGACCGCGGAGTTGTCGAAGACGATCGAGTCGAGCTGGTCGGTGTGCAGCACCCCGTCGGTGCTCGCGTCGCGCACCTCGAACGCCACGCGGTACCGGCGCACCGGCTCCTGCTCGTTCGCCGGCAGCGTCTCGCCGGCGTGCCCGAGCGGCAGCCCCCCGGGCTTCTTGACGGGGTGCAGCGAGGTGAACGCCGCGGTGTTGAGCTCGAGCAGCTCGAACGTGCGCAGGAAGTTCGACGTGGTCACGTTCACCACCGCGGTCGCCCCGGGCGGGTCGTACATCGGGACCGTGACCGCCTTGCCGAGGAGCGTGACGAACCCGTCCGCCACCCCGAGGTCCGCGGCGCTCACGTGGACCGGCGCGGACTGCGGCGCGCCGTTCCCGTCGGTGTAGAAGACGTAGCCGACCAGCGCGGGCGTGACCTGCGTGGTCACCGGCGTCAGCGTCGCCGGGACGACCGTCGGCGGGTTCGCCGGGTCCTCCGCGCCGCTTCCGGCCCACGTGTACTCCCCGACGAGGAACCGGTACTTGAGCGGGTGCCCGGTACCGACGTCCGTCAGCGGGCAGTTCCCGCGCAGCGTGACCGTCCCGCCGAACACGTACGCGCCGCCGGCCGGGTCGGCGTACCCGAGCGCGTCGAACGTCGACCCGGGCTGCCCGTTGCCGGGGTGGATGTCGAAGACCTCGACCTGCTGCCAGTGCGGCACGGTCCCGGGGTCGCCGGTGACCTGGTCGGTGCACAGGTCGAGGCAGAAGCAGTGCCCCACGTTCTGCCGGCCGGGCTTGCGGCCGTCGGCCTGCGTCTCCGTCAGGACCGGCTGGCCGCCGAGGCGCACGGTCGCGTAGACGTCCGGTCCCTCGGTGAGCTCGACGTTGACGAACGGGGAGAACGGCGTGCGGCGGAAGTCGGCTGCGAGGTAGGTGATCACGTAGTGCCCGGCGGCGTCGGTCGTGGCGCTGCCGAGCGGGTCGTCCTGGAGCCAGTCGGCGTCGAACGCGGAGACCACGGCACCGGGGACCGGGCGCTGGTCGGCGCAGGTCGTGACGCGTCCGCTGATCGTCCAGATCCCGAACCACGCCAGGATGCGACACCAGAACCGGGCCGGGAGGGCGTACTCCCACACCGCGAGGAACCCGTTCTCGGTCCGCCGCCACCGCGGCTGGAGCGTGGTCACGGCGACGTGGCGCGGCGGCGCGTCGGGCTCGTACCGCGGCCGGGGCGGGGTCCGCACCACGAGGTCGAGGTCGAGCGGGCCGCCCTGGTAGCGGTCGTCGTCGATCGTGAGTGCGTACCGTCCGGACTCCTCGACGCGCGCCACGGCGAGGGGCGCGTCGCCTCGCGCACCCTCGGTGACCTCGCGGAACGTCTCCTTCGGGTCGGCGACGGCCTGCTCGGTCGCACGCTCGCCGGTCGACGCGTACGCCCGCAGCTCGACGCCGGCGAGCGGCTCGCGGTGGTCGGCGCAGAGCGTGCCCCACAGGGCTCCGCGGATCTCGTAGGCCATGTCGATCTCTCCCTCGGTGCGGCGCGCGTCCTGGTCCGGTGCGCTCGTCTCTCGGACGCGCGGGCGGCCGACGAGATACGTGGGGCGCTGGCAGGATGGCGGCCGACAGCGGCGGCCCTCGCCCCGGCGGCGTCGCGGGGTCCGAGGACGCGAGAACCCGAGCGCAGCACGAGAGGACCCGCATGACCCACGCGGCACGCACGACGTCCCCCGCAGTCCCGGCCCGCGCGCGGAGCGTGCTCCTGGCGCTGACCCTCGCGGTGACCGCCGCCGCCTGCACCGCGGACGACACGACCGGCGGCGCCGCACCCGCGGGCAGCCCGAGCCGGTCCGCGGAGCCCGTCGCGTCGACCACGCCCGAGGCCACGGTCCAGCCGACGACACCGGTGGACGTCGCCGCCGACGTGCTGCTGCCGGCCGCGGTGTTCGAGTCGTCGACCGAGGCGTTCGCGGAGTCGACGACCGTCGAGCCGTGGCGCGTCCCGGACTCGTGCGGTGACGTCGGGGCGCCGGCGGGTGCGACCGCGATGCGCACGCACGCGCACGGCGACGGGACGGAGGAGACGGTGGTCGGGGTCCAGCAGGTCGCGGCGTTCGCGACGGCCGACGACGCGGTCGCGGCGGCCACGGGACTCGTCGGGGCGCTCGGGACGTGCGTCGACACGAGCGGCTCGGGCGGCGGTCACGCGGTCGAGCCCGTGGCCGTCGGGGCGCAGGGCCACGGGCTCGCGACCTGGTACTACGAGCCGGGCGACGACTCCGGGCTCGGGACCTACCTCGCGGTCACGCGCCGGGGCAGCGCGGTGACGCTCGTCTCGGGCGAGGGCGGCGAGCGCACGGTCGGGAACGCCCGCACGGCGACCGTGGCGCAGGCGCAGCAGGCGTGGGAGCTGCTGTGCGGGTACGAGGTCGCGGGCTGCTGAGCCGGGGCCGACGCGCCGACCCGGCGGCGGCCGTACCCGTGTCGCGTCGGAGTGCGCAGCCGCCTGTGCCCGGCGCCGCGCGGACCTCGCTCGGGCGGCGGCGTGTGCGGTAGGGTCGCACATACCGGGCAGTCGGTATGTCTCGGAGCGTCGAGGGCGACGCCGGCAGGAGGTCACGCGTGCAGATCGTCGGAGCCGTGCTCGAGCGCACGGGCAGCACCCCGCCGTTCGCCGCGTCGCGCCCCTTCACGGTCTCGCGCCTCGACCTCGACGACCCCGGACCGGGCGAGGTCCTCGTGCGCATCGAGGCCGCGGGCGTGTGCCACTCGGACCTGTCCGTCGTCGACGGCAGCCGTGCCCGCCCGGTGCCGATGCTGCTCGGCCACGAGGCCGCCGGGATCGTCACCGCGCTCGGCGACGGGCTCGGCCCTGAGCCGGGCGCCGGGCCCGGCGCCGGGCTGGACGACGGGCGCCGCCGCGGGCTGGGCGCCGGGCTGGACGACGGGCGCCGCGGCGGGCTGGACGACGCGCCCGGTGGCCGGCCGGGCCGCCCGCTCACCGGCGGACCGCGGGCCGGCGGCGACCTCGCGCTCGGCGACCGCGTCGTCCTCACCTTCCTCCCCCGCTGCGGCGCGTGCCCCGCGTGCGCGACCGACGGCCGCCTCCCGTGCGGCCCGGGCAGCGCGGCCAACGCCGCCGGGACCCTGGTCGGCGGCGGCACGCGCCTGCACCGCGACGGCTCCCCCGTGCACCACCACCTCGGCGTCTCGGCGTTCGCGTCCCACGCCGTGGTCAGCCGCATGTCGGTCGTCCGGGTCGACCCCGACGTCCCGCCCGAGGTCGCGGCGCTGCTCGGCTGTGCGGTGCTCACGGGCGGCGGAGCGGTCGTCAACGCCGGCCGGCCTCGGCCCGGGGAGACGGTGGTCGTCGTCGGGCTCGGCGGCGTCGGCATGGCCGCGCTGCTCGTGGCCGTGGCGCTCGGCCACGAGGTGATCGGGGTCGACCCCGTCCCCGAGAAGCTCACGACGGCCCGGGAGCTCGGCGCCGCGGCCGCGCACAGCCCCGCCGACGCGCTCGACCGCGGCGTGCGCGCACCCGTCGTCGTCGAGGCCGCGGGCTCGGTCCGGGCGTTCGAGACGGCGCTCGCCCTGACCGCCCCCGGCGGCACCACCGTGACCGTCGGACTCCCGTCCCCCGACGCCCGCGCCGCCGTCTCGCCGCTCACGCTCACCGCCGAGGCCCGCACGGTCGTCGGCTCCTACCTCGGGTCCGCGGTCCCGGCGCGCGACATCCCGGCGTACGTCGACCTGTGGCGCGCCGGCCGGCTCCCGCTCGAGCGGCTCGTCTCCTCCCGCGTCACGCTCGACGACCTCGACCCCGCCATGGACCGCCTCGCGGCCGGTGGCGAGCTCCGCCAGCTCCTCACGTTCGACGAAGGGACCACCCCGTGACGACTGCCCGCACCGCCCTCGTGACCGGCGCCGCCCGCGGCATCGGTGCCGCGACCGCCCGCCGGCTCGCCGCCGACGGGTACCGGGTCGCGGTGCTCGACCTGCGTGAGGCCGACGCCGAGGCCACCGCAGCCGCGATCCGGGAGTCGGGCGGCGCCGCGCTCGCCCTCGGGGCCGACGTCGCCGACGAGGCCGCGGTCACCGCCGCGGTCGCGCGCGTCGCCGACGAGCTCGGGCCGCCGACCGTCCTGGTCAACAACGCGGGGATCCTGCGCGACAACCTGCTGTTCAAGATGTCGGCCGACGACTGGGACGCCGTCCTCTCGGTGCACCTGCGCGGAGCGTTCCTCGTCAGCCGGGCGGTCCAGCAGCACCAGGTCGAGGCGCGCTGGGGGCGGGTCGTCAACCTCTCGAGCACGTCGGCGCTCGGCAACCGCGGCCAGGCCAACTACGCCGCCGCGAAGGCCGGGATGCAGGGGTTCACCAAGACGCTCGCGATCGAGCTCGGGCCGTTCGGGGTCACCGTCAACGCCGTCGCGCCCGGCGTGATCGAGACCGACATGATGCGCGCCGTCGCCGAGCGCACCGGCGTGCCCTACGCCGACCTGCTGGCCGCGGCCGCGAAGGAGGTGCCGGTGCGCCGCGTCGGGCAGCCCGAGGACGTGGCCGCCGCGGTGTCGTTCTTCTGCTCCGAGGGCGCGTCCTACGTGTCCGGCCAGGTGCTCTACGTCGCCGGGGGGCCGCGCGCATGACCGCCATCACCGTCACCTCGCCCGCGTACCTCGGCAGCGCCGTCGGGCAGACCGCCACGGGTGCGTGGCGCGTCGTCGACCAGGGGCGCATCGACCTGTTCGCCGACGCGACCGACGACCACCAGTGGATCCACGTCGACCCCGAGCGCGCCGCCGCCGAGTCGCCGTTCGGCGGGCCCGTCGCGCACGGCTTCCTCACGCTCGCGCTGATCCCGGCCCTCACCGCGGGACTGCTCGACGTCGGCGGGACCGCGATGGTGGTCAACTACGGGCTCGACCGCGTGCGGTTCCTCCAGCCGGTGCTCGCCGGGTCGCGCGTGCGGGCGAGCACCGTGGTCGAGAGCGCCGAGCCGACCGCGCAGGGCGTACGCGTGTCGTCGACCGTGACCGTCCAGATCGAGGGTGCGCCGCGCCCCGCGCTCGTGGCGCGGACGATCGCGCTGTTCGTGCCGGCCTGACTCCGCGCCGGCGCGACGGCTCTCGCCGCGGGAGCTTGCCGCGACGGCGCCCTGCCGGTGGCCCGCGGGGTCGGTCTACCGGGGCGCGAGCGTCACCGTGACGAGCGCAGTGCCCCGGGCGTCGCGGGCGGCGACGGCGTGACCGGCGCGCGGTGAACCGTCCAGCACGAGCGTCAGCGCCGCCCCGTCGCCGGTGAAGTTGCGCCACCACGTCTTCGTGTCGGGCATCGCGACGGGGATCTCGACGACGTCGCCCCGGCGCCGGTAGCCCACCGGTGTGCTGATGACGCGTCCGGAGCGTCGGCCGGTGTACGTCACGACCGTCAGCCATCCCCGGACCAGGAAGCCGAGTCGCCGTGAGGTGACGAGGGGGGCCACGAGCGCGTTGGCGCGGGCGGCGAACGCGACGAAGGACGGCATCCCGTGAGCATGCCACCCGGCGCCGGTCGACAGGGGTGCCGGTGGCGAGCACGCGGCACACGACGAGGAGGTGGACGTCCGGGGCGGCGCGTGACGGTGGCGTCGGTCCGCGCCGTCGGGACCGGACGGCCAGCTCGGCCACGCCGGTCCGGGGGGCGAGGAACTGCTCGCCGGGCCGCCCGTCACTCCAGGGCGCGACGACGACGTGAGGGTCCCGCGCGCCGCGCGTCAACCCACGCGCTCGAGCACCATCGCCATCCCCTGGCCGCCGCCGACGCACATCGTCTCGAGGCCGAGCGTCCCGTCGCGCTCCTGCAGGCCGTGCAGCAGCGTGCTCGTGATCCGGGCCCCGGTCATCCCGAACGGGTGGCCGACGGCGATCGCGCCGCCGTGCACGTTGAGCCGGTCGAGGTCGACGCCGAGCTCGCGTGCGGACGGCAGGACCTGTGCGGCGAACGCCTCGTTGAGCTCGACGAGGTCGATGTCACCGACGGACAGGCCCGCGAGCGCGAGCGCCCGCCGGCTGGCCTCGACGGGCCCGAGGCCCATGATCTCCGGCGACAGCGCGCTCACGCCGGTCGAGACGATGCGCGCGAGCGGGGTCAGGCCGAGCTCGTCGACGACCCGGTCGCTGACGACGACGACCGCGGCGGCGCCGTCGTTGAGCGGGCAGCAGTTGCCGGCGGTGACGGTGCCGTCGGGCCGGAACACGGGGTCGAGGGCGGCGAGCGCCTCGACGGTGACGCCCGCACGGGGACCGTCGTCGCGCGCGACGACCGTGCCGTCCGCGAGCGTGATCGGCGTGATGTCCCGCTCCCAGAAGCCGCTCGCGACCGCGGCCTCGGCGCGGTTCTGGCTCGACGCCGCGTACTCGTCCTGGTCGCGGCGGGTCGTGCCGGTGCGCTGCGCGACGTTCTCGGCCGTCTGGCCCATCGCGACGTAGACGTCGGGGAGCTCGCCGTCGTCGCGCGGGTCGTGCCACGTGCTGCCGCCCTTGGCGGACCGGGCCGTGCGCGCGACGGCCTCCGCGAACACCGGGTTGGTCAGGTCCTCGCCGGGGACGTGGTCGCTCGACCCGCGGGCCGCGTGACTGACCGACTCGACGCCCGCGGACACGAACACGTCGCCCTCACCGGCCTTGATCGCGTGGAACGCCATGCGCGTGGTCTGCAGGCTCGACGAGCAGTACCGGTTCACGGTCGCGCCGGGCACGGTGTCGAGCCCGAGCAGCACCGCGACGACCCGCGCCATGTTCATGCCCTGCTCCCCGCCGGGCATCCCGCAGCCGAGCAGCAGGTCGTCGACGCGCGTCACATCGAGCCCGGGGACCTGGTCGAGCGCCGCGCGGACCATCGCTGCGGCGAGGTCGTCGGGGCGCAGGCTGCGCAGCGAGCCCTTGAACGCGCGGCCGATGGGTGAGCGGGCGGTGGCGACGACGTAGGCCTCGGGCATGGCGGGCGGTCCTCTCGTGGGCGGCGGCGGTGCGGGCGGGCGACGCGTCGGGGGCGACGGCGGTGCGGGCTGGTCAGACGAACGCGCCGACGCCGGTGATCGCGCGGCCGACGATGAGGTTGTTCATGTCGCGCGTGCCCTCGAACGAGTAGACGGCCTCGGCGTCGGCGAAGAACTTCGCGACCCCGTGCTCGAGCACGATGCCGTTGCCGCCGAGCAGCTCGCGGCACCACGCGACGGTCTCGCGCATACGGCTCGTCGCGAACCCCTTGGCGAGCGCTGCGTGCTCGTCGCCCTGCCGGCCCTGGTCCTGGAGCCGCGACACCTGCAGGCACAGCGCGATGCTCGCGGTGATGTTCCCGAGGCACTGCGCGAGGCGGTCCTGCACGAGCTGGAACGACGCGAGCGGGCGGCCGAACTGCTGGCGCTCCCCCGCGTACCGCACCGCCGCCTCGTACGCGCCGACCTGGACGCCGACGGCCTGCCACGCGACCTCGGCGCGCGTGAGCCGCAGCACGAGCGCGACCTCGCGGAACGAGTGGATGCTCGGCAGCCGGTCGGCCTCGTCGACGCGGACCCCGTCGAGCGTGATGTCGGCGTTCTGCACGATCCGCAGCGCCTGCTTGCGCTCGATCTTCGTGGTCGTAAAGCCGGGCGTCCCGCGGCGCACGAGGAACCCCTTGACATGGCCGTCGGCGACGTCACGGGCCCAGAGGACGACGACGTCCGCGAACGTCGCGTTGCCGATCCAGCGCTTGGCGCCGTTCAGGACCCACGTGTCGCCGTGGCGCTCGGCGGTCGTGCGCAGGCCCTTGGAGGAGTCGGAGCCGGACAGCGGCTCGGTGAGCCCGAACGCGCCGATGAGCTCGCCGCGGCCCATGGGCGGCAGCCACTGCGCGCGCTGCTCGGGCGATCCGCCGATCGCGATCGAGCTCATCGCGAGCCCGCTCTGCACGCCGACGAACGTCGCGGTCGACGGGTCGACCCGGCCGAGCTCGAGCGCCGCCCAGCCGCGCCACACGGCGCTGTTCTCGAACCGCTGGGTCTCGGGCCAGCTCGCGCCGAACATCCCGAGCTCGGCGAGCCCCGGGATGATCTGCGTCGGGAACTCGGCGCGGTCCCAGTAGTCGGTGGCGATGGGCCGGACCTCGCGCTCCATGAAGTCGCGCAGGCGCAGCGACGCCTCGAGCTCGACCGGGGTGAGCTCGTCCTGGAACGCGTAGAAGTCGGCGGCGAGGCGGTCGGTGCCGGGCGCGAGGTACGCGCCGGCGTCGCGTGCGGCGGTCCCGGTCGCGGTGGCGCCTGGGGTGTCGTGCGTCGCGCCGGCGTCGTGCGCGGCGGGCGTCGCGGCGGCGCCTGCGGCGTCGTGCGTCGCGGCGCCGTCCGCTCCCCTGTCCGTGGCGGCGTGGTCCGCCGTGGTGTGGTCCGTCGTGGCGGTGTCGGTCATGTCGGCCCTCGATCGTCGTCGACCGGCGCGCTACGCCCCGGTGCGTACGCGTCCCGCCGTCAGCGTTGCATCATTCGCGAGAATGTTGCAACCCCCGCGGCGGCCGGGATTAGAGTGCGGCGCATGACGGTCCCCACGCACCGGAGCACGCTCGCGCGGGTCGGCACCGCGGTCGCGCCGTCCTGGCTGTCCGAGCGGCTCGAGGACGGCGCCCACGAGGACGCGGTCCGGGCGTTCCGGTTCGCGCGCGAGACGTTCATCGCCGGCGAGCGCATCGACATGGGCCGGCTCGCGACCCGCCTCGGCGTCGACCGCACGTCGCTGTTCCGCTGGGTCGGCAACCGCGACGCGCTGCTCTCCGAGGTGCTCTGGTCGCTCGCCGTCCCGACGCTGGAGCAGGCCGACGCCGCGACGCACGGCCGCTCCGGCGCCGACCGGGTCGTCGCCGTCCTGACGTCGTTCGCGCACGACCTCATCACCGCCGGCTACTTCCGGTCGTTCCTGCGCCGCGAGCCCGCGCGGGCCCTGCGCCTGCTCACGACCAACGGCAGCGAGATCCAGCGCCGGTACGTCGCCGTCGTCGAGCAGCTCGTCCGCCAGGAGCTCGGGGTGCGGCCCTTCGGGCGCGACATCGCCCCGGCCGACCTCGCCTACCTGCTCGTGCGGGTCTCGGAGTCGTTCACGTACGCCGACCTGATCACGGGCGACGCACCGAGCGCGGAGCGCGCCCGCGCCGCTTTCGACCTCGTCCTGCGCCCTGAGGAGCCCCGATGACCTACGGCCACCGCGCGCCGTTCCCGACCCGCTGGAACGACAACGACCAGTACGGGCACGTCAACAACACCGTCTACTACGAGGCGATGGACACCACCGTCAACGTCTGGATGATCGGCGCCGGCCTCGACCCCCTCGACGGGGACCGGATCGCCCTGTGCGTCTCCTCGTCGTGCGACTTCCGCGCCCCGGCGTCGTTCCCCGAGCCGCTCGCCGTCGGCCTGCGCGCGGGCCGCGTCGGGACCACGAGCGTCACGTGGGAGCTCGGCATCCTGCGCGCGGACGAGCCGGAGCCCATCGCGACCGGGCGGTTCGTGCACGTGTTCGTCGACCGCGGCTCGCGCCGCCCGGCGCCGATCCCCGAGGCGATCCGCGCGGCGATCGAGCGGGAGCTGGTGGTCTGAGCCGGCCCGTGCCGGCCCCGGCGCCGGACCCCGGGGCCGTCAGTGCAGCGACACCCGCTTGGGCAGCGCGAAGACGAGCGCGAAGGCCACGACCGCGAACGCGGCGCTCACCGCGAGGGCAGGCCGCGCCCCCTGGCCGAACGCCTCCGCCACGTCGGCGGGCCCGCGGATCTCGCCGAGGTTGCCGAACAGCACGCTGCCGATGATCGCGATCCCGATCGCGGAGCCGATGCGCTGCATGACCCCGATCACTCCGCTCGCGGCGCCCGCCTCCGAGCGGTCGACGGTCGCGACGATGAACCGCGCGTTCGGGGCGATGAACAACCCCGAGCCCAGGCCCGCGACGAGGAGCGGACCGAGCAGGTCCCAGTTCGTCAGGTCGGCCGCAGGCACGATCAGCAGTACCGCGTACAGCGCGATCAGGCCGACGGCCAGCAGCCCGGCGCCGATGACCAGGACCGTGCGCCCCAGCCGCGCGGCGAGCCGGTCGCTCTGCGAGGCGCCGACGACGGTTCCCGCGGCGAACGGGATGGACACCAGGCCGGAGGCGAGCGCGCTGTGGCCGAGGCCGGCCTGCCAGAGGATCGAGATCGTGAAGAAGATGCTGGTGAACCCGGCGAAGAACACCAGGGCGAGGATCGCCCCGCCCGTGAACGCCGGGTGCGAGAACAGGTGCGGCGGGACGAGGGGCTCGACGCCGCCGGCCGCGACGCGCCGCTCCCAGAGGGCGAACAGCACGAGGAGCACCACCCCGCCGCCGATCGACAGGAAGGTCCACAGCGGCCAGCCGGCGTCCTGGCCCTGGATGAGCGGGACGAGGATCGCCACGAGGGACGCGCTGACCAGCACGAGACCGACCAGGTCGGCCGACGTCGTCTTGCCCTCCGCTCCCGCGGGCAGCAGGACGGCGGCAGCGACGAGGGCGGCCACGCCGATCGGGAGGTTCACGGCGAAGATCCACCGCCACCCGTTCTCGTCGCCGAGCGCCTCGATGAGCAGCCCGCCCACGATCGGGCCCAGCGCGGACGAGACGCCGATGACGGCACCCATGATCGCGAAGGCCTTGCCGCGGACCTGCGGGGGGAACAGCAGCTGGATGAACGCGGTCACCGCAGGCACGAAGATGCCGCCGCCGACCCCCTGCACGACGCGGGCGACGATGAGGTGCACGCTGTCGGACGCGAGCCCGCACGCCAGGCTGGCGGCGGTGAAGATCGCGAGGCCGGTGAAGAACACCCACTTGTGGCCGTAGCGGTCACCGATGCGCCCGGCGGGGATGAGCGCGAGGCCGAACGCCAGCGCGTACCCGGAGATGATCCAGGACAGGGTCGCCTCGGAGGCGTCGAGGGACTCGCGGATCGTCGGCAGGGCGACGTTGACGATCGTCGTGTCGAGCAGGGCCATGAACATGCCCGCGAGCAGCACGACGAGGGCGAGCCACGTCGTCCTCGGGATGACGGCAGACGGGGTTCCGGTGGTGGTCATGAGGGGGTTCCTGTCCTGGACTTCTCGTCCTCGATGATCTCGGGCAGTGCCGCGAGCAGCTCTTCGTGCCAGTCGATCTCCGCCTCGAGGCGGAAGAGCCGGTGGCGCATGACGTGCGCCTCCATGACGGAGAGGTAGTGGCGGATCTCGGGGAGGCGTGCGCTCCACGCGTCGCGCCGTGACGTCAGCTCGGCGAGTCGCGACTCGAGGGTCGGCCGCACGGCGTCGAGGTTCTCGGGGTCCAGCCGGACCAGCGCCAGGTCGACGGGATCGGGGCGCAGCACGAGGGTCTCGAGCCCGTCACGGCGCAGCTCCACGAGCGCCCGAGCACCTGCGTCCGTGAGGCCGTAGACCGACCGCGCGGGGTAGTTCCCCTCGCGCTCGACGCGCAGCTCCTCGATGTGCCCGTCCGTGGCGAGGCGCTTGATCGCACCGTAGATCGCTCCCGCTCCGAAGTCGGTCCACTCGTCGATGTGCTCCTGCTCGGCGAGGAGCCGCAGCGCGTGGCCGTGCATGGGTCCTCGCTCGCGCAGGGAGCCGAGGATGAACAGACGGATGGAGGACACCAAGATACTCTCGCACGAGTAGTTGCGCACGACTAGCCAGCGGTGCTCTTCCTCCGTGTCGCGCATGACCGCTCGGTTCCGGCCGTACCGACCGTCCGGTATGCTGCTCTCGAGCGGGCATCGACGCCCTGCCGGCGAGGAGGTGGTGTGCGTGGCGACCCTGCCCGGCCTCGACGTCGGCCGACTCGACGCCTGGCTCCGCCGCACGCACCCCGACCTCGCGACCGGCGAGCCCCTCCGCGCGACCCTGTTCGCGGGCGGCCGCAGCAACCTCACGTACCGGGTCGACGGCGCGCGCGTGCCGCTCGTGCTGCGCCGGCCCCCGCTCGGCCACGTCCAGGAGACCGCGCACGACATGGCCCGCGAGCACCGCGTGATCCACGCGCTCGGCGGCACCCGCGTCCCCGTGCCCGCGACCGTGGACCTGGTCGACGACACCGACGGCAGCGCCGGGACCGGGACGCCGTTCTTCGTCATGGAGCGGGTCGAGGGCACGGCGATCTCCGACCCCGCGCAGAACGCGTCGTACACGCCGGACGAGCTGCGGGCCGTGAGCCTCGAGCTCGCCGGGCTGCTCGCCGAGCTGCACAGCCTCGACCCCGCGGCCGTCGGGCTCGCCGACCTCGGCCGCCCCGACGGCTACCTCGGCCGCCAGCTGCACCGCTGGGGCCGGCAGTACGACGGCTCCCGCTCGCGCGACCTCCCCGCGCTCGACGCGCTGCAGGAGCGCCTGCGCGAGCACGTGCCGGCGACGGTCCGGACCGGGCTCGTGCACGGGGACTACCGGCTCGACAACGCGCTCGTCTCCCGGGTGGGCGGGGCGCACGTCGCGGCGGTGCTCGACTGGGAGATGGCCACGCTCGGCGACGCCGCCGTCGACCTCGGGATGCTCGGCCTGTACTGGGACATCCGCCGGATCGCGCCGCCCGACGGCCTGACGCCCAGCGCCGTCGACCCCGCCGCGGGCTACCCGGAGTTCGCCGAGCTCGCCGACGCGTACGCCGCGCGGCTCGGCTCGTCCGTCCCGGACCTCTCCTGGTACCGGGCGTTCGCCGCCTACAAGCTCGCGGTCATCCTCGAGGGCGTGCACTTCCGGTACCGCGCAGGCGAGACCGTGGGCGAGGGCTTCGACGCGATCGGCGCGATGGTCCTCCCCCTGGCCGGCGAGGGCCTCGCGCGCCTCGACGGCGCGAGCTGAGGGGGCGGACGTGGACTTCGCGTACGACGCGCGGACCCGGGACGTGCTCGCGCGCACGCGCACGTTCCTCGACGAGCACGTCCTGCCCGCCGAGCCGGTGCTCGACGCGCAGGTCACCGCGACGCCCGGCGAGTGGGGCCCGCGCCCGGTGGTCCGCGAGCTGCAGGAGGTCGCCCGGGCGCAGGGCCTGTGGAACCTGTTCCTTCCGGGGCCGCGCGGCGCCGGGCTGACGAACCTCCAGTACGCACCCGTCGCGGAGGCGCTCGGCCGCAGCCCGCGCCTCGGGCCTGTCGCGACGAACTGCGCGGCGCCCGACACCGGCAACATGGAGCTGCTCGCCGAGTTCGGCACGCCCGAGCAGCAGGAGCGCTGGCTCGACCCGCTGCTCGCCGCCGAGACCCGCTCGGCGTTCTGCATGACCGAGCCCGGCGCCGCGTCGTCGGACGCCACGCAGATCGCCACGCGCATCCGCCGCGACGGCGACCACCTCGTGGTCACGGGCCGCAAGTGGTGGTCGACGGGCGCGATGAACCCGGGCGCGAGCCTGCTCGTCGTCATGGGTGCGACCGACCCCGACGCGCCGCGGCACCGGCAGCAGAGCATGGTCCTCGTGCCGCGCGACACCCCGGGCGTGCGCGTCGTGCGCCCGCTCACCGTGCTCGGCTACGACGACCGGGACCACGGCGGGCACGCCGAGATCGCGTTCGAGGACGTGCGGGTCCCCGCGTCGGCGCTGCTGGGCGGCGAGGGCGACGGGTTCGCGATCGCGCAGGCGCGGCTCGGACCGGGGCGCATCCACCACTGCATGCGCGCGCTCGGCATGGCGGAGCGGGCGCTCGACCTGGCCCGCGAGCGCGCCGCGTCCCGCTCGCCGTTCGGGCGGCCGCTCGCCGAGCAGGGGGTCGTCCGGGAGTGGGCCGCGGAGTCGCGCATCCAGGTCGAGGCGCTGCGCCTGCTCGTGCTCAAGACGGCCTGGCTCATGGACACGGTCGGCAACCGCGCGGCGATGACGGAGATCCAGGCGATCAAGATCGCGGTCCCCCGCGCGGTGCAGCAGGTCGTGGACCGCGCGATCCAGGTGTTCGGCGCGGCCGGGCTCTCCGACGACCAGCCGCTCGCCGCGATGTACGCCGCGGCGCGGTCGCTGCGGATCGCCGACGGGCCCGACGAGGTCCACCTCTCCTCCCTCGGGAAGGCGGAGCTCCGGCCCCGCCCGACGTGACGGGGACGACGACGCCCCGGGGCCAGGGGTGCCGTCGTCGTCCCGTCCTCACGACGCCCCCGGCCCGGACGCTCCGCCGCACCGCTCGCCCCGCACCTCCCCGCCGAAGACACCGACGTCACCGCACGCGAAGGGACCCCGAGATGACTGCCGAGCTCGACCCGATCCTCACCGGCCCCGGCCACGGCACGCTGTCCGTCGCCGCGATCCTCGCCGAGACCGCCCGCCGCCACCCGGACCGGGTCGCGTTCCACGTCGGTGACGCCGCGCTGACGTACGGCCCGCTGTGGGACCGCACCCGTGCGTACGCGGGTGCGCTGCGGGCGCGCGGCGTCGGCCCGGGCGACCGGGTCGCGATGCTCGTGCCGAACGTGCCGGACTTCGCGCGGGTCTACTACGCGGTGCTCTCGCTCGGCGCGGTCGTGGTGCCCGTGCACCTGCTGTTCAAGGCCCAGGAGATCGAGTACGTGCTGGGCGACAGCGACGCCGTGCTGCTCGTCGCCGCGGCCCCGATGCTCGGCGAGGCGCTGCCCGCCGCGGCGGCGGCCGGGGTCCCCGTCGTGACGGTCCTGGTCCCGGACGCGCACGTCGCCGCCGTCCCCGCCCCCCGCCTCGAGGACGAGGCGGACGCCGCGGAGCCCGTCCGCACGTACGCGTCGGTCAACCCGCTCGCGCCGGCGACGGTCCTGTACACGAGCGGCACGACGGGCCGCCCCAAGGGTGCGGTCGCCTCGCACCTCGCCCTCGTCGAGCAGGTGCACGTCACGCTGCTCGACACCGCGGACATCCGGCCCGACGACGTCGTCTTCGGCGGGCTGCCGTTCTTCCACACGTTCGGCCAGTCGGCCGTGCTCAACACCGCGTTCCGGCGCGGCGCCGCGATCGTGCTGCTCCCCCGGTTCGACGCCGACGAGGCGCTCGCGCTGCTCGTCCAGCACCGCGCCACGGTGTTCACGGCCGTCCCGACGATGTTCCTCGGCATGGTCCAGGCCGCCGCGCGCACGCCCGACCGGCCGCCGCTCAAGTACGCCGTCTCGGGCGGCGCCGCGCTGCCGGTCGCGCTGCTCGAGGCGTTCGCGCGGGAGTTCGGCGCCGAGGTGCACGAGGGCTACGGGCTCACGGAGACGGCGCCGACGGTGTCGTTCAACTACGTCGGTGAGCCCATCCGCCCGGGCACGGTCGGGCGGCCGCTCTGGGGCGTCGACGTGGAGATCGCGGACTCCGAGGTCGAGGAGCGCATCGTGCTGCTCGGCCCGGGCGAGCTCGGGGAGGTCGTCGTGCGCGGCCACAACCTGTTCAAGGGCTACCTCGGCAACCCCGAGGCGACCGCCGCGGCCGTGGTCGACGGCTGGTTCCGGACCGGGGACCTCGGCACCGTCGACGCCGAGGGCATCGTCACGATCGTCGACCGCAAGAAGGACATGATCGTCCGCAACGGCTACAACGTGTACCCGAGCGAGGTCGAGGACGCGATGGTGCGCCACCCCGCCGTCGCGCAGGCCGCGGTGTTCGGCGTCGCCGACGAGGCGCACGGCCAGGAGGTCCACGCCGCCGTCGTGCTCATGCCCGGCCGCACCGCGACCGCGCAGGAGGTCGTCGACTTCACGCGCGAGCGGATCGCCGCGTACAAGTACCCGCGCGTGGTCCACCTCGTCGAGACGCTGCCGCTCGGCGGCTCGGGCAAGGTGCTCAAGCGCGAGCTCGTCGCGCAGTACTCGGCGCCGGCCGCGGAGCACGTGCCGGGCTGAGCGGTGCCCCCCGCAGGGGCGTTCCGCCAGGGCCTGTCAGCGCCTGGGCGCGCGCCGTAGCGTCGTCGGACGCCGCCGTCTGGGGCGAGCATGTCACCGACGCGGAGTACGGGGCGGAGCCGGAGGGGCGCTGACCACGGGTCCGCCGGGCACGAGTCCACCGAGCGCGCGTCCGCCGGGCGCGCGAGCACCGCTCGATCGGCCAGGAGCGGTACCGCGACCCGCCGTCACGCGCCCTGCAGGCGCTCCACGGACCGCGCGAGCCACTCCGCCATGAGGGCCCGCTCGGCGTCGCTGAGCCCGGGGAGGTCGTCCAGCACGGTGCCGAAGGTCACGGCGACGGTGCTCGTAGTCGCGTCAGGCGCGGCGGGGGCTACGGCGAGCACGCTCGCGAGCACGGCGTCGAGCATCGCGTCCGCGAGGCCGGTGTCCCGCTCGGCTGCGGGCACCTCCAGGAGCGCGAGGACGGTCCCGTTCCCGGCCGCGTGGATCATCGCGAGCACGCGCTCCTCGCTCACGCGCAGGAGCCCGGCGGTGGCGAGCGCGTGGACGCGGGCCCGCAGCACCTCGATCCCCCGCACCGTGGCCGGGGACGGACCGGGTCCGCGGTGGGTGGCGAGCAGGCGGTACAGCTCCGGGTTCGCCAGGCCGAACTCCACGTGCGTGCGCCACCCGGCCCGGAGGTCCGCCACGGCGTCGCCGGCCGCGCCGCGCGCCGTGGCGGCCTTCGTGTCGACGTAGGCCGCCATGACGTGCTCCGCGAGCGCGTCGACGAGCCCGTCCTTGTCGCCGAACAGGCGGTAGAGGGTCGGCGGTTGCACGCCGGCCGCCGAGGCGACGGCGCGCGTGGTGACGGCGGCGGCACCGTCCTCCCGCAGCAGGCGCTGGGCGTGGTCGAGGATGCGCGCCCGCGTGTCGTCGCGGGGGTCGGGCGCGGGGTCGGGCGCGGGGTCGGGCGCGGCAGTCATGAACCGAGGGTAACGCTGGGACCGTTCCACTGGATTTCCAGTGATAACGTTCTGAGAGTTCCAGTGGTTCGACGAGAGGTGTCGTCATGATCGTCCTCACCGGCGCGACCGGTCAGCTCGGCTCGCAGATCGTCGAGCGCCTGCTCGAGAGCGTGCCCGCCCACACCGTCGGGGTCAGCGTGCGTGACCCCGCGAAGGCCGCCGGCCTCGCCGAGCGTGGCGTCCGCGTCCGCGCCGGCGACTTCACCGACCCCGCCGGCCTGCGGCACGCCTTCGAGGGCGCGGAGCAGGTCCTCGTGGTCTCCGCGGCCATCCGCGGCGCTGGGGCCGTCGACGCGAACCGGGCCGCCGTCGACGCCGCGCACGCCGCCGGCGCCGCACGGATCCTCTACACGAGCCACCAGGCGGCGTCGGCGAGCTCGCTGTTCGCCCCGCAGGCGACGCACGCGGCGACGGAGGCGCACCTGGCCGGGCTCGGGGTGCCGTTCACCGCGCTGCGCCACGGGTTCTACGCCGACTCCCTGCGCTTCTTCCTCGGGGACGCCCTGGAGACCGGGCTGGTCGTCGCGCCCGAGGACGGACCGGTGTCCTGGACCGCGCACGCGGACCTCGCCGCAGTCGACGCCCTCGCGCTCACCGAGGAGGGCCTGCTCGACGGCGCGACCCCGCCGCTGACCGCCGCCGAGTCGCTCGACCTCGCCGCTGTCGCGATCGAGCTCAGCGAGGTCCTCGGCCGCACCGTCCGCCGCGTCGTCGTCAGCGACGAGCAGTGGAAGGAGACGGCCGTCGAGCGCGGCATGCCCGCCGCGGCAGCGGACTTCACGCTCGGCATGTACCGGGCGGCGCGCCGCGGGGAGTTCGACGCGACCGACCCGACCCTGGGGACGCTCCTCGGCCGCCGCCCCACGCCCGTGCGCGCGGTGCTGGAGGCGATCGCCGCGGCCTGACGCAGCCGGGCGGACGACGCGACGCGGGCCGACGACGTGGCGGCGCACCCGCCTCGGAGGCCCTGCGGGACGCCCGCGCGGGGCACACCCGCCGCTCCGCGTGCGCCCACCGGCCTCCGTCGAGGTGGGTACGCAGGGCCGCGCACGTCAGCAGAACGACCGACGACCCTGAGCGACCCGCCGCGGCAGGGTCGTCGTCGTGCCCGACACCCCGACCGCCCGCGCTCTCACCACGCCCACCGCTCCGGCCGGAGCCGCGCCCGCACCCGCACCCGCGCCCGTGCACCTGCCCGCGCCCACGACGTCCACCCGCCTCGCGTCCCTCGACGTCCTGCGCGGCATCGCGATCCTCGGGACGTTCGCCTCGAACGCGTGGCTGTTCGCCCACCCGGGCGGGCCCACCGCGTGGTTCGCGGGCGCCGGGCCGGAGCCGGGCGTCGTCGAGACGGCGCTCCGGACGCTCGCCAACGGCAAGCTCCTCGCCCTGCTCACGCTCCTGTTCGGCATCGGCATCGAGCTGCAGCACCGCTCGGCCGTCCGCCGCGGTGCGCGCTGGCCGGGGCGGTACCCGGTGCGGGCGGCGATCCTGCTCGTCGAGGGGCTCGTGCACTACGTGCTCGTGTTCGAGTTCGACGTCCTCATGGGGTACGCGCTCGCGTCGCTGCTCGTCGCGTACCTCGTGGGGCGCAGCGACCGGGCCGTCCGCGCGTGGATGGCCACGGTCGGCGGGCTCTACGTCCTCGGGATCGGGGTGCTCACGGCGCTGCTCCTGGTGCTGCCGGACGGGCCGGAGGTGCCGGAGCCGGCCACCGCAGCGACGGCGAGCTGGTGGGCGCAGGTGCTCGTGCGGCTCGACGGCGCCGCGCTGTACCGCATCGAGCTCGTCCTGATCGTGCCGTCCGCCACGGTGCTGTTCC
Organism: Cellulomonas sp. NPDC055163; assembly: GCF_053607065.1. NCBI lineage: Bacteria > Bacillati > Actinomycetota > Actinomycetes > Micrococcales > Cellulomonadaceae > Cellulomonas > Cellulomonas sp. NPDC055163. The sequence goes on along the minus strand of NZ_JBSGSU010000006.1, from coordinate 38,688 downwards.
TGCTCGGGTCACGGCTGCGGCGCGCGGGCGCGCTCGACGACACCGCAGCGGGCGCGCGGATCCGACGCCGGCTCCTCGTGCTCGGCTTCGGGGTCGGCGCGCCGCTGAACCTGCTGACCGGGTTCGCGGGACCCGCCTGGGCGCTCGTCGACCGCTACGTGCTGCCGCCGCTGGTCGCCCTCGGCCTGCTCGGGCTCGTCACCGAGGTCGTGCTCCGCAGCCGCGGCGGTGCACCCCGCCGTGCGGTCGCCGCCGTCGGCCGCACCGCGCTGTCCTGCTACGTGCTGCAGAACGTGCTCGCGAGCGTCCTCTGCTTCGACTGGGGCCTCGGGCTGGCCACGCGGTTCGCCGACGCCCGGCCCTGGTGGGTCGTCGGGCTGTGGGCCGTGGTCTCGCTCACGCTCGTGCTGTTCGCGACCGCGTGGCTCCGGCGGTTCGAGCGCGGACCCCTCGAGCTCGCCGTGCAGCGGGTCCACGCCCGGGCGCCACGGCACGCGCCGGCAACCGCCGGGGCAGGGCTGGGGGCGGGGCACGACAGCAGCACCGCTGACGGTCACCCCGTCGTACGAGCCCGACGCCCGGGGTGATGTGCGACCACCCCTGACCGCTACCTTGGGTCCGATTCGTCCCGATCCGCGCGAGGAAGACGGTGACCCGGATGGTCGAGACAACCCCGCGCTCGGGCTGGTCGAGGTTCGCGCGTGTCCGCGCGACGGGTCCGGGCCACGGCGTCACGACGCTCGAGCTGTTCTTCGACCTGGTGTTCGTGTTCGGGTTCGTCCAGGTCACCCAGCTGCTGAGCGCGGAGCCGACGGCGACGGGCGCCCTGCGCGGGCTCGTCGTGTTCGCGCTGCTGTGGTGGGTGTGGTGCTCCTACGCGTGGCTCGGCAACCAGGCGCAGGCCGACGAGGGCACCGTGCGCCTGACGATGCTGCTCGCGACCGGCGTCATGTTCGTCATGGCGCTGACCATCCCCGAGTCGTTCGTCGACCTGCCCGGCGGGCTCTTCGGGCCGCTCGTCTTCGCGGCCTGCTTCGCCGCCGTCCGGCTGCTCCACCTCGCGAGCTACCTCGTGGCGGCCGGGGACGACGCGGTCCTGCGGCGGCAGATCCTCACGACAGCGGTCCCGGTCGTCCTCGCGAGCGGGCTGCTCGCCGTCGGCGCGGTGCTCGGGCCGCCCGCGCAGACCTGGGTGTGGGCGCTGGCCCTCGCCGTCGACTACGTCGGGATCTGGGTGACGAACACCGCGGGCTGGCGGCTGCACAGCGCACGGCACTTCGCGGAGCGCTTCGGCCTCGTCGTCATCGTCGCGCTCGGGGAGTCGCTGGTCTCCGTCGGGGTGGGCGTCGCCGAGCACGCCGTCTCGTGGCCCGTGATCGTCGGATCGGCGTTCGGCATCACGACCGTCGTCGCGATGTGGTGGCTGTACTTCGACGTCGCGACCCACGTGGGCGAGCACGCGCTCACGCGGGCCGACGACGCGGGGCGCAGCCGGCTGGCGGCGGACGCCTACACGTACCTGCACTTCCCGATCGTCGGGTCGGTCCTGTTCGTCGCGCTCGGCCTGAAGAAGGCGATGAGCTACGTCTCCGACCCCGAGCACCACACGCTCACCGAGCCGCTGAGCGGCATGCCGCTGCTCTGCCTGTACGTCGGCGCCGCCGCCTACGTCGCCGGCCACGCGGCCTTCCTGCGCCGCACCGAGGGCCGCTGGCCGGCAGGGCACCTCGTCGCGGGCGCCGTCGTGCTCGCGCTGCTCCCGCTCGCCGCGCGGCTGCCGGCGCTCGCGGCGATGGCGCTCGTCGCGGCGGTCCTCGTCGGGCTCGTCGTGCTCGACCTCTCGCGCCTCGGGCAGCGGCGCGACCAGATCCGCCACGGCCACGCGCCGACCCCGGCCGCCGACTGAGCCCGGCGGCCCCAACCCGGCGGCCCCAGCCCGGCGGCCCGGTCCGGCGGCCCCGGTCCGACGCCCGCGCCGACGTCGCCGTCGGCACGGGCCCCCGCGCTCGCTACCCGCGCGTGCCGGCCGGCGCGCCGGTGGTGACGTCGTCCCCGGGCACGTCGTCCCCGTCCACGGTGGCCACCGGGACGGCGTGCCGCGCCGCCCGCCGCGCCGCCCGCCGGTCGGCGCGCCGTTCCTTGCGCCGCTCGACCAGCACGTACAGGGCGGGGACGACAAGCAGCGTGAGCAGCGTCGAGGAGATCAGCCCACCGATCACGACGAGCGCGAGCGGCTTGCTGATGAACGCCCCGCCGCCCGTGAGCCCGAGGGCCATGGGCGTCAGCGCGAACACCGTCGCGAGCGCCGTCATGACGATCGGGCGCAGGCGCTTGCGGGCGCCCTCGCGCACGGCGTCGTCGAGCGAACGGCCGCGCTCGCGATACTGGTTGATGAGGTCGATGAGCACGATCGCGTTCGACACCACGATCCCGACCAGCATGAGGGCCCCGATCAACGCCGGGACCCCGAGCGGCGTCCCGCTCACGAGCAGCGCGACGATCGCGCCGGTCGCGGCGAACGGCACCGACACCAGCAGGATCAGCGGCTGCACGAGCGACCCGAACGTCGCGACCATGACGACGTAGACGATCGCGATGGCGACGAGCAGCGCGAGCCCGAGGTCCGCGAACGCGTCCTGCTGCTGGCTCGCGACGCCGCCGACCTCGACGTCGACGCCGGCGGGGAGGTCGAGCCCGTCGACCGCGGCCTGGAGCTCGCGCGTCAGCGAGCCGACGTCCTGCGTCGCGGGCGTGACGCGGACCGTCGCGGACCGTTCGCCGTCGACGCGCGTGACAGAGGTCGGGACCTGCACGGCCTCGACCGCGGCGACGTCGGTCAGCGGCACGAGGCCCTGCGCGGACGGGACCACGAGCGCCTCGATCTCGGCACGTGTCGCGGGCGCGGTGCCGGTCGTCACGACGACCTCGAGCGGGCCGTCGCCCAGGTCGGTCTCGCCGATCGTGCGGGCGGGGTTCATCGCCGCGGCGACGACACCGGAGACGACGGTCTCGGAGAGCCCCAGCCCGGCGGCCGCCTCGCGGTCGACCGTGACCTGCAGGACCTCCTGCTCGCCCGCGAGGTCGTTGGCCACCTCGGCGGCACCCTCGACGTCACGCACCGCCTCGTGCACGGACTCCGCGGCCGCCGCGAGGTCGCCGCGGTCGGTGGCCCGGACGGCGATGTCGACCGTCGACGAGCCGAAGCCGCCCTCGCTGCCGGCGACGTTGATCGCGGTGACGGGCGCCGCGACGAGCGCCTCGACGGCGTCGCGGACGTCGTCCTGCGCGGCCACCCCGTCGGCGTCGGCGTCGAGCGTGATCGCGAACGACGCCGAGGGGGCGCTGCCGCCGCCGCTGAACGCCGCCGTCGCCGCGTCGCCGGTGCCGACGGTCGTCTGGACGCTCTCGATCGCGTCGACCCCGGCCAGGGCGTCCTCGACCTCACGCGCCGCGGCGTCCTGCGCCGCGAGCGACGTGCCGACCGCGAACCGCTGCGTCACCGTGACGGTGTTCTGGCCGCTGTCGCCGATGAAGTTCGTCTCGAGCCGCGGCACGAGGCCGAGCGTCCCGACGAGCACGACGACGGCGACGCCGATCGTGACCCACGGGCGCCGCAGCGCCGCCGCGAGCGACGGGACGTACGCGCGCTGCCACAGCCCCCGGCGCTCCTTCGCCTCGGCGGCCTCGCGCGCCGCGGCGGCGCCGGCGTCGGTCCCGTCCGCGGGGCCCTCGGCCGGTCGGGGCGAGCGCACGAACCAGTACGCGAGCACCGGCACGATCGTCAGGGCCACGAGCAGCGACGCGAGCATCGCGATCGCGACGGTCACGGCGAACGGACGGAACAGCTCGCCGACCATGCCGCCCACGAGCGCGATGGGCAGGAAGACCGCGACGGTCGAGATGGTCGACGCGGCGATGGCCCCGCCGACCTCGCGCACGGCGGTGAGGATCGCGGCGGTCTTCTCCTCGCCGTAGGACAGGTGCCGCTTGATGTTCTCGATGACGACGATCGCGTCGTCGACCACCCGCCCGATGGAGATCGTCAGGGCGCCGAGCGTGAGGATGTTGAGCGTGTACCCGGTCGCGTCCATGACGATGAACGTCACCGCGAGGGACAGCGGGATCGACACCGCGGAGACCAGGGTCGCGCGCAGCGACGCGAGGAACACGAGGATCACGACGACGGCGAAGACGAGCCCGAGGCCGCCCTCGGTCGCGAGCCCCTCGATGGACTCCTCGATGAACGGCGCCTGGTCGAACACGACGGCGGTGCGCACGCCCTCGGCCTCGAGCGCCGGGCCGAGGTCGGCGAGCGCGTCCTGCACGGCGTGCGAGACGTCGACCGTGTTGCCGTCGGGGGTCTTGGTGATCGCGACGCCGAGCGCCGGGGAGCCGTCGAGCCGCGAGTACGACGTCGGGTCCTCGGGCGCCACCGTGACGGTCGCGACGTCGCCGAGGGTTCCGGCGCCGAGCGGGAGCGCCTCGAGGTCCTCGACGGAGCCGAGGCGCGAGCCGGCCTGCACGGAGTAGGTCCGGTCGCCCTCGGTGAGCGTGCCGACGGGCAGCACGACGCCGTAGTCGGCGAGCAGGTCCGTGACGGCGGTGGGGTCGACGCCCGCGGCGGCGACGCGCGCGGCGTCGAGCTCGACGAGCACCCGGTCGGCGGTGCCGCCGGTCACGGCGACCGTGCGGACGCCCTCGATGTCCTCGAGCGCGGGCACCACGACGGTGTCGATGGTCGCGGCGAGCGCGCTCGTGCCGGAGTCGCCGCCCGCGTCGGACGCCGCGGCGAGCTGGATCACGGGCAGGTCGTCGAGCGAGCCGGTGATGACGGTCGGCTCGACGCCCTCGGGCAGCTGGGTCTGCAGGCGGGAGATCGCCGTCTGCAGGCGCTGCGTCACCGCGTCCAGGTCGGTGCCGTACTCGAGCTCGACGGTCGTCAGGCCGAGCCCGGTCGAGGCGGTCGACGTGATCGCCTCGATGTCCGGGATCGCGCGGACCGCGGCCTCGACCGGCTCGACGACGCCCTGCTCGACGACCTCGGGCGACGAGCCCGGGTAGACCGAGACGACGACCGCGACGGGCAGCTGCAACGACGGGATGAGCTCCTGCTTGAGCTGGCCGACACTCAGGACCCCGAAGACGGCGATGGCGAACGTCGCGAGCGCGACGACGGCACGGTTCGCCAGGGAGAGACGGGCGAGACGGGACACGGGGGCCTCCGGGTCAGGACGCAGCGGGCGCTGCGGGGACGGCACGGCACGACGGACGGGTACGGGCAGGCACTCGACGCGGCGTCCTCGGCGCGGTCGTTAGCCTAACGCGAAGGATCGGCGCACTGTTCCCGTAGCCTCGGCTCCATGACCGACGACCCGCGCGCCGAGCTCGTCGCCCAGTTCACCGCGGCGCACGCGGCCCTGGACGACGCGTTCCTCGCCTCCCGGCTGCGCCCGCTGCTTGAGACGACGCTGACCGTCCAGCAGCTGCGCGCGCTCGGCCTCGTCGCGACGGGCGGTGCCACCACGACCCACGCGCTCGCCGAGGCGCTCGACGTCTCCGCCGCGACCGTCTCGGGAGTCGTCGACCGGCTCGTCGGCGCCGGGATGGTCGAGCGGCACGCCGACCCGCACGACGGCCGTGTCCGGGTGCTCACCCCGACCGACGCCGGCACCGCGACGCTCCGCCACCTGCTCACTCTGCCCATGGACGCCGAGCTGGAGGTCCTGGCCGCGCTCGACGTCGACGACCTGCGCGCGCTCGTGCGCGGCATGTGGGCGCTCGCCGAGGCCGCCCGCCGGTCCGTCCCCGCGGGGCCGGCCGCCGTCTGACACGCCCGGCGCTCCTTCCGCGCGCACGGGACGCCCCGCGATCCCGGACGCCGTGGCCCCTGCCGGACGCGGCCGGTCGGCCGCCGGTCACCGCTCCCCCGCGCCGCCCGCGAACTCCTGCGTCCCGAGCACCCGGAGCAGCCGCAGCTTCCCCTCGGCCTCGCTGCGCGGCGCGGCGGTGAGCACGAGCAGCGTCTGCGACCCGTCCTCGGTGAACAGCGCCTGGCAGTCCACCTCGATCGGCCCGACCTCCGGGTGCACCAGCACCTTGTGGTCCTCGAACCGGCGCGCGACCTCGTGCGCCTCCCACAGCCGCACGAACTCCGGGCTCCGGCGCAGCAGCTCGCGCACGAGCTCGCCGGCCGGGGAGTCGGCCCCGCTCACCCCGTAGGTCACGCGCAGCGACGCGACCTGCGCGCGGCCCTGCCGGTCCCTGTCCTCCTCGGGGTAGTGCAGCCGCTCGGTGTCCGGGTGCACGAACCAGCGGTAGATCGCGCTCCGCTCCCACCCGGTCAGGCCGTCGACGTCGCCGAGCAGCGCGCGTGCGAGGTCGTTCTGCACGAGCGTGCGCCCGAGCGCGTCGAGCACGAGGGCCGGGGTGTCGGTGAGGCGGTCGAGCACGCGCAGCAGGCCGGGCGCCACGTAGTCCTCGGTCGCCGTGCGGTCCGGCGCACTGTGCCCGGCGACCCGGTACAGGTAGTCGCGCTCGTCGGGCGTGAGCCGCAGCGCCCGCGCGAGGGCGGCGAGGATCTGCGGGCTGGGCTGCGGTGCGCGGCGCTGCTCGAGGCGGGCGTAGTAGTCCGTCGACATGACCGCGAGCTGCGCGACCTCCTCGCGGCGCAGGCCCGGGGCGCGGCGGCGCACCCCCGGACCGAGGCCGACGTCGCCGGGTCGGAGCGCCTCGCGGTGCCGCAGCAGGAAGTCGGCCAGGGCGTCGCGGTCCATCCGTGCAGTATCGGCGCCACGGCGCGGCCCGAGCCAGGGATCGCGGGTCCCTCGATGAGCGCTCCCTGGTGGACCCTGCGAGGGCCGCGAAGACTCGGGTCATGGACATCACCGGAAACACCGTCTTCATCCCCGGCGCGACCAGCGGGATCGGTCTCGCCCTCGCGCTCGCCCTGCAGGCCCGCGGCAACGAGGTCATCATCGGCGGTCGCCGCACCGAGCTGCTCGCGGAGCTCACCGCGGAGCACCCCGGCCTGCACGCGTACACGATCGACACGACGGACCCGGAGAGCATCACGACCGTCGCCCGCCAGGTCGTCGCCGAGCACCCCGACCTGAACGTGCTGATCCCGATGGCCGGGATCATGCGGGTCGAGGACTGGACGCACCCGTCCGGATTCCTCGCCTCGGCCGAGCAGACCGTCACCACGAACCTGCTCGGCCCGGTCCGGCTGATCGCCGCCTTCGTCGAGCACCTGCTCGGCCGGCCCGCCGCCACGATCATGACCGTGTCCTCCGGCCTCGCGTTCGCCCCGCTGCGCGCGACCCCGAGCTACAACGCGACCAAGGCCGCGATCCACATGCTCAGTGAGTCGCTGCGGCTCCAGCTCGCCGGCACGAGCGTGAGCGTCGTCGAGCTCGAGCCGCCGTCGGTCGCGACGGACCTGCTGCCCGGGCAGCGGGACAGCGCGACCGCGATGCCGCTCGACGACTTCGTCGCGGAGGTCATGGAGCTCCTCGAGACGCAGCCCGACGCGACCGAGATCCAGGTCGAGAACGTCCGGTTCCTCCGCTACGGCGAGGCCCGCGGCGACTACGACCAGGTGGTCGCGACCATCAACGCCCACGACCCGCACGGGAAGGCGGACGCGGACGCCGGGGCGGCGTGACCGCGTCGGACGCGCGCGCGAGCGAACCGGGTCGACGCACCCGTGCGTCAGCGGACCGGGGCCGCCGAGCCCCTAGCCGCAGCGGACCGGGGCCGCCCACCTAGGGCGTGTCTCCCAATGCCTGCCATGATTCGACCGTGCGTGAGTTTCTGATCCGGACCAGCGCCGATCATGGCTGGCCCGCGTTCCATAGCGACCGGATGGCAGAGGTTCTCCAACCAGCTGGCTGGGACTGCGAGCCCTTCGGTGGCGCAGGTGACTTCCGCGTCCGATCCGAGGGCGTCGATGTCTGGTACTCCGGCGAAGACGTCGGCTGGCAGGTCACCTTCGATGGGGACATGCCTCGGGCCGAGGTTTGGATCGAGCAGGTCACGCGGCAGATCGCCGCGGCCGCGGGCGAGCAGTGTGAATGGCTGGAGTTCGCTTAGGACGTCCGCAACCAGGTGAGGTTGCGGCCGAGACCGGCGCCGCCACCACCTCGCCGGTGGCGAGCTCGACCACCGGGTGGAACAGCACGCTGACGTCGCGGTCGTCGAGGATGCGCGCGAGGGCGGCGGAACGTGTGGACGGCGGCGTCACACGGGTCCCATCGTCCCCGGGCGGGACTTCGTGAGCGCTCGCACCCGGGGACGTCCTCGTGTCCGGGCGCCGTCAGCCCGCCGCGTCGTCCTCGTGCTCCGCCGCGCCCGGCAGCTCGGCGGGCGCGTAGACCAGCCGAACGACGCCCGTCGGGAACACGTCCGAGCTCAGCAGGCGCAGCGGGTAGATCGTGTCGCCCTCGTCGAACAGCCTCTCGCCCTTGCGGGCCGCGACCGGGTGCACGAGCAGGCGCAGCTCGTCGACCAGACCCGCCGCGAGGAGCTGCCGCACGACCGACACGGAGCCGGGGACCACGATCTTGCCGAGGCCCGGCTGGGCCTTGAGCGCCGTCACGGCCTCGACGAGGTCGCCCTCGACCTTCTCGGCGTTGCGCCACCCGAGGTCCTGGCTGCCGCGCGTCGCGACCACCTTGCGCGTGTCTCCGAGCGTCGCAGCGAACCCGGCGTCCTCCCCGCCGGCGGCCTCCCGGGCGGGCCACGCGCCCGCGAAGCTGTCGTACGTGACCCGGCCGAGCAGCAGCACGTCGACCCCCTCGTAGTCCTCGCCGACCGCCGCGCCCATGCGCTCGTCGAAGTACGGGAAGTGCCACGCGGGGTCGATCTCGACGACGCCGTCGAGCGAGCTGAACAGGGTCGAGACGATGGTTGCCATGGGGGTCCTCCGAGTCCTCGCGCCGCGCCGTGCGGACGCACCCCCATCAGACCGCACCGGACCGCCGACCTCATCGGTCGACCCGAGATCACCCCGCCGCGCGGTACGCCCGCCCGGCCTCGGTCGGCGTCGTCGCGTCGGTGTACAGCCCGAACGCGGCGCTGTCCCCGACCGCCGGCAGTCCGAACCACGCGTACCGCTCGACGTACGGCCGCGCCTCCATGCCCGCCGTCGAGCCCTCGATGAACGCCGCGAGCTGCGGGCCCGACGGGTACCGCGGGCTCCCGCCGAAGTTCATCAGCCCGTACTCGGTGACCCACACCGGCAGCCCGTAGCGCTCGTGCACCGCATCGACGTACCCGAGGAAGTGGCCGACGGCGGCGTCGCTGAAGTCCGAGCCGTACCAGTGCAGCGTGATGAAGTCGACGCGCCGGCCCTCCGAGCGCGCGCCGGTCATGAACCGGTCGAGCCAGCCGCCCGGGGTGTCACCGCCCCACGCGACCGCCGGGCTGCCGAGCCGCATCCCGGTGGCCTCGAGCCGCGGCCACGCCGCGAGCGCCTCCTCGACGCTCATGCCCGACTGCTCGGCGAGGTCGGGCTCGTTGAAGCCGAGCAGCGTCGTGCCCTCGGACGCGGCCCGCGCGAGCGTCGCGTCGGTCACGGAGTCGCGCCCCCAGATCATGGGCACGAACTCGACGCCGTCGGGCCCGGGCATGCTCGCGTTCGAGTCGGACCAGGTGTAGTACCAGCCCGCGCCGACGTCGCCGAGCGCCCCGCGGAGGCCGTCGAACTGCCAGGTCGCGACGCCCTTCTTGGCCGAGGTGGCGGCGACGGGCGCCGGTTCCGGGGCGGGTGGGGCGGGCTGCTCGACGGGCGCCGCCGGCGTCTCGACGGGCGGTTCGAGGACCGCGGGCGGCACGAGCGCGGGGTCGGGAGCGGGCGCGGTCGGCGCCGGCGTGGGCTCGCTCGGGGTCGGGGACGACGTCGCGGCCACCACGGTCTCCGGCGCGGGCTCGCGCTGCCCGACGGCCACCGCCGTCCCGACCCCCGCCACCGCGGACGTCGTGAGCGCCGCCACGAGGATGCCGCGCCCCACCCGCGTCCCGGCGGCGACCGCGAGCTTGGCGGCGAGCCCGTGCCCCGACGCCGCGTGCGTCCCGGCGTGCCCGGCGGCGCCCGCCGCGGACTGCCCGGGGGCGTGCGCGAGCACCGTGGCGTCGACCGGCGCCGGACCCGGCTGGACGAGGGACGCGTCGAGGGGCGTCGCGCCCGGTTGCACCACCGGCGGTGCACCGGCCGCTGCGACCGCCGGCAGGCCCGGGACGAGCCCGTCCCGCAGCACCGACAGCGCGAGCGGCACCGGGACGAGCCCGAGGCCGACGAGCAGCCGGTCCGCCGCGACGAGCCCGTGCCACGCGGGCGCGCACTGCGAGCACTCGCGCGTGTGCCGCGCGACCCGCTTGCGCCACAGCGGCGCCGGGCGCCCGTCCCACCCGGTGGTGACGGCGAGCAGCTCGGTGCACGGGGGCGTCGCCGCGAGCGCGCGGACGACGACGCGCGCCGTCTCGAGCTGGCCCTTCATGCGCTGCACCCGGACGGCGGCGTGCGCACGCGTCACGTCGAGCGCGTCGACGATCTCGTCGCGCGTGAGCTCGCCCGACGCCTCGAGCCACCACAGCGCCAGCAGCTCGCGGTCGTCCTCGTCGAGCCAGCGCGTCGCCTCCGCCGTCTCGCGGCGCTGGCCGGACAGCTCGAGCCGGACGATCGCGAGGTCGGTGAAGTCGGCACCGGGGTCGCCGTCGGCCGCGTCGTCGGGCAGCACGTCCGGGGCCGACCCCTGCACGCGGTGCCGGTCGCGCACCTGCCGGACGGCGATCGCGACGAGCCAGGACCGGAACGCCTCGGGGTCGCGCAGGTCCCCGAGCCCCCGCAGCGCGCGCAGCATCGTCTCCTGCACCACGTCGTCGACGTCCGCGTGCCCGCGCAGCGCCCGGCCGACGACCGAGTACACGAGCGGCAGGTACCCGCCGACGAGCCGGTCGACCGCTGCGGGGTCGCCGGCGCGCGCGGCGACGACCGTCGCGGTGTCCGGGGTGGGCTGCATGGCGGGGGACCTCTCCGTGGGGCAGTCGATCATCGCGCGGGCCGGCGCGTGCACCGCCCACACGGAGGGAGACCACCCGGACGGGGGCGGATAACGCAAACGTGGCGCGGACGCCTCCCGGCCGTCGACCGCCCCGCTCTCCGCCGGGAGGACGATCCCGCCCGAGACCCGAGGGGGACGCCGCACCGCTCGGCGCCTGGCAGGGTGACCCGGTGCCGTTCACGCTCGCCCACCCCGCCGCCGTGCTCCCGCTCGCCCGCGGGCCGCTGGTCCCCGCCGCCCTCGTCGCCGGCTCGCTCAGCCCGGACGTGCCGTACTTCGTCCCCGTGCCGCGCTCCGCGGGGTCCTGGTACGAGCCGTTCGTGAACGCGACGACGACGCACGCGTGGCCGGGCGCGCTGAGCGTCGCGGTCCCGACGGCCGTGGTGCTGCTCGGGCTGTGGTGGGCCGTCCGGGCACCGCTGCGGGTGCTCGTGGACGCGGGCGGACCGGCGCAGCGGCCTGCGGTGCCGGTGCACGGCTCGGGGGCGCAGGCGGGCGGACCGGTGGTGCCGGTGCACGTCCCCGCGGCGCGGGTGGCCGGCTCGGCGGCCCGGTCCCTCGCCGCGACGGTGTGGGTCCTCGTGTCGGTCGCACTGGGGGTGCTCACGCACGTCGCCTGGGACGCGGTCACGCACGGCGACGGCGTGGTGGTGCAGCACATCGCGTGGCTGCGCGAGCCGCTCGTCGGGGACGTGCCCGCCGCCCGGGTCCTGCAGCACGCCAGCACCGCGGTCGGGCTGCTCGTGCTCGCGGTGTGGGCCGTGCGGTCGGCCGTCGCGTGGCGCGCCCGCGGCGGGCGGCTCGTGCTCGGGCGGTGGCGCACGGCGGTGCTCGCGCTCCTCGGCGTCGCGGGCATCGCGGGGGCGGTGGTCGGGCTCGTCGGCGCGGCGGGCTCGGGCGCGGAGGGCACGCTCTCCGCGGTGGCGAAGACGGGAGGGACGGCGTTCGCCGCCGCCGGGCTCGCCGCGGCCGCGCTGTGGTGGCTGGGACGGCTCACCGGGCGACCGACGCCGCAGCCCTGACGGGCGGCGCGCGCAGGCCCGCGTGCCGGTCAGCCCCGCCCGCGCAGCACGAACCGGCTCTCCCACGCGACGCCCTCCGCGGGCTCGGGGCGGGCGAGCAGGAACCCCGTCGCGGCGTCGGCCCCGACGGCCACGATCGCGTCGAGCTGCTCGGGGGTCTCGATGCCCTCCGCGATGACGTGCGCGCCGATCGAGTGCGCGAGCCGGACGATGCCGTCGACGATCGCCTGGCCCTTGGCCGTGCCGGTCGCGAGGACGAACGAGCGGTCGACCTTGATGACGTCGACCGGGGCCTGCGCGAGGCGCGAGAGCGAGCTGTAGCCGGTCCCGAAGTCGTCGATCGCGACGGCGACCCCGAGGCGGCGCACGGCCTCGAGGTGCGCGACGAGCCGGCCGTCGTCCATGGCCTGCTCGGTGACCTCGATGCCGAGCCGGTCGGCGGCGACCCCCGCCTCGTCGAGCCGGCGCGCGAGGAGGTCGGCCAGCCCGGGCAGCGCGAGCTGGCGCGGCGAGACGTTGACCCAGACCCGCACACCGGGGCGGTCGGACCAGCGCGCGATCTGCTGGACCGCGCGGGCCACGACCTGCGCCCCGAGCGCCACGATCAGCCCGGACTCCTCGGCGACGGGGATGAACTCGGCGGGCGGCACGAGGCCGGGGCCGGAGCCGCTCCACCGGGCGAGCGCCTCGACGTGCGCGACGCCGGGGTGCCGCCCGAGCCCGAACGCCGGCTGGTAGTGCAGCACGAGGCCCTCGCCGGTGGTGAGCCCGCGGCGCAGCTCGAGCTCGGTCTCGACGCGCTGGACCGTCTGCTGGTGGAGCACCTCGTCGAACCACGTGAACCCGTCGCGCCCGCCGTCCTTGACCCGGTGCAGGGCGGCGTCCGCCTCGCGCAGCAGCGTGTCGATCTCGTCGACCCCCTGCGCGTGCGCGAGCCCGATGCTCGTCGTGACGGGCAGGAGCGTGCTGCCGATGACGACGGGTTCGTCGCCCGAGTCGACGATCCGCCGCGCGAGGGCCTCGGCCGCCGCGGCGGACGCCTCGGGGAGGACGACGACGAACTCGTCCCCGCCGAACCTCGCGAGCAGGTCCCGGGGCCCGATCAGCTCGCGCAGGCGCTCCGCCACGGCGCTGAGCACCCGGTCCCCGGCGACGTGGCCGAGGGTGTCGTTGACGAGCTTGAACCGGTCGAGGTCGATGAACAGCAGGACGAGGCCCGCGCCCGCGGACGCGTCGCCGTCGCCGAGCCGCCGGACCTCGCGCAGCAGCCCCCACCGGTTGAGCAGCCCGGTCACGGTGTCGTGCGTGGCGTGCTCGGTGAGCTCGCGCTGCGCCTCCTCCGCGGCCGCACGCGCCTCCTCCGCGGCGGCGCGCGCCGACTCCTGGTGCGCGATCAGCTCCTCGCGCTCGCGCTGCGCCGCGTACCGCTCGACGATGTCGCGGAAGTACACCGCCAGCCCGTCGTTCGGCAGGCGGTACGCGCGCACCTCGCACCGGATCCCGTGCGGGCCGTACTCGCCCTCGAACTCGACCGGCTCCCCCGTCGCCATGACGTGCCGGTACGACGCCTCGAGCGGCGAGCCGACCAGCTGCGGGAACACGTCCCAGAACACACGGCCGAGCACCTCGGTGCGGTCGACGTCCATGATGCGCTCGCCCTGCCGGTTGACGTACGAGAACCGCCAGTCGTCGCCGAGCGCGAAGTAGCCCTCGCTGATGGTCTCGAGCAGGTCGATGATCGTGGCCGCGGCGCGCTGCTTGCCCTCGGCGCGCTCCACGACCTCGGCGATCCGCGTGAGGTCCCGGAACAGCACGATCGCGGTCCGGTCGTCGACGATCACCGAGGACAGGTCGATCGGGAACGTCGACCCGTCGGCCCGGCGCGCACGCAGCTCGCCCTGGAAGTACCCCTCGTCGTTGCGGACTGCGACGGCCCGCGCCCACCGCTCGTCCTCGGGGTCGATCACGTCGGCGCGACCGAGCCGGCGCAGCTGGGTCTCGTCCCGGCCCAGCATGCGGCACGCCGCCGGGTTCGCCGCGAGGATGCGGCCGTCGGGGCCTGTGAGGACGAGCCCGTCCGTGCTGCGCTCGAACAGCGCCGTGTAGGCCTCCGCGTGCACCTGCCAGCGCGCACGCGCACCGGCACGCCCGTCGCTGTCGTCCACGGTGACGCCGGACATGTGACCCCCCAGTCATGTCCGGGGCACCGGTCGCGTGCACGCTCCCGGCCCCCGCGGCGCCCACGGACGCCTGACGCCCCGGGCAGGACACCCGCGGCCGCTCCCAGGATGCCGCACGCGGGGGCAGCACGTCCGCACCGGCCGCCGGGCGGATCTCGACCGGCACCCGGTCCGACCGGCCCACGGCGGCGGACCGGACGTGGACCGCCCCCGGACCGGCCGGGGCGCGGTCCGCCTCGGGGCGGCCCGGCCGCGGTCAGCCCTGGGGCACGCCCTCGTCCTCGAGCGGCACTCCGTCGCCGTCGTACGGGACGACCGCCCCGTCGCCCCGGTCCGTCGTGTACACCGGGCCGACGTAGTCCTGCACGCCGTCGTCGACCACGGTGATCCCGACGCCGCCGAACGCCGCGTGGCTGTCCGCCGAGAACTGCAGCGGCACGATCCCGTTGCCGACGACGTCGCCGGACTCGAGCGCCTCGACGAGGCTCTCGCGCGTCGGGTCCTCCCCGGCTCGCGCGAGCGCCTCCGCGAACGTGTACGCGACCGACATCCCGAAGACCGTGTTGCCCGTGAACGGGGCACCGTCGTTGTACTCGTCGTTCACGCGTCGGAAGAGCTCGACCCACGGGTCGTCGGGGCTGAACGGCAGGTAGTTGGTGCTCACGAAGCCCTGCAGCAGCGCGGGGCCGACGTCCTCGCCGAGGTAGCCGACGAGCGTCGGGTAGTCGCCGCCCGAGGACGACGAGACCCACTGCGCGCGGTAGCCCATCTTCGCGGCGGTGCCGAGCGCGAGGGCCGTGAAGCCGTTGACGGTCGCGAGGAAGTTCACGGTGCAGCCCGCGGCCTGCATCGCGCCGACCTGCGCGGTGACGTCCTGGTTCGAGACCGAGTACGTCTGCGTGCTCGCGAGCTCGCCGAGCACCGTGGTCAGGCCGGTCGTGAAGTCGGTGCCGAAGTCGTCGTCCTGACCGAGCACGCAGAACACGGCGTCGTCGTACGTCTCCTGCGCGTGGTGCGCGAGGACCTTGCCCTCGGTCACGTAGTCGGCGTTGAACCCGAAGGTCCACGGGTGCGCCTCGGGGTCGTCCCACGCGGGGCTGCCCGACGCGACGAAGAGGTCCGGCACGCCGTTCTCGTTGAGGTAGTCGACGACCGAGCCGTGCGTGGGCGTGCCGAGGCCGTTGACGACCGCGAGCACCCCGTCCTCCTGCACGAGCTCGCGCACGACGGTCTGGGTGGTCGCCGGGTTGTAGGCGTCGTCCTTGACGACGTACTCGATCGTGCGGCCGTGGATGCCGCCCTGGTCGTTGAGGTAGTCGAAGTACGCGGAGGCGGCCGCGGAGATCGACGCGTAGCCGGCGGCGGCGGGCCCGGTCAGGGGCGTGTGCGTGCCGACCGTCACGGTCTCCTCGGCGACGCCGGGCGAGGCTGCGGGCGTGCTGCACGCGGCGAGGGGCACGACCGCGGCGAGCGCGAGGGTGCCGGCGGTGCGGGCCAGGTGCGGGCGCGTGGTGCGGGTGCGGAGCTGCGACATCGTCGTCATCCCTCGGTCGGTGTGCGGACGGGTTCTCTGGGGGTGCTCGGGGTCGGGGTGCCTGGGGTCGGGGTGCTCGGGGTCGGGGTGGGCGGGACGGCGGAGGCGGACGGGGTGCCCGGGCCGGCCCGGCGGCGGGCACGGCGGCGGGCACGGCGGCGGGCACGGGCTGCGGTGAGCGCACCGGCGAGGCCGCCCGGTGCACCCGCGACGAGCACGATGAGCAGCACCCCGAACACGAGCGACGCGAGCGTCCCGTCGAGGCGCTGCGCGACGGCGTCCGGCAGCGGCAGGGCGTCGGTGACCGCCCCGACGAGCCACGGCAGCAGCACGACGAGCACCGCACCGAGCGCGGCTCCGAGCAGGCTCCCGAGCCCGCCGACGACGACCGCGACGAGCAGCAGCAGCGACAGCGCGAGCGGGAACGCCCCGGGAGACACCGACTGGGTGACGAAGACCAGCACCGCCCCGCCCAGACCTGCGGTCACCGCGCTGGCGACGAACGCGAGCACCTTGACCCGCGCCGGTGCGATCCCGGCGAGCGCCGCGGCGACCTCGTCGTCCCGCACCGCGCGCATCCGCAGCCCCGCGCGCCCGTCCCGCAGCAGGACGAGCCCGGTGACCGCGACCGCCGCGACGGCCAGCGCGACCCACGCCTGCCACTGCTCGAGCGCGACGAGGCTCCGGAGCGGACCGGGCACGCCGTCGAACGCGGTCCGCACGCCGCGGTCGCCCTGCAGCGCGGGCACGCTCGCCGCGACCGCGGGCACGGCGACGACGAGCGTGAGCGTGAGCCCCGCGAGGTACGGGCCGTGCAGCCGCGCGCCCGCGAGCCCCAGCAGGAGCCCGACAGCCCCGGACACCACGACGGCCCCGGCGACGCCGCCGAGGAAGCGGACGGCGCCGTCGACCCCGGCCCCGGTCAGCGCGTTCGCCGTGAGCGCGTACCCGTAGCCGCCGGCCGCCATGAGCGCGGCGTGCCCGAGCGAGAGCTGCCCGCTGAGCCCGACGAGCACGGTCAGCCCCGCCGTCGCGCACAGGTACGCGGCCACGAGGGCGAGCTGGTAGTTGCGGAACGGGTCCAGCACGAACGTCGCCCCGACCGCGAGCGCGAGCCCGCCCGCGGCGAGCCCGAGCGTCCGGCGCGCGCTCATGCCCGCCTCGCCTCGGCCGGGGCGAACAGCCCCGACGGCCGCACCAGCAGGACCACCACGAGCAGCGCGAGGACCGCGACGGGCGCGAGCGTCGAGCCGAGGTACCCGGTCACGACGCTCGTCACGACCCCGACCGTGAGCCCCCCGAGCAGCGCGCCGCCCGGCGAGTCGAGCCCGCCGACCACCGCGACGGTGAACGCCGAGACGAACAGCATGTCCGCCGCGTGCGGGTTGAGGCCGAGCTCGTTCGGCACCGCGAGCAGCGCGGCGAGCGACGCCGCCGCGGCGGCCAGCACCCACCCGACGGTCCGCATCCGCGCGACCCGCACCCCGAGCAGCCGGGACACCTCCGGCTCGAACGCCGCCGCCCGCAGCTGCAGCCCGAGCGACGTCCGCACGAACAGCAGCCGCAGCGCCCCGAGCAGCCCGAGCGCGACGACCACGACGAACAGGTCGTACGGCGAGAGCAGCGGAACCCCGCCGACCCGCACGGGCCGGTCGCTGAACGGTGGCGGGACGGGCTCGTGCTCCTGCCCGAACACGAGGCCGAGCAGCGACTGCAGCACCACGACGAGCCCGATCGCGAGGATCACGCCGGAGAGCGGCGAGCCCGGCGAGGCGAACCGCAGCACCCCGCGCTCGACGACGAACCCGAGCAGGCCGCCGGCGACGACGGTCGCGACGAGCCCCCACCACCAGCTGCCCGTCGCCCCGATCACGGCGACCCCGACGTAGACGCCGACGACCGCCATCGCACCCGCGGCGAAGTTGACGATGCGCGTCGCGCGCCAGATCAGCACGAGCGAGAGGGCGAACAGCGCGAGCACCGTGCCGCGGGCGACCCCGGTGCCGAGCAGGAACACGAGCCGGTCCATCAGAACCCCAGGTAGGCGTGTCGGAGGGTCTCGTCGCGCGCGAGCTCCGCCGCGGGGCGGTCCGCGACGACCGCGCCGAGCCCGAGGACGACGCCGCGGTCGGCGACGGACAGCGCGCCCGCGACGTTCTGCTCGGCGAGCAGGACGGTGAGGCCGGTGCGGTCGCACAGCTCGCGCAGGACGCGCATGATCTGCGCGACGACGAGCGGGGCCAGCCCGAGCGACGGCTCGTCGAGCAGCAGCACGCGGGGGCGGGCGACGAGCGCGCGGGCGATCGCGAGCATCTGGCGCTCGCCCCCCGAGAGCTGGTGGCCGAGGCTCGTGCGGCGCCGCGCGAGCGGCTCGAACAGCTCCTCCACCTCGGCGAGCGCGGCGCGCAGGTCCGCGGGGTCGCGCCGCCACAGCCCGCCGAGGCGCAGGTTCTCCTCGACGGTGAGCTCGGTGATGACGCCGCGCCCCTCGGGCACCTGCGCGAGCCCGGCACGCACGCGGTCCTCGACGCCGGTGCGGGCGAGGTCGCGCCCGTGCAGGTGCACGGTCCCCGCGGTCGGCGCGAGCAGCCCGGACACGGTCCGCAGGAGCGTCGTCTTGCCCGCGCCGTTGCCGCCGACGAGCGCGACCACGGTGCCCTCGTCGACCTCGAACGAGACCCCGTGCAGCACGGGCGCCCCGCCGTGCCCGACGACGAGCCCGCGCAGGGCCAGCGCCGCGGTCACCGGGCCGTCACCTCGATCCCGAGGTACGCCGCCGTCACGGCCGGGTCGCGGCGCACGTCGTCGGGGAGCCCGTCCGCGATGACCCGCCCGAAGTCGAGCACGACGACCCGGTCGCACAGCCCCATGACGAAGTCGACGTGGTGCTCAACGAGCAGCACCGCGCAGCCGCCCGCGGCGACCCGGCGGACGGTGGCGTCGAGCTCGGCGATGTCCGCGGCACCGAGGCCGCCGGCGGGCTCGTCGAGCAGCAGCAGCCGGGGCTCGGCGACGAGGGCACGGGCGAGCGCGACCCGCTTCTGCTCCGGGTACGGCAGGGCGCCGACGGGGAGCGCGGCGCGGTCGGCGAGGTCGAGCTCGGCGAGGGCGCGGAGCGCACGGTCGGCGGCGGTGCTGCGGGTGCGGGTGCTGCGGGTGCGGGTGCTGCGACTGCGGGTGCGGGCGCCGAGCCGGCCGGGCTCTCCCGGCCGCGCGCCGAGGGCCCCGACCTCGACGTTCTCGAGCACGCTGAGCCCCGGGAAGAGCCCGAGCCCCTGGAGCGTCCGGGCTCCGCCCGCGGGTGCGAGGCCCGCCGCGGTGCGCGGGGCGGGGCGCCCGGCGACGGTGATCGTCCCGGCGGCGGGCCGGACGAGCCCGCAGACCGCGTTGAACACCGTCGTCTTGCCCGCGCCGTTGGGTCCGATCAGCCCGACGACCTGGCCGTCCGCGACGCCGAGGTCGACGTCGGTGAGGGCGGCGAGCCCGCCGAAGCGCACGGTGAGGCCGCGCACCTGCAGTCGCGTCGCACCCGCGTGGTCGGGTGTCTCCTGTCCGGGCATCGGCACTCCGTCGTGTCGGCGTGGCCCGACTGTACAACGGAAACCGACTAGACGGTATGTCCAGTTCGGACCGATCCCGAACTGTGATGCGCAGGTGCGCGCGGCGCCGTGCACGGTCGGCGGAGCCGGTCGACCGGACCGCAGGCGAGCCGACGCGGCTCAGCCGTGCGGGACGCCCGCGATCATCCCGCCGTCGACCACGAGCTCGGTGCCCGTCACGTAGGCGGACGCGTCGCCCGCGAGGAACAGCACCGCACCGACCAGGTCGCCGGGCACCGCGGGCCGCCCGAGCGGGATGCGCTGGAGCGTCACGTCGAGCCGCTCGGTCATCGGTGTCAGCACGAAGCCCGGGTGCACCGAGTTGACCCGGATGCCGTCCGCGCCGAGCTCGACGGCGAGCGACTTGGTCAGCCCCCGCACGCCGAACTTCGACGCCACGTAGCCGTGCAGGCCCGCGTCGCCGCGCATGCCCTCGACCGAGGAGATGTTGACGATCGAGCCCTTCCCGGCGGCCTTCATGACGGGCACGACGGCGCGCACGCCGAGGTAGGTGCCCGTGAGGTTGACCGCGATGACCGCGTCCCACTTCTCGCGCCCGTACCGCTCGATGCGCCCGGCGTTCGCGATGCCGGCGTTGTTGACCAGCACGTCGACTCCGCCGAGGCCGACGGCGACCTCGACCGCGGCAGCCCAGTCCCCCTCGGACGTCACGTCGAGGTGCACGTACCGCGCGCGCTCCCCGAGCTCGTCCGCGAGCGCCGCGCCCTCGTCGTCGAGCAGGTCGCCGACCACGACGCTCGCGCCGCGCTCGTGCAGGGCGCGCACGTACGCCGCACCGAGGCCGCGCGCCCCGCCGGAGACGAGCGCCACCCGTCCGTCGAGCTCCGTCATCGTGGTCTCCTCGCGGTCGTGCGGTCCGCCGCTGGTCAGGTGCCGGTCCGGTCGGTCCCGACGCGGACCACGAGCCGCCCCGTGGTGCCCCCGCCGGCGAGCCGCGACACAGCCTCGTCGGCCGACTCGAACGGCACGACGTCGCTGACCTGCGGTGTCACGGCGCCGCTCGCCGCGAGCGCCGTGAGCTCCGCGTGCGCGGCCGCCACGAGGTCGGGCCGCACGCGCGCGTACAGCCCCCAGTGCAGGCCGTGCACCGTGTAGTTCTTCACGAGCAGGTGCCCCGCGCGCACGTCCTGGATGGTGCCGCCCGCGAAGCCGACGACGACGATCCGCCCCTCGAACGCGACGCACCGCGTCGACGCCGCGAACGCGTCCCCGCCGACCGGGTCGTAGACCACGTCGGCCCCCGCCCCGCCGGTCTCCGCCCGGACCACCTCGGCGACGTCCTGCGTGGACCGGTCCACGACGACGTCGGCGCCGGCGGCCCGCGCGGCGTCGGCCTTGGCGGCGCTGCCGACGACCCCGATGACCCGCGCCCCGGCCGCGGCGCCGAGCTGGACCGCGGCGGAGCCGACCCCGCCCGCGGCGGCGTGCACGAGCAGCGTCTCGCCGGCGCGCAGCCCGGCCCGCCGGTGCAGCCCGAACCAGCCGGTCTGGTAGGCGATCGTGAACGCCGCGGCCTGGGCGTCGTCGAGCGCGTCCGGCGCCGGGAACACCTCGGCCGCGTCGAGCACCGCGAGCTCCGCGAGCACCCCGATGCGGGAGCCGGTCACGCGCTGCCCGACGGCCACGTGGGTCACCCCCGCACCGACCGCGAGCACCTCGCCGCACAGCTCGATGCCCGGCACGAACGGCAGCGGCGGGCGCACCTGGTACTCCCCGCGGGCGAGCAGCACGTCGGGGAAGTTGACGGCGACGGCGCGCACCCGCACGAGCACCTGCCCGTCGCCCGGCTCGGGGTCGGGCAGGTCGACGAGCCGCAGGACGTCGGCCGGCTCGCCGTGGGCCGTGACGTGCCAGGCGCGCACGGCGGTCAGCCCTCGGCCGAGACGGGCGCGCCCGCGGTGGTCGCGAGCGGGTGCGCCGACGCGGACGACGCCGCGATCGACACCAGGAACAGGTCGGTGAGCTGGTGAGCGAGCACGGTCTTGTCCTCCGGACCCTCGGGCTTGTACCAGTGCGACAGGTAGTGCACGTCGGAGAAGAAGTGCGCCACGAGCACCGCGACGGGGATGTCGGTGCGGTAGAGCCCCTCGGCCTGACCGCGCTCGACGATGCCCGCGAACGTGTCGTGGTACGCGCGGCGCCGGCGGGTGACCTCCTGCTGCCGCGGCGCGGAGAGCATGTGCGCGCTGCGGAAGAACACGGTGCCCTCGAGCAGGAAGTCGACGGACGTCTCGATCACGTCGACGCACACCGCCCGCAGGGTCTCGGCCGTCGGCTCCCCGCGCGCGACGATCGTGGTGAGGCGCTCGGTCTGCAGCGACAGCAGCCGCTCGTAGATGCCGAAGAGCAGGTCGTCCTTCGACTGGAAGTAGTGGTACAGCGCGCCCTTGGTGACGCCCGCGGCCTCGACGACCTGCTGCACGGAGGTATTGGCGTAGCCCTGGTTCGCGAAGAGCTCGACCGCCGCCCGGGTCACGTCGTCCACGACGCTCGTCTGCTTCATGCCGACATCCTCACCCCATCGGCGCCACGGAGGCGCCCCCGTCGACCACGAGCGTCTGCCCCGTCACCCAGGCGGCGTCGTCGGAGAGCAGGAACGCCGCGGGGCCGGCGACGTCCACCGGGTCGCCGAGCCGCCCGAGCGGGTAGCGCGCGGCGACCTCGGCCTCGCGGCCCTGGTAGAGGGCGGCGCCGAGCTTGGTGCGGACGACCGCCGGGGCGACGGCGTTGACGCGGACCCGCGGCGCGAGCTCGACGGCGAGCTGCGCGGTGAGGTTCATGAGCGCGGCCTTCGAGACCCCGTAGAACGCGATGCCGGGGCTCGCCGAGAGCCCGGCGACCGACGCGGTGCTGAGCACCGACGCTCCCCCGGCCGACCCCAGCCCGGCGGCGACGGCGTCGCGCGTCCACTCCAGAGCCGCGACGACGTTGACCGCGAGGATCTTGTGGATCGCGGCCGGCTCGATCTCGAGCGCCGGGCCGTAGACCGGGTTGATGCCCGCGTTGTTGACGAGGTGGTCGATCCGGCCGAACCGCTCGACGGTCGCGGCGATCGTGGCGGCGCGGTGCTCCGGGTCGTCGGCCTTGCCCGCGACACCGAGCACCCGGTCGGCACCGAGCGCGGCGACGGCCTCGTCGAGCGACTCCTGCTTCCGGCCGGTCAGCACCACGGACGCACCCTCGGCGACGAGCCGCCCGGCGATCGCGAGGCCGATCCCCCGGCTCGCGCCGGTGACCAGGGCGACCCTGCCCTCGAACCGCTGCATCGGAGCCCCTTCGCTCGCCGCCGACCCGGACAGACCGACCAGCCGGTATGTTCGAGGCGAGAGTACACGACGGACGCCCGGACGGGCTCGGACCGGCGTCCGCCCGTCGTCGCGACGTCGGGGACCTCGGCAGGCGCGTCGTTCTCCTCGATCGCGAGCGGCAACCTCGGACGGCTCCTGCTCGCGTCCACCGCCCCCGCACACGACCGCCGCCCCGCGACCGCCGGCTCCCCGCACCCGCCGACGTAGGGTGACGGCCGGGCGCCCGGCCGACGGCGCCCCTGGGACGGGGAGGCCGCGTGGGACGGACGAGCGCGCACGCGCGGGGGCCCGGCGAGGAGCGCCCGTGCCGCCGCTGAGCACGTTCTTCCCCGCCGCACCGGGACGCGGGCGCCCCGGCGACCCCGGGCTCTTCGGCCCCGGGTCGGCGGCGTGGCGCATCGGCCGCGAGCGCGTCCTGCTCGCCTCGGGACCGGCCGCGCTGCTGCTGCAGGTCGCGCACCCGCTCGTCGCGGCCGGGGTCGCGGCGCACAGCGACTTCGCCGGGGACCCGCTGACCCGGCTGCGCGGCACGCTCGACGCGGTCCTCACGGTGACGTTCGGCGACAGCACGCAGGTGCGCGACGCCGCGCGGCACGTCGCCCGCCGGCACCGCGTCGTCCAGGGGACCCTGCCCGTCGCGACCGGCTCGCTGGCCGCCGGCACGCCGTACCGCGCCGCGGACCGCGACCTCGCGCTGTGGGTGTTCGCGACGCTCGTGTGGACGTCCGTCGAGGTGACCGACGGGTTCGCCCGCCCGGTGCCCGGCGCGGAGCGCGACGCGTACTACCGGGACATGCGCCGCGTCGCGCACCACTTCGGCGTGCCCGACGCCACGCTGCCCGGCGACTACGCCGCGCTCGAACGGTACGTCGACGACCAGGTCGAGCACGTGCTCGCCGTCGGGCCGACCGCGTCCCGGCTCGCCGCGCAGATCCTGTCCCCCGACCCGCCGCTCGTCGCCGCCCCCGCGCGCCCGCTCCCCTCGCTGCTGGCGGCCGGCGTGCTGCCCGCGGCGGTCCGCGACGCGTACGGACTCTCGTGGCGGCAGCGCGAGCGCCTCACGTTCCGCGCCGCCCAGCTCGCGACGCGACGGGCACTGCCGCTGCTCCCGGCGCGCCCGCGGTACTGGCCGCACTACCTCGTCGCGACCGACCGCGTGCAGCCGGGCGACGACCGGCGGTAGGGCGTCTCCCCGCACGCCTCCCGAACGGGCACCGTCCGCCCGGACCGCCGCCACCGGTTGACCCCGACCGCGCCTCCGGGTTGTGATCGAACCCAGGCCGCGCCCGTGCAGAGCCGCACCGGCGCGACCGCTCGTCGTGCCGCCGCTGCGCGCCGCGGGGAAGCAGCCCCCGCCCGGTCTGCCGCGCCCCCGGCCGACCGACCGGCTCCGCAGGAGCCCTCGCGCGGCGGTCCGGCCGCCGCGCACATCAGGTGACGGCGCGGCTGAAAGGTGCAGACGATGGGGACGAGGGGACGGGCGCTCGCAGGCGCCGCAGGGACGGCGGTGCTCGCGGTCGGGCTGGCGTCGGGGAGCCCGGGGTCCGCGACGGACCGCGGCTACCCCGGGCACGGCGAGCAGCGGGCGCGGAACGTGATCCTGATGGTCGGCGACGGCCTGAGCATGGCGGCGCGCGACGCGACCCGGCTCGCGACCGTCGGGCAGGACGGCCAGCTCGCGATGGACACGCTCCGGTACGCGGGGTGGACGTACACCGACTCGGCAGATCCCGAGGACGCGGTGACCGACTCGGCGGCCGGTGCGACGGCGTTCGCGACCGGCGTGCGGACGTACAACGGCGCGGTCTCGGTCGACCTCGACGGCAACCCCGTGACGACCCTGCTGGAGCGCGCGAAGGCGCTGCGCAAGGCGACCGGGCTCGTCACGACGTCGCAGGTCACCGACGCGACGCCCGCGGCGTTCGGCGCGCACGTGCCGAACCGCTCGGACCAGTCCGAGATCGCCCGGCAGTACGTCGAGGAGTCCCGGCCCGACGTGATCCTCGGCGGCGGCGAGGACTGGTGGTACCCCGTGGGCGACGAGGGCGTGTTCGAGGCCATCCCCGAGGACGACCCCGCGGAGATCAGCAAGAGCACCATCGGCAACCTCGTCGAGCGCGCCCAGGACACCGGCTACACCTACGTGAGCTCGGCCGAGGAGCTCGCCGCCACGGACGCCGACCGCATCCTCGGGCTGTTCGCCAACGAGGAGATGTTCCAGCAGAAGCCCGAGGGCCAGGGCGACGAGTACGACCCGCTCGTGTCGCTGCGCGACATGACCGCGAAGGCGCTCGACGTGCTCTCGCAGGACCGGCACGGGTTCTTCCTGCTCGTCGAGGAGGAGGCGATCGACGAGTTCGAGCACGCCAACAACGCCGGGCGCACCATCCAGGCCGGGCAGTCGCTCGACGAGACCGTCGCGCTCGCGCAGGAGTTCGCGGCGCAGAACCGCGGGACCCTCGTGCTCGTGGTCGGCGACCACGAGACCGGCGGGCTGGCGATCGAGAACGTCGACCCCGACGACGAGTCGGGCGACCCGGACGACCCGAGCGCCGACGTCACGCAGAGCCTCGAGGACGGCCCGTTCACCATCGCCGGCAGCGACCTGCAGTTCACCGTGGACTGGACGACCGGCAGCCACACCGGCGCCGCGACACCGCTCACCGCGGAGGGCCCCGGCGCCGAGCGCCTCGCCCGTGCGCAGGACGCGACCGACGTGCACGACGTGGTCGCGGACCTGATGCAGAGGCGGTGGTAGGCGGCAGTCGCAGCGCGTCGGCGGCGCGGGGCCGGGTCGGGTCGGGTCCCTGCCCGGCCCCGCCCCGCCCCGCGCACGTCAGCCCAGCACCGCCCGGGCCGCGCCACCCTCTCCCCAGCCGAGGACCACGCCGCCGAGCACCAGCACGTTCTGGACGTCCTCGGGCAGCTCGGCGGTCCACACCAGCCGACCGTCGGAGAGCGAGAACGCCTGCATCACGGGCGGCCCGCTCACGCGCTGGCCGACCACCGCGAGCACGCGGCCGTCGGTCACGGCGGTCGTCATCGAGGACGTCGAGAACAGCGACGCGGCGGGCGGGGCCTCGCTCGTCCAGCGCGTCGTCCCGTCCGCCGGATCGAGCGCGACGGCCCCGGCGGCGTTCACGACGTACAACGTCCCGTCGAGCAGCACGGCGTCGTGGAACGAGACGTCGGGCCGCGACCAGCGCGCGCGCGCCGTCCCGGCGTCCCAGGCGTCGACGCCGTTGCCCGAGCCGCTCGGGAGCAGCAGCAGGTCGGGGTCGGAACGGTCGTCGACCGACAGCTGGTGCGGGTACCCGGTGGGCATCGGCGTGCCGGTCCCGTCGTCGGCGAGCAGCTCGGGCGAGCCGCCCCCGTACGCGTGGCGCAGGACGTGGCCCCCGACCACGGTGAGCGCCCCGGTCCCGTCCCCGTCGGGGTCGGGCAGGTACGTCGCCTCGGGTGTCCCGTCGACGCCGATCCGGACCCCGCCGTCGCCGGCGTGCACGAGCACCGCGTCGCCGACCGACGTGACGAACGGGCTGCCGTCACCGCCGACGCGCGTGTCGGACGCCGTGGCGGTCCCGGGCGGGGTCGTGTGCGCCCACACGCCGTCCCCCGACCGGGCGTCGTCCGCCCGGACCTCGATGCTCGCGTCCGCCCGGACGCGCGCCGTCACCACGAGGTCGCCGAGGACGTGCAGCCCGGTGCCGACCTCCACCGCGGCGCGGCGCACGACCTCGCCGCCGGACGCGTCGAGCACCACGAGCTCGGCGCGGCTCGGCACCGGGGTGGGGTCGTACCCGTCCAGCCCTTCCTCCTCGGGCGGCGCGGGGACGTACCCCGAGCCGACCAGGCACACCAGCAGGCGCTCGTCGGACAGGTCGCACGGCACGCGCGGGTCGTACGGCGTGCCGGCCACGACGGGGTCCGGCTCGCCGAGCCGCGACGACCACGCCTGCTCGCCGGTGCGCGGGTCGAGGGCGACCGCGGACGGCACGCCGGACTCGTCGAACCAGGCCCCGGCGCGCAGGCCGTCGGCGTCCCGCTGCACGCCCCACAGCACGGAGGCCTGCTCCTCGTCGGGGCGCCACAGCACCCCGAGGTCCGGGGAGAGCGGCGCGACGACCCCGGGGACGTCGGCGAAGCGCGCGTAGGCCGCCCGCTCGCGCGCGTCGAGCACCGCCTGCGTCCCGGCGAGCCCGGCCGCCACGACCAGCGCGCCGGCGACGAGCGTCCGGGGCCGCAGCCAGGAGGGCTGCCGGGCGCCACGGGCCGGCACGGCGCCCCCGCCGTGCGCGCCTTCGCCGTGGGCGCCCCCGCCGTGCGCGCCCTCGACGGCCACGCCGGCCGCGGCCGCCGCCGCGCCCAGCGGCGCATCCTCGACGAGCTCGACCTCGACACGCGGCTCACGGCTCACGGGCTCCCCCTCCGGCGCGGGAGCCCGGCGCGTCGGCGCGCCGGCGGTCCCCGTCCGCACAGGCTCTCACCTGCGGCGGGGCGCGCGCGGGCGCTTCCGGTCAGGCCGGCCGGACGCGCGCCGACGGGCAGCCACGGACCGGCGACGACGCCGCCCCGCGTGCGCCCAGGGGGCGGCCACCGCGACCAGCGTCGACCACCGCCCCACGTGCACCGAGGGGGTGGCCGCCGCGTCGTGCGACGACCACCCCCACGGCCACCCGGGCCTCACGCGCTCACGGGCTCACGCGCTCACGGCAGGAGCGCGCTGCCCCCGATCCGCAGGGAGCCCGTCAGCCGGACGTCCGCCGACGACGACCCGACGTAGACCGGGATGGTCCCGCGCGGGGTCTGCCACCGGTCGGTGTCGACGTCCCAGTACGAGACCGACTCCGGGCTGAGCGTCACCGTGACCTGCCGCCGCTCGCCCGGTTGCAGCGTGACCGTCTCCCACCCGGCGAGCACCTTCGGGGAGCTCTCGACCCGGCGGGTCGGGAGGTTGCCGACGTAGACCTGCACGGTCTCGGTGCCGGCGACCGTCCCCGTGTTGCGGACCGCGACGCGCACCTGGAGCTGCGCGCCACCCCCGCCCGCGGCGATGTCCGTGCGCAGGTTGCGGTACGCGAACGTCGTGTAGGACAGGCCGTGGCCGAACGGGTACTGCGGCTCGATGTCGAACTCCTCGTAGCCGCGGTAGCCGACGTGGATGCCCTCGGAGAACTGCTGGTCGAGCCCGTCGCCCGGGAACTGCTCGGGCGAGCTCGTCGGCGTGCTGTCCTCGTCCACGGGGATCGTGACGGGCAGCTTGCCGGACGGGTTGACGTCGCCGAACAGGATGCCCGCGAGCGCGTTGCCCTGCTCCTGGCCGCCGAACCACGAGTGCACGATCGCCGGGACGCCCCCCTCCCAGTCGGAGGTCTGGACGACCCCGCCGGTCGACGTGACGACGATCGTGCGCGGGTTCGCCGCCGCGACCTGGCGGATGAGCTCGACCTGGCCGTTGGGCAGGTCGAGGTCGGGCTTGTCACCGCCCTCGCTGGAGTAGTCGCGCACGACGACGACCGCCGCCTGCGAGCTGCGCGCGAGCGCTGCGGCCTCGAGCGCCTGCGGTGCGACGACACCCTCGGGCGTCGTCCAGCCGAGCTGGAACACGGCGCCCGCGTCGGTCCCTCCCAGGCCGTTGTTGACGAACTCGACGCGCAGGTCACCGGCGACGCCCGCCTCGAGGTCGACGTCCGCGGTGGTGGTCGTGGGCGACGAGGAGCCCGACGGGGTCGCGGTGAGGACCGCCCCGTCGTCGAGGTACACGGTCGCGCTGCCCGTCGTGGTGACCGCGAGCTCGTACGTCCCGGTCGTGGGGGCCGTGAGCTGCCCGGTCCACCGGATCGAGGCGCCCATCTGGCGGGTCTGCACCGGGAAGTGCGGCGACTGCGCGTTGAAGCCCTCGAACAGGAAGAACCCGGCGTTGATCGCGGCGTACGGGTCGGTGCGGTCCGCGATCACCGCTCCCCCGAAGTCCGCCTCGGAGAAGTACTCCGCACGCAGCCCCGCACCGCCGCCGAGCGCCGACGTGAGGAAGTCCGACGGGATCGGGTCGGGACCGGGGATGAGCGCTGCGGACGTGACCGGGTCGGCGCCGGCGACGTGCCGGACCTGGACGCCGGGGGCGACGCGGTCCTGGATGCCCTGGAGCGGGCTCACCGTGGACGTCGGCTTGACCAGCGAGCTGCCGCCCCCGGCGACCACCGAGTCGGCGTCCGCGCCGATCACCGCGATCGACCCGACGGAGTCCGTGAGGGGCAGGGCGCCGTCGTCGTTCTTGAGCAGCACCATCGCGCGCTCCGCGACCAGCCGGGCGAACGCACCGTTCTCGGCCTCGGGCAGCGGCTGGATCACCGGTGGGTGGTCGAACAGCCCCAGGCCGAACATCGGCCGCAGGATGCGCAGCACCGCGTCGTCGACGCGCGACTCGGGGACCTGCCCGGAGCGCACCGCGTCGAGCAGCGGGCCGCAGAAGTAGCACGTGCCGGGCCCGACGTCGGGCGTCGTGTTGCCGGGCATCTCCTGGTCGAGGCCCGCGTTCGCCGACTGCACGGTGCTGTGCGTGGCGCCGTAGTCGCTCATGACCCAGCCCTGGAAGTCGAGCTGCTCCTTGAGGACCTGGTTGAGCAGCTCGTCGCTCTCGCACGCCCACACGCCGTTGACCTTGTTGAACGCGCACATCGCCGAGCCGGGGCGGCCCTGCTCGACGCCGATCGCGAACGGGCGGGTGTAGATCTCCTGCAGCGCACGCTCCTCGACGACGGCGTTCCCGCCGGACAGGCGGTTCGTCTCCTGCGTGTACACGTTGTAGTGCTTGATGTCGGCGACGACCGGGTGCTGCTGGATGCCGCGGATCACGCCGGCGGCCATGGTCCCGGACAGCAGCGGGTCCTCCCCGAGCGCCTCGAACGCCCGGCCGGCCTGCGCGACGCGGGCGATGTCCACCGCGGGCGAGAGCAGCACGTTGTGCCCGGTGCGGAACGCCTCGTCGCCCTCGACGTCGCCGTACTGCTGCGCGAGGTCCCGGTCCCACGTCGCGGCGAGCGCGATCGGCGCGGGCAGCTGCGTGGCTTCCTGGTCGTTGACGTCGGGGTTCGCGATCCGCACGCCCGCGGGGCCGTCCGCCATGGTGAGCGCCGGGATGCCGAGACGCTCGATCGGGCCGTTGTAGAACCCGTAGTAGTTGTTGAGCTCGCCGTGCATCATGTTGACCTTCTCGTCCAAGGTCATCTGACGCAGCAGGTCACGGGCCCGCTCGGTGTCCTCCTCGGACTCGTCCCACCACCACGTCGTGGGGAACGACTGCGGCTCGAGCCGCTCGGCGGTCGCGGCCTCGCGGTCGAGGTCGGGGGTGGCCGCGGACGCGGCTCCCGCGGAGGCGACGAGAACCGTCGCGGACAGGGCGGCGACGACGCGCAGGCGCGCGGAACTGACTCGTGCAGGTGGCATGGACACACTCCCTCGGGTGCCGCCGCGGGAGCGTCGAGGCTCCGTTGCCCCGTTGCGTGGGACCCCGCGGCCCGGCCCAGTAGTTCACCCGTTCGGGCTAACGTCAAGGGACAAGTCGGGCACGTGACCAGGTTCTGCCGAGGCCGCCGGAGCGAGGTCCGACGGCTCCGGGGAGGGCGGTCGACGCACCCGCCCGGAGCCCGCGAACCGGTACCCGGACCGAGCGCCGATCCTCCCCGCGGTCCGGCGCGCGAACCGGTACCCGGACCGAGCGTCGATCCTCCTCGTGGTCCGGTGAGTCGCCGCCGCGGGCCCGCGGCTGGCAGTGTCGGGGCCGGTGGGCGCGCGGGCGCCCTCGTGAGGACGGAGACGGCGTGGACGTGACGGTCAGCAACCCGGTGCTCGGCGGCTCGCACCCGGACCCGTCGATCGTGCGGGCCGGCGACGCGTACTACCTCGCGACCTCGACGTTCGAGTGGTTCCCCGGCGTGCGCGTGCACCGCTCGCACGACCTCGCGTCGTGGGAGCCGCTGGGCGGCGTGCTCGACGAGCCCCGGCTGCTCGACCTCACCGGCTGCCCCGACTCCGGCGGCGTGTGGGCGCCGAACCTCACGTACGTCGACGGGACGTTCCACCTGCTGTACAGCACCGTCTCGGCCTACACGGGCGGCTTCACCGACTCCCCGAACCGGCTCGTCACCGCCCCCGCGGTCGACGGCCCGTGGTCCGACCCCGTGCCGCTCGGCGCGCGGGGGTTCGACGCGTCGCTGTTCCACGACGGCGACGCGAGCTGGCTGGTCAACCTCGTGCACGACTGGCGTCCCGGGCGCGGTGGGTCCGCCGGTCTCGAGGTGACGGCGTTCGACCGCAGGACCCGCACGCTCGTCGGGTCCCCGCAGCTCCTCGACCTGCCGCCCGGCGCCGGCTGGATCGAGGGCCCCAACCTGTACCGGCGCGGGGCCTGGTACTACCTCGTGACGGCCGATGGCGGGACCAGCTGGGAGCACCAGGTCACCGTCTCGCGCTCGCGCCACCTGACCGGCCCGTACGAGCGCGACCCGCGCGGGCCGCTCGTCACGTCCCGGCACCGGTCCGACTGGCCGCTGCAGAAGGCCGGGCACGGGAGCCTCGTGCAGACGCCCGACGACCGCTGGTACCTCGCGTTCCTCGTCGCCCGCCCGCACGGCGAGCACGGCCCGTGCGTCCTCGGGCGGGAGACCGCGCTCACCGAGGTGACGTGGGTCGACGACTGGCCGACCGTGGCCGACCCGCTGCCCCCGCTCGAGCTGACGGTGCCGGGCGGGGCTGCGGTGCCGGACGGGAGCGTCGACGTCGACGACTTCGACGGCCCCCGGCTCGGCCCCGCCTGGTCGACGCTGCGCCGTCCGCCGACGGACGACTGGCTGACGCTGACCGAGCGCCCTTCCCACCTGCGGGTCCGTGGTGGTCGGTCGCCGCAGAGCACGGTCGGTGCGAGCCTCGTCGCGCGGCGGGTCACCGCACCGCGGATCGGGTTCGAGGCGACGCTCGACCACCGGCCGACCGCCTTCCAGCACGCCGCGGGGATCACCGCGTACTACAACGCGCGCAGCTGGTACTTCCTGCACGTCACCGCCGACGACGACGGGCGGCGCGTGCTGCGGCTCGCCGGGTGCGACCGGGGCGTGCTCACGCTGCACCCGGACACGGTCGCGCTCGACGGGGACGGTCCGGTGCGCCTGGGGCTCGACCTCGACGGCGGGCGGCTGGCGTTCCGGCACCACGGGCCCGGCGGCTGGCAGCAGGTCGGGCCCGGGCTCGACGCGACGACCCTGTCCGACGAGCACGCGACCGACCTCGACGACGCCGGTCAGCTGCGCGGCATGGGCTTCACCGGCGCCTTCGTGGGGCTGTGGGTGTGGGACCTGACCGGCACGGGGCACCCCGCGGACGTCGACTCGGCGACGTACGCGGTCCACCCCTGACGCAGCGGTCCACCACACGTCCGCCTGGTCCCCGCTGTCGCCCGAGCCGGACCCCCGCCCGAGCCGGACCCGCGCCGTCGCCCGAGCCGGACCCACGCCGGCGGTCGCAGCCGGACCCGCGCCGGCGGTCGCAGCCGGAGGGGCGCCCTGTCAGCCCGCCGCGCCCTCCAGCACCCGCTTGAGCAGGTCCAGGTCCGCCCGCACCGCCGCGACGTCCCGGTCGAGGTCGCCGTCGGACATCCCCGGCGACCGGCGGACCGTGAAGACGACCTCGGTCCCGTCACCGTCCGCGACCGCCCGCAGGGGCACGTGCACCGTCTCGCCGGTAGGGGTCACCACGTCGTGGTCGAGCACGCCGAGCCCGTTGCGCGGAGTGAACGTGATCTGCGCGCGCCCGCCGGGCGTCTCGACGAACCACTGCCCGTCCTCCTCGACGACGTCACCGCCGAGACCGGGTGCCCACCGCGGCAGGTTCGCCGGGTCCGCGACGAACGCGTACACGTCAGGCACGGACCGGTCGATGTGCACGCTCAGGTGCCGGGACTCCGTCATGCGCCGATCGTGCACCGAGGCACCCACACGCGCGAGCGCCGCGGCGACCGGCGGAGACCCCGCCACCTGGTCGGGTCGTCGAAACGCTTCGTAGGTGCCCGTCGGTGCGCTGACCAGGTACGAAGGGACCCCGAGCAGCGCACCGGCGCGCCCGGCCACGAGCTGCGCGTGGGCTGTCCCCTCGCGCCGAGAGGAGACGACGTGCGCCGTGCACGTGCCACCGTCGCGCTGACGGCCCTGCTGGCCCTGGGGGCCTCGGCCGCGCTGCTCCCCGGGTCGGCCGTCGCCGCCCCGACCGTCGCTCCCCCGCCGGACGTGCGGACCACGACCCACACCGCCGGCCGGGTCACCCCGCGCGACGGCGCGCTGGCGTTCAGCTGGCCGGGCGTCTACCTCGAGGGCCGCTTCCGGGGCACCGGGGTGGGCATCGTGCTCGACGACCCGGCCGCCGACTACGACGTCGCGATCGACGGGCGCACCGTGCAGACCCTCCGGGCACCGGTCAGCGGGACGCGCTGGGTCGAGGGGCTCGCGGACGGCACGCACACGGTGCGGGTCGTGAAGCGCAGCGAGAGCCCGTGGGCCACGAGCACGTTCGGCGGGTTCGTCGCCGCGCCGGGCGGCCAGGTCCTCACGGCACCGGCCGACCGCCCCCTGCAGCTCGAGCTGCTCGGCGACTCCTACACCGCGGGCTACGGCAACGAGTCGACCACCCGCGAGTGCACGGGCGACCAGGTCAACCGCACGACCAACGCCGACCTGAGCTTCGGCGCCCTCGCCGCCCGGGAGCTCGGCGCCGACTACCAGCTCAATGCCTTCTCGGGCCGCGGCATGGTCCGCAACTACGGTGGCGGCGAGGCCGGGACGAGCTACCGCACGTACGCGGAGCGCGCGCTGCTCGCCACAGCCGGCGACGTGTGGGACCGGCCGGCGAGCTGGACCCCCGAGGTCGTCGTGATCGGGCTCGGCATCAACGACTTCTCGACGCCCGTCGGCTCCGGCGAGCAGTGGACCACGGAGTCCCTGCGCACCGCCTGGGTGGCCGCGTACCACGGCTTCCTCGACGACCTCCGGGCGGAGCACGGCCCCGACACCTTCCTCGTCGTGAGCGCGACGCCGTCGGGCGGCAGCGCGCAGGCCGAGCTCACCGAGCAGGTCGTCCGCGAGCGCAACGCGCGCGGTGACGACCGGGTGGTCCGCTGGTTCTACGGCGCGCAGGGGCTCGACTACCTGGGCTGCCACTGGCACCCGTCGCTCGCCGACCACCGGGTCATCGCGCGGGAGCTCACGACGTTCCTCGGCACGCTCCCGCTCGGCGGCGGCCCGACCCCGACACCGACACCCACGCCTACCCCGACCCCGACCCCCACACCGACGCCCACGCGGACCCCCACACCGACGCCGACCCCGACGCCCACCATCACCCCCACCGGGTGCGCGGCGACGCTCACCGTCGGCTCGGCCTGGCCGGGCGGCTACCAGGCGTCGGTGCAGGTCACCGCCGGGCGGGCGGCGATCGGCCGGTGGCAGACGACGTTCGCGCTGCCCGCGGGCGGCTCGGTCGCGACGTCGTGGTCCGGCGAGCTCACGGCGTCGGGCAGCACCGTGACCGTGCGGAACGCGGCCTGGAACGGCGGGCTCGCCGCGGGTGCGTCGACGAGCTTCGGCTTCATCGGCTCCGGTGCGGCGCCGACCGGGCCGGTGACCTGTGCGGCGGGCTGAGCGCCCCGGTCGACGTGCCGAGCGGACGTTGACACCGTGCGGGTCGAGGGGTTGCGTGGGCACATGACCGTCAGGGGCGGGTTCCTGGGGATCGGCGCGACGCGGGTCAGCGACCGGGAGCAGACCATGCTGGACCGGGTACGCCACGCCGTGACGGGTTGACCGAGAGGGCTCGCGGATGATCCTGGTACCCCGGCAGCTGCAGCGCTCCGGCATGACGGGCCAGGTCCCGTACTACGGGGGCCGGTTGACCCCCGCGCAGATCTCCTCGCTCCAGCACCCGCAGGAGGGGGTGCCTGCCTCGCTCCGGCACCCCCCGACGACCCGGCCCGCACCCCCGGCGGAGGAGCCCGACGAGCCCACGGCCGTGCGCCAGCTGCGCGCGCTGCGGGACCAGGGCGTCCTGACCGAGGCCGAGTTCACGGAGTTCGCCGCGCGGGTGTCGCCGTGACCACGGGACCGGTGCAGGTGCTGGTGCTCGGGCTCGACGAGCCGCACTTCGACGGGTCCGTGCTGGCGGAGCTGACCCGCCTCGGCGCGGCGGGCGTCGTGCGCCTCGTCGACCTGCTCGTCGTGAGGCGCGCCCACGACGGCTCGCTGGAGACGGTCGAGGGCGCCGTCGACGGCCACGGCGCGGTCCTGACCGCCCTGCTCGACGGTGCCCAGGCGGGAGTCGAGGAGGTCGGCGCCGCTGACGCCTGGTCGCTCGCCGACGTCGTCCCGTCGCACGGGCTGGCCGTCGTCGCCCTGATCGAGCACCTGTGGGCGGGACCGCTGAGTGCTGCGCTGCGCGCCGCCGGGGCGACCCTGCTCGAGGAGACCTGGCTCTCGGAGGCCGACCGGGGCCGGCTCGGCGTGCTGTCCTCGCGGGGCCCCGCGTAGGACGTCGCACGCGACACGGTGCCGCGCGACCGTCAGGTCGCCGACGGACCCTGCGGGGAACGGAAGAACGGCACCGCCCGCGGCACGTAGACCTCCCCGCGCGAGGTGCGCGTCAGGCCGAGGACCGTGACGACGAGGTGCGCGACGCTGAGCGCCGGGATCGCGAGGAGGAGGAAGAGCGGCCACGGCACCGCGCCGGGGTCGGGCGTCTCCGGCTGCGTCGCGACGCCGAGGACGATCGTCACCGCGACGGTCAGGACGACGCCGAGGGCGTACGTCAGACCCCAGTTCGCGGCACCGCGGGCGTTCTCGGCGGCGAGCGCCGAGCGCTTCCGCTGACCGGGGTAGGCCGCGGCCATCGCGACGCCGGCGACCACCGCGCTGACGAAGGGCACGGGCAGCCAGGCGAGCAGGCCCAGCAGGTAGGGCGTCCGCCCGGTCGCCCTCGGGTCCCCCTGCCCGGGCGCGACGCCGGGGCCGCCGGGGCCGGGAGCACCCGGGTACGGCGCCCCGCCGGGAGTGGGAGCACCCGGGTACGGCGCCCCGCCGGGAGTGGGAGCACCGGGGTACGCGCCCCCCGGGCCCGGCGCGATGATGCCCGCGTCCTGCAGCGCGAGGTCGGCCTCCTCCGCGGAGAAGCCCTGCCGCAGCAGGTCGTCGCGGAGCTTCTGCGCCTCGCGGCTGGGCGGACGGGACGGGAACGCTGCCTGGTCGGTCACGCCGCGGAGCCTAACGACCCGCGTCCGGGAGAACCCGGTGACGCGAGCGCTTGACCTTGACGCAGGGTCAACCCCCGACGCTGGTCGCAGAGGGTCCCCGCCGGGGGCCGCGAGCACGTCGAGACGGAGCGGAGGATGGCGATGTCCATCGAGCGCGAACGGTTGGTCCCCACGGTCGGGCGCACGGACGAGGAGGGCGGCGGGCGGCTCACGGCCACCCGGCGGGCCGACGGTCCGGCGATCCGGGTGCGTGGGCTGCACAAGTCGTACGGCGACCTCGCGGTGCTGCGCGGCGTCGACCTCGAGGTCGCACCCGGCAGCATCGTCGCGCTGCTGGGGTCGAACGGCGCCGGCAAGACGACCCTCGTGCGCATCCTCGCGACGCTCCAGCGCGCCGACTCCGGGACGGCCACCGTGCACGGGTTCGACGTCGCGACGCAGGCGGCGCAGGTGCGGGAGTCGTTCAGCCTGACCGGCCAGTTCGCGGCCGTCGACGAGATCCTCAGCGGGCGCGAGAACCTCGTGCTCGTCGCGCGGCTGCGGCGCGTGGCCGAGCCGGGGGCGCTCGCGGACGCGCTGCTCGCCCGCTCCGGCCTCACGGACGCGGGCGCCCGGCGGGTGTCCACCTACTCCGGGGGCATGCGCCGGCGCCTGGACATCGCGATGAGCCTCATCGGCGACCCGGCCGTGATCTTCCTCGACGAGCCGACGACGGGGCTCGACCCCGAGGCGCGCGTCGAGGTCTGGCAGTCCGTGCGCCGGCTGGCCGAGGGCGGCACCACGGTGCTGCTCACGACCCAGTACCTCGAGGAGGCCGAGCAGCTCGCGGACCGCATCGCGATCCTGCACGAGGGCCGGATCATCGCGGACGGCACCCTCGCCGAGCTGAAGCGGCTCCTGCCGCCGGCCCGGGTCGAGTACGTCGAGAAGCAGCCGACGCTCGAAGAGGTCTTCCTCGCGGTCGTCGGGACCGGGACCGCCCCCACCCCGCACACCACCGCCACGACCGACACGAACCCGAGGGACTGACCATGACCACCACCCACGCCCTGGCCGACACCGCCGTCCTCACCGGACGCACGCTGCGGCACGTCACGCGCAGCGTCGACACGATCATCACGACCGCGGTCACGCCGATCGCGATGCTGCTGCTGTTCGTCTACGTGCTCG
Organism: Cellulomonas sp. NPDC055163; assembly: GCF_053607065.1. NCBI lineage: Bacteria > Bacillati > Actinomycetota > Actinomycetes > Micrococcales > Cellulomonadaceae > Cellulomonas > Cellulomonas sp. NPDC055163. The sequence goes on along the minus strand of NZ_JBSGSU010000006.1, from coordinate 1,509 downwards.
GCGGGGCGATCGACACCGGGACCGACTCGTACGTGACGTACCTGCTGCCGGGCATCCTGCTCATCACGATCGCGTCGGGCGTCGCGTACACCTCGTTCCGGCTGTTCTCCGACCTGAAGAGCGGGATGTTCGAGCGGTTCCAGTCCATGCCCGTCGCCCGGTCCGGTGCCCTGTGGGCGCACGTCCTCACGTCGCTCGTCGCGAACCTCGTCTCGCTGGCCGTCGTCGTCGCGGTCGGGCTGGCCATCGGGTTCCGCTCGGGCGCGGGGGTCCTGGCGTGGCTCGCCGTCGTCGGCATCCTGCTCGTGCTCACGCTCGCCCTCACGTGGGTCGCGGTGATCGCCGGGCTGACCGCGTCGTCGGTCGAGGGCGCGAGCGCGTTCTCCTACCCGCTGATCTTCCTGCCGTTCATCAGCTCGGCGTTCGTGCCGACCGAGTCCATGCCCGGCCCGGTCCAGTGGTTCGCGGAGCACCAGCCCGTGACGTCGATCGTGGACACGATCCGCGCCCTGCTCGCGCAGCAGCCCGTCGGGACGGAGATCTGGGTCGCGCTCGCGTGGTGCGTCGGCGTGCTCCTCGTCGCGTACGCCGGTGCCATGGCGGTCTACCGCCGGAAGACCGCCTGAGGGAGCCTGGGAGCCGTGCTCACCATCAGCCAGCTCGCCGCGTATGCCGGGGTCACCGTCCGGGCGGTGCGCCACTACCACCAGATCGGGCTGCTCCCGGAGCCGGAGCGCGACCGCTCGGGGTACCGGACGTACGACGCGACCGCCGTCGTCCGGCTGATCCGGATCCACACCCTGGCCGACTCGGGCGTCCCCCTGGCCCGGGTCCGGGAGCTCCTCGACGCCGGGCCCGGCGAGTTCGCCGCGGGGGTCCGCGAGATCGACCGGGAGCTGCGCGTCGAGGTCCGGCGGCTGCAGGCGACCCGGCAGCGCCTGGCGCGGCTGGCCGCCGGGGAGCACCTCGCGCTGCCGCCGAGCGTCGTGGCCTACCTCGACGCGCTCCGCGCGATCGGCGTCAGCGAGGGGTACATCGAGCTCGAGCGGGACAGCTGGATCATGATCGCCGCCCAGGTGCCGGACCAGATCGACGCGATCATCGCCCAGAAGCGTGCGGAGCTCGACGACCCGGACATGGTGCGGCTCTACGCGCTCGTGGGCGGCGCGCTCGACTGGTCGGTCGACGACCCGCGCGTCGTCGAGGCCGCGGACGTGCTCGAGCGCCTGATGGTCCGTGCCGTCGCGGAGGGGAACTTCGGGGACGACACGTTCGACGACCAGTTCGTCGACCTCCTGGACGCGACCACGCTCGCCGCGTCACCGGTCGCGGGCCGCATCGTCGCGATCCTGCACGAGCGCGGCTGGGGCGGCTGGACGCGGATCGAGCGCGTGCCCGCCGACCGGGTGCCCGCCCCGTCGACGGTCCCCGGCGGGCCGCCCGAGGTCTGCTGACCCACCTCGCGAGGCGGTGCCGGGCCGGCGCGGTGCCGGGGCGGCGCCGGGGCGG
>NZ_JBSGSU010000005.1:159450-435166 GCF_053607065.1 Cellulomonas sp. NPDC055163 | reverse complement strand
GCGACGGGCAGGGCGGCGCAGGTCGTGGCGGCGAGCGCGCGGGGGAGCGGGGAGACGAGCGCGGGAGCTCCTCGCGCGCGGGCGGCGAGCGCGCGGGTGCACCGCGCGGCGGTGAGCGCACGGGCGGTCCCCGCACCGGCTCCGGTCGGGGCGTCCCGCAGCGCGGCTCCCGCACCGCACCCCCGCGCGGCGCGCAGCCGGCGCGTCGCACCCGGCCGGCCCCCGCGGCGGAGCCGCTGCGCGACGTGCACGACCCCGAGGGCGTACGCCTGCAGAAGGTGCTCGCGACCGCGGGCCTGGGCTCGCGGCGCGCGTGCGAGGACCTGATCGCCGACGGTCGCGTGACGGTCGACGGCGTGCTCGTGCGCGAGCTCGGGGTGCGCGTCGACCCGAAGACCGCGGTGATCCACCTCGACGGGCTGCGCATCCAGCTCGACACCTCGCTCATCACGATCGCGCTGAACAAGCCCCTCGGCGTGGTCTCGACGATGCACGACCCGGAGGGGCGCCCGTCGCTCGCCGAGCTCGTCGCGCACCGCGAGGAGCGGCTCTTCCACGTCGGCCGGCTCGACGCCGAGACCGAGGGCCTGCTGCTCCTGACCAACGACGGCGAGCTCGCCAACCGCCTGTCGCACCCGTCGCACGAGGTCGCCAAGACCTACCTCGCGCACGTCGAGGGCCATGTGGCGGGCAACGTCGCGAACAAGATGCTGCACGGCGTCGAGCTCGAGGACGGGCTCGCGAAGGTCGACCGGTACCGGATCGTCGACTCGACCCCGCAGGTCGCCCTCATCGAGGTCGTGCTGCACGAGGGCCGCAACCGCATCGTGCGGCGCATGTTCGAGGAGGTCGGCCACCCGGTCACGCGGCTCGTGCGGACCCAGGTCGGCCCGATCAAGCTCGGCGACCTGCGCCCCGGCAAGACGCGCGTGCTCGGCAAGGAGGAGCTCGGCTCGCTCATGACGCAGGTGGGGATGTGAGCTCAGCGGTCGCCACGCGCGGCCCGGTGCGCGTGGTCGGCACCGGGCTGCTCGGTGCGTCCGTCGGCCTGGGGCTCGCGACGCGCGGCGTCGACGTGGTGCTGCACGACCCGTCGCGCACCGCGCTCGCGCTCGCCCGGGACGTCGGCGCCGGGCGCCCGGCGCATCCCGACGACGAGCCGCCTGCGCTCGTCGTCGTCGCGGCGCCGCCGGACGTGACGGCCCAGGTCGTGCGCGACGAGCTCGCGGCGCACCCCGGCGCGGTCGTGACCGACGTCGCGAGCGTCAAGGGCGTCGTCCTCGACGAGCTCCGGGCGTGGGGCGCGGACCTCACCCGGTTCGTCGGCTCGCACCCGATGGCGGGTCGCGAGCGCTCGGGCCCGTCGGCCGCGGTGCCCGACCTGTTCGTCGGCCGGCCGTGGGTCGTCGTCGGTTCGGGGGAGTCGACGCCCGAGGCGGTGCTGGCGGTGCGCGCGCTCGCGGTCGACCTCGGCGCCGTCCCGGTCGCGATGGACGCGGCCGCGCACGACGCCGCCGTGGCGGTCGTCTCGCACGTCCCGCAGGTCGCCGCGAGCCTCGTCGCCGCGCGTCTGCGCACCACGCCGCCCGAGGCGCTCGGCCTGGCGGGGCAGGGGCTGCGCGACGTGACCCGCCTGGCCGCGAGCGACCCCGCGCTGTGGACGTCGATCCTCGCGGGCAACGCCGGCGCGGTGCGGGACGTGCTGCGGGCGCTGCGCGGGGACCTCGACACCGTGATCGACGCGCTCGACCAGATCGACGCGGCGGCGACCTGGGACGAGATCGAGCTCGGGGCGCTCGCGACCGTCGCGCAGACCATCAGCGACGGCAACACCGGGGTCGCGCGCGTGCCGGGCAAGCACGGTGGCGCGCAGCGCACGTACGAGGTCGTGACGGTCCTCGTGCCCGACAGCCCGGGCGAGCTCGCGCGGCTGCTCACGGACGTCGGGCACGCGGGGGTCAACCTCGAGGACCTGCAGCTCGAGCACTCGGCGGGCCGCCCGGTCGGCATGGCGGCGATCTCGGTCCTCCCGGGTCGCTCGGAACACCTGGAGGCGGAGCTGACGGCCCGCGGATGGAGGTTGGTGAGTTGAGCACGCAGGTGCCCGCGACGCGCGGGCGCACGGTGGTCGTGGCGGTCGACGGGCCCTCGGGGTCCGGGAAGTCGAGCGTCTCGCGCGAGGTGGCCCGCCGGCTCGGGCTCGCGTTCCTCGACACGGGGGCGATGTACCGGGCGGCGACGTGGTGGTGCCTCGAGACCGGCGTGCCGCTCGACGACACGGCGGCGGTCGCCGCGACGGTGCGCGACCTGCGGCTCGCCGTGGGCGTCGACCCGGACGCCCCGACGGTGCACGTCGGCGAGCACGACGTCGCGGCCGCGATCCGCGAGACGCGCATCTCGGCGGCGGTCAGCGCGGTCGCGACCAACCTCGACGTGCGGGCCGAGCTCGGGCGCCTCCAGCGCGAGGCGATCGCCGCGGAGAGCACGCCGGGGTCGTTCTCGCAGGGCCGCGGCGTGGTCGCCGAGGGCCGCGACATCACGACCGTGATCGCGCCCGACGCCGACGTGCGCCTCCTGCTCACCGCGAGCGAGGAGGCGCGGCTCGCGCGCCGCGCCCGGGACGTGCACGGGTCCGACGACGCCGCCTCGGTGGAGGCGACGCGGGACCAGGTCCTGCGCCGCGACGCCGACGACGCGACGGTCTCGACGTTCCACACCGCCGCCGACGGCGTCGTCACGGTCGACTCCTCGGACCTCGACCTCGAGCAGACCGTGCGCGCCGTGCTGGAGGTCGTCGCCCGCGCGACCGGCGTCCGGGCATGAGCGCGGCGGGGGTCCGCCCGGTCGCGGGAGGCGCGGCCCCCGGGCACGCGCGCGGGCAGTGGATCGGGCGCCTCCTCGCGCACGTCGTGTGGGACACGCGCGTGAGCGGCACGGAGCACGTACCGGCCGAGGGGCCCGTGCTGCTCGCGGCGAACCACCTCGGCGTGCTCGACGGGCCGGTCCTGTTCGGCGTGGTGCCGCGGTCGGTGAACCTGCTCGTCAAGCACGAGATGTTCCGCGGACCGGTCGGCGTCGTGCTGCGCTGGTGCCGGCAGATCCCGGTCGACCGCGCGAACGGGCGCCCGGCGCTCACGACCGCGCTCGCGGTGCTCAAGGACGGCGGCGTCGTCGGTGTGTTCCCCGAGGGCAACCGCGGGCGCGGGGACGTCACGAGCACGCGGGCCGGCATCGCGTGGCTCGCGGTGAACTCGGGGGCGACGGTGCTGCCGGTCGCTGTGCTCGGCACCCGGCGCACCGGTGAGTCCGTGCGGCACCTGCCCGCGCCCCGGCGCCGGCTCGCGGTCGAGTACGGTGCACCGCTCGACCTGGCCGCGGCACCGGGCGCGTCCCGGCGGGAGGCGCTCGCCGCCGCGCAGGAGGCGATCCGGACCGGCCTCGCCGCGCACGTGACGGCCGCCGCGGCGCGCACCGGGCTGCCGCTGCCCACCGACGACCCCGAGGCGCCGCGCCGTCCACCCGCGCCGCATTAGTCCCGCGAGCGGTGCGCGGGGGAGGATGGGGCCCATGAGCCAGACCGACCCGACCACGGGCCTGCCCGACGAGACCGCGCCGGCCGCGCCCGCGGTCCCGGGAACCGACGCACCCGCCGCACCTGCCGCGGCCGAGACCGAGCTGACCGACGCCCAGCGCGAGGAGGCCCTGCGCGTCGGCCTCGCCGAGTACGAGCTCGAGGACGAGGACCTCGCGCTGCTGTCGGGCGACGGGCTCGACGAGGACGGCGCCGGGCCCTCCGCGCCGCTGCCCGTCCTCGCGGTCGTCGGCCGGCCGAACGTCGGCAAGTCGACGCTCGTCAACCGCATCCTCGGCCGCCGTGAGGCCGTCGTCGAGGACAAGCCCGGCGTGACGCGCGACCGCGTGAGCTACCCCGCCGAGTGGGCCGGGCGCCGGTTCACCCTCGTCGACACGGGCGGCTGGGAGGTCGACGTCGCCGGCATCGAGGCGCGCGTGGCCGAGCAGGCCGAGATCGCGATCTCGCTCGCCGACGCCGTGCTCTTCGTGGTCGACGCGACCGTCGGCCCGACGGCGACCGACGAACGCGTCGTGCGCCTGCTCCGGAAGGCCGGAAAGCCCGTGGTGCTGTGCGCCAACAAGGTCGACGGGCCGCGCGTCGAGGCCGACGCGACCGAGCTCTGGAGCCTCGGGCTCGGCGAGCCGCACCCCGTGTCCGCGCTCCACGGGCGGGGCACGGGGGACCTGCTCGACGCCGCGATGGACGCGCTGCCCACCGTCTCGAAGCACGGCGCCGCGATCCCCGAAGGCGGTCCCCGCCGGGTCGCGCTCGTCGGGCGCCCCAACGTCGGCAAGTCCTCGCTGCTGAACAAGGTGCTCGGCGAGGAGCGCGTCGTCGTCGACTCCGTCGCCGGGACCACTCGCGACCCCGTCGACGAGGTCGTGGAGCTCAAGGGTCGGCCGTGGGTGTTCGTCGACACCGCGGGCATCCGCCGGCGCGTCCACCAGACGTCCGGCGCCGACTTCTACGCCTCGCTGCGCACGCAGGCGGCGATCGAGAAGGCCGAGGTCGCGGTCGTCCTCGTCGACGCGAGCGTCAAGATCACCGAGCAGGACACGCGCGTGATCTCGCAGGTCATCGAGGCGGGCCGGGCGCTCGTCGTCGCGTACAACAAGTGGGACCTCATGGACGAGGACCGCCGCCCGTTCCTCGAGCGGGAGATCGAGCAGGACCTCGTGCAGGTGCAGTGGGCGCCGCGCGTGAACTTCTCCGCGAAGACGGGCTGGCACACGGACCGGCTCGTGCCCGCGCTCGAGCGCTCGCTCGCGTCGTGGGACACCCGCATCCCCACGGGCAAGCTCAACGCGTTCCTCGGTGAGCTCGTCGCCGCCCACCCCCACCCGCTGCGCGGAGGCAAGCAGCCGCGCATCCTGTTCGCCACGCAGGCCAGCACCCGGCCCCCGCGGTTCGTGATCTTCGCGACCGGCTTCCTCGAGGCCGGCTACCGCCGCTACATCGAGCGCCGCCTGCGCGAGACGTTCGGCTTCGAGGGCACGCCGATCTCGATCTCCGTCCGGGTGCGGGAGAAGCGCAAGCGGTGAGCGGGGCGCCGCGCGGCGCCGGGCCCGGCGCGGGGCACGGCGTGCAGGACCGGCACCTGCTCCTGCGCCTCGGGCTCCCGCGGGACCCGTCCGCGACCAAGCACCTCGCGGGCTTCCTCGTCGCGACGGTCACCACGGTGCTGCTCACGCGGGCGCTGCTCGCGGTCAGCGGCTACCCGCAGCTCGGCGGCGGCGGGCTGCACGTGGCGCACGTGCTGTGGGGCGGGCTGCTGCTCGCGGTCGCGATCGTGCTCTCGCTCTCCTACGCGGGACCGGTCGTGCGCCCCGTCGTCGCGCTCCTCGGTGGCGTGGGCTTCGGGCTGTTCGTCGACGAGATCGGCAAGTTCGTCACGTCCGACAACGACTACTTCTACGAGCCGACGGCGGCCCTGATCTACGTGGTCGTCGTCGGGCTCGTGCTGCTCGTCGAGGCGATGCACCGACGCTCCCCCCGGCACTCCTCGGAGGCGCTCGCGGGTGCCGTGGACCACGCCGTCGCCGGCGTCGCCGGTGGCTTCAGCCCGCGGGCCCGCCGCCACGCGCGCGGGCTCGTCGCCGACGCGGGTGACGTCCCCGCCGCGGCGGAGGTCGGCGCGCTGCTCGACCGGGTGTCCGACGACGCCGAGGAGCTGCCCGACGTCATCGGGACGGTCGCGCACTGGATCGTCCAGGGCACCCGTCACCTCGTGCGGGCGCGCTGGGTCCCGTGGCTCACCGTGGGGGCGCTCACGCTGACGGGAGCGGCGACCGTCGGGCGCGGGATCTACGCCTGGTCCGCGGGAGCCGACGTGCCGGGCTGGGTCGTCACCGGGATGCTCGTGAGCGGCCTGGCGTCGGTGCTGTGCGCATCGCGAGGGCTCGCGCTCGTGCGGCGCGACCGCGAGGAGGGCTACCGCTGGTTCCGGCGGGCCGTCCTGCTCAGCCTGCTCGTGACGCAGATCTTCCTGTTCCGGATCGACGAGTGGGCGGCGACGGTCGGGCTGCTCGGCGACCTGTTCCTGCTCGGCGTCGTCGCTGCGGAGCTCGACGTGATCGCGGAGCGGCGGCTCGCCCGGGCCGCGGCGACGGCCCCGGACGCCGGCGCGAAGGGGACCGCGGGCGCCGGGTGACCGGCACCCGGGCCGGGGTGCGGTATTCTTTCCGAGGCCCGTTCGCGGGCCAGCGGGCTGTGGCGCAGCTTGGTAGCGCACTTGACTGGGGGTCAAGGGGTCGCAGGTTCAAATCCTGTCAGCCCGACAGTGTTTCAGCAGGTCAGAGGCTCGTCCCGGACGTCGGGACGGGCCTCTTCTGTGCGATAGAGCCTAAGTTAGAGCCTAAGTCGTCACTGGACGTGCCCGGATGAGCCCAGGCGCACCCGGACGAGCGGACCCCGGACGGCTCGTCATCGTGGTGGGGACCACCGCGCGTGCCGGTCACGGATTCGGACCTCTTCCGTGTCAGTAATCGGAAGGGTGCCCGGGCGGGACCGGCTGCGTCACTTTCGTCCCGGTCACAGGCTTGCGAGGACGCTGGCGGCCCGTCGCGGACAGGGCCGAACACGGGCGGGTTGCTACATGCGTTGCTACACGACCGGTCGCGGGTGAGGCGTGCCGGGGCGCCGCTGGGATGCATGGCCGCTGAATACCCATGCGCCGGATTTCGGGGGCCTGGCGTGTCGCATGCGGCCCCGACGGTGTTCAGCGCCCCGGTGTCCTCTTCTGACCCGGGCGACCAGTCAGGCCACGACCTGGATCTTGATGTGGTCCTGGCTGGTCGCGGCCTTGAGGGCCTCGTTGTAGTCCTCGAGCTTGTACGTGGCGGTGATGAGGCTGGTCAGGCCGGCTTGCAGGTCGACCATGCGCTCGGCGGACTCGAGGTACTTCTCGGCCAGGGAGTTCGACCCGATGATGCTCAGCTCCTTGGCGAAGACGTCGTACGGGCTCAGCGAGATAGCGGCGGTGGGGGAGGCGACTCCCATCTGGATGAGCCGGCCGCGCTGTCCGAGCGTAGCGATCGCCTGGGCGATGGCGGCCGGGTGCCCGCTGGCGTCGAGCGCGAGGTCGAACTCGGATCGGCTGAGCTCGTCGGCGAAGGCGACCGCTTCGACGGCGCCGAGCTCGAGGGCGGCTGCGCGTCGTGCCGGGTCGGGCTCGACGACGCGAACGTCGGAGGCTCCCTCGGCGCGGCAGAGGATGATCGCCATGAGGCCGATCGAGCCGGCGCCGAAGATGACGAGTTCCTGGTCGCGCGAGTCGGGGACGCGCTCGAGGCCGTGCAGCGCGCACGCGAGGGGTGTGTCTTAGGCGCACGAGGCGCTTCCTGCAGGAGTGGGCGTCAGGCGGGCGAAGTCTCTAGCTGCGGGCGTCACCCGGCGGCCGGAGCGCGTCCATGACCAGGTCGGTGAACGCTCCAGGGGCGCCGGGTGACGAGATCTCGTGCGCTGCGCCGAGTGCATGGATGCAGAAGGTGACCAGCAGGTCGACGTCGATGTCGGCGCGAACTCGACCGCGGCGGGTCTCTTCGGCGAGCAGGTCACGAAGGAGCGCGTGCAGCTCGTGCTGGGCCTCGGCGATGTGCTCCCCAGAGTGCAGTCCCACCGCTGACTCCTCGTTGCCATGACTTCTAGTCACGCTCGCGAAAGCCTCGAGCACGGCGCGCAGCGCATCGTCGGGATCGGAGGTGCCGGCGCGGACGTGGCGCAGTTGGCCCAGGTGGGTGCGCACCTGGCGTTCGTGCCAGGCGAGCAGGAGCTCACGGGTGTCCGGGAAGTACCGGTAGAGCGTCCCCCTGCCGATCCCGGCCCGCTCGGCGACCGCAGACATCGTCAGGCCGGTCGGGCCGGTCTCTGTGTAGATGGCGCCCGCGGCGTCGAGGACGGACTCCCGCACGGCGTGGCGGTGAGCGTCGACTGAGTCGCGCCAGAGCAGCGGCATGCCCCTACCGTACCCACCCCAGTGACACGTCGTCGGCGCTGTGACACTGTGTTCCATAAAACCCGACCCAGGAGCTCTCATGGACACCACGCCGGACCGGCCCTCCCCGTCAGCTGACCACGCTCGGCCGGAGCGCCCGCGCGCGCCGCGGTGGGTGAAGGTCCTGGCCGTGCTCGGCGCCGTGATGGTTGCGCTGGTGGTGATCGCCCTGCTGGCCGGCGGCGAGCACGGTCCGCAGCGCCACGGGGCGGCCGGAGCCGAGGCGGGTCCGACCACCACGCTGGGTGCGCGACGGTGAGCATGTCGCCGGGGCTGCGCAAGGGGGCGCTGTGCCTGCACATCACGTCCTCGGTCGGGTGGACCGGGGCGGTGCTGACGTTCTTGGGGATGTCCGTGGTGGCGATCACCGCACGGGAGGACGCGACGGTGCGCGCGATGTACGTCGCGATGGATGCGCTGGCGTGGACGGTGCTCGTGCCGCTGGCGCTCGCCGCACTGGCGACGGGGCTGGTGCAGTCGCTGGGCACGGTGTGGGGGCTGGCGCGGCACTACTGGGTGGTGACCAAGCTGGTGCTCACCGTGGTGGCCACGTTCGTGCTGGTCCTCTACACCGAGACCCTCGCCACGCTGGCCGAGGTTGCGACCGACACCTCGACCGGCGACCTCGACGCGCTGCGCTCGGTCTCGCCGTTGGTGCACGTGGTGCTCGCGCTGCTGGTGCTGCTTGGCGCCACGGTCTTGTCGGTGTTCAAGCCCAAGGGCCTGACCGCCCGCGGGTGGCGGCTTCAGCAGGGCGCGCGGGCCGCCTGATCCCTGGCGGGTCAGGCTTGTTAGCCCCGGGGAGCGCCCTGCGTTGTCTCTTGACGTTCGCAGGCGTGCGTCGTAACTTACCGTTCGTGGTCACTTACCGAGTGGATGACGGATGGGACGCCTTGGGCGACCCGACCCGGCGGGCCATCGTCGCGCGTCTGGCGGAACGCCCGTGGGCGGTCGGCGAGCTGGCCCACGAGCTGCCGATCAGCCGGCCAGCGGTGTCTCAGCACCTGAAGGTGCTCAAGGACGCCGGCCTGGTCACCGACCGCACCGCCGGGACGCGCCGGGTCTATCGACTCAACCCCGCAGGCGTCGCCGCCTTGCGAGATCAGCTGGACACGTTCTGGAGCCGCGCCCTGACCGGGTACCAGGACGCCGTCGAACACCCGATCGAGGAGGACTCATGACCCAGGCAGTCGATGTGGTGGTGCGCCGGCAGATCGTCGTGGACGCGCCGCTCGAGCGCGCCTTCGCCGTGTTCACCGAGCGGTTCGGCGACTTCAAGCCGCCCGAGCACAACCTGCTCGACGCGGCGATCGCCGAGACCGTGTTCGAGCCGAAGGTCGGCGGTCACATCTATGACCGCGGCGTCGACGGCACCGAGTGCCGCTGGGCGCGCGTGCTCGCCTACGACCCCCCGGACCGGGTGGTGTTCAGCTGGGACATCAGTCCCCGGTGGAGCATCGAGACCGACCCGGACAACACCAGCGAGGTCGAGGTCCGGTTCGTCGCCGAGACACCCCAGCGCACGCGGGTGGAGCTGGAGCACCGCCATCTCGACCGGCACGGACCCGGCTGGGAGTCGGTCCGTGACGGCGTCGCGCACGACGAAGGATGGCCGCTGTACCTCGACCGCTACGCCGCCCTGCTCGCCGCACCGCGCTGATCGTCGAGCAAGCAGACGGGAACCTAGCTCGTCAGGGCGGGCCCCTTGGGGTGATCCCCGGCTCGGAGGCCATCCGTATCGACGTTCGGCGCACCAGCCGACCTGCGGGATCGGCTCAGCGGTGATGTCAGCGGGCGGGGACGGGACGCACGGTGAACTGCTCGACGCCGGGCAGGTGCTCGACAAGCTCGGCATGCGCGGCGGTGGCGATCGCGTCAGCGTCGGCGAGCGTGGTGACGTTGACCGTGATGACGGCGTCGCCCACGACGCGGTGGCCGATCCAGCGCACCTGCAGCCGGTCGATGCCGGCGACCCCGGGAGTTGCCTCCAGGGCATGCTCGGCTCGGTGCAAGAGGGCGGGGTCGATGCCGTCCATCAGTCGGCCGCCGATGCTCTTGGCGGTGCCCCACAGCAGCACGAGGATCGCGGCCGCGATCAGGATGCCGATGATCGGGTCGGCGACCGGGAAGCCGAGCCAGACGCCCAGGGCGCCGAGCACCACCGCCAGGGAGGTGAAGCCGTCGGTGCGAGCGTGCACGCCGTCAGCCACCAGGGCGGCCGAGCCGATGCGTCGCCCCACGCGGATGCGGTAGATCGCCACCGCTTCGTTGCCGGCGAAGCCGATGACGCCGGCGGCCGCAAGCAGGCCGAGGTTCTCCAACGGGCGCGGGTCGAGGAGCCGGTCGACGGACTGCCACGCGGCCACGACCGCTGAGAGAGCAACGACCACGAGGATGAACAGGCCGGCGAGGTCTTCGGCGCGCCCGTAGCCGTAGGTGAACATGCGCGACGCGGGTCGGCGTGCCAGCACGAACGCCACCCACAGCGGCACCGCAGTCAGGGCGTCGGAGAAGTTGTGGATCGTGTCCGCCAGCAGGGCAACGGATGCGGTGAACAGGACGACGACGAACTGCGCGACCGTGGTGCCGAGCAGCACGAACAGGCTGATCTTCAACGCCCGCACGCCCTCCCGGGAGGCCGTCAGGGCGTCGTCGACCGAGTCGGCGGCGTCGTGGGTGTGCGGCATGAACAGCTCCCGAAGGAACCCGCGCAACCCGCCGCCGTGGCCATGCCCATGGTCGTGCTCGTGGTCGTGCTCATGGCTGTGGCCCGGAGAGTGGTCGTGCGCGACGTCGTGGTCGTGCACGTGCGCCCGCGCGCTCATGACGCGTCTGCTTCGAGCATGTCCTGGTGGTGGTGCCGCGGCGTGCCGCCGAGAGCGTGCTCGGCCTGGAAGATCGCGTCGGTGACGAGCTGGCGAGCGTGCTCGTTCTCGAGCCGATAGAACACCTTGGTCCCGTCGTGGCGCGTAGAGACGATGCGCGCCAGCCGGAGCTTGGCCAGGTGCTGGGAGACCGTCGAGGGCGACTTGCCCACGACCTCTGCGAGGTGGTTCACGCTCACCTCGCCCGTGTCCCGCAGGGCGAGGATGATCCGCACCCGCGTGGCGTCCGCCAGCATCGCGAACACCTCGACAGCGAGCTCGACGAAGGAGCTGTCCGGCAAGCGACCGCATCTATTCGTATCTTCGATCATGCGCAGATATTAACTCTGCCGCCGTCGCGCTGAAGCACGCTCGGTCGCCGCACCTGGGCGGGCTAGGCGTCGCGTGCTGTCGGGTCGACGGCCTCGGCGCTGTGCTGGAGCCTGGTCCCGGGTTCGACGCCGGCTTCCTCGAGCCGCCAGATGAGCTCACCGATGGTGCGCTGCACCTCGCGCCACTGGGCTTCGGGGTGCGTGGCACCACCGTCGAGGGCGCGGTGGGCGTCGAAAGATGTCAGGTACGCCTTGAGCCCGGCGCGCAGCAGCATGAGCTCACGCCCGGTGAGGATGACCTGGTGCGGTGCGTCGATGTCCACCCGGCCGCCTGCGGTTCAGCTGACGCGGATGAAGGTGGGGTTGGTCTGCCAGATCTCGCGGATCTGGATGGTCTTGCCCGGGCGGGGGGCGTCGACCTGCATGTTGTCGCCGGCGTAGATCGAGATGTGCCCCGGGGACCAGATGAGGTCGCCCGGCTGGGCCTCGGCCCGGGAGACGACCGTGCCGGCGCCGCGCTGGGCGGAGGACGTGCGCGGGAGGGTGATGCCGACCTGGGCGTACACGTAGGACGTGAACCCCGAGCAGTCGAACCCCTCGGGGGTGCTTCCCCCGGACAGGTACGGCACACCGACGTAGCGGGCCGCGATCTCGACGATCGCGTTGCCGTTCGCCGACGCGGGCGCCGCGGCACCGATCGGCTCCGCCTCGGCCGCGGGCGCCTCCTGCGTGGCGGGCTCGGCTGCCGCGGCGCGGGCCGCGCTGCGCGACGCAGCTGCCGGCGCGGGCTCGGGCTCGGCCTCGACGACGGGCGGCGGGGCGACCGCGGTCAGCGTGGGGGCCTCGAAGCCCCAGACGGCGTCAGGGGCGGCGGCCACGACCGGGGAGGTGTGCACCAGCGCGTGCGCGGAGGCGGTCAGCGCGGCGGTGTTGACGCCGGCGACGCTGGCGGCGTGCGTGCCGGACCCGTGCGCCGAGGCGGGCACGGCCACCATCGACAGGAGCAACCCGGACCCGGCTGCGGCGACGGCCGAGCGGCGGCCCGCGGTGGCCAGGCCCGCGCTGGTCGCGGTGGCGAGGTCGTCGAGAGAGGTCGTGGGGCGACCCGGTGAGCGGCGACGGCCGCGGGTGGCGCTCGAAGGCATGGTGAACCTCTCCAGACGCCTACGAGGTGAGCTGTCGGGTTCGGGCTGGAGAACGCCCGGCCGGTCAGGTTCGACCGGCTTCACCCCAAGGACACCGCACGGATGCCCACGATGTGGGTCCCCCGCTCCTGCCAGCAGGACTGGAACTGACCGCGGGTGGTGGCAGGACTCGGCGATCCACCTCGGGCTGCCCCAGGAGGGTGGGGCGGGTCGATCCTAGGTGCCGCTTCGCGGGGATGTCACGGCAAGGTCACGCCGGCGGGTCGCCAGCGCCGCGGACGCTCTGCTCATCACGACTTCTTGGACTACCGGGAATGCCCACGCACTGGGACACGTTGTGCGCTGGTATACCCCCCAGGGGTATCCGTTACGGGCAGGTCGCCGAGGAGGGCCGGATCATGAGCACGTCGCATCCCGAGCACCACACCACCCCGCCAGGTGCCGAGCACCACGGCCACCACGGCACGCCGGTGACGGTCACCGCAGACCCGCAGCCGGCGGCTCACGGCGAGCACCACCCGGTGCACGCCGAGCATCACCCCGACCACGGCGCGCACAGCCACACCGACACCGCCCACGCCGACCACCATCATGACCATGCGGGGGCGGCGCCCGCGGGTGGGCACCAGCACGGGCACGGCGGCCAAGGCGGGCACGGGGACCACGTCGGGCAGTTCCGGCGGCTGTTCTGGTTGACGCTCGTGCTGGCGGTCCCGACGGTGCTGGCCAGCGGGATGTTCGCGGCGCTCCTGGGGTACCCCCTGCCCGACGCACCCGCGATCGCGTGGGTCTCCCCGGTGCTCGGCACGATCATCTACGTCGTCGGCGGGCGCCCCTTCCTGGTGGGGGCGGTCAGCGAGCTGCGGGCACGCAAGCCCGCGATGATGCTGCTCATCGGCATGGCCATCACGGTCGCGTTCGTCGCGTCCTGGGGCTCGAGCCTGGGGGTGCTGTCCCACGAGCTCGACTTCTGGTGGGAGCTGGCGCTGCTGGTGGTCATCATGCTGCTCGGGCACTGGGTCGAGATGCGCTCCCTGGCACAGACGTCTTCCGCGCTGGACTCCCTGGCCGCGCTGCTGCCCGACGAGGCCGAGCGCGTCGACGCCGGCACCGTCACGGTCGTCGCCCCCGCCGACCTGCGTCTCGGGGACGTGGTGATCGTGCGCCCCGGCGGACGGGTGCCCGCCGACGGCGTCGTGGTCGACGGGTCCGCAGACGTCGACGAGTCGATGATTACCGGGGAATCCCGCCCGGTCCGGCGCGCCGCGGGCGACCACGTCGTGGCCGGGACCGTCGCCACGGACTCCGCGATCCGAGTCCGCATCGACGCCGTCGGGGACGACACCGCTCTGGCCGGCATCCGCCGCCTCGTCGAGCAGGCCCAGTCCTCCTCTACCCGCGCCCAGCGCCTGGCCGACACCGCCGCCGGGTGGCTGTTCTGGTTCGCGCTCGGCTCCGCCGCCCTGACGCTGGCCGCGTGGCTGACGTGGGGCACCCCGGAGACCGCGTGGATCCGCGTCATCACCGTCCTGGTGATCGCCTGCCCCCACGCCCTGGGCCTGGCGATCCCGCTGGTGGTCTCCATCGCGACCGAACGCGCCGCCCGCGGCGGGGTGCTCGTGAAGGACCGGATGGCCTTGGAGCAGATGCGCACCGTGGACACCGTCCTGTTCGACAAGACCGGCACCCTGACCAAGGGCGAGCCCGCCGTGACCCACATCGCCGTCGAGGGCACCCGCACCGAGGACGAGGTCCTCGCCCTGGCCGCGGGCGCGGAGGCCGACAGTGAGCACCCGCTCGCCCGTGCCATCATCGCGGCCGCCACCGCCCGCTCCGTGCGGGTCGCGCGGGCGAGTGAGTTCCGGGCCAGTACCGCGGTCGGGGTCCGCGCCACCGTCGACGGGCACGACGTCGCCGTCGGCGGGCCCCGGATGCTCGCCGAGCACCACGCCCACCCGCTCGCCCAGACGCACGCGTGGGCTGAGCAGGGCGCGATCGTCCTGCACGTGCTCATCGACGGGCAGGTCGCCGGGGCGCTGGCCCTGGCCGACGAGATCCGCCCCGAGTCCCGCCAGGCGGTCGACGCCCTGCACGCCCGCGGCGTGCACGTGGTGATGATCACCGGCGACGCCGAGCCGGTCGCCCGCGCGGTCGCCGCCGAGATCGGGGTCGACCAGGTGTTCGCCGGGGTCCGCCCGGAGAACAAGAGCGAGAAGGTCGCCGAGCTGCAGGCCCAAGGCCGGCGCGTGGCGATGGTCGGGGACGGGGTGAACGACGCACCGGCGCTCGCCCAGGCCGACGTCGGCATCGCGATCGGCGCCGGCACCGACGTCGCGATCGCCTCGGCCGGGGTGATCCTGGCCAGCGACGACCCCCGCTCGGTGCTGTCCGTGATCGAGCTGTCCCGCGCGTCCTACCGCAAGATGCAGCAGAACCTGTCCTGGGCCGCCGGGTACAACCTCATCGCCGTCCCCCTCGCGGCGGGTGTGCTCGCACCGGTCGGGTTCGTGATGCCGATGGCGATCGGGGCGATCCTGATGTCCGTCTCGACCGTCGTGGTGGCGCTCAACGCCCAGCTCCTGCGCCGACTGGACCTGCGGCCCGAGGCCAGCGCGCAGGCAGTGCTCGCCCGCCGCGGCTGACCCGGCACCCCGGGCGCCGGGGCGGCTTCATCGAACCTTGATGCAACGACAGCCTCGCTCGGGCGTCCCCCGGGCGAGGCTGGCCCGGTGGGCGTGCCCACCGCACGCTCGTTGCCTGATGCCTCGCCTGGGACGCCTGTTCCGGGCGAGGCACCTCGACGTTGGGAGATCTCATGAACCGCGCTCGACGGCGCCTCACCGCGACCGTGATCGCCTTCGGCGTGACCGTGGCGGTCGCCGCGTGCTCGCAGGACCTCGGCCCGGCCACCGCGCCGACCGGCCAGGCGGCCACCGCCTCCGACGGGCACGCCCACGCGGACGAGACCGACAGCGCCGGCCTGCCGGGGGCGCACACGCACGGGGTCGGGATCAACCCGGCCGACGACCTGGTCTACCTGGCCACGCACGAAGGGCTGTTCCGGTACGACGAGACGGGACCGAAGCGGGTGGGGCCGGTGATCGACCTGATGGGCTTCACCGTCGCCGGGCCGGACCACTTCTACGCCTCGGGTCATCCGGGGGCCGGGACGGACATGGCGAACCCGGTGGGGCTGATGGAGTCCACCGACGCCGGCGAGACCTGGACCGCCCTGTCGCGGGAGGGCGAGTCGGACTTCCACGCCATGACCGCCTCAGACGCGGGGGTCGTGGCGTTCGACGGCGCGGCCCTGCAGGCCACGAGTGACGGGGTGAGGTGGGGTGACCTCGACGTCCCGGTGCCGCCGTTCGCGATGGACGTCTCACCTGACGGGCGCACGATCGTGGTCACCAGCCAGGAGGGCCCGGTCCGTTCCACCGACGCCGGCGCGAGCTGGGACCGGCTCGAGGAGGCCCCGCTGCTGCAGGTCGTGGACTGGGCGGACACCTCGACCGTCGTCGGGGTGACGCCGGACGGGGACGTCACGCTCTCCGAGGACGCCGGCGCGACCTGGGCGCCGGCCGCGACTCTCCCGGGACCGCCGCAGGCCGTGGCGGCGCACCGCGCGGCCGACGGGTCGCTGCGCGTGGTGGCCGTGACGCAGGACACGGTCCTGGAGTCGGTCGACCTCGCGGCCGGGTTCGACCCGCTGCCAGGAGCCTGATCGGGGGGTGTGATCAGGACGGCCGCGGGAAAATCAATGGGATCTTCATGTGAGGACCAGCGGGCGTGCGGGGTTCGCGCCGAAGAGTCAGGGCGAGACCTTTCCTTGAACGCCTGGAGCCTGCCCATGTGGACCCCGACCCGCCGCCCGATCCTGCTCACCGTCGCCGTCGCGGGCACGCTGCTGCTCGCGGCGTGCAGCACCGGCTCGGAGCCCTCCGCCGCTGACGACGCCGCCACCGCGACCCAGGCGCCGGTGTCCACTGGGGTGACCGGCACGGTGTGGGTCGCGAACGAGGGCGAAGGGACGCTGACCGCGATCGATGCCGACTCCGGTGAGGTGCTGACCACGGTGTCCGGGATCCCCAGCCCGCACAACGTGCAGATCAGCCCGGACGGGTCCACCGTCTGGGCGGTCAGCGGGCACAACAACGCCCTCGTCGCCCTGGACGCCGAGAGCTACGAGCTGCGCGGGACCGCGGCCACCGGGACCAGCCCCGCCCACGTGGTGCTCACGCCCGACGGGTCCTCGGTCTACGTGACCAACTCCGGTGAGGACTCCCTCGACCGCTACGACGCCGCCACCCTCGCCCCGACCGGCACCCTCGGCGTCAGCGCCGGCCCGCACGGCCAGCGGCCCAGCGGCGACGGCACCATCTTGGTGGTGGCGGGCACGGCCGCCGGGACCATCGACGTGGTCGACCCCGCCACCCTCACGCGCACCGCGACCATCCCGGTCGGGGAGTCCCCGGTGCAGGTCGCCGTGTCGAACGACGCGCGCACCGCGTACGTGAGCCTGGCCGGGACCAGCGCGGTCGCGCAGGTCGACCTGACCGCCCAGGCGGTCGTCGCGACGCTCGAGGTGCCGTCCCCGCCGGTCCAGCTGTTCCTGACCCCGGACGGGACCAGCCTGCTGTCGGCCGACCAGGGCACTCCCGACGCGCCCGGTGACACTGTGACGATCATCGACGTCGCGACCATGGACGTGCGGGCGACCATCACGACCGGGTCAGGTCCGCACGGGGTGGTCGTCGACCCCAGCGGGGAGGTGGCGTGGGTGACCAACCTCTACGACGACACCGTCTCGGTGCTGGACCTCGCCACGAACACCGTCGCAGCGACCATCCCGGTCGGTGACCTGCCCAACGGCATCTCCTTCACCCCGCGCACCGGCGCACGCCCGGCCGCTGCCCCCGCCCTCACCGTCCCGGACTACTCCACCGGAGCGGGTAGCGAGGACTCGGGCACCCACACCGACGACCACCACGGCTGACCCCAGCCGCCGGCGCAGAGGACCAGCGCCCTGCCCGCCACCGGCGACGGGTGCGGTCGCTGCGCGCCGTCTTGGTGGGCACCGGTACGCGGTCGGGCGCCTCGTCGATGAAGTTTCGATGGAGGTCACCCCGGAGGGCCTACAGGTCCCATGTGCCGGGGCAAGCCCGCGACGACAGTGCACACAGACACCTTTCGTCAGGAGCTCCCCATGCATCCCGCTCTGGTCCGGCTGCCGGTCGCCGTGGCTCTCGCCCTGCCCCTGGTCGGCGCATCCACCCTCGTGCTCCCCGCGCCGGCAGCCACGGCCGCCTTGCGCCAGGACACTGCCGAGCACGAGACCACGTCGCACGACCACGCCGCCACACAGCCGAGCGCCGCCCCGGCAGCAGACGAGCCCACGCTCGACCCGGCGACGCCCGGCCAGGCCCTGACCGGCATGGAGCCCGAGAACGGCACGGACCACGCGGACAGCGGTGAGGGGTCAGCGCACGAGGAGGGCCACGACTCCGGCAGTGGCTCCGACGAGGCACCGACGGACACCGGTGGCGCGGGCGGTCACGGTGAGACGACCGGCGAGCACGCCGAGGACGGCGCAGCGCCCGTTGCCCGGCCGCGGGCCGCGGTGCTGTCCACGTTCATGGGCGTCAACGCCGCGGTGCTGATCGCCGCCTCGGTGCTGCGCCGCCGTAACCGCAATCGGCCCCGCCACCGTCCCCGCCCAGCCGGCGCCCCGACCACCGCCTGACCGCCCTGAAGGACACGACGATGACCACACTGACCCCGCCCCCGCCGCCACCCGAGGTGACGGTCGACCCCGACGTCACGCCCGGCCCCGATCTGACACCTCCGCCGGTCGGGCGGAACCTGATGACGATCCCGTGGGTCGCCCGGTCGTTGCGGTCCGGCTGGTACCCCAAGATCTTCCAGATCCCGGTCGCGGCGGTCTTCGGGCTGGTGGCCTACCAGCTGCTCGCCGGCCCTGACCGCGCGCACGACAATGCGGGCACCGCGCTGATGTGGGTGCTGTGGTGGCCGGTCATCCCGATCGTGTTCGTGCTGCTCGGCCGGTTCTGGTGCGCGGTGTGCCCCTTCGGGGCGCTGTCCGACGCGGTGCAGAAGCTCGTCGGGGTGAACCGGCCCGTGCCGAGCTTCCTGAAGAACTACGGCATCTGGATCATCGACGCCTCGTTCCTGGCCATCACGTGGGCCGACCACGTCTGGGGCGTCGTGGAGTCCCCCTGGGGGTCCGGGGTTCTGCTCTTGCTGCTCACCACCGCGGTGATCGCCTCGGGTGCACTGTTCCAGCGCCGCACGTTCTGCCGGTACCTGTGCTTCCTCGGCGGGCTGTCCGGCAACTACGCCCGTACCGGCATGGTCGAGCTGCGCGCCGACAGCGCGATCTGCAAGACCTGCAAGTCCCGGGCCGTCTGCTACAACGGCAACGACAAGGTCGCCGGCTGCCCGCTGTTCACGTTCCCCCGCACGATGGAGGACTCGGCGAACTGCAACCTGTGCGCGAACTGCATCAAGTCCTGCCCCAACGACGCGATTCAGGTCCGGCTGCGCAAGCCGACCAGCGAGCTGTGGTTCATCACCAAACCGAAGATCGAGCAGTCGATGCTCGCGATGGCGATCATGGGCATCGTCTTGATCCAGAACATCACGATGCTCGAGGTCTGGGACGGGTTCCTCGCCCGCATCGAGGCCGTCACCGGGATCACCAGCTACGCCGTGATCTTCACTGTGGCGTTCGCCGTCGCGGTGTCCGTGCCCGTCGGCCTGCTCGCCCTCGCCTCGCGGATCGCCGCTCGCCGGAACCTCGAGGACACCCGGCTCAACTTCGCGCGGTTCGGGTACGCCCTCATCCCGCTCGACGTCGCCGGGCACCTCGCGCACAACCTGTTCCACCTGCTCGCCGAGGGCGGCTCGGTCTACTACACGGTCGCGAACCTGTTCGGCGCCGGCGTCTCGGGTGACCCGGCACTCGTGAGCACCGGCACCATCCAGGTGCTGCAGTTCGCCCTCCTGGCCCTGGGCATCGCGGGGTCCGTCTACACCGCCAAGCGCATCGCCTACCGCCGGTACCGCACGGCCGCCCGCCGGCGTGCGACGCTCACTCCGTACGTCGCGATCATCGCCCTGCTCGGGGCGATCAACGTGTGGATGTTCCTGCTGCCCATGGCCCACCGCATGTGACCCCCCGGCGTGTCACCGGCGAGCACACGAGGAAACGACTGGGGAGGGTGGTGCGCGATGGGTGCGTGGGTCGTCGGCGTAGTGGCGTTGGTGGTGCTGGTGGTGGCCATGGCGGTGTGGGCGGTGACGCGGCTGTTCCCCTCGACCCCCGCACCCGGCCACCCGCGCGCTCCCGCACATCGTGAGGTGCGGGAGCGATCAGGTCGCGGGCAGGGTGAGGGTGAAGGTGCTCCCGGCTCCGGGACCGGCGCTGGTGGCGGTGATGGTACCGCCGTGGGCGTGCACGAGCGCCTGGCAGATAGCCAGCCCGATCCCTGACCCGCCCCGGGCGCGGTCGCGGGCGGTGTCGGCACGGTAGAACCGCTCGAAGACGTGCGGCAGGTGCTCCGCGGCGATCCCCTCGCCGGTGTCCGTGACGCTGATCCACACCCCCGCAGCTGGCGCCAGAGAGGCGCTGAGGGTGACCGTTCCGCCGGCGGGGGTGTGCCGCAGCGCGTTGGTGACGAGGTTGTCCAGCACCTGCGCCAGGCGCAGCCGGTCGACCACCACCGCCGGCAGCCCGGCAGCGACGTCGTGGGTCAACTCGACTCCCCGTGCGGTGGCGCGCTCCCGTGCCGCGCTGAGCGCAGCGGTGATCAGCTCACCGGGGTCGGTGGGGCGAAGGGCCAGAGCCAGGTCCCCGCTCTCGGCCCGGGTCACGGCGGCCAGGTCCTCGGAAAGGCGGGTCAGGCGCGTGGCCTGGTCCCGCAGCAGGGTGACCGTGGCCGGGTCGAGGGCTTGCAGGCCGTCCTCGAGCGCCTCGAGGTAGGCGGAGATCGTCGCGACGGGGGTGCGGACCTCGTGGGCGACGTCCGCGAGCAGGCGCCCACGCAGACGCTCCCCGTCCTGCAGCCGGGTGGCCATCCGGTTGAACGACGCGGCGAGGTCGTCGAACTCCCGGCCCATGCCGGGGGGCGAGACCCGGGAGTCATAGCGGCCCGCGCCGAGGCTCGATGCCGCGGAGGACAACGCCGCCAGGGACCGCCCGATGCGGCGGGTCAGCACCACCGAGACCGCCAACGACGCGACCCCCGCCCCTGCCAGGGCGAACGCCAGGGCCAGGGTGCTGGCGGAGCGGAACGCCTGCTCGGCGTGCAAGACCGCCTCGTCGTGGTCGCCGAGCCCGGCTTGGAGCATGTGCTCGTGGAAGACAGCCGGACCGACCAGCCACGCAACCGCCCACGCGGTGATCGCCCCGACCATCATGACCAGCACGATTCCGGCGAGCAGCCGCCCCGCCAGCCCCCACCGCGACGGTCCACCCCACACGGCGGTGCTCACTGCCCGGGCCCGATCCGGTACCCAACACCGCGCACGGTCCGGATGAACCGCTGCGCCTCGGCGCTGTCCCCGAGCTTCTGGCGCACGTGCAGCACGTGCACGTCGACCAGGTGCTCGTCCCCGACCCAGCCCGGGCCCCACACCGCCTCGATCAGCGCAGGCCGGCTGAACACCATCCCCGGCCGAGCGGCCAACGCGGCCAGCACGTCGAACTCCGTGCGCGTCAGCGCCACCGGCTCCCCGTCGACGTGGACCTCCCGGGCCGCCGCGTCCAACGTCAGCGACCCG
Organism: Cellulomonas sp. NPDC055163; assembly: GCF_053607065.1. NCBI lineage: Bacteria > Bacillati > Actinomycetota > Actinomycetes > Micrococcales > Cellulomonadaceae > Cellulomonas > Cellulomonas sp. NPDC055163. The sequence goes on along the minus strand of NZ_JBSGSU010000005.1, from coordinate 413,957 downwards.
ACGGTCGTGACCGTGGCGGCCGGTGGCGGCTCCGCCGGGACCGCGGCGCTGCGGGGCCGGCGCAGCAGGACACCGACCCGGGCCATGAGCTCGCGTGGGCTGAACGGCTTGGTCATGTAGTCATCCGCACCGACCGACAGCCCGATCAGGGTGTCGACCTCCTCGGCCCGCGCGGTGAGCATGAGCACGTAGCAGTCGGAGAAGGTGCGCAGCTGGCGGCACACCTCGACCCCGTCAACCCCAGGCAGCCCCAGGTCCAGGACCACCACGTCGGGGTCGACCTCGCGCAGCACCTCCAGGGCACGCGCGCCGTCGAAGCACACGTGCACCTCGAACCCGTCCCGCTCCAGGTACCCGGCCACCAGCCGCGCCAGGGGCTCCTCGTCATCGACCACGACCGCGCGCCGGCCCACCGGGATGCTCACGCGCCCCATTGTGTGCCGCGCTCGGCCACGCCCCGGCGTGCGATCGGTGGCTTCATCAAACCTTGATCGAACGACGATCACGGGTTCAGGCGTACCCGTCAGGCTCGAGAGTGCCGCCGGCCTCGCCCAGGCACCCCGTCACCACCCCGAGGAGAACGCCATGAGCTGCTGCCAGGACACCACGGCCCCCACCGTCGAGGCGCCCGCCGCGCAGGCGCCGACGACGTGCTGCTCCACCACGGCGACACCCACTACCCGCCAGGACAGCTGCTGCACCACCAGCACGCCGGCCTGACCGGCCCACCACCACCCTGGGAGATCCCATGCGCCCCACCCGACGACGCGTCACCGCTGCCGCGGCCGCGCTGACCCTGGCCGCGACACTGGCCGCGTGCTCCGGTCAGAGCGATCCCGCGGCCACCGAGCCGGCCGACCAGGAGACGACCGCGAGCGAGACCGCTGACGCGGCTGCGCACAACGAGGCCGACACCGAGTTCGCGCAGATGATGATCGCCCACCACCAGGGCGCCATCGAGATGGCGCAGCTGGCAGTCGAGAAGGCCACCAACCCCGAGGTCAAGGCCCTGGCCGAGCGGATCGAAGCGGCTCAGGACCCCGAGATCGAGCAGATGACCGGGTGGCTCGAGGCCTGGGGCGAGGAGACCACCGCGATGGACCGTGGCGGGATGGACCACGGCGGCATGCAGATGGACGGTATGGACCAGGAGCAGGCCATGTCCGAGCTCGCCAGCTTGGAAGGGGCCGCGTTCGACCAGCGGTTCCTCGAGCTGATGACCGCCCACCACCAAGGCGCCCTGGCGATGGCCGAGCAGCAGCTCGCCGAAGGTGAGAACCCCGACGCGCTCGAGCTCGCCGGCAAGATCCGCGACGACCAGACCGCCGAGATCACCGAGATGCAGAACCTCCTTGGAGCAGGTTGACCCAGCCTCCACGACGCCGACCGGCCCCCATAGCGTGGGGCCGGTCGATGTCGTGCTGCCCCATGCGGAGCCAGCGGGCATCACCCCGGGGCGCAGGTAGCGTTCACGTGGTGTCCGACAGCCCCGCCCCCGCACCCGCGCGGCGATCCCGGCCCGGCCTGACGGTCTGCAGCTTGTGCAGCGGCGAGACCCTCGGCGCCGGTGACCCGCTCGAGGGCGGCCAGCTCGCCCGCCTGCGCGCGTTGCGGGACCGTGGCCTCGCGGACCTCACCCTGTCCGAGTGCTTGGACGAGTGTGAGCGTGGCGACGTCGTCGTGGCCCGCCCGAGCCCCGCTGGGCGCCGCCGCGCCGGACGACCGGTCTGGTTCGAACGGCTCGCCGGCGAGGCACTGACCGACGAGCTCGCCCAGTGGCTCGAGCGCGGGGGACCCGGCTGCGCGGCGACCCCGGCAGCGCTGGCGCCCCACCAGATCGCCCGCCGCCAGCTCGACGACCGGCGCGACCTGTAGAACGCGGCGGGCGGGCCTCTCGGATGGAGCGTTCGCGCCGCCCTGCCTGGACACTGTCTCCAGCTTCACCAGCGACGCGTGCTGCGGGGTCACCGATGCCTCGTCCGGGTGTTGGCACTCTGGCGGCGTCGGCGAGTCAGTCGACCGAGCTGAAGTGGCGGCGGTGGTCTCCGGGGGTGGTGTTCAGTCGGCGGCGGAAGCTGCGGTTCATCGTCTCGGGGGTCCCGAACCCGCAGATCTTCGCGATGTGCTCGATCGGGCTGCTTGTCGTCTCGAGCAGACGACAGGCGCTGTCCAGGCGGGTGGCCTCGACATGGTCGGCGGGGCTGGTGCCCACCTCGGCCTTGAACACTCGGCTGAACTGGCGTTCCGAGAGGTTGACGTGGCGGGCCAGCGCGGGCACGGACAGGTCGTTGCCGAGGTGGTCCGGGAGCCAGGCCAGCAGGTCGCGGACGGGTTCGCTGTCGCCTGCCTGGGCGGCGAGGAGGGTGGAGAACTGCGCTTGCCCGCCGGAGCGGCGCAGGTAGACCACGAGTCGCCGGGCGATGGTCGCGGCGGCTTGCCGGCCGTGGTCGGCGGCGACCAGCGCGAGCGCGAGGTCGATCCCGGCGGTCACGCCGGCCGAGGTCCAGATGTGGCCGTCGTGGACGTAGATGGCGTCCGGCTCGACCGACACGGTCGGGTAGGTGCTCTTCAGCCGCTCGCACCATGCCCAGTGGGTCGTGGCTCTGCGCCCGTCGAGCAGGCCCGCGGCGGCCAGGACGAACGCACCGGAGCAGACGGAGGTGACGCGCCGGGCTGTTGCTGCGAGCCGGCGCACCTCGCCCAGCAGGTCCGGGTCCGCGCTGGACTCCTCGATTCCACGGCCGCCGGCGACCACGAGCGTGTCGACCTCGCCGTCGACATCCCTGAGCGCTGATGTCACGAACTGCATTCCGGAGCTCGCCTGGATCGGACCCCCCGCAACGCTGGCCAGCTCGGTGCGGTAGCTGACGGCCGGCAGGAACAGGGACGCGCTGGAGAACACCTCCATCGGCCCTGTCACGTCCAGGATCTGCGCAGACGGGAACGCGACGATCACCACACGCGGGTCGGCCATCTCGTGCCTCCTGGCGACACGCTAGACCCCGGTAGCGGTGGCCGACATCGTCAACACCGTGTCCTTTCCACCGGGGCCGGCCGGGCACACGCTGGAGACATGACCCAGACCCGGACAACGCCTCTCCCCGCACCCACCAGCAGCGGAGGTCATCCCTCCTCCAGCGCGCACGGCACCGGGCGGCAGTTCAGCCCGGACCGCGTCGACCCCGAGCCGAAGGGACACATCGGCTGGGTCGCTGCTGGCTCGTTGGTCGCCGGACTCCTCGCTGCCGTGCTCCTGGTCGCTGCCCCCTTCATCCCGCCGACAGAGGCCGGGGTTACCGGCGCCGTCCTGTGCGGGTGGGCGGTGGGCTGGGCGACGTTGGCCGCGGCCTCGGTGCGGTTCACCGATCAGCCGCAGCGCTGGGCCAGGGCCCTTGCTCTGTTCATGGGAGTGAGCGGTCTGCTCCTCGTGGGATTCGGGTCCTCGGTGCACGAGGCCCTCACGTGGGTGTGGCCAGCCGCTCTGCTGGCGCTGGTGGTCGGGACACTCGTCCGCGCCCGTCGGCAGCCGAGCAGCCGCTGGCTCCTGTACCCCGTGCTCGCGATGCTGGCTCTCGCCTCCCTCGGCGGCGGCTACCAGACCGTCCGCGAAGCGGTGGAGGCCAGGGCCAACCCCATGCCTGGTCAGCTGATCGACGTCGGCGGACACCGCCTGCACCTGGACTGCACCGGCTCGGGCAGCCCCACAGTCGTCCTCATCCCGGGTGCGGGCGGCAAGTCCTCGGACCTCGGGCTGATCACCCCGGCCATCGCCCCTGACACCCGGGTCTGCGTCTATGACCGCGCGGGCCGCGGGTGGAGCGAACCTAGCGACACCCCGCAAGACGCCACCCAGATCGCGACCGACCTGCACACGTTGCTGCGACGCGGAGACGTCCCCGGGCCCTTTGTGCTCGCGGGCCACTCCTTCGGCGGCCTCTACACACTCACCTTCGCTGCCCGATACCCCAACGACGTCGCCGGAATGGTGCTGCTGGACTCCACAGCACCGGCATCACCGGCGAGCTCGACCGCAGCTCCCACCCGGGACAGGGCCTCCTACGACCTCGGGGGCCGGGCCGCGACACTGGTCTCGACCGCTGCCCGCCTCGGCCTGGGCCACCTGGTCGGCGTGCCGACCGCAAGCCATCTCCGCAGCACGATCGACGAGTACGCCCAGACCAGTTCGTCCACCGAAGCTGCGGCCGCTCTGCGTGACTTCGGCGACAAGCCGCTGGTCGTCCTGACCGCCGGCAGCGCAAGCTCCGCCGACTGGTTCGCGGACCAGGACGCCCTGGCCCATTTGTCCACGAACACCCAGCACCGCGTCATCGAGGGCGTCAACCACCAGGAGCTGATCACGGACGAGGAAGGGGCAGCCGCCGCCACACGAGCGATCCTCGAGGTCGTCTCCTCGATCCGAACCGCGCTGCCACTGGACAGGTGATCCGGCGCGCGATGTCGCGTCAGAGGCTCCGGACGGTCCGCGCGGCGCGCAGCTCGCCGTGGGTGACGGCGAGCTGGCGGCGCAGGTGGGTGTTCTCGGCGGAGAGCTCCCGGATGCGTGCGTGGGCGAGGGTCACTCGATGCTGCCACGACTCCTCCGACGCCCACGCCGCGGCCTGCCGAGGCGCGGGGCTGGGCGCGGCGGCCCGGATCGTGGTCATGAGCTCGGGCTGGGGAGTGGGCCCACGACCGCGCGACGCCGGCAGCGCGCGCGAGGGACGTGGGCGTGATCGGCTCGCCGGCAGCTCGCATCGCTGCGCTCGTGCCCGCCATCACCACTCGCTGCACCAGCACCTGCACGTCCACCCGTCATCGTTCATCAGGACGCGTCGGTGACCTGGCTGGTTCCGCCTCACCGTGCCTCCTGATGCTGCTCCCCGAGACCGGTCGAGGACACGCCTGCCGACCGCTACGCCTGACAATGGATCGGCTCGGCGTCGACGATCCGGCCGGGAGCCGGTGCGGACTGGCTCGCCGGTGCGTGGACGGGATGTGTCCGGAGGGCGACGTAGAGCGCTCCGACCTCCGCGAGCATGCGCTGCGGCGCACGGACGAGCGTTCCCTCGAGGCGCGCACGCACGAGATCGGGACTGTCGGTGACCTCGTCACGGGTGAGCGCGCGGGCGGGTACGTAGACGGCGCTCGTGCGCGCGATCACAGAGAAGGCGCGTGAGTTCTGATGGGCGACGTCCGTCATGAGTCGCACGGCGCCGTTCAGGGTGGCGCCGGCACGTCGTGATCGCGGGTCCGATGCGCTCGCCCGGCTCGGTCCCACGAGCGGAGCGAACGCGGAGAGCAGATCTGCCGCGGCGGTGAGGTCGGCGCGAACGAGCTCGTCAGGTGGAGCGGCGCTGCGGAACGTCGCAAGCGCGACCGAGAGCCTCTGCCAGCGCCGAGCTTGGCCGATCAAGTGCTCCGTCGCGGGGCTGGGACCGTGGAACACAGCGGTGTGGGCGTGCACAGCGACCCCGAGGACTGCCAGGTCGCGGAGCGTCGCGATCGAACGATCCGAGGATGCGGGCAGCTCCCACGATCGCTGACGCACACGCAGTAGGCGGGCTGCCAGTTCCTCGACGGCGTCGTCACTCCGGACCTCGGTCGGCAGGAGCCCGACGTCGGGGAGCGGCGCCCCGTCGATGAGCGGGACGAGCGCGGAGAGCTTCCGGGCTGCGTCTTCCACACGTTCGAGGTGGGGGAGGCGTGAACGGACGCTGGGCCAGGACGCGCCCGTCTGCCCGAGGCGCAGGCCCATCGCGCTCGTGGTGGACGTCGCGGTCAGCGTGAGCGTGACGAGCTGTGAGAGGGCGGCATCGCGCACCGTCAGCGATTCCAACGTTCTAGCGTCAGGAGTGCGTGGGGCTCCGGACGGATCGTGGTGCACGGCGAACAGGTCGGCGGCGGCGCGCAGTGTCTGCGCGCAGCGTGCCCACGCAGCGTGGGGGCCGTCAAGCAACGCCGGATACGGCTCAGGGGCGCCGATGCACTCGCTGATCGCCGTTGCCAGCCGAATTGCCGCGGCTTCGATGGCGTCCGGATACGGCGCTGCCCGCACACCGGCGGCCCGTCCCGGTGTCAGCACCACCCAGATCTGCGAGGCGATCGCGGAAAGGACCGAGTGCTGGTCGGCGACGGCGGCGGGGGCGCTCGCACGGTCGTCGAAGCGCACGCGCGTGGACCGGCGCGCATCTTGGAGCTGGCGGTGAGCACGTTCCATCAGGTCTCGGTACGTGGCGCCGCTCATGGCTGAGATCCCAGCAGTCGTCGGTGCGCCGAGCAGAGCAACGCATGGGCCCGGGCGAGCTCGACTGTGCCAACGCGGGCCGCGCTGGCCGACCGAAGGCGACGGACGGGCTGGATAGCGGCACGCACGAGCTGCTCGAGGTCCTGGTGCGCCGGCGGCGCGTCGTGCTCGGTGTCCGCGGCGTATACATCCGCCGCAGCAGAGCGAGACGGCAGGTCTCGTCGCGCCCGCTCCAGGTAGTCCTCCGCTGCCCGCAGGTCAGCGAACGCCAGGAGGAGCGGAACCGCGTCCACAAGCGGCAGCGTCTCCACCGAACTCGCCGCCGCGCAGGACGCTGCGTGCGTCAGCGTCCATGCGGCCGTCCAACCCGTGCACGCATTCACTGTCGATGCGCGCCGCGCCGAGCTCTGGGTCATCGCCACTCTCCACCACCGCCCGTGCCGTTACCATCCGCCGGCATCTGTGCCGACACAGGCAGGTGGGCGGTACGCGTCCCAACCGAAAACGCTCCATCCGCGCGGCTCGCCAGCATCGGCGGGATGACCGCGGCTGGGTCTATCCGTTGGCAGCGGGGAGCTCCCTGCGTCCACGCCCACGCCCATTGCGGGTCGAGGGGTCAAGCAGGAGGTGGCCCGGTCTGCTCGCACGGGACCGAGGCTCTGAGAGGGCGTAAGAGAGGCAAGAGGATGCGGGACACCTCTGGCACTCGTGGTGAGATGGCGATCCGTGCCTCGCACTACACAAAACACAGTGCGCGCCGAGCGGGCACAAGACGCCGGGAGGCCGCGTAGAGGCTTCTGGCGTCAAGCGCCAGAAGGAGCGACGATCCCGCGGCCCAACGTGCGACGTGGTGCCCCCGAGCCGATCTTCACCGTTGCCTAGACGGGCAACAGCAGGCTAGGCTGATCAGATGAGCGAAACGGCGGGAGCTGCCCGGCTCCTTAGGCAGCTGCGGGAGGAGCGCGGGCGCAGTCTGCGGTCCGCCGCAGATGACCTAGGTGTTGCCCCCTCTCACCTGTCCCGGTGGGAACGCGGTGAGAAGGCTCCATCGGGTGACCTCCTGAAGCGCGCTGCCCACTATTATGGTGTCGACGAAGAAATCATGGCGCTCGACGCAGGGCGGGTTCCCGACGACGTTATACTGTTGCTGCAGCAGAACCCCTACCTACTTAATGAAATTCGTAGACGGTTCGCTCAATGACTGTCGTGGACCCGTTAGGCCTGAGCGGCACTACCCTTGCGCACTACGAAGTGGGCGAGTTCTTGGGTCACGGAGCGTTTGGTTTCGTGTATGCCGCGGTATCGTCAGCGGGTGATGAGAAAGCGCTCAAAATACTCAACCCACGAGCTGGAGCGCAACAGATCATCGAGTTTGATAACGAGGGCACGCTTCTCCTCCAGCTGGGTGGGTGCTCCGGAGTCGTCGATATATCTGAAAGCCTCGATGTCTCCACGACCGTGGCCGCCGCCGGAGGCGGAAGTTTTCCGATCCGCCTCCGCTTCCATGCACTTGGTCGAGCCTCAGGTTCAATGGACGAACTTGCTGCCAGTGCAGGTCGGTTAGATTGGCAGAGTCGTCTCAGCCTCTTCAGGGATGTCGTCCTCGGTGCCCATCAAATGCATCTCAATGGCATCGTTCATCGCGATCTCAAGTGCGCCAACTGCCTTATCTTCCTCGAGCGCGGATCGCTGGTGGCTCGAGTCGCCGATCTGGGCCGGTCCAGGAATCTGTCGGCAGCGCCGTCCGTGACCCCGATGGCGTACGAGATGCCGAGAGGCGACCCGGATTTTGCCCCCCCGGAGCTCCTTTGGGGAGTGGGTGCTGACACCCCCGAGACGCACAAGTGCGCTGATCTTTATGGACTGGGCTCTCTTCTATTTGAGTTAACTTTCGGGCAGGGCATCACCGGATTGGCGCTTTATCCGAGATTTCCGATCATCCACTCGGACGCTGCGCTTCCGGTCGGCACCCGCGGCGCCGCGTATTTAGGCCGCGCATCCGAGATTCGAGGCTGGTTCGAGCCATATTTTGCCGCTTTTGAGACGGCATGTCCCGGATCTATCAGGGCGCCCGCAAGCGCCGTTTTGCGGCAGCTGTGCGACCCGGTTCCGACCAACCGGATGCCAGTGGTCGGCCCGGGCCGCCGAGGGCCTCGCCGAAACGAACTCCAGTGGCTGCTCCAACGTGTCGATGCGATGCGAGCGGCCTTGCGGAACGACATCAAGCAGCGCGAGCGACTTCTGATCAGAAAGGAGGGTAGGCGATGACCGCAACGCTTGAGTCGCGGCTCGAAGCATCGCTCACTGGGCCGCTCGATTCCCAGCCGGCAAACCCGCTGTCAGCGTTCGAGGCCGAGAAAGGATGGTCAAGCCCGGCATTCAACAAGATCGTTGCAGACGCGCGAGGTGCAGAGGATGCGCGTCGACGCGCGCGCGCCCCGAAGGAGCGGGAGGCCCAGCAGTACCTGGACGACGCTCGCCGTGGCCGGATTGACCAGGCACGTGCCCTGACGACCGCTGACCCGAACTCCCCCGTCTCGTTCGCCCGCCTTGCTCAGGCGCTTCTAGGCGCGGGGAACTCCGAGGAAGCGGTTGTTGCAGCTCGTCAGGCAGCTACCTTGCTTCGCACTGGGGACCGACTTGATGCGGCGGAAGCAATGGCGTTGTTCGTTGCGGCCAGAACGCTTGTCATGACGGGTGCGCTTGAGGAAGGTGAGTCTCTTCTCTCCAAGCTCGACGAGCCGGGGCCATGGGCGCTCTTGAGTGCTGCGATCGCAAAATCGCGCGGCGACGCATCGTTGGCTCTCGATCGCCTTGCCGCTGACCAATCAGCGGATGCGGCAGCATTCCGCGGCTACCTCTGGCTTGAGTTGCGTAAGCCACAGCTAGCGCTCGCAGAGCTGCGGCGCGCAAGGAAGCTCGGCGTCGACAGCCCAAGCCTGCTCGTCAACCTCGCTTACGCCTATGCCTGCGTCGGGTCGGTATCGAAGGCTATTCGCGCGGCTCAGCATGCAGTGCGTCTAGCGCCGCATGCGGTCGAGGTCAGCTTCAACCTGGCGAGTTACCTCCGGGCGGCTGGCCGGAATATTGAAGCGATCGAGGAGTTGCGTCGTCTGCGACGGGAGGTTGGCGAAGGTGAGCCGCTCGTCGCGGAAGCTCTGGCTGAAGCGTATTGCACGGTGGGGCGAATCCCTGACGCGCTTCGAGAACTTCGTCGTGCGCAGCACCATCACGATCTCCCGCCGGACTCGCCAGCGCTTGCCGAGGTGCGCGCGAACACCGCGCTTCTTCAATGGAGGCTTGGTGAACGAACGAAGGATGCCCTTGTTGACGTGATCCGCCAACAGATCAAAGCCGCGGGCCCTCAGGTTACGCTCGTGACGATGCTGGCGGACGTGTCCGATGACCATGAAACCGCTCGCCTCGTCCGGCAATACTACGAGGAGATGGTGCGCAAGAGTGATGGCGGCGACGCGCTCACGCCTCTGCTCGTGCGCCTGCACATCGCTGAAGGGGAACTGGACCTCGCCGCTCAACTGGCCGTGGAGTACGCAGAGCAAAATCCGCTCGACGCGCCAGCCGTGCGAAGCGCGCTCGTTCTTCAGGCGCAGATCCTGGGAGAGTACGAGGCGGCCGCGAAATCTGGAGTTGCTGCGGTGCGCCGGGCTCCCGGTGACGTCATGCTGCGGAACAATGTGGCGTTTTGCCTCGTGCTGGCGGGCCGGGCAAGCGAAGCCGCGGCGCTACTCGATGGAATTGACGCGGAAGATCCGTACCTGCTTGCGACCAGGGGCATGATTGCTTTCGCACAGCGGCGAACCGAAGAAGGAAGTCAGTGGTACGACCGTGCAGCGGCTGTCGCCCGCAGGCTGATCGCTGCGGAAGGCGAGTCGGAGGCGTTTGTGCGTCTTCTGCGTGCTTATGAAGTTGTAGCGATGCGAGAGCTCAAGGTTGACTCGTCCGAGCTTCTCGAGGACGTCTGCGAGGCGGCTGGTAGGCCGGAGGATTGGCCGGAGGAGCGGTCATTTATGATCCTCAAGAAGGCGCTCCGAAGAATTTCTCCTAGTTAGTACGTGCGCATGCCATGATATGTGTTCGGCGATCAATTCCGTGTCATCGACGCCGCGTTTGGTCTCGGACGGGCTCGGATCGGTTTGCGCGCCCGAGGCTCTAACTGCTCTCGTGCCGTCACCCATCGAATCGCTCTGCCTCGCCACGAGGCTGAGGTTCGATCGTGACCAGGAGCGTCTTGTGGATGCGATCCGCCGGACTGGGTTGGGGAGTGTGGGGCCTACCTGTTGACATCGGCTCGTGCGGTCCGTCAGGCGCGTCGCCCGTCACCGGCCGAGCCGACTTCGGGAGGCGCCGACGTGGTCATGACCATGCATCGACTGTCTGCGGGCGCTGGCTACCGGTACCTGTTGAAGCACACGGCGAGTGGAGATTGCGACCGGTCCGGCCGCGAGCCGCTGACGACGTACTACGCCGCTTCAGGCAACCCGCCCGGGCGGTGGCTCGGCGCTGGCTCGCTGGACTCGGCACCGGGAACGGCCTCGACAGCGGCGCCTCCGTTTCTGAAGGGGCGATGGCGCGCCTCTTCGGGACCGGACGTGACCCCGTCTCAGGTAGAGCGCTGGGACGGCCGTACCCGACCTACCTGCCGGTGCGAGATCGGATCGCAGTTCGGGTCGCCAGCCTTCCCGAAGAGCTCGCTGGCGCGGGTCGAACATCGGCGATCGAGGCGATCACACGCAGTGAGCTCGTGAGGCCGCGGCACACTGCAGTGGCTGGCTTCGACATGACCTTCACTCCACCGAAGTCCGTGTCGGCGTTATGGGCGCTCGGCGACCGTCGCACCCAGACAGAGGTGCTGGCCGCGCACCGAGCAGCGGTCGAGGACTCGTTGTCCTTCTTCGAGAAGGCGGCTCTGTTCACCAGGACCGGTGCGGCCGGTTGCGAGCAGAGACCAACGAGGGGAGCCCTGGCCGGCGCTTTCGACCACTGGGACTCACGAGCAGGTGACCCAAATCTGCATACGCACGTCGTGGTGGCCAACAAGGTGCAGTCACCCGACGGGCGCTGGCTGTCGGTGGACTCGCGCGCTCTGCACCACGCCGTGGTGACGGTTTCGGAACTCTATGACGACCTGCTCGCCGACGAGCTGGCTCGTCGCCTCCCGGTGTCGTGGTCGTGGCGTCATCGCGGGGTCCGTCGCTCGCCCGGGTTCGAGCTGGACGGTACCGATGACGGGTTGATGGTGGAGTTCTCGACCCGCACGACGCAGATCGATGCAGCGATGACGGCCACGATCAGTGACTTCTATGCCAGCCACGGGCGTGCGCCCAACCGGATCGAGGTCTCACGGCTGCGCCAACAAGTCACCCGCGCAACGCGGCCCGACAAGCGCGTACGTCCGCTGGCAGAGCTCGTCGAGGCATGGCGCGGACGCGCGTCAGACCGCACCGGCAGGACGCCCGAGGCACTGACGGCCGACGTGCTGAGCAGGTCGCGCGCTGAACCGATGACGGCGTCGCAGGTTCCGCAAGCCGTCATCGATCGTCTTGCCTGTCACACGGTGGAGCAGGTGATGGAGCGGCGCTCGACGTGGACTCGGTGGAACGTCCTGGCTGAGACGGCACGCGCGACTCGTGGGTTGCGGATGGCGACGCCTGCCGATCGCATTGAACTGCTCGATCGTGTGTCCGACGCGGCGCTGCGCCGATGCGTGAGTCTCGAGCCGCCGGAGCCGTTCACGTCGTCGGAGGAGTACCAGCGCCCGGAGGGGACGTCCGTGTTCACCCGGCCTGGTGAAGCCCGCTACACCCACGCGGACGTCCTCGCCGCTGAGCGGCGTCTCCTTGCGGCTGCCACGAACGCCGCAGTGATGCCCGGCGCGACCCCGCGACGGCCGGCGGTCGACCTCCACGCACCGTTGCGTCGCGTGGACGGTCGCGCGGTGACTCTTGCCGAGGACCAGATCGCAGCGATCCGCTCCATCAGGTCATCCCAGCGTCGCGTCGATGTGCTGGTGGGCCCGGCTGGCACCGGCAAGACGACCACGCTCGCGGGCCTCAAGGCGGACTGGGAGGCCGAGCACGGGCGGGGAAGCGTCCTGGGTCTGGCGCCGTCGTCCACCGCGGCCGCCGAGCTGGCCGGCGCGCTCGGCATCGCTTGTGAGAACACCGCGAAGTGGCTGCACGAGTCGACCGGCAAGGGCGCCCAACTGCGCGCCGACTACCTGAGCCACCTCGCTGCCGAGCGCCACGAGACGACACGAGTCGACCTGCGCCGACTACGCACCATCGACACCGCAATTAGCCACCTGACCAGCGAGCAACAACGGTGGACGATGCGTGCCGGGCAGCTCGTCATCGTCGACGAGGCATCCCTCGCCGGCACCATGAGCCTCGACGCGCTGACAGCCCAGGCCAGCGCCGCCGGGGCAAAACTGCTATTGGTAGGGGACCACGCGCAGCTGTCCGCCGTCGACGCCGGGGGAGCGTTCAACCTGCTCGCCGAGCGCGCCGAGCCAGCGACGCTGACGTCGCTGTGGCGGTTCACGCACCAGTGGGAGGCCCACGCCACGCGCGCGCTGCGCGCTGGACTCCGGTCGGTGCTCGACGCGTACGAGGAGCACGAGCGCATCACCGCCGGCCCCGCCGAAGCGATGTGCGAGGCCGCGTACACCGCCTGGCAGGCCCACACCGAGAACGGCGTTGCTGCCATCCTCCTCGCCGCCGACGCCCGCACCGTCGCGAGCTTGAACACGCGCGCGCACAACGACCGCGTCACCGACGGCCTCGTCGCCCCGGACGGCGTCAGCACCACCGACGGCGCCGTGCTCGGCGTCGGCGACCATGTTGTGACCCGCGCGAACAACCGCCGTCTGCGTACCGGCGATGGTCATGTCCGCAACGGTGACCTGTGGACTGTCACCGCGACCTCGGGCGACGGATCCCTGACGGTCGCCAGGCTCGCCCGGGGAGGCGCCGGCGAGCCGCCGCCCAGTGTGGTCGAGCTGCCGCGCGACTACGTCGCCGAGCACGTCGACCTGGCCTATGCCACCACCACGCACCGCGCCCAGGGCATCACCGTCGATCACGCGCACGTCCTGGCAGCACCCGGCATGACCCGGGAGAACCTCTACGTCGCCATGACCCGCGGACGCGACGACAACCACGTCTACGTCGCCGTCGACGAAGTCGACCCGACCTGCGACTACCTACCCGACACCCACGCCACCCCCGACGGCCACGACGTCCTGGCAACGATCCTCGCGACGTCGGGCGCCGAGTTGTCCGCCATCCAGACCATCGCCGCCCGGCAGAACGTCGCAACGTCGCTGAAGCGGCTCGGTCCGATCCGGGACACAATCCTCGCCGACGCCTCCGCACCCCGGTGGATCGAGGCACTCCGGCACGCCGGCCTCACCGACACACAGATCGACGCCATCACCGTCTCACCGTCCTGCGGGTCCCTGTTCACCGCGTTGGAGCGTGGCGCCACCATCCACCCTCGTATGAATGAAGTCGTAGACGCTCTGGTCGCAGGCCCGCAGTTCGAGGACCCGGACGAGTCTGACCGTGACCTCGCCGCGGCGCTTCGCCGCCGGGTGAGCGGGTGGCTCAGTACTCAGGTCGAGGACCCGCACGCACTTCGGACCTACCCGGACACCTCGCACCTTTCGCCGGGGGCCCAAGAGACGCTGCGCCGGGTCGAGGAGCTCATCGCCGCGCGCATCGACGCCCTGACCGACCACGCTATCGCCGACCCACCTGCTTGGGTCGTCGAGCTCGGACCCGAACCCGACGACGTGGCCGATCGCCGCGCCTGGCGTGCACGCATCGCCGCAACTGTCTCCCACGACGACCTCGTCAACGGGCCCACGTCCACCCTGGCCTACACCGACCAGCCAGGCGGAACGCCCCTTGCGCACATGAACGAGCTCCAGAGAGGTATGACGCCGTGAACCGCCGACCGTCGCGCTCCGGCCCCGTCGTCGATGCGTTCTTCCCCCAGGCGGAGCTTCCGCAGCCGTTCGGACCCGCGGTACCGATCTGCTGGGCGGCACACGGCCCCGACGACCAGCGGCTGCTGCTCGAGGACCTCGACTCCTGGGTCACCTGGCTGACCCGCCACTACTCCCTCGACCGACGCCAAGTCCCCGAGTGCTGGACCGAGCATTGGGAACTGGTCGAGGAACTCGCCGCCCTCCACCTCGCCTGGGAAGGCGCGTTCTCCACCACCGCGCACGCCGACGCGCCCCTCGGCTGGCATGAGCGCTTCCATCAGGCCCGGGCGCGGCTCACCGAGTGGGTGGCGCGGACCGGATGCCGCCCAGGCGACCACCGAAACGGCATCTGAGTGAGACCGACCTCCAAGGCGCCCGATCGCTACGAATGTTGTCGCGCCCAGGGGGCAAGCCGCAACGAAAAGTCGTCAACTACCTGTCCTTGATAAGCTCGACGAGCTCGGTCCTACCCAGCGTCGGAATGTCGAAGAAGGTTGCGGTTGTGCGCACTGCCTTGTCATCCGTCACGATGTGCCACACCGTGGGCCAGAGTAGGGTTTCGCCACTGTTCGCGGCGAGGGCCGAGGCGATCAGGATTGGGTCAGCACCGCCGCGGTTCCGGTAGAGATCGACGAGGCTGTGATCTTCCGGGGCGATCGAGGCCATCACATCTCTCAGTCGCTCGAGCATGGTCGTGCTCGCGCGAATCTCCAGTTCCTCAACTAGCTGCGCATCTGGCAGCCCTCGCGCCTCGTAGATCACCTCGGACGGGATCCTGCACCGCCCCTTGATGAACCGGCTTGCGCGCTGCTCGGGAGTTAGTCGGCTGAGCACGTTGGCGTCGAGCAAGTACATGTCTTCGATCACAGAGACGCCTGCAATAGCGGGATTTCGGTTGGACCGAGCCTATTTAGGCACACGACGCGGCAGAACTCGCGTGGCGAGATGGCGCCGCGATCGAGCTGCCGGAGCATCCTGCGCGTGAACTCCGCGCCTGCGTATTTGCGGACCGCGTTCTCCGGGCGCGACGTCCTGGCCTGGGATTTTTTACGACCAGCAAACTCGGCTGCGAGTGCATCCAAGTAACCTCGTGCTCCGTCAGCGTCGACGAGCCCAAGGCGTCGGGCGCGCATCACGAACGCACTAGGGGTGACCTTCAGCTCGTTGGCGGACATCTTCACCGCATCGAGCGAAGTCGCGTCCAGCTGTCGAATGTCCGTCGACGGCATCAGGACTTCCTCGGCGAGCTCATATTCCCGACCCGTCACGAGCTCACCTGTTTGGTCGTCGTAGCTCACCGGTGCGAACCTCCCCACCGCGACGAACACTGTCAGGAGGACCAGGGTGAAGATCTTCCTGCCCGCAGGCTCGGCGTTGCTGCCGGGCTCGCCACTCGTCAGAAAGATAAACGGGACCTTCTTGTCCTTGACGCACAATCCTGAGAATGCTACGCCGCGGGGGAGAGTCTGAGGCATGAACCCGTTCTGGCTCCGCGAGACAAATACCTGATTCACCTCGAGGCGTGCGATGAGGTATTCTAGGGCCTTCTCCTTCGTCTTTGCCGCCCGCAGCTCGGTCACCGCAAAGTCGAGGAGCGACCGGAGATTCTCGGCGTCCTTCGCGACGCTCCCAGTCGATCGGCGTAGCGAGCCGACGAGCGTGTTCCTCCGAAGTGAGGAGTCGAGATCCTTAATCACGCCCTGCTTGCGCAGAATGTCTTTAATGATCAGTTCGACGTCGCGTAGTTGTACCGTACTTCGGGAGTTGAGCGAGAATGAGTCCTTGCTAACCCCCGAAAGCAACTTCTCCGTCTTGTCGTCAAGTTGCGCCTGCACCAGCTCCGGAGGCGCGAAAAAGAGCGAGTACGGGATCTGCGCCTTACGGGCAAGATCGACGAAGTCAGTGAAACGGATCGTCGAATATTGAAGGGCGTGGAGGTACGGGGCGCGCGAGTGGACGACCGAAGATTCGAAGAGTGCAGTGAAGACCGAGCGGTTCAACGGGACGGTACTGCCATCGAGCCCGAGCGTGATCACGTCCGCGCCATCGTCCGGACCGCCAGGCATGTGAGAACGATCGTTGGTATGTGCGCATCAGTCAACGACCCTCACTCATACGGCCGACAGGCCCTTCGTCGCCCGTCGACATCGGAGTCCCCATTGGCATCGGGCGTGGCCGTATCGAGCGGCGTCGTACAGAGACGGCCTGGCCACGCATCCGGGGCTAGCGGCCCAGGGAGGCGGTCGAGCGCTCAATCTCCGGTCGGATGGCTCGAGCCGCCCACTTGCCGTCATCGCGAACTGCCTCGCCTTCGTAGGCCTCGGAGCTGGACCATGCTCGCCCTATCGACTGAGCGACGGTGACCACGGTGGTCATGGCGCCGCGCAGGCGATCCGGGTCGCCGCCGGACCAGCTGGCGACGTACCGCGCGGAGTAGTCCGTCGAGTCCAACCCCGCCTCCGCCGTGACGAGGTAGGCGATGGACTCGGCTTCGACCTCGGCTTGGCCGCGGCAGGTCTGGTTGGTGGCGTACTCGGTGAAGCGGTGTTGGTGGTCGGCGCGGATGTGGCCGAGCTCGTGGGCGAGGGTCTTGGCTGCTTGGGCGGGGCTGACGACATCGAGGATCCGGACGACGCGGGCGGTGAAGTCGGTGTAGCCGTTGGCACCGGAGCATGGTCCGCGCTCGAGCTGGAACCCGGCGTCGGCGGTCAGGTCGGCGAGGTGCTCCCACAGCTGATCGGGGGCGTCGCCTTCCAGTTCGCGCGGCTCGACGGTCGGGAGCGGATCGCCTTCGGTCTGCGAGACGTCGAACGTGTGCACGACGCGGAAGCCGCGCAGGACGCGCTGCGCCTCCGGCGTGCCGTCGTCCGGCCGCGCTGAGGCGGCCGGATCACTCGGCCGGTCGCCGCTGGGAGTCGAGCTTCTGTCGGGGGTGTCGGCCCGGTAGATGCACGGCGCGAGGATGGCGATGCCGTGCTCGCCCTTGCGCACGCGCCGGCCGAGCGCGTTCCACGTGCGTATCCCCGCGACGCGGGTCGCGTCGGGTCGCTGCGCACCGATGAGCAGGATGTTGGACGGGGAGTAGTCGTGGAAGCGTGCCGCCATTTGCAGCATGCGCATCCACGCGTCGGAGCTGGCGAGCTCGGTGACGGCGGTGATGAGCTGTTCGTGGAGGGCCTCGAGCTTCTCGTGGGATGACGGTCCGGGGCGTCGGGTCATGGTGGGTCACCGTCCGGAGGGTGCGGGGTGCGTCGTTCCCTCGGGGAGGAGGGCGCCTCGGCAGATGGGGTCGCTCCAGCCGAGGTAGCCGGTGCCGCGCAGGTAGCCGGCGTTGAGCTGGGCGAGGGAGAGCTGGTAGACGCCGCCGTTGTTGCCGGTGGCGGAGTCGAAGATCTCGTTGGCCGTGACAAGGGTCTGAGTGGGGTCACAGCCGGGGTCGGCGTGCACGACGAGGGACACGTGGCCGGCGGGTCGGCCGGTGTTCCAGAACACGAACGACCCCAGGGATGGGCAGGTGTCGCCGGGGTGGGCGTGGCCGGTGGCGACCATGGCGTTCCAGTGAGCCTTGGCGGTGGGGTAGCCCGAGCTGGCGTACCCGTACGCGCGGCACGCGAGCCGGTCGCACAACTGCCGCCACCCGGACGGCACCCCGACGTAGGCCAGGGCGGTGCGGACCGCGGCAGCGACGTCGTGCGGCGTGCCGGGCGGGACGGCGACCTCGCTGGTGCCGCCGAGGCCCGGCAGGCACCCGGCGCCGGTCGGGGTAGGCGCGGGTGCCGGCGCGCTCGCCGGCGAAGCGGCCGTCGCGCCCTCCGGCAGCTCAGAGCCTGTCCCGGCCTCCGTCGGGGCGCTCCAGGCGGTGACGCGTTCGTGCACGTTGCGCAGGAAGCCTTGGGTGACGGTGGGGATGCGGGGGTAGGTGTGCAGGCGGGACTCGCCGGCGTTGTGGGCGATGATCAGCGCGTCGAGCACCGGCAGCGCCGAGGACGCCCAGTCGGGGTGTGCGACGCGGATCTCGCGGACCCCGGCGAGCCGGTCGCACAGGTACTTCCCGCCGACGCGGGCGTGGATCGTGCCGTCCTTGACGTCCCAGGTGCCGTCGGCGTTGAGGTCGGCGGACCAGGAGTGGCCGTAGGCGTGGGCCCAGATGCTGGCTTTCATCTGGAACAGGCCCCAGGTGCCGCCGTTGGAGTCGTCGGCGTAGGCGTCGGGTCGGAACCCGGACTCCTGGGCCATGACGGCGGCGATCCACGGCTCGGGCAGGTCCGGGCACGCCGCCTTGGCTTCGCGGACCCATGCGCGGGCGTGGGCGGGGACGGGGGCGTCGTCGGCGAGGGGTCCGCCGGCCGAGGTTTCGACGCAGGCGAGGGCCGAGCCGCCGACGCTGACTGCGGCCAGCACGGCGATCACGGGGAGCGCGAGCGCGCCGAGTCCGCTGAGTCCGAGGGCGGTCTTGATCATCGGGGTGCTCCGCTGGCGGTGGCGGCTTCGACGTTCTGTTGCCCTTCGCGCAGGGCCGCGGCGTCGGGCCGGGCGGGCCAGCCGCACAGGTCGACGACGACGGGCCGGGTCTGGCGGAGCAGCAGCACGCCGGTGCCGAAGGGCAGGGTGCGCAGGACGGAGGGTGCCATGACGGGGACCATGCGCACGGAGGTGGAGGTGGAGCGTTCGCCGGTGCGGCCGTGGGAGCGGGTCTCGGTGAGTTCGTCGATCTCGCCGAGGAGGCGGGCGACGTCGTCGAGGTCGCGGTACTTGGCCAGGCCGCCGAGGACGAGCTTGACGGTGGCGGCGTCCCAGATGGCGTCGGCGGCGTGCTCGCCCCATCGGTTGCGGGCCTGGGCGAGGGACTGCAGGACGGCCAGGGTGGTGATGCCGGTGCCGCCGCCCTCGGCCATCAGCTGCGGCAGCGAGGGCAGTGGGGTGAGGTTGGCGATCTCGTCGAGGGCGAGTAGGAGCGGGGGGTCGAGGCGTGCGCCGGGGGAGCGGGCGGCGACGACGCGGGCGGTCTCGGTGATGTCCTCGACGAACGCGGCCACGAGCGGGGCGCAGGAGCCGGAGGTGACGGCGGCGGCGAGCAGGTACAGGGTGCCGGAGTCGCGCAGGAACGCGGTGGGGTCGAATTCCTCGCCGGGGGCGGGGTCGACGGCGGCGAGGACGTCGGGGTCGGCGAGGGCGGCGAGGGACTGGCGGACGCCGAGCCAGACGGAGTCGCG
Organism: Cellulomonas sp. NPDC055163; assembly: GCF_053607065.1. NCBI lineage: Bacteria > Bacillati > Actinomycetota > Actinomycetes > Micrococcales > Cellulomonadaceae > Cellulomonas > Cellulomonas sp. NPDC055163. The sequence continues at coordinate 394,489 of NZ_JBSGSU010000005.1, read as the reverse complement.
GGTGCGGGGGTCGGAGTGCACGGCGGCTTCGAGGGCGTCGGCCCAGCCGGAGGCGGCGTTGGGGTGGCGGTTGAGGATGGTGATGGCGTCCTCGGCCAGTGCGGGGTTGAGGGACCAGCGGTAGAGGTCGACGGCGCGGCGGGCGTCGAGCGCGGCGGCGTGCAGCAGGCAGCGCAGCGCGGTCTCGGTCTGCCCGGCCCAGAAGTCGGAGTCCGAGACGGTCCGCCCGAACCCGGCCCCGGCGGCCAGACCCCGGGCACGGACCAGGGCGGTGCGGGGGGTTTCGCAGCCGCGGACCGGCGACCAGCGCAGCCCTCCGGGCAGCCCGGCGAGGCGTTGCGGGTCGAAGATCGCGACCGGGCCGTGGTCGGCCCGGGCGTCCATGGTGACGGCGAGGGTGTCGGGTCGGGTGGAGGTCGTGACGACCGGTCCGGGGGCGTCGAGGACCCAGGGGATGACCAGGTGCAGGCCCTTGCCCATGCGGGGTGGGCCGACGAGCAGGGCGGAGTCCTCGACGGAGCACCACAGCTCCCGTCCGCCGACGCGCCCGAGCCGGTAGCCGAGGTCGGCGGCGGCCGGGTCCGTGAGAGCTGGTCGCACGACGGCGGCGCGGCGCAGCAGGGCCCTGCGGCCGGCGGCCGCCTCGGCCTCCTTCGGGGTGGCGAGGCCCGGCAGGTTGCGGACGTCCCCCGCACCGGCGCGGGAGCGGCCGGTCGACCGGGACACCACCCGCCACACCGCGAGCCCGGCGCCGACGAGCACTGTGAGGACGAGCACGGTCGCTGCCCAGTAGGGGACCGGGCCGGGCAGCTGCTGCGGGATGGGCCACGCCGCCCCCGGATCGCGCAGGGTCCCCAGGGCGCGCAGCGCCGCGAACGGGCCGCCGTCGGGCGCGCGTCGGCCGGTGATCAGGCACGCGAACGCGGCACCACACCAGAGCACGCAGCCCAGGCCGAGGACGGCGGCCCCCGCGGCGAGCAGCCAGTTCGTCGGGTCGGACACCGCGGACGGCCCGGGCGCGGCTCCATAGCGTCCGGGCCGGCGGGGCGCCGGGCTCATCGCGCGGCCGCCGGCGCCGCAGGCTCCAGGGCGGGGACCAGCGTCAGGGTTGGTCGGGTCGGGCGGGGTGCGGCGTGGGTGAGCTCGCGTGCGGTGCGGCGCAGGGCGTCGGTGACGAGGTGGCCGGTGTCGACGAGGTCACCGATGCGCAGTCCGGCGTTGCCGGCGCCGGTGGTGAGCTGGTCGGCGCCCTTGTCGGCGATGCGGCGGATCTGGTCGGCGGCGACGTCGCTGGCGGCGTGGGCGGGGTCGGTGAGGCGGCCCTCGTCGACGGCGGCGCGCAGCATCGGCAGGGTCGGGGCCGGCTGGTGCCGGCTTAGGCGCAGCGTCGCGGCGGTGACGGTGACGAGGTCGACGGGTTGGCCGAGCTCGGCGAGCTCGAGCGTCGCGGCGTAGACGGTGCGCCAGATCGGGGTGACGACCCGGGTCGGGGGGAGCCAGTCGGCGACCGTGGGGATGGCGTCGGGGTGGGCGATGAGGGCGCCGACGAGGGTCGCTTCGTGGGTGTTCTCGGCGACGAGGTCCCGGCGTGGGTGGGAGCGTAGGTACTTGTCGGCGGCCAGTCGCAGGTCGCGGCCCTGCAGCGCGGTCCGCAGACGCGCGGGTGGTTCCTCGCGGCCCGCGGGCTCACCGGTTGCGGTCGCCCATCGGGTGGCGCAGGAGTCGAGGCCGGCGTCGACGAGCGCGCAGGAGTTCACGAGCGGGGCGGGTCCGCCGGTGAGGGAGGACTGCAGTGCCCCGGCGCTCAGCAGGATCCCCAGGCCCGCGATCTCGCGTCGTAGCCCGGCGTCGAGGACCATGCGCGCGTAGACGACGGGGTCGGGCTTGGTGGGGGCGGCGGCGAGGAGGTCGTGGATGCGCACGATGTTCGCGCGGCGGGGACCGAGCTCGGCGAGCATGTGGTCGCCGAGCTCGACGGCGCTGAGCGGGTGGCCGGTGAGGTGGCGGTCGTGGATCAGGCGGTACACGTGGGCGTGCCACATGTCGGCGAAGTCCCCAGGCCGCAGCCAGGAGCCGACCTGCTGGACGGTGTCCGGCCGGTAGAGCAGGGTGCCAAGGGTGGCTTGTTCGGCCAGCTGCACGGCGTCGTCGTGGTCGATCATGGGGCCACCTCCAGCGGCCGGTCGGGGTTGCCGCGCATGGCGGCGTCGGTGTCGACGAGCGGGAGCTCGTCGATGTGCAGGTGGTGTCGGATCACGTGGGAGCGGCCGGGCAGTTTCCACAGGCCCACGCCGCGGGGCAGCGCCGCCAGCAGCTCACGCTCCGGGGCGGTCAGTCCGAGCGTGGTGGCTGTGGCGGCGAGCTGGTCGCTCTCCTGCCGGTAGACGATGCGGGTGGCGCAGTCCGCGAGGAGGCCACCGGCCAGGGTTCGCGCCTCGGATCCGGCGGCGCCGACGGCGTCGAGGTCGGACAGCCGGTGCAGGATCATCAGGTTCGCGATGCCGTAGGCGCGGGAGAGCTTCCACTGCAGCTGCATGCGCCGGATGAGGGCGACGAACCGCAGCAGCCGCCATGCCTCGTCGTAGATGACCCACCGCCGCGGGGCAGCGCCGTGCACGGTGGGGGCGGTGGTGAGGGCGGCGTCGAGCCACGCGGACGCGCACGTCATGGCGAGCTCGAGGCCCTGGTCATCGTTGCCGAGCGCCGACAGGTCGAGCACGGCCATCGGGGCGCGCAGGTCGAGCCGGTAGGTGGAGGGACCGTCGAACATCCCCGCGAGCTCCCCACGAACCAGGCGCCCGAGCCCATGACCGAGATCGCGGCCGTCAGCACGGTCGACGTGGCCTGCGTCCAGGGCGGTGATCACGTCCGGGATGGTGGGTGAGGTGTCTCGCGCGAACGCCGCCTGCGCGGCGGTGGCGAGCGTGGTATCGAGGACCGTGTGCTCGACCGCGGTCAGGTCGCGGCGCAGCGCTGTCGCGGCGAGCGCGGCGAGCAGGCGCAGCCGGTGGGCGTGGACGACGGGTGGATCGCCGGCGAGGGTGTCGAGCGGGTTGAGCCGTGTCGGCAGCCCGGGACCGAGCCGCAGCACGATCCCACCCACAGCCCGCGCGGCCGGCGCCCACTCGCCCTTCGGATCACCGGGCACATACACGCGGCGCCCCGCGGCGATCGAGCGCAGCGCGAGCGTCTTGGCCAGGGCCGACTTGCCCTCGGAGATCCCACCCGCAAGCAGGACGTTCGCGTTGGTCAGGACACCGGCGCCGTAGAGGTCCCACGGGTCGAAGCAGAACGGTTCCCCGCTCAACGCGTCGGTGCCGACGAGCGTCCCAGTGGTCAGTGACGGCGCGAAGAGGAACGGGTAGGCGCCCGCGAGGGTCGCGGAGGACGCACGGTGTGCGGGCAGGCGCAGGCGCGGTCCGCCGGTCAGGGTCTGCCGGGTCACAGCACACCTCGGGCGAGGGGGAGTGCGGCGGCGGCGTGCGCGTGTGCTTGCTGGCCGACCAGGCGCCGCACCTCGCACAGCGCCTGCGCGGCCGCGGCCTCGGCGGCGGTGCACCCGACCTCGAGCTCCTCGACCGTCGGGGCGGTCACGGTCAGCAGGCCGGTGAAGCGCAGGTCACCGTGCCCGGCGACGATCTCGGCCTCCCGGCGGGCGAGCTCGGCCACCTCGGTCCGGGTGGCCTCGTCCTCGATCTGCCCGATCCGGTCCCGGCGCGTCTTGTCCGCGGCGTGCTCGACCTGCGCGCGGCGGATCTCCCGCAGCGCCTGCGCCGTGCCGATCGGCTCGACGGTGATCGTCACCGTGCCGGCGGCGCCGGTCGCGGCGAGGAGCGGCTGCAGGAAGCCGGGGTGCACGTCGCTGCGGGGCCACTGCGCGACCCAGTACGTCGCGTGCGCCGCGGAGTCGGTGCGCAGGTGCGTCCAGTGCTCGCGGGCGCCCATCGGCCCGTAGAGGGAGAACCCGGCCGGCCGCGCTCCGTCGTCGGGAGGCGGGGGAGTGGGGGCGACGGCGTTACGCGCGCCGACCGGGTCGTACGTGGTGCGCAGGACAGCGGCGAGGTCGTCGACGTCGACCCACCGGTCGACCACCAGCTCGGCGGCGCGCAGGGCGTCGGCGATCGCGCCGAGGTCCTGCTCGATCCGCTCGGCACCCGTCGCGGTGAGGCGTCGGGCGCTGCCGCGCGGGATGCGCAGCGCGACGGCGACGAACGTCTCGGCTCGCCGTGCGCGGGCGGTGACGTCCTCGAGCAGCTCGGCGACGACCCGCCCAGCGAGTGAGGGCGCCGACGTGGCGTTGCGCTGCCACCACGCCCGCGCCGTCGGTGATCCGCCCGCGACGGTGCGGGTCAGCACCTGCACCCGCAGGACGCGCGGCATGTGGCACGTCGAGGCGAGCACCCGACCCCAGCCGGCCACCTTGTGGTCCTGCGCGGACGCACCATCGAGGACGAAGCCGGCTCCGTGCACGCGGGCGACCGCCGTCACCGTGCCAGCCCGACGATCGAGCACGAGAGCGGCATCCAGGGTCGGTGACATGGTCACCGACAGACGTCCGGGGATGCCCGGGAGAGTGAGCGTCCCGGGTGTTGGCGCGGTGGGACGAGCGACGAGCGAGGTGGCGTCGGTGAGCACGCGGGTACGCCACGACGCGACCAGCGGTAGCCACTCCAGCAGTGGGCGCCCACGCACGGCGGCCGTGGCGGCGACGACCAGCGGCACCCAGATCGGCGCGCCGACGACCAGCCCTCGACCACCCGCGGTGTAGACCCCGACGAGCGCCACCATCAGCCCGACGCCCACGACCGCGAGCTGGGGGAGGCCGAGGCCGAGAAGGACGCCGCGGCGCTCGAGCGGCCCGAACCGGACCGTGGCCACCTCTCGCGCACTCATCGGCCCTCACCGCCAGGGGCAGTAGCTGTAGCGCCTGAGGCCCGCGAAGGGCTGGAGGGCGCGTTCGAGGCGACCGGGCGGATCACGGGCGTCGCTGGCCGGCCCGCGGCCGCCACCTTCCCCGCCACGACGGCCTTGCCGGCGCCCGCAGGGCCGCTCACGACGCCCAGCAGCATCGTGGTCGCCGCCCGCTGAGCCGCGCCGCTGCTCCGAACGCCGACGCTCCGCGCGCCCCGGGTGAGCGGCCCGGCGGCGACCGCGGAGTTCATCACCGCGGCGGCTTCCATGCCGGACCAGTGCACGAACCGCCACGTCAGCCACGGCGCGAACACCGCGATCGACAACAGCAGCAGCCCGATCAGCAGGTCCGACACCGCAGCCAGGCCCGTCGGCGCCGGCTGCGGTGCGGAGGACCCTGCGTCGAGGCCGACGCCACCGAACGCCGACGCGCCGACCACGAACACGACGACGATCACCAGCTTGCTGAACACCAGCGCCGCGACGATCTCGATCCACCGCCGCGTCCAGACCCGGGTCGCGTCCCATACCGCCCCCGCGAAGGCGATCGGCGCGAACACCGCGATGAGGATCAGCGCCGCCTTGCGGAACAGCAGCACGCCCCACAGCAGCAAGAACCCCACGAGCATCGCCAGGCCGAACAAGATCGCCAGTCCCGGGGAGGCGGCGAGCATCGGCTTCGAGAGCTGGAAGAACCGCCCGGCGGCCGCCGTCACCGTCGTACCCGCGGACGCGGCGACGTACCGACACAGCGCATCCACCGCGGTCAGGGCCAGCTGCGTGACGGCGAGCGCGAGCGCCGCCCCCAGCGTCGCCTTCACCACACCGGTCACCGCACGAGCCAACCCACCGGGCTCGCGGCGGAGCACCGAGGTGGTCACCTGCAACGCGAAGAAGAGCACCAGGACCGGCAGCGTGATCGTGGTGATCACCGCGACGTTGTCACGCAGCCACGACACCGACAGATCGATCGGGGTCATCGAGTCCAGCGCCGACAGCGCCCCGACACCCACCTCGGCAGCGGCGTCGATGAACGTCTCACCGAGCCCGCCGAGGACGTACGACGAGGCACCCGAGGCGGCGGAACCGGCCGCGCCGGCGGCGGCTTCGCACAGCGCCACCAACGGACCCACGCACGGATCGACAGCGAGCACCGCCATGTCAGATCGCTGCACCCAGGCCCGAGAAGAACGCCACGATCGCGTTCGCCCCGCCCAGCAGCAGCGCGCCTGCTGCGGCCACCACCACGCCCATCTTCCCGTTCGAGGCGTGGTTGTAGTTGCCCTGATGGTGGGCGACGGCCCACATGATGATCGAGATCGCCAGCCCGGCGACGCACGCCACCAGGCCCCAGGTCAGGAACGCGCCAGCGATCTGGCGAACCACCGACAGGCCCGGCAGACCATCCTCGTTCGGGCTGACGCCCGGATCAGCCATCGGTGCTGTTCGAGCGATCACGATCAGCGACTCCACGACGCCCACCCCCGGAACTTGTCGTCGCGTCCATCGCGACGGCTTCGAGTGCAGGTAGGCGCCCCGGCACGCAATCTGCGTCCGGATCAGGTTCAGCGTTCGACCCAGGGGCGTCAGCCACGCAACGGAGCTCGGGTCCCGGCACGTTGCCGGGGCCCGCGCCCCTAGGGTCGACGATCAGGAGCCGGCCCCACGCCCGCCGACCCTGAGGAGCAGCCCCGTGACGACCCGGCCTCTGGAGCCCGTCCCCGAGCAGTGGGCCGGGCCGATCCTCGAGCTCGCCGACGCCGCCCGCGCCGCCGCCGTGCCCAGTTGGCACGACGACGCGCTGTGGGTCGACGCGGAGTCCCGGGCACCGAAGATGCGGACCAACCACCGTGGGTCGCGGCGGACCGCTTTCGCCGGCCAGTACGCCGCGCACCTGCTGCGCCTGCGCGCCCTCGAGCTCGTCGACCAGGGCACCACCGACCCTTTGGGTCGTCGCGCTCGCCGAGGCTGGGACGGTGCTGGACTCCTGGGACTGGGACGAGCGCATGTACGGGGCCATCGCCCTGCGCAAGACCTATAAGGACCTGCCCGGGGAGCAACCCGAGCGGACCGTGATCCGCCCCACCAGCTACGTCGAGGGGTGGCTCGCGCACGCCGCCGGGGAGTCCCTGATCCCCGCGACCGGACGCCTGGCGCAGCACGCCCTCGAGCACACCCCCCATCACCCGCGACCGCTCGGCCGTCGCCTGGTACGCCGTGCACGGGGCACGGTTCCTCGACGAGCTCACCGTCACCCGAGAGAACCCCGGCCGCGGCAGGCCCGCCTCGAGGACGCCGAACGCCTCGCGCTCGTGCGCACCGCCGTACGCGCGATCCACACCGCGCCTGACCTCCAAGACGATCTGGCCCAACGTGCCGGCATCACCAGCCCCACCCTCGACGCCTGGCTCAAGGAGAACCCCGATGCCTGACCTCTCCAACAGCGTCCCTGCCGGAGCTGCGATGACGCCGGCGCACCTGGCAGTGGAGCACGAGGACCTCGTGCTCCTGCGCGAGCTGCTGGACAGCGGCGCCGACATCGAGGAGATCGACGGGGGTCTGACCCTGCTCCAGCATGCGATCGATGTCGAGATTGACGGGCTCACCCAGAGTGGTGGCCCCCTGCACGTGGACACGACGGCATACCTGCTCGCACGAGGCGCCGCCCCTCTCGCCTGCACCCCCAGGGTCGGGACGGCGCTCGACTTCGCGCGGTCCAGCGGGCACTGGCTCGCGGTCGCGGTGATCGAGGCGCACCTCGCGCGAGCAGCACGCTGACCGAGCAGTAGCCGCCGGATGGCTCTGCCGGACCCATGCAGGGTCGGGCAGAGCCCGCCGCGGTCACAGGCCAGCGGCGACCTGTTTCGCCACGTACAGCACCGCGATCGCGCCTCCGAGCCGCAGCGTGAGCTCCACGAGCCCGTCGAGCACCTTCCCCATCGGAACCACCTGGCTCTCCGGGCCGGCCCTGTGCCGACCGCTGCTGGAATGTCGCACCCGGCACCCACGCCCGAACCCCGAACGGCGCAACGGCAGGGGCTGTTCGGAGGCGGCGCAGCGGCCAGGTCGGGTGGTCTGCGAGAGCGAGTGCGCTCAGCGAGGGGCGTCGAGAGGCACCGCGTCGCCCGCGCGGATCCAGGCGTTCCAGGGCTCCTGGCCGTCGCGCGGCTGGGCGACGAGCACGTGCCCGGGGGCGCGGGCGACGACGTCGAGCTCGAGCATGACGGTCTCGCCGCGGTAGTTCTTCGCGGTGACCCGCGCGCGCCGCGGCGGGCGCAGGAGTTCCGGTTTCCCCTGGGGGTCCCCCACGGTGACGACGAGGTCGTACCAGTCCGGCTCGGGAGTCGAGTCGCTGGTCACGCGCCACAGCATCCCGCACACCGGCGCACGGCTCCGCCCGTGCCGGGCCCAGCGCACGTCGCTGACCGGCACGCCCTGGCTCGATGGAGCGGAAAGACCGTCCTCATTCGCAGCTTGTCGCTATGAAACTCGCTCTACCGCGGGTGCGCCGGTCTCGTCGCGCCGGCGCTCGTCCACCGCGTCAATCTGCCTTTGCCGCCACTGCGAGATTGGCCGTCTAATCAGCGGTAAGCACGACTCGGGCCGCAACTGCCTTGTCGGAATCGGAGGCATATTGGAGGAGGCCTAATAGAAGTATGTGCGCCACCTGGTGTCCGTGCTTGGCTACTAGCGCAACGTGGAGATCTCGTAGTGTCGCTTCTAGCGGGTCTGCGATACCCGGCTTTTGCGCGATCGGAGCGCGGATGCCACTCAGAACCATCGGCACTTGTTCGAGTCTCACCGAGGGCTGAGCGAGGAGTCGCCTTAGCAGGATCTGAAGATTTGACGAAGCCGCGTCATCCGGAAGGTCGGAGGCAACCCCGAGTGCGGCGGCGGTCACCCAACCTTCAAGAATTGCAAGGTCAGGAGCGCGCGCAACGGCCGTCTCGACAAAAGTGATAACGCCATCAGGTTCAACCCACGTCTGCGAACGCGTCAGGGCGAACGCGGAGCCTTCAATCCGCCAACTCGCCAGCTCCGCAGCGTGAATGGCGACGTCTGAGCGGAAGCCGAGATCGACAAAATAGTTGTGCAGAAGTTGCGCTTCAATCGTGTCGGCGATGTCTGTGCTGTAGTCGCCAACAAGTCGGAGATGGCGCACCAGGTCGACGGTGGTGAACACCTGTACGCCCGTCGAGGCCGCGACTCGCGCCAGGACGATATCGTCGCACCAGAGGGGTTGACCGAGATTCGCCGCGAGATCGGCCGGACCCAACCAGACGTGGGCGCTGTCGTGGTCATTCAGTTGCGCGAAAGTAGTGAGGGGTGGCTGCGTCCGCCGACGTGTGCGATGTAGCAGTTCTACCAATCGATCAGCTCGACTAGACAAGGCGCTAGCCGCGGATTCACTGATCGTGCTGACCCGAGGCTGCTCCGTGGCTGGGTCCCAGCCGACGGACATGGTCGAACGCATCGCCAAAGAAGTCTGCGCGGACAGCGCGTCATGGAAGACGGCGTGCGTGCTAATGAGCTCGCTGAAGCGAGCACGCAGATCGTTCACGGTTGCCTGGTCGAGTAAAGTCAAGGTAGCCAGCGCAGTTGCGTCGATCAAGCACGGTCCATTGATAGCAGCCGCTGCGGCAGTTGCTCGTGACTCTTCGCCCAGGCTCGAGAATCCGAAAACTTTACCGGCGAGTCGCCGAAGTAGCGCCTCACTCACCGATCCCGTCTCGGCCGTGAGCATGCCCACCGGGAGTTCACCGTTCGCGACGCGGGTATGAAGTTCAGCAAGCGACTCGTGCCGACGCTTAAGCACAGGCTTCATCTCGCGCAGCGGGTCATCATCGGGGCCGACAGGGATGGCCTGAAGTGTTGGGGAGTCCGAGTGCCGGTCGAGCAAGTCGGCCACTACGGTTCTCACCGCTTCGACGTCCGCATCGTCGAGAGGGTCCGGAAGCAATGTTGTCAGGCCCATCACGAACGCGGGCGTGATCTCAGGAGTATCGGCCCACGTACGCACCACGCTCAATACGCGGGTAGTCAACGACGCCGCCCGCGGGGAGCGCACCACAAGTTGGAGCCAGAGCCTTGCTTCGCTCGGTGTGCGAGGGTCGATCGGCTCGCCGGAGTTCGTCAAAGCAGTCCACGCGCCGCTGATGTCGCCGAGCTGCACCAGTGTCTGCGTCAGCGCCCAAGTTGCCGATGCGTCGGTTGGATCGAGTCCCACGAGAGCTCGCGCCTGCTGCAGAGAATCTTCGGATCTGCCATCGGCTTGGAGAGCCTCAAACATGCAGGCGCGGGCCGTAAACTCCCCGGGCCAACCATTCCCCGCCATCGCGATTGCTGCTTCGCAAAGGCGTATTGCATCCGAAGGTTCACCGTTCTTCATCCGGGTGTTCGCTGATGCGACGAGGAGCCTAGGGAGTGCGAAGTTTCGGCCTGCACGTTCCAGGACCGTCGCAGCCTCTTCAAGTGATCCCTGCGCCGTACACACCTCAGCCAACGTCACGGCGATTGCGGGGTCGTCATCTTGGTGTGACCGAAGGCGTGTTAACCGGTCAGTCCCAGGGGCGAGTACAGCGTGCAGTTTTCGAAGGTCCCGCACTGCGTCCGGGAAGCGTGACTCGAGTTCAGAAAGATCAGGCAGCGTGTCGCTGTGCTCCGATAGAAGGCGTCCAACTCGGAGGCGCTGCATGTCGTCATCAGCCAACTTGTACGCGTCGAGAAGAAGTTCGGCGCCGCGAGATTCATTCGACTCGTTGATGGCAACTATGCCGCTAGCGAGCGCGATCGCGTGCGGGTCGCTCAGACTTCGGATCGCGGCTCGAGCCATCTCCGGTGGTGCCGTCATCGCAAGGAGGACGGCACGCTCCTGACTCACGGTGGGATCCGCCGACTCCGCCGGAGTCGCTTCGCCGTCGGGCTGGGCTGTCACCAGTCCAAGGGCAACTCCGATATCGCCATAGAGCACGATTATCCCCGCTGCAAGCACGACCGCTGCTGCGCTGTCGCCGCCCCATGATCGTCGTGCATTGCGCGCTTGGATAGCGAGACGAAAGGCCACGTCAAGATCGTGGTAAGGGGTCGCGGTCTCTCCAAGGCGGGCACGCCGGGCCAATAGTGCCGCCGCTGACATCGCGGGTCCCGAGGCGTACGGATCGGCAGCGGCTGCTTGACTGAGTACCTCGATCGCATGATCTTGCTCATCGAGCTGGATCAACGACCTCGCCAGTAAGATCGCTTTAAGGGCCACGTCATGAGGTGCCGTGGGATTCCATTCGCGGACCGTTGCTGAAGCGGTCGAATCATCGCCGGCTCGAAGCAGAGTAAGAGTTGCGCTGAGCGGTTCGGAACTTTGCGCAGCGTCGAGTAGCGAATCTGCTCTCGCATCATCGATTCCATCAAGCGCCATAGCGGCACGCGCTAAGACATAGCCTTGCGGCGTTGCTCCTGCTTCGATCGCTTCGTTGAAAAAGTAGGCCGCAGCGTTACCTGCCTTATAGTCGGCAGCGACCCTACCTAGCCACAAGAATCCGCCAGCCCCGGCGTCTTCTAGAATGCGTGGGCGCGAGTCCGCCCATTCGCCGAGGGTCCTCGCCGGATCAGGCGACTCAGCGATTGCTTGCACCATTTCTGCAATCCTGGGCCAAGCTTCTCGAAGCGCGGCAGCCTCAGTCGCTCGCCACGGATGGAGTTGGCGACTGTTCTGATCAAACTTGCTGGCCGGAGAGTAAGCTTGGGCGACCGTCTGACGCGTCGCCTCGTTCTCCTTCACGATCTGGGCCGAGAGTCGGCTCTCGAGATCGGCTAACGCTTCGTTTAACTCCAGCGCGATCGTCGTCTCCCGAATGATGATCGGTAGCAAGCGTTCCGCGTCGGCGCCGCGGTTGCCGCCGCTTATTCGGCGGGACAGGTCGTCAAGCGCTGCGGGGAATGATGAGCTCTGCCCGGTCTGGAGAAGGGTGCGAGTGTCGGGCCGACCGAGCCATCCAAATATTCCACGCACCGTCACACCGATGCCAGCACTTTGCGCTAGGGACGCCGACCGTCGAGCCACGCGCAAGCGGAAGGTTCTCTTACCAACCTCTCGCTTTGCTGGATTGGCCGCGATGGCGGAGAGCAGTCTGATGAGGGTCGGGTCAGGCACGAACACTGATTTCTCCCCTTACTTCGTGCGAGCGAAGGCGGCTCGCCCGTACGCGTAGCGCCGAAGGGTGGTGGGCTGACAGTCGGAGGCCGCCAGATCGCGCAGGAACAGTGGGGCGCCTTCGTGCTCTGCGTCCGGGAACACCACGCGGAAGCGCAGCCCACTGCTCGACTCGACGACCCGCCCCAAGGTGTTCACCACCACGGCACGGTCCCACACGAACCGGACATCCTGGGTCCGACACCCGCAGTCCCAGTCAGACGTCACCGTCCAGTCCCCTCCCGAGTGCTGCCCTCGGCCTCTTGGTCGAGCGCGACCGAACGCGCCCGGATGAAGGAGTTGGGCGGCAGATCTATGCGTCAGTGAGGACGACCACGACGTCCGAGGCGGACCATAGCTCCGCCTGCCTAGCGCCGGCTGCGCCGTAGAGCTCCGACCCGCGTCACGTCGAGGGTCGCCAGACCGCGGCTGTGATGCGGGCCGCGGTTTGGTGGAGATCGACGTCTGAGAGAGAGGCGGTCTCACTGGCTCCGCGCTGAGGCATCTGCAAGGGGGTCACTCCGGGTGGAGCATTGAGGTCGAGGCGCCACCAGTCGAGCACGTCAGCCTCGATAGCGAGTGCCTCATGGCCGTCGGCGACGTCCCAAACGGTGAGGATCGTCTGGTAGGTGGTGGGCAGCCAGCCGTGGCGTGCGTGGTCGGCGAGTCGGGTCGATTTCTGGCTGGTGACGCCGACCTTCACGGCCCCGAGTCTCGGAGAGGTGAGGAGGTAGACGATCGAGGGTGCCTCGACGTTGAATCCGGAGGGTGCGCAGGCGCGGCAGCCGCCTTGGCCGCCGCGAATGCCCGCGTAGCGAGGGCTGACGCGTGCCTCGCAGGTCGTGCACAGGCACGGCCATGGGGTCTTACTGTTGCCTGGATAGGGCACAAGTGGTTCAAGGTTGGCGGCGCGCATGAGGTCGGCGGCGCGCTCGGGGTCGACGATCTGCTCGGCGCAGTGTCCGCAGCCGCGGTGGCCGCGTTGCACGTTGTTGTAGGCGGGGGCCACGGATGCGCCGCAGCGCAGGCAGACGCCGGGCCAGGGCTTGTCGGCCCCGGGCCACGACCCAGTGACGAGGACGCCAGCACGCTCACGCATGAGCTCACGTGCCTCGTCGACGTGGACGGCTCGGCCGCTGCAGTACTTGCAAGGGCCCTGGCCGGCTCGGACGGCTGTGTAGGTCGGCCTAACCTCTCGGGCGCAGCGTTGGCACCGGCTCGGCCATGGGTCGTTGGCCCGCTGGTACGGCTGCTGAGGGTCGACGCCTGCGCGACGCATCAGCGCGGCGGCCTCGAGTGGGTCGACCCTGTTCCCCGCGCAGTACCCGCACGCACCTTGCCCGGACCGCACGCCGTGGTGGGTCGGGGTGACGATCCGGCCGCAGCGCAGACATTCGCATCGCCATCGTTTCTCTGTGCCCGCGTAGCGCTCCAGGGGCCGGGCGCCTGCCGCGAGCATGACCGCCGAGGCCGCCTCGTGCGTGATGCGCTTCTGCTGCGCGCGTCGCCCGATGCCGCACGGCGCGCACCCGCCCGGCTTGCCGCCCAGCTGCTGGATGGTGTTGTACAGCGGGGTGACGACACGGCTGCATGTGTCGCAGCGGCATCGCCAGGGGGTCTTGCTGCCAGGGTAGTCCTCGAGGGGCGTGAGTCCGGCCGCTCGCATGACCTGGACCCGTGCGTCCTTCGGGTTCACCACCTGACCATCCATGTCTCTACCTCTCGCTGCGTCCCGTCCGTGGCGCCGCGCAACGTAGCAGCACCGTCCCACAGCGTGGGCCAGCCTTTCCGGGCGACGTCCTTGGCGAGCCGGCGGGGTCAGCCGAGCCTTTACTGAACCTCTGACTGTGGAGGTCTTGTGACTATGCCAAGAGGAGCGTGGTGGTCGAGGGAGTCGCGTTCTGCACCGCTGACGTCACGGCTGGCGTTCCCAGCCGTGCGCTGCAGGGCTTGCAGGCGATGCGCGCGGAAGCGGGCGACAGCGGTGGGCGCGCTCACCGTCAGATCCTGGCGCCTTGCGGTGTCCCAAGCGTGCATGTCCCCCCTGTCCTGACGTCACTTCAGCATCGATGGCCCGGCACCAATCAGAGGCGGGCCCCGGGGCAGCAGCGAGGGCATCATTGGTGCCTCTGAGGAGTGCTCGTGATCATGACGCGTACTCGGGATCGAGCGCTTCGAGGGTGGCTTGCAGCCGGTCTGATAGGCGGTCTGCTTCGTCCTCCGCTCCTGAGGCTTGTGCAGCTCGGATGGCGTCGTAGTACAGCGTCTCGGAGCATGCTTCGGCTAGCAGACCACGCGTCGCGGCGAGGATCGCGCCCTGCGAGTCGCCGGCGGCGAGGAACTGCCCTGACAGCACGTGCGCGATGTCGACGATCGCGGCGATCATCTGCTGCGCGTCGTGTTCGGCCCAGATGTACTCGTTCCCGGCGATTCCGCAGAGGGGGCGGTCCCGCACGAGTGCGAGCGCCTCGCGCAGCGCCTTGTGGGCGCCGGTGTCCGTCGCGAGCCCTTCTTCCGCGAGATGCCGGAAGTCGCCCCAGTCACAGGCCACGTCAGGGCCGAGGTGGTAGTGGCCGTCGGCGTCGACGGGTGGGAGGTTGTGTGCTCCGACGCGTTGGCGGGTGCGGTAGATGAGGCTGTTGCGGGTTTGATTGTCGACGCGTCGGCCGTGCCAGAGGACGTCGTCGAGCTCGGGGCCGGTGGCTTTGCCGCGCAGGGCGAGGTAGACGAGGAGCTCTGTGGAGCGCTTGCCGAGTGGGCGCGTTCCGGTGGGTAGTCCGAGTACCTCGATGGGGCCGAGGACATTGATGCGCAACCCTGTGCCTTTCCCGACGCCCGTACGGGCGGAGGCGTCCGGGGCCGAGATTGCTGCCAGGGCGCGGGCGGGTTCGTCCTGATCGACGTCGTCGGTCGTCTTTGAGCCGGGCTCCGATCGCGAGGCCGTCTCCGCTTCTGCCGTCGCCAGCAGGTCGGTGATGCGGCTCAAGTCGTCCGCTGTCAATCGAGGCGCCGTGAGCTCTGTCCCCGCTGGCTCGAGCGCGGCGGAGCCGTCGGCCCCCACCGTCAGCGTCCAGGAGCCGTCGAGTGAGCTTGTGGTGAGCAGGACCGAGCCGGACCAGGGCGTCGGTGGGTGCCATCCTGCGTGTCCGAGGGGGGTGTCCAGGTACACGACGGGCAGCCATGTGTCGATGGCGGTGCGGTCCGACCGGGCTTGGAGGGTGTCGTCGATGCCGTTGGCTCCCAGCACCGCTGCGATCGACCGGGCTCGGTCGGCGTGCTCCGCGGGGAGCGCTGTCGTATCGGCGCACTGCAGGCGTGCGGGGTCGGAGGCGGCGGCGAGGCCTGCGAACTCGGGTCCGGTGAGGATAGCGACGCGGCCGGTGAGGTCGCTCGTGGCGAGCTCGGTGATGATCGCGCGGAGGGTGTCGTGGGCGGCGTCCGGGTCGCCGGTGACGGCGAGGGTGCCAGCGGCTTCGAGGTTGGCGATCACGGTGGCGTCGTCGGTATGTCCGAGGGTGACCAGTGCCGGGTAGGGCTCAGGGCGGTCGGGGTCGTCGTCGAGCGGGACGTCGCCCACCAACGCGGCGGTGCTAGCCCTCCAGACGCGGGGTTCGTCTGCGGTGAAGGGTTCAAGTGGTTCGGGGTCGTCGTCGGCGAGGTGGAGCTCGAGGCGCGTGCCGCTCAGGTGGAGCGTGGTGATGCGGGGGAGGTCGCGCTCGGCGCGGTAGGCGCGGGTAGCGAGGTTGAGCAGGGCGGTCTTGAGCTGAGGGATCGACATCGCAGCGGTGGCCGTGCGGAGCGTCCGCTCGGCCGCGTCGGCTGGGCTTCCAGGGGCCGGGAGCGGGATGCGTTCGCCGGTGCGCCGTCGGCGGTGTTGAAGGCGGCGGCGCCGAGTGAGTTCCCCGATGACGCCGGCGGCAGCCAGTCCGGTGAGGCCCAGGACGAGTTTGGTGACCGACGCGGCAGGCTCCGCCTCATCGGTCACACCGTCAGTCTCCGGGGCGTGACCCACTCGGATCTCGTCGCCCTGTACGGCCGGTTCTTCCTCTGTCGGCGGGGTTGAGTCGGGCGACGGGACACCGTCCGCTCCCCGCTGTTGCTGATCGTGCGGTGGTGGCTGGTCGCTTGCGTGCGCCGGCGGTTCGGCGGCCGGAACTCGCGCTGCCACGGCGGATGCGGGCGCCTCGCTGGGCGCAAGGTCCTGTGCCGGCAGGAGGAGTTGCCAGCCGGGGTGGATGAGGTCGGGGTCGGTCAGGGTGCGGCCGTCGTCTTGCGGGACTCCGGCGTTCATGTCGAAGACCGCGGGGTACTGCGCTCCGTCGCCCAACTGCATGGCGGCGATGTCCCACAGCGTGTCGCCGGGGACGACCTCGTAAGGCGTCGGCGCTGCGGCGGGGAAACCGCCGCCCGTCTGCGTCCCCGTCGCGTCGACGGGGAGGTTGACGGCGTCGGCGGGGAGGCGCAGGCGCCAGCCGGGGTAGATCCAGTGGCTGTCGGTGAGGGTCTGTCCGTCGGGTTGGGATAGGCCGAGGTTGAGGTCACGGATTTCGGTATAGCGGTGCCCGGAGGACAGGTGACGCTCGGCGAGGGACCACAGGGTGTCACCGCGCTCGACGATGACGACCGGGTAGTTCGGCGCGTGCCCGGCGCTGATCTCCTCCTGGATCGCAGCGGCCGGTGCTGTCGGCGCCGGCCGCGTCGGTGCGTCCGTGGCCGAAGCCGTCATCGTGGAGCCCGGTTCCGTTGCTGCCCGGTCCGAACCCGTCATCGCCGTTGAGGAACCCGTCATCGAGGAGTCGTGGGTGTCCTGCACTGAGTCGGGTGCGGTCGCGATGACGGGTGGCGTGGCGGTGCTGGAGCCGATGACGGGTGCGGCGGTGGTGAGCAGCAGCCCGGCGGTCGTTACTAGCGTGCCGGCGAGGTGCTGCGCCCAGCTGAGCATCGGCAGTGACGGTGCGGGGACGTGGCGCAGGCTCGCGGCGGCTTCGATGACGGCGCTGCCCGTGAATGCGGCCCAGCCGGTCCACGCGATGATGGCCAGGAGCCCGAGCAGCAGTGACCCGTCATCCGGGCGCATGAGCGCTTCGCTCACGGCGGTCCAGGTGGGCCAGGTCTGCGGGAGGCGCAGCGGGGCGATGACGGCCAGCAGGAGCGGCACGCCGATGACGAACCCGGCCAGCGCGGCGGCCGCGGCGAGGCCGCGGGCGAGGTCGCCGGCGCTTCGGGGTCGGGGAGGGGTGGGCGCGTAGGTGGGGGTCATGGCTGCTCCGCGGAGATGCGGTGGATGAGGCGGGCCTCGCTGTAGCCGGTGGCGGTCACGCTCGGGATGCCGATGAGCGAGACGAACACGGTGGGCGCGGTCGTGGTCACGGTGACCTCGACGGTGGTGCCGTCGGGGCTAATCTGCACGCTGCCGGACTCGCCGGCGGTGGCGAGGTAGGCGTTCGCTGCGTTCACCGCGGCGTTCCGATCGACCCCCACGGTCTGCGTTCCGACGACCGCGGAGAGTGCGACTTCTTGGCCGGCGGCGCGGGCGGCCTCTGCGGCGACGGTGTCGGCGCGTTGCGCGGCGCGGATCTTGACGCCGCCGTCGACGACGAGGCCGATGAGGACCAGGAGCCCGAGCGAGGCGACGGCGACGAACACGCTGATCGACCCGGCCTCCCGGTCGGGGTGTTGGGCGTGGCGCGGGTGGGTGGTCATCGTGCGCGGAACCGGTCGAGCGGCGAGGTGGCCGTGGCGGTCAGGGTCCGCGCACCGGGCAGCCCGGGCAGTGCGAGGTCGGCGAACGACACGGTGCACGTCAGGTGAACGGCGACCGTGGCGGGCTGCCCGACGCGGCGCGTGAGCCCGGAGGTGTCCACCGTCGTGCTGGTCGCTGCGCAGCGCAGGTCCTGCCCGTCGAGCTCGCGCGCGGCGGCGGCGGTGGCTGCGGCGTGCGCCGCGGTGCCGGTGCGCATGAGGGAGGCCTCGCGTGCCGCGGTCGACGCGGCGTGCTCGACGGCGCCCGACGCGACCTGGACGCGGCCACCGACGACGACCAGCCCGAGCACGAGCAGGAGCGCGGGGGTGATGATCGCCAGTTCGAGCGTGGCGCTCCCGCGCTCGCGATCCTGACTCGGCGCCCTCATGGTGTGCCCGCTGTGGTGAAGCGTTCGATCGGAGCCTCGGCGGCCTGCCGGACCGCCGGCCCGGGGACACCGGGGAGGATCGAGATGGCGCGACCGGTGACCTCGACCCCAACTTCGCCGGGGCCTGGGCTCATCGGGGTGGTGGCGACATCGACGAGGGTGTCGGCGCCGTGCGCGTCGACGAACGCTCGCGCCGCGGCGGGCGCCGTGCTGTGGTCGGCGTCGTAGGTGCGGGCGACGCTGACGCCGTGTTGTGCCGCGGCGAGTGCGAGCGAGCGGGCGTGGAACCAGAGCCCGTACTGGACGAGCGAGGTGACCACCAGCAGCAGCGCGGGGAACAGCAGCGCGAGCTCCACGCTCGCCGACCCCCGCTCGGACCCGCTCGCGAAGGCGCGTTGCAGTCGCCTCGACGGCAGGGCCGCCGGGATCACCGGTGCGCGCAGTGTCGTCATCGGGGCGGGGGCGTTCAGGTGATCTGGTCGACGCGTCGCTGCACGGCGGCCGTGACGGCGACGACCAGGAGGGTCGCCACGGCGATCAGGCCGAGGGTGATGATGACGAGCTCGAGCGTCGTGGCGCCGAGCTCGGCATCGGGGACGCGCTCACGGGCGCGCCGGCGGGCGCCGGCGACGTAGCCGTTGAGGATGATCAGGGCGGCGAAGGTGTGCACGGTTCCCTCCTGGTGGTGCGGTCAGCCGAACAGGATGCGGACGAACGCCGGGTAGGCGAGCAGGGCCATGAACGCGACCCCGAGAAGCGTGGTCGGGACGACCATGTGCTCCGAGGCGGCGTTGGCCTTGGCGGTCGCGGCCGTGAGCAGCTGCGTGCGCAGCGAGGCCGCGCGGGCGCGCAGGGTGGCGTAGACGGCCGCGCCGTCGTGACCGGCGAGCGCCATGATGTCGGCGAGGTCGCCGAGCTCGGGGACACCGGTGGCCTCGGCGAGGTCGGCCAGGCCCTGCCAGGAGGGCCGTCCGGTGAGCTCGGCGCGCAGGAGTGCGTCGCGGATGCGGGTGAACTCACGGGTGGTGCCGATGCTGGCAGCGCGGTCGAGGGCCTCGGTGATGCCGGCGTCGGCGGCTCGCTCGAGTGCGACGAGCTCGAGGTACACGCAGGTGGCGCGGCGCAGGTCCGCTCGCGCGATCGCTGCACGGCGCCGCAGGTCGAGGTCGGGAACGACGAAGAGCAGCGCGCCCAGCGCCAGAGCCGCCACCGCCGGGATCACGACGGGCGACCGGACCCCGAGGAGCGCTGCGGCGAGGGTCAGGACCACGGGGAAGGCAACACCGAGGACCGCATGGCCGACCTTGCGCGCCGCGAGCTGTTCGGGTGTCTCGTCGAGCATCCGCAGGTCCGCGGTGAACCGGCGCAGGCCGAGGGTCTCGACGAGGCGTGGGAGCAGTCGACGCTCGAGCTCGCCGGTGAGCCGTGCACCGACTCGCCGCACCGCCGGCCCATCGGGCCGAGACGCAGCAGCCCGAGGGTCGAGCCTGGCGAGGGCGGCGTGCAGGTTCGGCGGCGCCGGTGCGAGGGCCGCGACGAGAGTGATGAGCCCGACGCCGAGGAGGGCGCCGGTGAGCAGGACGGGCCACACGCTCATCGGGCCGCCTCCGTGCGTGCGGTGAGGAACCGCGGCTCGGGCGCCGAGAGCGTCAGGGCGCGCATCCAGGCGAGGCAGCCGACGAACGCCGCTGCGATGAGGGCCAGTACGAGCTGGCCCAGGGGGTCGGCGTACGGGGCGAGATACGTGCCGTTGAACGCCCCGTACGCCAGGACGCCCACGGTGATGAGAGTGATCGCGCGGGCGGTCGTGCGGGGCTTCGCCCGTTCGGCTTCCACCTTGCGTTGAACTGCGACGTCCTCGGCGACGGAGTCGGCCACCGCGGTGAGCACCCGGGCCAGGCCGGGACCGTGGCGGCGCGAGGCGAGCACCAAGGCGGCCACCACGAGGTCGGCGGAGGCGTCGTCGACGTCGTCGGCGAACGCCCGCAACGCCGGCTCGGCGGGCCAGCGCGCCGACAGGCGGGCGACGAGTGCGGTGACCTCCGGCTGGAGCGCCGGTGGGCAGGTGCGCAGGCTCGCGGTGATCGCCTGCTCGAGCCCGACCCCGGCGACGAGGATGTCCGCGAGCCGGCGCGCCCACTCCTCGATCGCCTCCACGCGCGCGATCCGCCGCGCGGCGAGCTTGCTCGTCCCCAGCAGGACCGGCAGGCCGACGACGGCGATCGTCAGCAGCACCCCAGCGACCGGCCATCCCGTGATCGCCCACGCCAGCACGCCGGCCGCGCCCCCGATCGGCCACCGCCACCGCGCCCACCCCGCCCGAGCTCCGCGTGCCGGGCCGTGACGCCAGCGGCGCCGCGACGCGCTTTCGACCGGGACAGCGGTGCGGCGTGCGCCAAGGACGACGAGGAGCAGCCCGGTGAGCGTGCACGCGCCGGCGACCGCGGCCAGGAGGGTTTTCATTGGGTCCTCCGGTCGTCGATGCCGATGGTCCACGTGCCGGCGGTGTGGTCGAGGAATGCCGGGTCGAAGCCGGCGCGGACGAGGTCGTCGAGGCATGCGGGTCGGTGCAGCGGGACCGCGCGCCCGTCCGGACCGGGGCCGAACACCTTGGTCGTCGTAGGTCGCAAGCCTTCGCCGAGTCCGCTGATCTCGACGACCTGGGACACGAACCGGTGCTTCGGCCCACCCGTCGCGGACCGGTCGAGCAGCGTGAGGTGCACGAGCAGGTCGACCGACCCGGCCAGGAGCCGGTAGGCGAAGGCCTCCGTCATGGACACCCCCGCGGACAGGCACAGGGTGACGATGCGGTCGATGGCGTGCTGTGCGGTGCGGGCGTGCAGCGTGCACAGCGACCCGTCGCCGGTGGACATCGCCTCGAGCATGGGCAGGACCTCGGGGCCGCGGACCTCGCCGACGATGATCCGGCGCAGGTTCATCCGCAGGGCGTCGGTGACGAGGTCGGTCAGGGTGATCTCACCGGCTCGGCGCCCGTGGGCGTCCTTCTCGGCTGACCCCTCGCGGGCTTCCATCGCGACGACGCGGGGGTGGCGGTGGGGGAGGTCGTGCAGGTGGAGCTCGTACTCCTTCTCGATCGTGGCGAACCGTTCCATCGGCGGGAACTCGTTGGCCAGCGCGCGGATGAGTGTTGTCTTCCCGGCGTTCTGCAGCCCGGTGACCACGATGTTCTTACCCGCGCCGATCGCGGCCCGCAGGAACGCGGCCAGTGCCGTGTCGAGGGTGCCGAGGCGGACGAGGTCGTCGAGGTCGACGTCGCGGACGCGGTGCCGGCGGATGACCAGGTGCGGGCGCGGGGTCACCCAGGCGATCGCCGCGAGGCGGGAGCCGTCGTCGAGGCGCAGGTGCAGGGCCGGGTGGGCGGAGGAGAAGGTGCGCTCGGCCGACCCGTGGTGCGCTGCGAGGAGCTGCACGATCTCGATGAGCTCGTCGTCGGACTCGGCGACCGGCGCGGCCTGTCGGTCGTGGCCGTCGGCGTAGGACACCCACACGGACTCGTGCCCGTCGACCTCGATGTTCTCCACGTCCGGGTCGTCGATGAGCGGCTGCAGTCGTCCGAGGCCGAACAGTGCGGCCATGACGGCGCGCGCCATGGCCATCTCCGCCTCCACCGGCCACGGGTCCGCGCCCTCACGGACCCGCCGCCGGGCGTGCTCGGCGAGCTCGTCGGCGACCAGCGCCCGCGCCAGCTCGCGCCGGGCGGTGTGGTCGGTGACCTGCTCGACCTGCAGGCGCGCGGCCAGGCGCTCCGCGACGGACCGGCGCACCTGGCGCACGACAGCCGGGTCCGGCGCCGCAGGGCCAGCCTCGACCGAGCCGCTCTCCGGCTCGCTCAGTGACCTCGGGATCGCCGTGGCCGCACCTTCGGCGTCCCGCGTGGCGCCGTTGCGCTGATCTCCCACGCGAGACGAAGCCAGGTCGGCCAGCTCAGCGACCCGAGAGTGGCCGTTCACGGCGGCGGTGCCGTTCGCCGGTCGCGCCACGTGAGGGTCTGGTCCCCACCAGTCCTGCGGACTCATGACCCGACCGCCGACGGCACTGTCGTGGGCGCGATGCGCAGGTGCTGGGCCAGGTCACGGGCCGAGCGCAGCAGGGCTGAGCGCTCGAACCTCCAGCCCGTCGACCCGGCCTCCGCCAGCGCACCCGCCGCCCACCGATCGACCGCGACCGGCGGCAGCGGCTCGAGCTCGAGCTCGGTGCTGATCTCACGCGTCGAGTACGGCCGCCGCTCGCCCACCACCACGGCTGTCGTCCGCGACCCCGGCCCACGGGACGCACGCAGGTCGCGCAGCGCGGCAGCGGTCGTCGTCACGGCACGGAGGCTCGAGGCCAGCACGACCGCGACGGCGTCGGCAGCCTGGAGCAGGACGGCCGGTTCGTAGCGGTGGCCCAGGCGACCGGCATCCACCACCACGTCCACGCCGGCCGCGTCCAACACACGAGCCGCATCGGTCAGCGCCTCCCACACCGGCGTGACTGCCCGAGCCTGCGCGGTCGAGGTGAACCCCAGCAGCACCATACGACTGGCTCCCGGGTCCAGCGCGAGTGCCTCATCGAGGAACGCATTTGGTCCGGGGCGGCTCCGCTCGGCGGCGAGCGCCAGGACACCACCGCCCGCGACGACCCCGGCATGCAGGTAGCCCGGAAGTACCCCGGACCCGGCGGGGTCGGCGTCCACGACGAGCACCCGCCGCTCGGGGTGCACCAGCGGCCAGACCCACCCCAGCCCGAGGGCCGTGGTCGTCACTCCCGGCGCCCCGGACGCCGAGCAGAGCACGAGCAACGTCATCGCTCCTCCCCAGCAGGAAGGATGACGAGCGCGAACCGGCCTGTCGCTGCCCGAGCGGCCAGAGCGGGGCCGTCCTCGGTCGCGGCGACGAGGTCGACGACGACAACACCATTGAGGTCCGGCGCACCGACACGGGCGACGCTCGCCTCGAGCGTCACCGGTGTGCCGTTCGGCGGTTCGGCCTGCGCCGCTGGGGTGTCCACGACCAGCACCCGGTCGCCCGCGGTCAGCCCGCCAGCTGGCATACGAGCCGGCTCGAGGGGGAGCGGGACGAGCACCTCCCCGGGGAGCGGCGGACCGACCGGCTGCACCTGCGCGGGCGCCAGCACCGAGCCGGTCACCAGCGTCGCGCCCGCAACCTCCCCCACGAGCCCCTCGAGCTGGTCAGCGGGGATCGACTCGATCGTCGGGTCCAGCGCCACATCGGCCACGGTCAGGTCCTGTTCGGTCAACGTCGCGCCGTACGGGACGTCGCGCGCCAGGACGACCACTGCGGTGCGGTCGCTGGCCGATGCGACCAGCCACGCCGCCCCGAGTGCGCCGACCAGGGCGAGCACGATGCCGGCCACCATCAGCCCGGGGCGGCGCCGCGCTCTCGGCGGGATGAGGACGGGTGCGCGCAGGGGAGCGGTCGTCCGGCCGTTCGTGGCCGTGGAGGTTGGGGTGGTGCCTGTCGTCATGGTGGTGCTCCGATGACGTGCCCGCGTGGGAGAGGGTCTCAACCGGTGACGAGCACTTGAAGCTCGCCGATGCGCACCGTCGTCGAGGACGAGCGCGTGAGCGTCAGGGATCCGGACGCGCCTCCACCGCTCCAGGTGACGTCCCAGGTGGAGGTCGCGGTGACGGTGTACGCGTCGTTCGGCTGACCGGCCGAGGGCTGCTCGTAGACGTAGTCACAGGTCGGTGACTCGATGCCGCCCTCGTACCAGGGTGTCCCGGCGTTCGGGCACACGACCGCGTTGCCGTCGCCCATGTCCCACCGGATCTCCGACACCTGAGCCGTGGCGGTGACCGACAGCCCCGGGACGGACGCCGTCGCCGAGTTCGGCCCCCACGTCGTGGGCGAGACCTCGGTCCACAACCAGACGGGAACGCCGACCAGCCCCAGCCGGTCCGGCGGAACCGTGATCCCGATCGCCGGACCCGCGAGCTGCATCTGATCGACCGCGCGCGACGCAAGCTCCGCCGGCGTCACGGAGATACCACCGAAGCCGGGAGGCGGCGTCGGCAGCCACGTCCAGCCGCCATTGGTTCCGGGCAGCGTGCCGGTGCAGCTCACCTGGTACATGGCGCCGTTCGGGTAGTTCCCCTCCCACAGAGGGTCATCCGCCGGCGGCTGCGGGTCGAGCAGCCTGTAGTAGCAGTCGTCGGAGTCGTTGAACCAACCAAAGGCGTTGCTACATGGCACGGTCTGACCGGTGAGATCCACTACGCACACGCGCTCGCCGGGCGCGCCTGGAGCAGGCTTGTTGGCACCGATTGGAGCGCTCGGTGCCCCCGGTCGCTCAACAGAGACCGTGCAAGTAGTCACGGTGGGCGGGCAGACAGGCGCGGGGTCACTCGCGGCAGAGGATGCGGCTGCGCAGAGGAGCAGCGCTGCCAGCAGCGCCGCGCCCATCGCCCTTGTGCGCTTCAGCACGGCTGGTCCCGGTGGATGAGCGTCTCTCGGATGACCCACCGGCCGTCGTAGACGATCGCCCACGCCTCGACGACGAGTCGAGGGGATTGGTTCTGGGCCGCGGCAGATTCTCCCGTGTCACGGAAGATCGGCGTCCAGTCGCTCGAGTCAACGCAGTCGGTGACGTGAGCGGTCGAGGTGGCGAGCTCAACGGTGTCGACGACCGGATCGAGTCCGGGAGCCCCGACCATGACTATTCCTTGACGCCTGTACTCGAAGAGCGCCTCACCGACTCCGGCGAATGCCTTGTCGACGGCGTAGACAGCAAGCTCCGCCGGCGGATCCGCCACGGGATCACCGAGGGCGGCCACCTGCGCCGCCCAGAAGCCGCGATACGCATCGAGGATCGCGGTCTGAGCCGCGGCGACTGCGGGATCAGGCGTCGGAGTGGGTGTCTCTGTCGGGCTCGACGGCTCGACCGATGTCGGCGTCGGCGAGGGGTCCGCTTCAGCGTCCCCGGGTGAGCACGACGCGAGCCAGCCCGCGGTCAGGAGGCACACGAGCACCAGCGAGGCGCGAACTGTTCTCGACCGCTGACTCATCGGCGATCACCGCCCCCTGCGGACCGCACATGACCCACACGCTGCCCGTCGACACCGACGGGCTGATTCCCATTGCACACCCAACCCGCGGAACCGGGGAACCCCGTCGTTCCCGCACTTCGGTGCTCTCGCGCAGTCCTCATGACAGCAGGTAGGCGCACGGGAGGGACAACATGCGATGGCCGCGCCTGCATCTGTGGATAACTCCACCCATGTGCCGGCTGTGCATGACGCGCGCTCTACGCCGCCCGGCGTCGCTCGCTCCCAGCATCGGAGGGCCGCGACCGGTCCCGCGTCGCCAGCAGGGCGCTCCGCACACGCTCGTGACGAAGTGCGGACTGACCATCGGTCACCAGAAGCGGCAATACTCCCGGCGCCGCGGCGGTGCCGCGCAGAGCCAGCGCGAGGCGACGAGCCTGCCACGGCGGCACACCCAGGTCGACCGCCAGGAGTCGCCAGCCGACGATGGTGCACCGGGTGTCCGGCGTGGTCGGCATGTACAGCACGGCGTCAACGATCCGAGCCGCTTCATCGGCCGGCCACCCCACGTCGACCAAGGCGCGATCCGCGGATGCGAGCAGCTCGCGCCAGACGACCTCGCCCACAGGTCCGGAGTCGGCGCTCGCGGGCTCGTGGCCTTCGGCCATGACCACCTCGAGCGCGATCGGTGGGCTCAGCTCTCCGGTTCGTACGGCGGCCGCGAGGGTGCGCGCGCGGCGCTCGTTCGTCGCGAACTGCGCCGCCACGACCTCGCCGAGCACGGCGCGGCGAGCCACCTGCCAGAGCACTCCCCATGGGGAGCCCGCAGAGCGCAGCGAGGGCTTCGTCATCGCGACCCACACGGCTTCCCACGCCGTCGCCTCCGCCTGGGACGCAGCGGCGCCGCGCACGCCGAGGTCGATCGCTAGGGGCCGCACCAGTTGCGTTCGGACGTACTGCAGCAGCGCCGTGCCGGCGGGGGAGTCCCAGCCTTCCGCGTCGACGGCGGCGAGGGCGCCGAGCAGCCCTTGCCGGTCACGCGTGATGCGTGGGGCGCACGCCTCGTCCGTCAGTCGCCCTGCATTGGTTCTCATGATGGCCTCCTCGCGTCGCTGGACACGGGAGACAATCCGCACCGGGTGTAGCCGTGCCGATGACGGCGACGAATCGCTGATGACGCGCACGATGACCGCCACGCGCGCGCACGATGACGGCCACGCGCGCGCACGATGACGGCCACGCGCACCTGCGATACGTTCCCCTCGTCATTCGGCCGGGCGTCTTCGGAGGGTGATGACGAGGTGGAGGTGGATCGTGCCTCGTCGGCTTGGGCCTCTCAAGACGGCACGCATCAGTTGTCGGTCGGGTCCTCGAAGGCGGCAGCTCGGACCGGTCCGCTTTCACCCGCGAACCGGACGGGCCCGTCGATGGAGCCGCGTTAGCGTCGCGCCATGACGTTGACTGCTGGAGCTGGTCCTCTACCGGCGCTGGTGGGACAGCGGTACCCGCACGGGTGCGCGGTGGTGGACGTCGAGACGTCGGGGCTGAACGCCTCTGCGGATCGCGTGCTGCAGATTGCAGTCATGCAGCTCGATGCCCATGGCGCGCTCGAGGAGTCCTGGTCGCAGCTGCTCGACCCGGGCTGCGACCCCGGACCGGTGCACATCCACGGGCTGACGCGCGCCCGGCTGGCCGGTTCGCCTCGGTACGACTCGGTGGCGCACCGGGTGCGCGAGATGACGGCCGGGCGGGTGCTGGTCGCGCACAACGCCGCCTTCGACTGGCGATTCCTCTCGGCCGAGGCGACCCGTGCCCGTTCGCCACTGACGGCGTCCGGGCGTCTGTGCACGCTGGCGCTGACCCGTCGCCTCGACGTGCCGGTGGAGAGCCTGTCCCTGGCGTCGGTCGCCCGGTACTGGGGTGTGCAACAGCTCCGCGCGCACGACGCCCTGGACGACACGCGGGTGGTCGCAGAAGTGCTCCGGCACTCCCTGGTCGCTGCTGCTCGACTGGGTCTCCGGCTGCCCGTGGTTGCCCACACGGATGATGCCGAGCGGGTGGTGCACCCAGCGCGAGCACCTCGACGTCCGTGTCCGTGGAAGCACCCCGGGCGCCTCGCTCCTGGCTCAGCCCTGGTCCAGGGGATGACGGTGGTCTTCACCGGGGCGACGACACACCCGCGGGAGGCGCTCGTCCGCGACGCGATCGACGCCGGCCTCGACGTCATGAACTCCGTGAGCAGCCGAACTAGTGTGCTGGTCACGAACGACGCGCAGAGCTCGACAGGCAAGGCGCTGGCGGGCAGGTCGCACGCCACCCCGACCCTGTCCGAGCACGAGTTCGTCCGTCGCCTGTCCCACGTCCAGCCAGGCACACCCAAGGCGACGACCGCGACCCGGCACCACCCGCGGCCGCCCGCCGCGCCCAACGCGGCCCGGAAGGAGCCCCACGGGCGTCTGCACGGACGCCGCGTGCTCGTACTCGGCGGCCCACACGAGCACGCCGCGGCCGTCCGTGCTCGCGTCGCCGAGCTCGGGGGGCAGCCGGCGGTCTACCTGTCGGCGAGCGTCACCGACATCGTGGCGCTGGCCGGCGCGGAGCAGGACGCGAGGTGGAGCCGAGCCGCAGCACTGCCTCTCGGCTGGCTCGACGACGTCAACCTTCAACCTGTGCCACGGCGCACGCTGACGGCAGCGCTCGAGGAACTGCCCGCGGCCGCCACAGCCCCGTCGGTCGCGACGCCCCCGAGCGAGAGCGTGGTTCTCACCCGCGGCGCCGTGACCGACCTGCGCCCGGCGCCGGGCTGGACACTCAGTGTCCAGTGGGACACCACAGGTACCTCGACACTCGAGGTCGACGTCGTGGCGTTCGTCGTGGACGACGACGAGCAGGTCGCGGACGACAGCGACTTCTGCTTCTACAACAACCCCGTCCACCCCACCGTAGCGGTCGAGCTTCTCAGCGACGCCCCCGGCGAGGCTC
This sequence comes from Cellulomonas sp. NPDC055163, assembly GCF_053607065.1. Classification (NCBI taxonomy): domain Bacteria; kingdom Bacillati; phylum Actinomycetota; class Actinomycetes; order Micrococcales; family Cellulomonadaceae; genus Cellulomonas; species Cellulomonas sp. NPDC055163. The sequence goes on along the minus strand of NZ_JBSGSU010000005.1, from coordinate 366,273 downwards.
TGGTGCAGCTACGACCGGACCTCCTGCCCGAGGACCGCACACGGGTCGTCATCGCCGCCGCACTCGACGGTCACGGCACCTTCGGCGAGCTCGGCGCGATCGAGCTCGTCATGCGCACCGACGAGGGCACGGCCGTCGCCCGGTCCACACTCGACGCCGCAAGCACCGAGACCACACTCATCCTCGCCACCGTCTATGACCGCGATGGTGTCTGGAGGCTGCGCGCGGTCGGGCAAGGATTCGAGTCGGGCTTGGCCTCGCTGGCGGTGGGTCACGGCGTCGACATCGACGACTGATGATCGGGCGGAGCCCTTCGCGGCGTAGCGTCCCGACCAGTGGGTCGGGTCGCCCGCGGCGAACCCGGGAGGCGCTGAGCGGACCGGAGGCGCTGGACATCTAATGGACACTTATTGTCAGCGAGGAGGCCCCAGCGGGCGCTGAGTCTGTCTAGCATCGAAGGGTCTGCACCGCACCGATCCTGACGTTTCCGCAGGTCACAGCCGAGATGAGTCGAGATGAGCCGCAGGCCCGTCGAATCGTGAAATCGGCGTTCCGACTCAGGGGGTCAGGGGTTCGAGTCCCCTCAGCTCCACTCTTCGCGCTGGTCAGTGGCCACGTCGGGATCCTGAGCACAGGAGCCGGACGTGGCCACGGGACATTTGCTGGACACTTCGCCGCCGGGCATCGAGCCGTCACGGCTGCCTCTCGGCCCGCCTAGCGGTGGTTGGGCCGCTCCGCGCCCACCTGCTGGCATGGACACCGACGTGACCTCGCCCACGTAGGCGACCATGACCCTGACCGAGCTGGCCATCGGCACGTTCGGTGAGATCGCCGTCACTGACCTCGGTGGCCGCTACCTGGCCCTAACCTGGTACCGCGATCTCGACGGACGGCTGCGCAAGGTGACCGCCGTCGCGAGCACGCCCCGCGCTGCGCAGGCCCGGCGACATCCCGTGCCAGCTCGTCATGGAGCCCGGCGCCGTCCGGCTCGCCGACCAGCACCGGATCGAGCGCCGGGACGCCTCGGGTGCCCGCAACCGGATCACCGGCGACCACAACGACCGCTTCCACCAGGCGTTCAACGCCCAGCTGCAGCAGTGGATCAGCGCCGTCGAGCGCGGCGAGCACACCGGCTCGACGTCGTGGGACGGCTACGCCGCCGCGTTGTGTGCGACGCGGGGGTGCAGTCGCTCGAGAGCGAGGACGGCCGCCTCGTCCCCGTCGCCATGGTCGACAAGCCCCGCCCTCTACGCCTGAGGAGGCATCTCATGGTCACGATCTGCCTCGACCCGCAGACGTACCACGCGCGCATGTCCGTCGCGGAAGAGGTGCGCCACGCGGCGTCGCTCGGCTACGAGCACGTCGAGCTCTCCCCGCGCGCCGATTTCTTCTTCTGGCACCGCTACCCGAAGGCCGACGACGCGGCAATCGAGGAAGTGCGCGGCGCGATGAAGGAGACCGGGACGCGCATCCACACCCTCGTCCCGGTGTTCAACTGGGCGTCCCCCGACGAGCTGGAGCGCACCGCGCAGGTCCGCAACTGGCGCCGGCACGTCCGTCATGAGTCGTATGGCGCCATTCAAGGTGGCACCGGTGCGGCGCGCTTGCGGGTCCGGCGCGTTCGCCCGGCTCGGCCCGGCGAGTGGGGCGATCGCGGAGAGCAGATCTGCCGTCGCGGTCAGGTCAGTGCGCACGTCCTCGTCCGATGGGGCGGAGCTGCGGAAAGTCGCGAGAGAGGCCGAGAGCTGCTGCCAGCGCCGTGCGCGGTCGACCAACCGTGCCGTCGCGGGGCTGGGACCGTGGAACGCGGCGGTGTGGGCGTGCACGGCGACCCCGAGCACGGCCAGGTCGCGGAGCGTCGGGATCGAACGATCCGCGGATGCGGGAAGCTCCCACGAGCGCTGACGCACCCTCATCGAGCCGCTCGTCGTCGAGGTCGCCGCCGAGGCCGCATGAGCCTGATTGGCCTGCGTTCCGCGCATCGCGGCCCGCGGCGGCCCGCAAATGCGAGCAGGTGGCGCTGCAGCGGTTGGGCTCGGGGAGCTGGAGAGGTGCCGAGCCGTACGGGACGTGGAGGTCGGTCCAGTGCTGGGGTGAAGCAGCCCTGTGTTCGGCTACGTACGCCTAGAAGTTGGAGAAGGCGTGGTTGGCGATTCTCCCTGGAGTCAGCGCGTAGGGGTAGATGGCAACCTCGTCGATGCTGCCGGTGAAGGCGTTGGTGGTGGGATCTACGGTCCAGTTCCGCACCTGCGCGGCTCCCCATCGCCAGTAGCCGTTGTAGCTCACGGGGGTGATGGCGGCGCCGATGGTGGATTGAGCCACGGCGACGCCGTCCACGTACAGCGCCGCGCCGGGTTGGTCGGTGGTGGGGGCGTCGGTGAACGTGGCCGCGACGTGGTGCCATGCGCCGTCGTTGTAGGGCTTGTCCGCGGGGCTGCGCAGTTGCGGGACGCCCTCGCCGGAGGTGGCCAAGGTGCCGGAGATGACGAAGTTCAGTCGTCCGTCGTCGGTCATGAACACCATGCGGTCGATCCTGCCGCCCATCACCCCCGACGAACGTTCGCTGAAGCCGATGATCTGTCCGCCGGTGGTGGTCGTGGTCCGGAACCAGCACTCCGCGGTGAACGTCGTCGGACTGGCTAGCGCAGCAGAGGTGCTGGAGCCGCTGTAGCCGCCGTCCACGCCGCGATAAGCGATGGCGGTGCGCGCTGCCAGGCCCTGGAGGGGCGCTGCCAGGTCCTGCCCGGGGCCGGTGAGCGCGCCGGGGACCTGGGCGGTGGAGCGCGAGGCATCGTCGGCTGTGGCGAGGGTGGCGACCTGGGACGCGGTGAGGGCGTGCGGGTAGGCGGTGACATGGTCGACAAGACCGGGGAAGTAGCCCTTCCAGGTGTTGTCGGACCAGGCGCGCCCGACCTGCAGGCCGCCGCTGGACACGAAGGTGCTCGTGTGCGTCGCGGTCGTGGTGCCGACGGCGCTGCCGTTGACGTACAGGGAGAGCGTGCCCGCGGTCGCGTCGTGGACGGCGGTCAGCTGGGTCCAGACGTTCAGCGAGGCTGGTGCTCTCGCCTGGTCGACAGCCGGGTTGGCGCTGTCTGTCCTCGGCATCATGAAGACCCACCGGAAGTCCGTGCCTGTGGTGGAGTCGACGTCGGCGTACCGGAGGATGAACCCGCTCGTGATGCTCCCCTTCTGGCTCAGCACCGTGTGGTCGGCCCCGTCGACTGCCAGGCCGCTGTTCAGCCTCACCAGCGCGGAGACGGTGAAGCTCCTGGACGTGTCCACGGGGTTCGTGGAGGTAGAGAGGTAGCCGTCGGTGGTTCCGTCGAGCCTGACGGCGGCGCTGCTGCGGCCACCGAGATTCCACTGCACACCTGTGGTGCTTCCGAAGGTGGGAGTGACCCCGTTGCCGGAGAGGTCACGTGTGGTGGTGCCCTTCCCCTCGTCGAAGTGCCACTGCACGGTGGGGACGCCGGCGTAGAGAGCGTCGACCTGGGCGCCGGTCAGGGACTGCTGGTAGACGATGGCCTCGTCAAGGCTGCCCTTGAAGTAGTCCCTGGGGCCGCCGCCGCCGGTCTGACGTCCGACGACGAGGTGCCCCGCCGCCTTCCACCCCGTCCACGTGGAGGACTGAGATGTCGCGTTCTGCGCTACGCCGTTGACGTAGAAGGTCTTGGTGCGGGTGTCCTCGTCGTAGGTGACAGCGAGATGTGTCCAGGTCTCCTCGGCCGCGGTGTTCGCGGCGGAGCGCGTGGAGGTCACCCCGGCCGAGGTGTCCGGTGCCGTATCGCCGGTGGTGGTGCGTAGCTCCCAGCACGTGCACGCGCCGCGAAACATGAGCCCGAACCCGCTCTGTGCGGATCCTTCCATCGCCATCGCGGCGTAGTCGCCGTCGAGGTCGGTGAGCTTGGCCCAGATCGCGGCGGTGAAGCTCTGCGCGGTGTCGAGGACCCCGGTGGCGCCCTTGACGTAGCTGCCCGGGCTGCCGTCCAGGTGGAGGCGTCCGCCGGTGCGACCGGCGCTGCCGGAGAGGACGGCGCTGCCCTGCGGTGCCCCGGAGTCGACGGCCCCGGAGGAGTCGGCCGCGAACGTCGTGTCGGCGTTGAAGCGCCACCAAGTCGCCGGCCCGTTCGAGGCACCGTTGAGCTTGCCGACTCGGGCGTTCGACGTTGCGTCGGCCACGTCAGAGGTCGTCGTGGAGGCTCGGAGGTCTTCCATCTGGTGGTAGACGTCTGGGGTGTCCTCGGTGACGGTGTCGGGATAGGTGGGGAAGACTTCTGCGGCTGTCAGGGTGCTCGCCGGCGTGGTCAGTGTCGCGGTGAACGCGGCGGTGGTCGTCTCAACGAGGGCCAGGGACGCGAAGGCCAGTACCGTGGCCAGGACGAGGGGAAGGCACCGCGACGAGATCCGCACCTTGCGCGAGCGTGAGGTGAAGGAGTGGCGCGGGCGGGGCATGTCTCCGTATCGGCGGGCCAGGCTCGGGTCCTGAAGGAACGGCCCACCCCCGCTCCGGGGGATCATGTCGCGCACGTCGCGATGCCGTTCATCGCTCGAGCTCCTTCGGCTGACGTCGGCGGTGAGCGCGTGCTCGCCGGAGCGTCCGGCGGGTCGGCGAGGTGGTGCTTGACCGGTCCGTCAGCGCGCTGACGGGGTCGGGTGCTATGAGGGTCGCAGCTGCGATGAGGGCCGCGGTGAGTGCCACGGTGCCGAAGTTGCCCGCGTGGGCCTCGACGAGTGGGCGTGCGATCTGGGGGATGCGTACGCGCGCCACGCCGAGGACCTGGTCTGGGTGCACGGGCGTGGAGTCGTCGTGCGGGTTGGCGTCCCCACGGGTGGTGAACGTACCGTCCGCGGCAAGGCGCACCACGCGGTGCAGGACGACGCGTCCCGGTCGGGTGGCGTCGGTGAACGCGATGACCTGTCCGGCGGCGACGTCCGCGGGGGCGACGGGGACGGTCACGACGATGTCCCCGGCGTTCACCGCGGGCGCCATCGAGCCCGTGAGCACGGCCCGCGGCTGCCACCCCACCACGACGGGCGTGAGGGACCACAGGATCAGCGTGGCGAGGAGCAACAGCATGAGGCGGGCGAGAGCCTGAGCGGCCTGCGCGGCGACTGCGGTGCGTGTCGCGGGTGCTCGCGCGGCTACGTGCCTCACGTGTTCTGGGCCTCCCAGGTGAAGCTCGCGGTCGCGGTGGTTCCGGCGGCTGCGTTGTCGTCGAGCACGGTCCAGGTGATCCGGTAGGTGCGGGTCTGACCGGCGGTGGCCGGTGCCCACGTGCTGACGCCGTTGCTGTAGTTCGTCTTGGTACCGGCGAACGTGGCCAGGGTCATCGCCGAGTCCGAGCCGTCGGCGCCCGCCGTGGTGGTGCCAGGTGTCCCGGAGTTGTAGAGCCGGGTGACGGTGCCGCCGAAGTCCGCGCAGTCGTCGGCGCTGCCCTGGGTGCCCTCGTCCACGGTGAACCGCAGGTAGCTGCCGAGGCCGGTGCCGGTGAGGTCGCCCGTGGCAACGAACATGCGCACGTTGGCTGCGAGCGACCCGCCGTAGGTGACCCGGATGCACTTTGTGCTCGTGGAGCCGGGCTTGAGGTTGGACGCGGTGCCGGAGCTCCACATCGCCGTGCCCGTCATGGGCCCGCCGCGGCTGTCGGAGAGGTTCACGTTGCCTGCGGCCCAGGAGTTGGCGGGGTTCGTGGTGCGTGCGGAGAACGCGGCGTACGTCGACTGCCACACGAACGCGCTGCCTCCGATCAGGACGGTGGCGGCGAGGACGGCGGACAGCGGGCGCCGGCGGCGGCGTGCGCGGTGGGAGGTCACGGGTTCTCCAAGGGAGGGCGGTTGAAGCCGCCTCTCTGCGGCTTCCGGCCCATCGGCGGGGCGGTCCGGACGCTGAGCCGTGAGCTCGGGGTTCACCCGTCGCGTAGCACCGGTGAAGGGCTTGGGCGGTGAGCGCGGCTGCCGATAGGCGGGACGTCGGACATCACGATGGGGGAGCACATGAGCTGGGCCGAGCGAGCCCTGCGGTTTGTGCTGCCCGCCGTCGCCGTTCTCATGCTCGGGGCCTCACCGGCGGTCGCGGTGACGGCGCGTCCTTGGGTCGAGACCGACGCGACCGGGCCCCTGGTCGAGGCGGACGGCCTCGCCCCCGGGTGAGCTGGCACCCGCCTGCATCACGGTGTCGTGGTCCGGGGCCGAGCAGGCCGTGATCGTGCTCTCGGCGACCGTCGCCGGAACCGGCCTGGCCGAGTTCCTCGACGTGCGCGTCGAGGAAGGCGCCGGCGGCGGCTACGGCGACTGTGCCGCCTTCACGGGGAGGACCGTGTTCGCGGGCTCGCTGGCCGAGCTCGGCGCCGGCCCGCCGGACCCGGCGGCGATGCGCGCGTTCCGGGCGGGGACCGGCGACGGGAGCGTGACGTACCGCTTCACGTTCGCGCTGCGCAGCGACGACGCCGCGCAGGGTCTGACGACCTCCGCCGACCTCGTCTGGTACCTGATGGACGCCCCCCCACCACAACCCCCGACCCCACCACCCGCCGCACCCGGACCCGGACCTGGACCTGGACGAACCGCAGACCCGGCTTCAGATCAGGCGTCGTCAGCGCCCACCTCCGGACCGCCGAGCGTCGGCGCGACGACCAAAGAGGCGTTCCCGGACACCGGCGCGCCGCTCACGGATCCTGCAGCCCGCGCGTCGCGCGCGGCGACGCCCGACTCTGAAGCCGAGATCCGCGCGAGCACCGAGGTCCCGATGAACGGTGGCGGCGCCGCCGCACAGCCGACGTCGCCACCGCCCTGGCCGGTCTCGCGTGAAGGCATCGCGGGCGTGATCGCCGAGGTGGCGCCCCTCATGGGCTTCCCGTTCCTGCTGGCGCTGCTCGTGGCGGCGTACCTCGCGGTGCAGGACCGCCTCGACAGTGGGGACCCCAAGCTCGCGCTCGCGCCGCTGCACGCTGACCCGAACCTGCCCTTCATCGACGACGACGCACCGCGGAGAACCTCATGACCAGCACGCCGCACTCCTCGAGGTTCGGACTGGTGCCGCTCGCCGAGCGCATCGTGTGGTCCACGTGCCTGCGGGTGGGCCTCCTGGGCGCCGTGGTCGCGCTGTGGTTCTTGACGCCAGGAGCACGCACGCCGCCCGGCGGCGCGGGTGTGTGGTGCGCTGCTTACGCGGTGGTGAGTGCGATCACGGCCCTCGCGTCACGCGCCGGGCGGCGGATCGCGGTGCTCGCGGTCAATGGGGCGTTGCTCGTGGACGGGGCGTTCCTCGGGGCGGCGATGCACGCGCTCGGCGGGGTCACAGGTCCGGTGGTCGGGCTGATCGTCGTGCACGTCGCTGCAGTGAGCCTGCTCGTGTCGTTCCGGACCGGCGCGAAGGTGGTCGTCTGGCACGCGCTGGTCGTGCTGTGCGTCCTGTCGATCGAGCGGCTCGACACCGGGGCTGTCGCCGCGGCACCGATGCCGTTCCCCGTCCGGCAGTACACCGCCTTCGTCCTCGTGTCCGGGCTCGCCGCCGCAGCGACATCGACGTTCGCCGCCATCAACGAACGCGAGCTCCGCCGCCGACGGTACGACGCCGAGGTGCTGCATTCCCTCGTCGTCGGGCTGGAGGTGGTGCACGAGCCGCGCGAGATCGCTCGCAGACTCGTCGCCGTGGCCGTCGAGGAGCTTCTGGGGCAGCGTGCCCTTGTCCTTCTGCTGCCCGCAGCCGGGACCGCGCTGAGCCCGCTCGTGGAGACCAGCGCAGCCGTGACCACGCCTCTCGCACCGCCCGAGTCGCTGCACGCCCCGTCGCTGCTCGCGGGCGTCGCACCCGCAGGTGGGCCGGTCCTGCGGCGCGCGATCGACCCGCTAGCTGACCCGTGGCTCACGGACGCCCTGCCCGGCGCGCGCGGCGTGGTGTGCGTACCGATCGGCCTCGACAAGCTCGGCGAGGGGTGGCTCGTGGTCGAGGTGGCGCGCCGGCAGTCCAAAGGCGTCGAGCGGCGGATGGTCGAGACACTTGTCCAGGCGTGCGGTCATGTCGGCCTCGCACTGTCGCGCGCGACCCTCGTCGAGGAGCTCCGGCGTGCGGCGCAGACCGACGGCTTGACGGGCACGCTCAACCGCCGCGCCTTCGACGACGCGCTCCGACGTGAGCTCCTCCGTTCCCAGCGCAGCGGTGCACCCCTCGCCGTCGCGCTGGTCGATCTGGACCACTTCAAGGCCGTGAATGACCAGCACGGGCATGTCGTCGGCGACCAGGTGCTGCGCGGGGCGGCGCGGGCGCTGCGCTCGGCTGCTCGCGGCGCCGACCTCGTCGCCCGCTACGGCGGTGAGGAGTTCGCGATCATCCTGCCGGACACCACGGTCGAGCAGGGACGGGACGCTGCTGAACGCTTTCGGCGGGCCGTTGCCCAAGGCGACACAGGCGTTCGGGTCTCCTGCAGCATCGGCATCGCCGGCAACGAGGACCGCCCCTCGTCCGAGCAGATCGTCCGACGAGCCGACGCCGCGCTCTATACCGCCAAGGAGCAGGGGCGCGATCGCGCCGTGGCCGCCGTCGCACGCATGGACCAGCCCGGAACACCCGGGGACGCCACCGTTTTGCTCATCTGACCTTGGGGGAACGCCCTCGCGGGCTCGTCTGCGAGCCAGTACCACCCACTGGGGTGCACCGCTCGCGCCGGATGTCGTGGCCGCCATAGAGGTGCTCGTCTGCGGCGTACTGTCCGGAGGTGTGACGTCGAATGCCAGGATCGGCTCATGGATGCGTTCTACGAGATCGCCGCCGAGCGGCGGGCACTGGCGGAGCAGCTCGCCGCTCTGACCCCTGAGCAGCAGGCGACTAGGTGTACTGACCAAGATCGTTGTTGACGTAGCGAGAGACCTCCGGGTCGAGTTGGAGCTGTCTAGGAACCGACTCTGACCACGGAGGTCTCTCGTGTCTCACGCTAACGCCCGGCTGACCCCGGCCGGCAGGTTCACGCTCGTCTCGCGGATCGCGGCGGGTCGCCCGGTCGCGCATGTCGCGGCGGAGATGGGGGTCTCACGCACCACGGCGTGGCGGTGGTGGCGCCGCTTCCAGACCGAGGGCCGGCCCGGGCTGGTGGACCGCCCGAGCGTGGCCCGGACCCACCCGCGCCGGACCCCGGCGTGCGTGGAGACCAGGATCCGGGTCGCGCGGATGCTGTCGCGGCGCGGGCCGGTCTGGATCGGGCACCACCTGGGCCTGCCGGCCTCGACGGTCGGGCGGGTCCTGGCCCGTCACCGGGTCCCGGCGCTGCGCGACTGCGACCCGCTCACCGGGCAGGTCATCCGTGCCACCCGGTCCTCGGCGAACCGCTACGAGCACGACCACCCCGGCTCCCTGGTCCACATCGACGTCAAGAAGCTCGGGCGCATCCCCGATGGCGGCGGCTGGAAGGCCCACGGACGGGTCGCCCGGGTCGGTGACCGGCACAAGGCCGTCCCGATCGGCTACGACTACGTCCACACCGCGATCGACGACCACTCCCGCCTGGCCTACGCCGAGATCCACCACGATGAGAAGGGCGCCACCTGCGCCGAGTTCTTGACCCGCGCTGCGGCGTTCTACGCCTCGCACGGCATCACCGTCGAGCGCGTGATCAGCGACAACGCCCAGAACTACCGTCGCGCCCGCGTCTTTCGGGACGCCGCCGCCGAGCTGAGCATCACGCTGAAGTTCATCCGACCGCACTGCCCCTGGACCAACGGCAAGGTCGAACGCCTCAACCGCACCCTGGCCCGCGAATGGGCCTACTCACGCGTCTTCACCAGCAACGCCGAACGCGCCAACGCCTTGCCCACCTGGCTCGACCACTACAACCTAGAACGACCCCACCTCGGCATCGGCGGCGCTCGACCCATCGACCGCGTCAACAACGCTGCTGGTCAGTACAACTAGGAGCCTGTGCGAGGCCTGGAGCGTTCATGACGTGCTCGCGCACCTGATCATGCCCCTGGAGGTGAGCACGCCCAGGGTCGTGCTGACTGTCCTGCTCGCGGGCGGGAACTTCGACAGCGCGAACGAGCGGGTGACCCGGCGCCTCGCGAAGCGTCCCTTCCACGACATCGTCGAGGTGCTGCATCGCAAAGCGGAGGCCCGGTTCACCCCGCCGGGATCGGGTCCGGAGGCGCCGTTGCTGGACGTTCTGGTCCACGGCCTGGACATCCGCTGGCCATTGCAGCTGGACCGCGAGATCCCCGGACCGCGTCTGCGCAGCTCACTGCGGTTCCTCATGACGGCGCCCTCGGGCCTTGTGCCCGAGGGCGCCTTGGCTGGTCTGCGGTTCGAGGCGCACGACATCGACTTCGCTCACGGTGCGGGTCCCGTGGTCAGCGGCACGGCCGAGGCTCTGCTACTCGCCTGCACCGGTCGGACCGCAGCTCTCGGTTCCCTCGTCGGCACAGGCGTCCCCGCCCTGCGCGAGCGGCTTCCCACGAGCAGACACGCGGCGCACTAGCACGTGCCTACGCGAAGGTCTTCTACATGTACTCACAGCCGTGGGTCAGCCGTCGCGGTTGCCGAGTCGTCGAGCCAAGCGCGGATGGTGGCGAGGTCGATGGGTTGCAGGCCGCGGCGCTCGTCCGGAGCGATCAGCAGCGCGACGGCGGCGTCGAGGTGCTCGCGTTCGGGCCCTGAGCGCCAGATGGCTCCATCGTCGGTCCACAGCAGGCGGCGCCCGCTCGTGACGACGTCGAGCGCCGCGGGGCAGGCTGTGCCCGGCGGCCAAGCCGCGGGAGATCTCCTCCCGCTCCGACACGGAAAGCTGCCTGCCCGAGCGGCCTGCTGGTCGCGCCCTGACGCCGCCGGTCGCGGCGAGGTAGCGCCTCCGTCGCTACGAGTCGTGAAACCGGCGTTCCGATGCAGGGGGTCAGGGGTTCGAGTCTCCCGGAGCACTGAGTCCGCAGGTCGGTCGGCGGCGCGGATGAGAGAAGAGGCTGACGCGGACACCGACTCGTGCGACCGACCCAAGGGTGCGCTCAGCCAGCGGAGGGACCGCTCGACGGGCGTGAAGCGAGGAACTCGTCGATCGCCGATACCGGTACCTTGCAGAGCCGTCCGATGTGGATGGTCCGGATCTCGCCGGCGGCGATGAATTGGTAGAGCTTGCTCCGCCCGATGCCGAGCACCGCAGCTGCCTCAGGGACCGAGAAGACCCGCCGTTCGTCCGGTTGCAGTGTGATGTTGATGATGGGCGGCTCGATCTCTCTCGCGCGCGCACGCGTAGGCGTCAAGCTGGTCGCGGTCAGTCTCAGCCCGGCGGTGTCCTTCATGGTCGTCCTCCTGTGTGGTGAGGCGTCCATGCTTGCCAGCGGTGATAGCCGCACGGATGACGGGTCCACGAACTTGTCGACGTCGCGTACCCGTCATCGAGGGTCCGCGGTGCGGCGGCGCTCGTCATTGCGGGTGTCGGGAGTTCGTCGCGGCGCTGCTCGCGACGGCTGAGAACCAAGTTGGCTCATCGCTGCGATGTGACCCGAGCGGATCGGCGCGATCGGGTGTCGGTAGATCTCCGCTGTGACCGTCACGGATCGGTGCCCGAGGGTGTCGGAGATCTCCTCGAGCGGCACGCCGGCGGCGGAGAGAAGGCTCGCCGCGGCGTGCCTGAGCATGTGCGGATGCAGGTGCTCCAGGCCCGCTTGGCGCGCGATTCGCTGGAAGGTGCGTCGCACGTTCGACGGGTCGAGGGGGGTGCCAGCCTCGGTCGTGAACACGAGGTCGTCCTTGTTCGACCAGCTGCGACCGGCGGCGTCTCGCTCTAGGCGCTGCCGCTTCTTCTGCGCCTTCAGCGCATCTACTGCCGCGGGCGGGAGTTCGAGTGTGCGCCGGCTTGTCGGGGTCTTCGGCGGCGCGAGCACCATGACGCCGAGGGGGGTGCGCCGCAGGCTCGCAGCGATGGTCACCCGCGGTCGCTTGCCCTTGAGGTGCACGTGCTCCCACGTCAGACCGGCTGCCTCGCCAGGTCGGAGCCCGAGAAGAAGGGAGACAGTGATCAGACCGCCCAACCGGTCGGTGGACGCAGCCGCCAGCAGCGTCCTGGCCTGCTTCACGGTGAGCCCGTACCGCTCTGCCTTCGGTCCGCGGCGCGGCTGCACCGGCTCTGCGACGTTGCGGAGCACAAGGTCGCGCTGCATGCCGAACGTGAGCACGCGCCTGGTCAGGTTGAGCGCGTGGCGCATCGTCGAGGCCGCGAGTCCCTTGTCAGTGAGCGCGTCGAGCATCGCTTCGACGTCGTCTGCTCGGAGGTCGACGACCCGCTTGCTGCCCAAGGTCTCGAGGACTTGCCCACGCAGGACGCGTTCGTAGTTCCACCGGGTGTTGTCCGACACCTCTACTTGAAGACCCCTCTGGAGCCAGAGGTCCACCAGCTGCTCGAACGTCGTCGACCGACGCGTCAGGTCGACCCCGCGTTCGTGGGCGTCGCGGAGCTCCTGCAGTTGCGCGCGGGCGTCAGCGCGGGTCTCGCAGTACACCTTGGGCCGCAGCCGACGGCCGTCCGGCGAAATGCCCAGGTCGATCTGCCCGACCCAGCGACCGGCGGTGCGGTCGTGGAAGAGCGAGCCGTCCCCCTTGTCGCGCCGGCGCTCGGCCACCAGGTGCACCCCCTTCGAGCGCTGCTGGGCACCACCACATCTCGGCACTGCCGCGTAGAGCCTAAGTTAGAGCCTAACTGGCCAAGAATCCGCTGGGCAAAGGTGGACGCCGCTGGACGTGAATGGCGGCTGACCTGCGGTTTTACCTTTTCATCGCAAGCGGAGGTGGCGCCTGAAGTTCACTGGGGGTCAAGGGGTCGCAGGTTCAAATCCTGTCAGCCCGACAGTGTGTCAGCAGGTCAGAGGCTCGTCCCGGACGTGGGGGCGGGCCTCTTCTGTGCGACGGGGACGTGAGCGGAGCCCACGTCACACCCGGACGAGCGCGCGCCCGCCGGCGCCCCGGGCTGATCGACGTCTGCCCGTGCGAGCAGACGTCGCGGCAGTCCTTGTCGCGGGCGACGGCGCGGTGTGCACTGAGGGGGACCGCCGTCCGCTCGGGAGCACCCCATGGCCGATCAGTCCGAGACCCACCGTGAGCGGGTCAACGAGGAGCTCCGGGAGTACGAGGGCTTCCCGGCCGTGCTGGACCTGCTCCGGCGAGCGGCGGACCGCCCCGCGGACGAGCCGTCACCGCAGCACGCCGGACGGGAGCAGGCGGTCGCGCGCAGCGCCACCCTCGGCGCCGAGCCCGAGCTCGCGGAGCTCGTCCGGCGCATCGACGAGCTCCGCGCGAGGGGCCGCGCGGAGGCCTGGGCGGTCCTGTTCGGCTCCCCGCGCACCGACGACACCGCACAGGAGTAGCGGCGATGCCGTCGGGTGACCTGTGGTGGGCGCGGACCACCGGGACGCTGGTCAACAGCATCTCGCCGGGCTCGCCCGTGCCGGGCTTCTCGTGGCGGTTCGCACCCGGCGGCGTCGAGCTGTCCGGTGTCGTCGTCGGCCCGACCATCTGGGCGACGACGGAGGAGTGGCAGCTCCAGCTCAGGTCCGAGTACTTCCTCGACACCGCGCGGATGCCGGCGCAGGGTGATGCGTTCGTCTCGGTGCCGCGGATGACGTTCAGCGGCGGGCTCGGCCTCGGTGCGAGCACGCAGGCCGGCACGACGTTCGGCGGCGCCTTCGCCCGCGTCACCTTCGAGCAGATCCTCCGGTGGGACGACGACGAGGTGGACCGGGCCGACGTCCTGTGGCCCGTGGGCTTCGTGAACGGCGCGACGCTCGTGCTCGGCAAGCGGCTGCTGCCGCCGCAGAAGCGCGACTACCCGGCGCTGATCTTCAACCTCGACCGGACGCGCACGCTCAGCATCACGCTCCTCACGACGTTCTTCTTCCGTGCGACGCTCGGCGGCATCATCGGCTTCGGGCCGCTGCTCGTCGGGATCCCGCAGTGGAAGGTCTACTCGCTGGACTGACCCACCGATCCGGCCGCGGTCCGAGGCTGCGCGGAGCGACGGCGTCGCCGGACGACGACGAACACTGCAGCGAGACCGACCGTCGTGATCGTCGCGGAGAGCACGATCGAGGCCAGCGGGAAGCCCGCGAGCGCGGTACCGACGAGGTACGCGAGGCAGCAGGTGTAGACCGACCAGAGCGTCCCGCCGATCGCGGACCACAGCACGAACCGCCGGTACGGGTACCGGGCGAGCCCCAGCGAGGCGTTGACGACGAACCGCACGCCCGGGACGTAGCGGCCGGCGACGAGGAGCACCGGGGCGCTCGAGCCCATCGACGCCATCACGGCCGCGACGCGCCGGTCGTGCAGCGTGGCGTCGAGCCGTGGACCGACGGCGGTGCCCGCCCGCCGGGCGATCGCGTAGAGCGTCGAGTCGCCGACGACCGCGCCGAGGGCGCCGGCGAGGACGACCCAGCCGAGGGCCAACACCCCCTGCGCCGCGAGCGTCGCGGCCGCGTTCAGGGTCGTCTCCCCAGGCAGCACGGCGATGACCGCGTCGCCGAGCACGAGGAGGAAGACGGCGACGTACGCCCACGGCTCGGACTCGATGTCCAGGGCGGCGAGCGCGTCGCGGCCGCCGGCGCGGTTGAGGACGGCGACGACGGCGACCAGCGCGAGGGCGACGCCCACCGCGACGAGCAGCCAGCGCCGGGGGCGGCGCGGGTGGTGGGCGTCGGTCGCCCGGCGGGTGCCGTCGTCCGCGCCGCCGTCGACCATCGCGCACCCGCCGTCTCCGCCGGAGGGCCCGCGACGCGGCGGCGGCGGCCCCGCCGGTCACGTGCAGCGTTGCGCGCCGTAGGCGTCCGCGCAACGACCGCGCCAGCGCGTCGACGCCCCGGTCTCGGCGTTTGCCCGGGGGAGGGCGGCCGCGCACCTCATGCGCCGCGGACGATGCCGGGTCGCTCCGGCGCCCGTGAGGCTGGCGGCCAGGGGTCGGTTCCGGGCCCGTCGATCCGCGCGGGGCGACCGAGGCCGTGCCGCGCCGCCGAGGGAAGGAGCGGGACCGTGGCCGATCCTGCCTCGACGCGACCGTCGACCGACCTGCGACGGGTGCTGATCCCCCTCGCCCTGGCGCAGTTCATCTGCAGCTTCGCCGGCTCGAACATGAACGTGATGATCAACGACATCAGCGAGGACCTGGGGACGACCGTCCAGGGCGTGCAGTTCGCGATCACGATCTTCCTGCTCGTCATGGCCGCGCTGATGATCCCCGGCGGCAAGCTGACCGACAAGTACGGCCGCAAGCTCTGCCTCAACGTGGGACTCACCGTGTACGGCGTCGGGGCGCTGATCAGCGCGGTGTCGCCGGGGATCGGCGTGCTCATCGTCGGCAACTCGATCCTGGAAGGCGTCGGCACGGCCCTGCTGATCCCGCCGGTCTACATCCTCACGACGCTGCTCTTCACCGACGTGACCTCCCGCGCCCGCGCCTTCGGGGCGATCAGCGGGATGGGCGGCATCGGGGCGGCGGCCGGACCGCTCATCGGCGGGCTCATCACGACCGCGATCAGCTGGCGGGCGGCCTTCGTCTTCCAGGCCCTGGTCATCGTCGTGATCATTGTGCTGAGCCAGAGGTACGTGCACGACCCGCTGCCCGCCGACCGGACCCGGCCCTTCGACACCGGCGGCGCGGTGCTGTCCGCGCTCGGCCTCGTCCTCGTCGTCCTGGGCATCCTGCTCGCCGACGACAACGTCGTCGCGATGCTCGCCCTCGTCGGCGCCGGGGCGCTCGTGCTCGTGTGGTTCTTCGCGTCGACGCGCGCCAAGGAGCGAGCCGGCAAGGAGCCGCTGCTGTCCACGGCGCTCTTCCGCAACCGCACGTCCAACCTGGGCCTGGTCACGCAGAACGTCCAGTGGATGATGCTCATGGGCGTCTCGTTCGTCGTCTCCGCGTACCTCCAGGTCGTGCGGGGCTACAACGCGATCGAGACCGGCGTCGTCTTCACGGCGGCGACGGTCGGGCTGATGCTGTCGTCGCTGGCCGCCGAGCGCCTCGCGAAGCGGCGTGCGCAGCGGACGCTCGTCCTGGCGGGCTTCGCCGTCACGATCGTCGGCATCGTCGTCTTCCTCGTGGTCGTGGGTCTCTCCGACAGCGTCTGGGCGTTCGTGCCCGGTCTGTTCCTGATCGGGCTCGGCATCGGCGCGATGCTGACCCCCTCGGTCAACATCGTGCAGTCGAGCTTCCCCGAGCACCTGCAGGGCGAGATCTCCGGCCTGTCGCGCAGCGTCTCCAACCTCGGGTCGTCGCTCGGCGCGGCCATCGCCGGGACGATCCTCGTCGCTGCCGTGGCCACGCAGCCGGGCCGCTCCTACGCCGTCGCGATGAGCGTGCTGGCCGTGGTCGGCGTGGGTGGGCTCGTCGCGGCGGCGCGGCTCCCGGCGACGCCGCCGGTACCGACAGATTCGTCGGCCGCCCGGAGCTAGGCGCTCTGCCGGGGCCGGAGAGCGTCGGCGTCCCGCCCTGACCGGAGGGGGCCCGCGCCCCCCTCGCACTCAGACGGCGTGGCGCGGGTCCGCCCGCGCCGGCGAGCTCGCCGGTACCTCGCCGAAGAGGTTCGGGAACACCGCGCCGATGAGGGTGATCGTGCCGTGCACGACCATCCACACCCCGAGGACCCACAGCAGCACCGCGAAGGACTTCCCCGGCCACACGAGCACGGCGATCCCGGCCGCGAGCGTCACCACGTGGGCGACGGCCGGCCACACGGTGCGGTTCCGGACCGCGTCGACGAGCCCGAGCACCGCCTGGGCGACGAGGACGGCCCCGAACGTGACGGCGAGCACCGTCAGGGTCGTGATCGGGACGAGGAGCAGCACGATCGCCGAGGCGATCCAGATCACGCCGACGACCGCGGTGAACGCGCGGGCACCCCGGGCGACGCCCCGCGAGACGGCCGCCTGCACGATCCGCACGACGCCGGTGACCAGGAGGTGCAGGGCGAAGAGCAGGAGCAGGATCTTGGCCGCCGGCTCCGGACGCGTCTGCACGACGATCCCGAGCAGGACCGACACGACGCCGTAGACCGCCGTCACCCATCGTTGCGCCATCGGTCGCCTCACGTCCCGGCCAGCCTGGCCCGACCGCGGTGACCGAGCCCTGTGCTGAGGTCGAGCGTGGCGACGTCTCGACCCGAGGGCCTCACCTGCATCGGGTGAGGCGCGGGCGCCGACCCGGCGACCGGCGGACGTCCGACCCAGGTCGCGGACGGTGGGCCGGCTGCACGGCGGCACGGCGCTCATCCGTCCGGGATGACGCCGGGAGCCGGGGGATGCGCGACGCTGCGAGCGCACCGGTCCGCTCCTGGACGCGCCACGCCGCTCGGGTGCTCGACGACGCAGGGTCCGTCGAGGCGTGGAGACTGCCACCGACGAGGACGACGGAGCCCGCATGATCCGCTTCCTGATCCGTGCGCTGATCTTCCTGGCCTCGTCTGCTCTCGGTCTGCTGGCAGCGAGCGCGATCCTCGGCGACGACTTCGTGCTCACCGCGAGCGGCTTCGTCGCCGCCGTGGTGATCTTCGCCGTCGCGCAGAGCGTGCTGGCCCCGTTCATCGCCTCGGTCACCGCGCGCTACGCCTCCGCGTTCCTCGGGGGCATCGGGCTCGTGTCGACGTTCGTCGCGCTCGCCCTCGCCTCCTGGCTCACCGGCGGCGTCACCGTGGACGGCGCGACGGCGTGGGTCCTCGGCACGTTGATCGTCTGGCTCGTGACGGCGCTGGGCTCGCTGCTGCTCCCGCTCGTCTTCCTGCGGGAGCGGCGCGACGCCGCGGGGAAGCCGCGTGTGGCCGGGCCGCGGGCGTCCCCGTGAGATCCGCTCCTCCCGAGACGGCAGCGCGGGGTGGCGGCCGGACTCGCCCGGCACGGGGGAGGCCGGGCGCCGCCCGGGGACGAACCATGCACTGAGCGACGCCAGCACGACCCTGCGGAAGGACACGAGGATGCCGGACCAGCAGACACCTGCCGGGGGCTCGTCGGCCGACGAGCTCGCCGCGCGCATCGAGCTCCTCGAGCGCGAGAACGCCGAGCTCCGGCACCGTGCCGCCGCGACACCGCACGGTGCCACCGCGCCGGCAGGTCGCCCGGTCCGTCCGCAGCGCCTCCGGGCCGTGGCGGCGGCCATCCTGGTCGTGGGTGGGCTGCTCCTGGCGCCCGTCGCGGTGGTCGCGGTCTGGGCCGAGCGCGAGCTCACCGACACCGACCGGTTCGTCGACACGATCGGCCCCCTCGCCGACGACCCCGTCATCCAGTCGGCGGTCGTCAACCGGCTCACGTCGCTCGTCATGGAACGCGCCGACGTCGACACGCTCGTGCACGACGCGGTCACGGCGATCGGGGGCCAGGAGGGCCTGCCCCCGCGGATCGCGCTCGCGCTCGGCGCGATGGAGGAGCCGTTGACGAGCGGCGTGGAGTCGTTCGTGCGCCGTGCCGCGACCCAGGTCGTCGAGAGCGACGCGTTCGAGACGGCATGGGTCGGCGCCAACCGGACGGCGCACGAGCAGCTCGTCGCCGTCATGCAGGGCCGGGAGGGCAGCGCGCTCCAGGTCGGTGACCAGGGCCAGCTGACGATCCAGCTCGCCGGGGTGATCTCGGCGCTGAAGGACCGGCTCGTCGCCCGCGGCTTCGACGTCGCCGCGAACATCCCCGAGGTCGACGCGTCCTTCACCCTCGTGCAGACCACGCAGCTCGTGAAGGTCCGGAACGCCTACAACACCGTGCGGATCGTCGGGACGTGGCTGCCGTGGGTCAGTCTCGGTCTGCTCGCGGCCGGCGTCCTGACCGCAGCCAACCGCTCCCGGACGCTCGTGGTGGCCGGCCTCGGCCTGGCGATCTCGATGCTCGTGCTCGGGCTCGGGCTCTCCTTCGGGAGGACCGTGTACCTGGGCGAGCTGACCGGCAAGATCGCGCGGCTCGACGCGGCCGAGGTGGTGTTCGACCAGGTCGTGCTGTACATCCGGGCCGCTCTGCGCACGGTCGCCGTCGCGGGCCTCGTCGTCGCGGCGGCTGCGTACTTCGGCGGCGGGAGCGCGTCGGCGCGCACCATGCGGGCCGAGACGTCCCGGGCGTTCGCCTCGTCCCGCACCTGGGCCGAGCGCCGCGGCGTCACCGCCGGGCCGGTCGGCTCGTGGCTCGGCGCGCACAAGGCGTTCGTCCGCGCGGTGATCGTCTCCGTCGCGGGGCTGGTGATCCTGCTGGCGTCGACACCGACTCCTGGGCTCGTCGTCGGTGCTGCCCTGGGCGCCGCCGTGCTCGTCGCGCTGCTCGAGCTCGTCGCCCGGCCGGCGCCGCCGCAACCGGTCGACGCGGCTCCGGGACCGCCGGACGCCGTCGACTCGGCCGCGGGTCCACCGCCCACGCTCGCGACCCTCGCGAGCTGATCCGGAGGTGGTCCCCGGTGTTCCTGAAGCAGCCCTCCCACGGCCTGACCCGACAGCAGCGTGAGGAGCTCGGCCGGTCCGTCCGCGAGAACGTGCCGATCGAGGCGCACGCCTACCTCGACCCGCTCGGGCGGACCGACCCGGTCGAGCTCCTGGAGGGGCAGGCCGGCACACGCGTCCCGGAGCTCGTCCCGATCCGGTACGCCCGCATGCTGGCGTCGCCGTTCGCGTTCCTCCGGGGTGCCGCGCTGGTGATGGCGTCGGACCTGGCGCGGGCCCCGCGGACGGGGCTCGAGGTCCAGCTCTGCGGCGACGCGCACATGAGCAACTTCGGCGTGTACGCGTCGCCCGAGCGCCGGCACGTCTTCGACCTGAACGACTTCGACGAGACCTTCCCCGGTCCGTTCGAGTGGGACGTCAAACGACTCGCCGCGAGCCTCGTGGTGGCGGCGCGCGGGAACGGCTTCAGCGGAAAGCAGGGGAGGAGGATCGCCAGGTCCGCTGCCGAGGGCTACCGGCGCGCGATGACGGACCTCGCGGGACTCGGCAGCCTGGCCGCGTGGTACCAGCACCTCGATGCCGACGAGCTCGTGTCGGAGATCGGGAGCGTGCTCGACGTCCGACGCCAGGCCCGTGCGCGGTCCACGCTCAAGAAGCAGCGCTCCCGGGACAGCCTCCACGCACTGAAGAAGCTCACGTCCGTCGTCGACGGCCACCCGCGCATCCGCAGCATGCCGCCGGTGCTCGTCCCCGTCGAGGAGATGCTGGAGGGCGAGGCGCTCGCCGCGCTCTACGAGCGGATGGACGCGCTGGTCCACGCCTACGGGCGGACGCTGCAACCGAACCACGCCCACCTGCTCGAGCAGTTCCACCTCGTCCAGATGGCCCGCAAGGTCGTCGGCGTGGGCAGCGTCGGCACGCGCGCCTGGGTCCTGCTGCTCCAGGGCCTGGACGCCAGTGACCCCCTGTTCCTCCAGGTGAAGGAGGTGGGTGAGTCGGTGCTGGCCCGCTACTCGCCCGCCCCGGGCTGCGACGACCAGGGCAGGCGGGTCGTGCTCGGCCAACGGCTCCTGCAGGCGACGAGCGACGTGTTCCTGGGCTGGCAGCGGGCGTACGGGATCGACGGCGTGGAACGGGACTTCTACGTGCGCCAGCTGCGCGACGGCAAGGGCTCCGTCGTCGTCGAGGCGATGGCCCACGACGCGATGACGTACTACGCGAGGGTCTGCGGTCAGACCCTCGCACGGGCGCACGCACGCTCGGGCGACCGTGTGGCCATCGCTGCGTACCTCGGGACGACCGACCGCTTCGACCGGGCGGTCGGGGAGTTCGCGGAGGCCTACGCGGACGTGAACGCGCGCGACCACGGCGCGCTGGGCGAGGCGGCAGCCTCCGGGAGGATCACCGCCGGGTCGCCGTGACGGCTCCGGGTCCGGCCGAGGCCCCGGGTCCTCCGCCCGGTCTCCTCGTCGTGGACGTCTCCCGGCTCATCCGTTTCGGACGACGTGCGCCGCCGGGGGCGTCGGCATAGTGGGGGAGCCGCGTGCGCGTGCCCGCGTGCCCGCGTGCCGCGACGAGGGAGGAGCCCGCCGATGCCGACCCACCCGCCGGTCGCGGACCACGGACTCGCCGGCGACCGGCGGACCGAGGCGGCGACCCGGGCGTCCGGCTCGGTCGACGCCCTGGTGCTCTTCGGGGCGACGGGCGACCTCGCCCGGCTCGAGACGTTCCCCGCGCTCGTCGGGCTCGTCGCGCGCGGCGTGCTGAGCGTCCCGGTCGTCGGCGTCGCGCGGAGCGGGTGGCAGCTCGCCCAGTTCCGGGACTACGCCGCGGAGTCGCTCCGGCGGAACGGGATGGACCCCGGGAGCCCGGCGGCCCGCACCATGCTCGACCTCCTGCGCTACGTCGACGGCGACCTCGACGACCCCGGGACGTACGCCGCCCTGTCCGCGGCGCTGGGCGACGGCCGCCGGTTCCTGTACTACCTCGAGGTCCCGCCCGCGCTCTTCGACAGGATCGCGCGGGGGATCGCCGCCGTCGGCCGTGCCGACGGCTCGCGCGTCATGGTGGAGAAGCCGTTCGGGACCGACCTGGACAGCGCCCGGCGCCTCGACGCGACGCTCCACGAGTTCTTCCCGGAGGGAAGCGTCTACCGCGTCGACCACTGGCTCGGGCTTGACCCGCTGGAGAACGTGCTGTTCGCCCGGTTCGCGAACTCCATCCTCGAACCGCTCCTGACCCGGGACCACGTCCGCAGCGTCCAGATCACGATGGCGGAGACGTTCGGGGTGCTCGAGCGGGGGAGCTTCTACGAGCGGACCGGGGCCGTCCGCGACGTGCTGCAGAACCACATGCTGCAGGTCCTGGCGAGCGTGCTCGCCGAGCCGCCGACGGGGGACACCGCCGAGTCCTGGGTCGCCTCGAAGTCCGCCCTGCTCGCCGCCGTGCGCCCGCTCGACGCCGAGCACGCCGTGCTCGGCCAGTACGTCGGGTACCGCGACGTCCCCGGGGTCGCGCCCACGTCGACGACAGAGACGTACGCGGCCGTGCGCCTCGCGGTGGACTCGTGGCGCTGGGCGGGCGTGCCGGTCATGGTCCGCGTCGGCAAGTGCCTGCCTGTCACGGCCACCGAGATCACGTTCGAGTTCCGTCGTCCGCCGCTCGACGTGGTGGGCGGGCTCACGGACGAGCTGGTCAACCGGCTGCGCTTCCGGATCTGGCCCGACAGTGCCGTCGCGCTCAGCCTCGTCGGCAAGCGGCCGGGCCCCGGCTGGTCGGCGGCGGCGGAGGAGCTCTCGTTCGCGCGGCAGGCCGGCACCGACATGCGCCCGTACGACCGGCTGATCGGTGCCGCGCTCGACGGCCGGCGCGGGCTCTTCGCCCGCCAGGACGCGGTCGAGGCCGCGTGGCGCGTCGTGGATCCCGTGACGTCCGCCGGGCTGCCCGTGCACCCGTACGCGCCCGGCTCGTGGGGACCGCCGGAGTCCGCCGGGCTCCTGCCCCCGGGTACGACGTGGCGTGACCCGCAACCGTGAGCACCAGCACGACCCCGTCGCACGACACCCTCGAGGAGGCACCATGGTCGCCCCGACCAGCCCGGACAACCGCACCGCAGGACGCCCCTACGCTTCGCGTCTCTGGGCCGCGGGCTGTGCCACGGCCGCCGTCGCCTTCCTGATCGTCCTCGCCGGCTCCGCCGTGTCGCGCGCGGTGTTCGACGTGACCCTGGTGGCGGTGGACGTCGCGGGTCTGGGGTGGTCCACGACCGCGACCGTCGCCGGTGGCGCGGCGCTGCTCGCCCTGGCGCTCACCGGCGTGCTGCACGCGCTCCTGGCGGCCGTGCCCCGGCCCGTCGCGTACTTCGAGTGGATCGTCGCTCTCGTCGGCGTCGTCCTCGTCGTCGTGCCGTTCGCGTACGACGCCCCGCGGGGGAGCCAGGTGGCCACGTCGGTCGTCTCCGGCCTGGTCATGGTGGCGATCGGGTCCCTGCTGGGGACGCAGGGCGCGCAGATCGACCGCGGCCGGGCACGCGCAGCCCGCTGACCGGGCCGTCGAGGCTCGGTGCCGCAGGTCAGCCCGGTGCCGCGGCCAGGTGCTCGTCGAGGGTGTCGGAGCGCAGCGCGTCCATGAGCGCGGCGAACGGTCCGGGATCCGGCACCACGGTCGGGGAGCCGTCCGCACCGGTGCCGGTCGTCGTCGGGGCCGTGACGACCTGGACGTCCGCGGGCCGCAGCGTGCGCAGGCTCGCGAGCAGGCCGAGCATCGTTCCCCGGTCGAGGCCCTCGTCGACCGCCACCGAGCCCGAGAGCACGTCGAGCACCTCGAGCCACGTCGTCGGGTCGGAGCGGACGTCGTCCTGGCCGAGCCGGTCGAGGATCGCGCGGAGCCAGAGCTGACCGCGCTCGGCCCGTGCGGCGTCGCCGTCGGTGTCCTGCATCCACGCCAGGGCCAGGCCGCCGGTCAGCCGGTGCCGACCGGCCGGGACGGCGACGCGGCCACGGACCACGACGTCGTCCGTGACGTCGAGGTCGACGCCGCCCAGCGTCTCGGTGACGCGCGCGAACGTCTCGGCGTCGGTCAGCGCGACGTGGTCGACGCGCACGCCGGTCAGCTGCTCGACGGCCTGCACCGCACCGGCCGGCCCGCCGAGCTCGGCCGCCGTGCGCAGCGGGGCGGGCTCGACGCCCGGGAGCTCCACGCGGAGGTCCGGCGGCAGTGCGACGACCTGCGCGCTGCGGCGGTCCGCGGCGACGTGCGCGAGCAGCACGACGTCCGCCTCCGCGTCACCGCCCGACCCGGAGCCGTCCCCGGCCGCGCCGTCCTCGCCCGCACCGTCCCCGCCCGCGCCGTCCTGGCTCGCACCGAGCACGAGGACCGTCAGCGCCCCCTCGGCGGTCGACGCCCCGGCCGAGGGAGCAGGCTCGGGCGGCCGCGTGGGCAGGTCCGCGAACGGGTCCGGGAACCGCTCCACCCGGTTGTCGAGGCGGTCGACCGCGACGAGGGCGCCGGTCGTCCCCGCGACGACGAGGAGCAGCAGCGACACGAGGGCGGCGACGACGACGGTCCGCAGGACGCTCCGCCGGGCGCGCACGGCCGGCAGCGGACGCTCGGCGCGCTCCGGGGCGGGGTGCTCGGCGGCGAGCTCGGGGCGGACCGTCTCCGCGATGACCTCGACCGCGGAGAGCACCTGGCGGAACGCGGCGTCGTACGCGGCCTCGTCGCGGCCGTAGGGGTCGAGAACGTCGTCGTCGGCGGCGGCCCGCGGTGCCGTGGGCGTGCGGTGCCGGGCCGCAGCGGCGACGAGCGCAGCGAGACGCTCCGCGACGTCGCCCTCGGGGAGCACCTCGGGACCCAGGGCGCGCGCGACACGGGCGAGCTCCCGCAGCGTGAAGGTGCGCCGGATCGCCGAGGGCACGGCGCGCACGACCGCGGCGCGCTCCTCCCGGGTCGCCGTCAGCACGACGTCCGCCGAGCGCACGAGGTCACGGTCGAGCTCGCGCGCCTCGTGCGGTTCCGCGTCGGCGCCCACGGAGCCGAGGTGCTCGACGAGCGGGGCGGGCAGCTCGCCCTCGGGCGTCGCCGCCGTCCCCGCGCTGAGGACGACGACGTCGCCGTCCTCGCCGAGCCGCGCGCGCAGGAGCCGCTCGGCGGCGGGTGAGCGGCACACGTTGCGCCTGCCGACCACGAGCACCCCGAACGGGCGGGCCGGGGCCGCCGTCGTGGTCGAGACCCCGGAGGACGGGTTCACCCGGCCCATTGTGCGTGAGGCCCCGCGGCGTGGCGAGGCTCCGCCCGAAGGTGCGGACGGTCCGTCCGCGCCCGGTTCGTCGCGTCTCGGCGGCGGACCGGGGACGACGCCGGGCCGTGCACGAGGTCTCGTCGCGGTGGCCCGGCCGGAGGGCCCCGGCGGTGCTCAGGCGCTGCGGTGCGCGGTGACCAGCCAGGCGCGCCCGTCGAACCACACGCCGTCGTCGCGCTGGTGCGCGGCGAGCGTCCCGCGCAGGCGGTCGAGCGCGTGCGTCGCGGCCGCGGCGTCGAGGCCCGCGAGTGCGGACGTCGTGCAGGTGAACCCGCGGACCCAGGCGAGGGACGCACGGACGTCGGGGCCGAAGCACAGGGGTTCGTGCACGTCGGTCAGGGCGACGTCGGCGAAGCCGGCCGCACGCAGGACGGTGCGGACCACGCCGGGCTCGCCGAGCGAGAACGGGTCGGGACCGGACGCCGACCCTGGCCGCGGTGCGTCGGCACGGCCGCTGGGGCCGTCGAGCGCCGCGCGGAGCTCGACGAGCCACGGGTTGCGCTCCGCCTGCTGCCAGACGAGCATCGCGAGCCGTCCCCCGGGGGCGAGAGCGCTGAGCACGTTCCCGAACGCGGCCACGGGGTCGTCGAAGAACATCGTGCCGAACCGGCTGATCGCCACCTCGAAGCCGCCCGGCGGGAGCGGGTGCACCTGGGCGTCGCCCTCCTCGAACGCCACACCGGCCGGCCCCTCCGCGCGGGCGAGCTCCCGCGCCTGCGCGATCGCGGACCCCGACACGTCGACGCCGAGCGCGCGCCCGGTCCCCGAGGCCCGGGCGGCGTCCCGAGTGGTCCGGCCCGTCCCGCAGCCGATGTCGAGCACGCGCTCGCCCGGACGCACCGCCGCGGCGCGGCGCAGCACGGGGTCGTAGCGGCGCAGCTCGGCGTCGTAGCCGCCGGCCGCCGCGGCGTCGTCCGCCGTCACGCCGTCGACCCTGGCAGCTCCGGCCGCCTCCGCAGCTCCGGCCGCCTCCGCCGCCTCCGCCGTCGCCACGTCGCCCGCGGTGGCCCCGGCGCCCGCCCGCCGGGCGTCGTGATCCGCCGGGACGCCGCCCGTCACGCCTGCCCCGGGCGTGGGCCGGTCCCCGCCAGACCCTGCTCGGCGGCGTAGGCCTCCAGGCGGTCGGCGAGCTCGCGGGGGCGGCTCAGTGCCGGGGTGTGCCCGCCGTCGAGCTCGTCCGGCGTGATGCCGAGGCGCTCGCGGGCCACCCGCCGCAGGTACCGGGCCGTGAGCACGCGGTCGTCGCGGCACAGCAGGACGCGGGTCGGCACGTCGGGCCACGCACGCAGCGGTGACGGCTCGCGCATCCGGGCCTCGGACTGCCGGGGTGCGCGGCGCTGCGCCTCGAGCGCGAGCGCGCGCGGCACGTCGGGGTAGAACACCTCGATCTCGTCGCCGTACCCGTCCCACGCGTCGTCGGCGTACCGGGTGTTCTCGGTGTGCTCCGCGGGTACCTCGCCCGGCGCGGGGATCATCGCGGCGACGAGCACGAGCAGGCGGGCCGGGAGGCGCTCGCAGACGAGCGGCGCGGTGAAGCCGCCGAAGGACTGCGCGACGACGACGAGGTCGGGGCTCAGGCCCGCGGGACCCGCCTCCACCCCGGCCCGCTCGACCGCGGCGACCACGGTGTCGGTGTACTCGACGAGCCCCGCCGCGTCGTCGTCGCACGGGAGGTCGGGCGCGACGACGTCGTGGCCCCGTGCGTGCAGCTCCGCCTCGACGAGGTGCCAGTACCAGCCGACGTCGCCGGCTCCGTGGATCAGGACGAACGTGGCCACGTGATCTCCTCCGTACCCGGTGCCCCCACCTCGACGGTGCCAGAGCGAGCCCGTCACGTCACCTCGGCCGACCTCACGACCTTGCGGCCCGGGTGGGGCCGGCCCACGAGCGGGACGGTGGACGCCGCGGCGCGCCCACCCCGGGCCTGCCGCCGCACCGCCGCCGCATCGCCGCCGCACCGGGTGGCGGAACGTGCTGTGCCGGGTGCGGGCTCGACGTTAGGGTGACCGCTGAACGTGCTGTCGGCGGCGTCGAGGAGGATCCGTGCCAGGCGTCACCGGTGCCGACGTGGCACGCGAGAGCGGCGTGTCCCGGACCACCGTGAGCTACGTCCTCAACTCCCGACCCGACGTGGCGATCCCGGAGGCGACGCGCAAGCGGGTCCGCGACGCGGCCGCGCGCCTGGGCTACACCCCGTCGGTCGCGGGCCGTGCCCTGCGCATGGGCCGCAGCGACCTCGTGCTGTGCGTCCTGCCGAACTGGCCGGTCGGCCCGGTCATCGACACGCTGCTCGACCACCTCGCGAGCGAGCTCGCCGACCGGGGCCTGTCGATGCTCGTGCACCACGACCGCGGGCGCCGGCCCATCGCCGAGCTGTGGCGCGCCGTGACCCCGCGCGCGGTCGTCGGGCTCACCGCGTTCACGGAGGACGAGGAGCGGGCGATGCGCCGCGCCGGGATCCAGGTGCTCACGAGCTCGCTCGACGAGGACCCGCACCCCGAGAGCTTCTCGGTGCCGCAGACCGGGATCGGCCGGCTGCAGGTCGAGCACCTCGCGGCGCGGGGTCACCGCGTGCTCGGGTACGCCGCGCCCGCCGACGAGCGCCTCGCCGCGTTCGCGGACCGGCGGCTCGCGGGCGCGCGGCTTGCGTGCGAGGCCCGTGGGCTGCCCGCGCCGCGGCCGCACGAGGTCGAGCTCGACGTCGCGTCCGCGGCCGCCGCGGTGCGGGCCTGGCGCGCGGGGCCCGAGCCCGTCACCGGCGTCGTCGCCTACAACGACGAGGTCGCGCTCGCGGTCCTCGCGGGCCTGCGCGCGAAGGGGCTGCGGATCCCGGAGGATGTCGCGGTGATCGGGGTCGACGACATCCCGGCGGCCGGCCTCGCGGCGCCGGCGCTGACGACGGTGTGGCAGGCGACGGACGCGCAGGCCGAGCACCTCACGCGCGCCGTGCTCGCAGCCCTCGACGGCTCGGACGTGTCGCTGCAGGCCCCGGACGACGTCTTCCACGTGGTGCAGCGCGCCTCGACGTGACCGTGCGCCCGGCGTGCACCGACGCCTCCGCCCGCCGTCTGCCCGCCTCCAGCCCGCCCCGCGGCCCGCACGACGCAGCACCGGCCCGGCAGCACGCGCTGCCGGGCCGGTGTCCTGCGGTCGAGCCGGTCTAGCTGAACGTGAACCAGTTGACGTTGAGGAAGTCGGCCGGCTGGCCGGAGTCGAACGTCAGGTACACCGTGTGCACGCCGGTCGTCGGCTGGATGTTCGCCGGGATCGTGCGCCACGACTGCCAGCCGCCGGTGTTGCCGACGGCGAAGCTGCCGATGGGCGGCGCCGTGACGCTGCCGAGCCGCACGTTCACGAGCCCGCTGATCGCCCCGCCCGCCCCCGACGCGACCCGCGCGCTAAACGTGCCGCGCGGCGTCGACCCGAAGTTGA
Source organism: Cellulomonas sp. NPDC055163 (assembly GCF_053607065.1). Taxonomy (NCBI): domain Bacteria; kingdom Bacillati; phylum Actinomycetota; class Actinomycetes; order Micrococcales; family Cellulomonadaceae; genus Cellulomonas; species Cellulomonas sp. NPDC055163. The sequence goes on along the minus strand of NZ_JBSGSU010000005.1, from coordinate 338,177 downwards.
CGTTGTCGAAGCGGACGTGGTCGCCGTTCGCGATCCACGCGATGTTCTCGCCACCGTCGACGTCCTGCGTCGCCTCCTTCTGCACGCCGAGCATCCCGTTGTAGGCCTCGGCCTGGATGCGCGACGTGGCGTCCACGCCGGTGCTCGACGACGCGGTCGTCACGTTCACCGCGGCGCTCGCGGCGGACCGGTTGCCCGCCGCGTCGTAGGCCCGGACCGTGAATGCGTACGCGGTCGCGGGGGACAGGCCCGTCACGGTGAAGGTCCGGCTCGCGGTCGAGCCGATCACCGAGCCGTTCCGGAGCACGTCGTACCCGGTGACGCCCACGGCGTCGGTCGACGCGTTCCACGCGAGCGTCGTCGCCGAGGCGGTCGTGCCCGAGGCCGCGAGGCCCGTGGGGACCGTCGGCGCCGTGGTGTCGCCGCCCGAGGACGGGCTCGTCGTCACCGAGACGGCGCTGCTCGCCGCGGAGCGGTTCCCGGCCCCGTCGACCGCGCGCACCGTGAAGCTGTACGCCGTCGCGGGGGACAGGCCGGTGGCCGTGTACGTCGTGCCGGTCACCGTGCCGACGACCGAGCCTCCGCGCAGCACCTCGTAGCTCGCGACGCCCGTGCCGCCCGAGCCGTCGTTCGACGCGCTCCACGACAGCGTGGTCGCGGACGACGTCGTGCCCGACGCCGTGAGGCCACCGGGCACCGACGGCGCCGTGGTGTCGGCCGGGGCCGACGTCGTGGACGCCGTCACCGACCGGGCCGGGACGTTGAGCGTGACCCCGTTGGAGAACCGCACCGTGATCGGGCTGCTGCTCATGTTGGCCGCCTGGTACGTCCGGACCCCGTTCTTGACGAACACGGCGTGCAGCGGGGTGTTCGCCGTGACCGAGCGGTCGACGGTGCCGAGGCCGGCGAGGCTCTTGAGCCAGTAGAAGGTGTGCGCCCTCGACTCACCCTCCTCGACGGCGTACGAGCCCGCCTGGGCGCGGAACTGGGAGAGCGCCGTCGGGGCGTCGGCCAGGGCCTGGAACTCCCAGATGATGTCCTTCCACACCGTCGCGGGGCCGCCGTTGTTGCGTTCGAGCTCGGCGAGGTTGCGGCCGATGTACGCCGGGTCGTACCCGAGGTACAGGTGGCCCGCGGTGCTGGGCAGCAGGTTGATGCCCTGGATCATCTCGGGCTCGGCGCTGAACCACGTCGAGTACGAGCCGCCGTCGCCCCAGACCATGCCGACCGTCGAGTGGCCGAACGCCGCGGGGAACGCCTCGTCGTCGGTGTCGAACCAGTAGTTCTCGATGGCCGACGCCTGCGTCGTGTACAGGTAGATGCCGAGGTCGCGGACCGCCTTGTTGCCGGTCACCTGCCCCCACTGGATGAGCCCGCTCGCGAAGTTCATGCCCTCCGACGACGACTCCTGGTTGTTGCCCGCCCCGAAGGCGCCGTGGCCGGCCGCCCAGTCGTGACCTGCGTAGATGTCGAAGTCGCGCAGGAACGGGAACCGGGTGTCGCTGCGGTCCCAGTTCGCCGCGTCCTTGATGACGGTGTTGACCATGCCGCCGTACGCCGAGTCGGCCGCCCACGCGGGATCGAACTGCGCGACGGTCGCGGCGCCCACGACGTAGTACCCGTAGTGGAAGTGGTGGTCGTTGAGGTCGGTGTCCGAGCCGTAGGACGCCGGGTACCCGATGAGCGTGCCCCACGCCGGGTTGTACCAGAACGAGCGCGTCGTCTCGCCGGGCGACGCGGTCATCCAGTCGGTCAGGCGCGTCCTCATCGAGCTGACGAGCCGGTCGCGCGCGGAGGTGTTGCCCGTGAGGTTCGCCATGTGCGCGACCTGGGAGATCCGGCCGAACGCCTTGCCCGTCCAGTAGGTGTCGTCGCCGAAGCCCGCGAACGGGTCACCGGTCGCGACCTGCTCGACGTACCCGTCGAGCTGCGTCGCGTCCGCGGAGCCGGCCGGGAAGCCCGTGTTCGCAAGCTGGGGCAGCACGCCGTTGAACGCCGTCACGGTCTGGAACTGCGAGCTGCCGATCACGACGCGCATCGGTCCGCGCGGGGAGACGTAGGAGTACGCGCTCGGCGTGGCTCCGCTGAGGTGGTCGCGCTGGTGCGGGTAGAGCGCGTAGACCGTGCCGGTCCCCGAGCCCTGCCGCGCCGTGGTCGTGAACGCGTAGGTCGCGGTCATCTTCGCGCTGGCCTCGTCGTAGGCCCAGGACACCTTGGTGCCGGTCACGTGGTTGTGCGCGTAGGGCGCGTAGGCGTTGAGCGCCGCGACCCGGTCGGCGTTCGTGCTGCCCGACGACGTGGGCAGCACGGCGACGGAGAAGAACGAGCCGCCGTTGAGGGAGGAGCTCAGGGTGCTGCCCGAGACGGTCCACGTCGAGCCCGAGGGGCCGAACGCCGCGTAGTCGTGCCCGTTGATCGTGTAGCCGACCGCACCGCCGCCGTTGCTCCACACGGTCGGGGCGGCCTTGCCGGTCAGCGTGGCGTTCCCGCCGGTCTTCGTGGCGTACACGAACGGCAGGCCGTGCCCGAAGGTCGTGCGGAGGCTGCTGCTGCCGTTGGTCCACAGCTCGCTGACGGTCCAGTCGGAGTAGCCGTCGACCTTGCCGTCGGAGCTCAGGCCCGCGATGCCGAGCCGGAAGTCCTCGGCGTAGCTGTAGTGGTACTCGCTGACGCCCGTCGCGGTCCCCGAGATGCTCGCCGTGGTCGGGTAGCTGACCCCGAGCCCGTCGGTGTACGCGTGGAACGAGAGCGGGTGCGCCATGAGGTTCTCGGAGATCGACGCGCAGTCGAACTTGCGCCACAGCAGCGACGTCCACCAGTCGTTGGTCGGGACCGCGCCCGTCGGGAAGTTCGCGGTCACGTGCGCCCGGGGGTTCGTCACGGGCGTGCCGTTGCACTCCGTGGGGACGGCCCCGCCGGTGGGGGTGCCCTCGGCGTAGCTGCCGGCGCCGACGGTCGCGGCGTGCGCGCGCGGCGCGACGGCGGCCTGGAGGACGTACGCGAGCAGCGCCGCGAGGACGACGAGCGCGACGAGCACGCGGCCCTGGGGGCGGGCTCGGTGCCAGGTCGGCGTTGGTTCTCTCCCTGCAGACATCCGGATGTCTCCCGATCTCGGTCGTGCACAGGGCGGCCGACGGGTCCGTCGGACGCCACGGGCCGGTGCGGCCCGCTGGTCACCCGCGTCCCCCGGTCAGCGGGTCGTGCCCCGGCGGCGTCGTGCGTGCCGGGGGTGGTGCGTCGGTCGTGCTGCCCGTGGCGGCGGTGCGGGGCGGCGCTGGGCCGGCCCGCGGGTCGCGAGCGGGCGGTGGTTCAGCCCGACCCGGTCCGCGGACGGGGTGGGGCGGCGGCCGGTGCGGCCGCTGGCGAGCTCGTGCTGCCCATGAGGAGTCCTCCACGCTGAGGGTCCGGTAGGTGAATCGTGTCACTAGGTGATGGCTCAGCGTGTGGTCGCCGCCCGCCGAAGTCAATGGGAGTCACACGGTTCACCCGTTCGACGTACGCCCGACACCGGCGCGAAACCTCGCCGCGCCCGTGCGGGGACCTCGACCCGCGCGGCGACGGGTGAAGTCCTGCGGTGTCGTCGCAGGTGGCGCGCGGGTCGACGGACCGGCGCCCGGGCCGTCACGCCGACGACACAGCACGTTCATCGCGCGTCCGTAGCGTGAGCGCCGCCCACCACGACGGCGGGCAGGTCACGACCAGGAGGTCCGCGGTGCCGGAGTACACGTGTCTCGACGGGATCCTCGAAGGCCACGTCTTCAGCTGGCCGACCTCCGTGCGCGCGGGGGAGACCGTCACGGTCGGCGTCACGGACGTCACGCACGACCCCGGTCCCGGCGACGCTCCGGAGGTCGACTACGTGCTTGCGCGCGCGCCCCTCGCCGGCCGCCCGGGTGAGCTCGCGTTCGTCGCCCTCCGCGGCCGGTGGGTCTGCCCCACGGGCTGACGAGCGCGGCCCGCCCGCTCGCCGGCCGGCCCGCTCGCCGGGCCGGCCGGAGCCCGACGGTCGCGCGCTTCACCCCCGCGTGCCGTTCCGCTTCGTGCCGGTTCGTGGTGGTCTGGGTCCTGCGAGTCCCTCGCCGCCCGGAGGCCGTCATGACGCACCGTCCCGCCCTCGCCCCGCTCGTCGCGACCCTCGCGGCGACGGTGCTCACCCTGACGCTCGCGACGGGCGGCGGTGGCGCTCCGACCGGGCTCCCTGCGAGCCCGCCCGTCGCTCCTGCCGCCGACGTCGGAGCCGCCGCGGTCGAGGGTGAGGTGCACTTCACCACGGCGGGCGACTACGGCGCGGGCCCCCAGTCCCGCGCGGTGCTCGGCCTGATCGGCAGCCTCGCCCCGGACCTCAACGTCGCCCTCGGGGACCTGTCGTACGGCGCCGTGGGCGGTGAGCAGGTGTGGTGCGACCTGGTCACGCAGTACGTCGGCGCCGGCTTCCCGTTCGAGCTGCTCGCCGGGAACCACGAGTCCAACGGGCTCAACGGCAACATCAACGACTTCTCCTCGTGCCTGCCCAACCAGCTGCCCGGGCTCGTCGGGACCTACGGCCGCCAGTGGTACGTCGACGTGCCCTCGCAGGACCCGCTCGTGCGCTTCGTGATGATCTCGCCCGGCCTCACGTTCCCCGAGGGCCTCGCGTCGTACACGGCCGGCTCGCCGCGGTACGCGTGGACGGCCGCGGCGATCGACGGCGCACGCACCGCGCAGATCCCGTGGGTCGTCGTCGGCTCGCACACCCCGTGCCTGTCGATGGGCCAGTACCCGTGCGACATGGGCCCCGACCTGCTCAACCTGCTGCTCGCCTCGGACGTCGACCTCGTGCTGCACGGGCACGAGCACCTCTACCAGCGCACCAAGCAGCTCGGGCACGGGACCGGTTGCACGCGCATGACCCCCGGGACCGCCGACCTCGACTGCGTGGTCGACGCCGACGCGAGCATGGTCAAGGGCGCCGGCACCGTGTTCGCGACGGTCGGCACGGGCGGTGTCGTCCAGCGCGACGTCAACCCCGCCGACGCGGAGGCCCCGTACTTCGCGGCGGCCTCCGGGCTCGCGACGTCCACGTGGGGCGTGCTCGACGTGCGCGTGACCGCCACGACGCTCACGGCCGGCTTCGCGCGGGCCGACGGCGGCACGTTCACCGACGCCTTCACGATCGGCGGGACGCCCGACCCCGGCGGCACGCCCTTCGCCGCCGACACCTTCACCCGCACGGTCGCGTCGGGCCTCGGCAGCGCGGAGACGGGTGGTGCGTGGCGCACGAGCGGCACCGGGTACTCCGTCTCGGGCGACGTGGCGCGGGTCCAGCTCGGCGCCGGGGCCGGGCGCGACCTCGCGCTCCCCGTCTCCTCGGCGTCGACCGACCTCACGCTCACCGCCACGACCGACCGCGCCACGACGGGCGGCGGCCTGTACGTCTCCGTCGACGGGCGGCGGGTCCCCGCGGTCGGCGGCTACCGGGCCAAGGTGCACCTCCGCTCGACCGGCGCCGTGGCCGTCGCGCTCACGCGGACCGCGGGCTCGGCCGAGACGACGCTCACGCCGGCGACCCTCGTCCCCGGGCTCACGCACGTGCCCGGCACGCGGCTCCAGGTGCGCGTCCAGGTCACCGGCACGTCCCCGACGACCGCGCGGGCGCGCGTCTGGCGCGCCGGCGACCCCGAACCCGCGACGTGGCAGGTCACGGCGACCGACGCGACCGCCGGGCTGCAGGCGGCGGGGGAGATCGGCGCGAACCTGTACCTGTCGAGCTCCGCGACGGGCACCCCGGTCGTCGTGCAGCTCGACGACCTCGTCGCGCGCACGCCCTGACCCGGACGGTCGAGCTCGAGGCCCGCGAGGTCCGGGCGGCCCGCCCGTGCGTGCGGCGTGGACCGCCCGGCGCTCAGGACTGCGCGTGCACCGTGAACCAGACCGTCTTGCCGCCCGCGTGCGACTCGACGCCCCACGACTCCGCGAGCAGCTCGACGAGCTCCATGCCGCGGCCCCCGAGGTCCTCGGGGGCCGAGCGGTGCACCACGGGCGCCGACGGGTTGGCATCGGTCACCCGGACGGTCACGCGGCTGTCGGCCCAGTCCACCGCGAGCACGATCCCGTGCTCGGCCGACCCGTGCTTGACGGCGTTCGTCACGACCTCGCTGGTGAGCAGCTCGACGAGGTCGACGGCGGGCTCGGGGGCGTCCTGCGCGCGCAGGACGGGCACGACCCAGTGCCGCCCGCGGTGCGGTGCGCTGGGGTCGGCCTCGAGCCGAAGCTCCGCGCGCGCCTCGGTCCTCACCCGGCGACCTCAGCGGCGCGGGCCCGCACGGGGTCGAGGCGCAGCGCGAGCACCACGACGTCGTCCTGCGGTCGGGACGGGAGCATCCGGGCCACGACCTCGTCGCAGAGGCTGTCCAGATCGCGGCCGGCGAGCTCCTCGAGCGTCGCGCGCAACCGTGCCAGGCCCTCGCTGATGCCCTCGTCGCGCCGCTCCACGAGCCCGTCGGTGAACAGCACGAGCGTCGCCCCGGGCTGCAGCGTGAGCGTGGCCTCCGACCGGACGGCGTCCGGGTCGACGCCGAGCAGGAGGTCCGGGCGGACGCCGACGACGTCCTCGACGCTCCCGTCCGGGCCGATGAGGACGGGGGAGGGGTGGCCCGCGTTCGACCACCGGACCGTCGCCTCGCCGCGTCCCGCCTGCTCGCACGAGTGCTCGAGCCGGGCGACGAACGCCGTGGCCATCGTCGGCGTGCGCAGCGTGTGCATCGTCTGGTCGACGACGCCGAGCAGCTCCGCGGGCCCGGCGCCGGTGGCGACCGCGATGCCGCGCAGGGCGGCCCGCAGCTGGCCCATCGTCGCCGCCGCGGCGCTGTCGTGCCCGAGCACGTCGCCGATGACGACGACCGTGTCGCCGCTGCGCTGCGGGAACGCGTCGTACCAGTCGCCGCCGACCTCCGCCGCCTCGGCCGCCGGGACGTAGCGCGCCACGATCTGGACGTGCTCGGGGCCGGCAGGCTCGGCGAGCAGCGACCGCTGCAGCTCCTCGGCGAGGTGCCGCTGCTGCCGGTACAGCCGCGCGTTGTCGAGCGCGAGGCCCGCGCGGCTCGCGAGGTCCTGCGCGGCGCGCAGCTCGGCGCGCGTCATCGGCCCGCGGGCCGGGCTGTTGTAGAGCGTGACGAGGGCGAGCGTGCGGCCGCGGCCTCGCAGCGGCAGCACCGCGCCGCTGCCCGGGGCGAGCCGCGTGACCAGGTCGCGTGCCTCGCCCGGCGCCAGGACCGCCCGCGCCGCCTCGGTCGCGCCGCTGCGCACCTCGACGACCTGCGCGCTCCGCAGCGAGCGCTCGACGTACGAGCCGTCGCGCAGGGACTCGATGCGGCGCGCGGCGTACCGGGACACGAGCGGGAGCTGGCGGGCGTCGCGGTGCGCGAAGCCGACGTCGCGCATCGCCGGGGCCGTACCCGGACCGTCAGGGTGGTCGACGACGGTCACGATGCACCAGTCGGCGAGCGTCGGCACGAGCAGCGGGGCGAGCCGCGAGACCGACTGCTCGACGTCGAGGGTCTCGGTGAGCCGGTCGGTGACCTGCGCCTTGAGCCGCTCGAGCCGCGCCGCGTGCTCCGACGCGCGCTGGGCGCGGTGCCGCTCCGTGACGTCCTGCAGGTAGACCGCGAGGCCGTCGGGCCCCGGCCAGGCCCGCACCTCGAAGATCGCGTCGAGCGGCACGGGGTGGTGCGCCTCGAAGCGGACCGTCTCGCCCGTGTGCGCGGCACGGAGGTAGCCCGTCTCGAACTCGGTGCCGCGGGTCTCCGGGAAGACGTCCCACAGCACGCGGCCCAGGAGCTCCTCGCGGGGCCGGCGCAGCAGCTGCTCGGCCTCGCTGTTGACGTAGGTGAAGCGCCACTCCGCGTCGACCGAGAAGAACGCCGTCGGCATCGCCTCGAGCAGGCGCGCCGTCCGCGCCTCACCCTGCTGGCGTGCCGTCGCGTCGAAGGCCGCCCCCACCGCGCGCTCGGGACGGCCGTCGCCGCCCCGCACGAGCCGCCCGCGCGCGAGCACCCAGCGCGCGTCGGCGTGGGGGACGAGGACGCGGAACTCGATCTCGAGGTAGCCCTGGGACTCGACGGCGAGCTCGAACGCGCGCGCGACGCGGGTCCGGTCGTGCGGGTGCAGCCGTTGGCCGACCGCGCCGATCGTCCCGTCGAACTCACCCGGACCGAAGCCGAACACGGCCAGGAGCTGCTCGTCGAGGGCCAGCTCGCCGGACATCAGGTCCCACGCGTAGGTGCCGATCTGGGCCGACTCGACGCCGTCGCGACCGAGCCCGGACGCGAGGGCCGAGCGGGGTGGGGTGGCGGGTGCCGGCTCCCCGGAGCGGGCGGGCGGGGCGGGCACCGCGGGCGTGGTCCGCCCGGACGGCGCCGTGACGGGCGGGGTGATCGGTTCGGACGGCTCCAGGTGGGACCTGCTGCCGGGCACGGACGCTCCCCTCCGGTCTCGACCCGAGGGACCCCGGGCGTCTGGTCGTCGGACGCGTCGCGGGCGCCCGTGAGGGCGGTGACCTGCGCCGCGTCCCTCAGGCACTATCGGCCGGTGGGGCCCCCGGATCAAGGGATGGCGACGGGGCCGCTCCGCTCGCTCAGTCGTCGTCGTCCTTCTTGCCCTTGTCCTTGGGCCCCCTCGGGGGGTTGGGCGGCTCGTGCTGCGCGGCGCGTGCGGCTGCCGCCTGAGCCGCGGCCTGCTCGGCGGCAGCCTGTGCGGCGGCCTGCGCGGCAGCCGCCTGCTCGGCGGCTGCCTGCTCGGCGGCTGCCTGCTCGGCGGCTGCCTGGGCCGCGGCCTGCTCCGCGGCGCGGGCCGCCGCCTGGCTCTCGAGCGCCGCTGCGACCTCCTCGCCCGTCCGGTCCAGCGCGTCGTCGATCTGCCGGTAGCGCGCGGTCGACACCTCGTCGGCGTCGACGGCCGCCTCGAGCTGGTCGCGGACCTGGACCAACGCGGACTGCGCGGCGTCGTAGCGGCCGGCTGCGGCCTCCTCGGACACCGTGAGCACCGCCTGCTGGAGCGCCTCCGCGCGCCCGGCCTCGAGCTCCGCAGCCTGGCCGCAGCCCGCGAGCACGAGCACGAGGGCGAGCGCCGGGGCCAGCACGGCGCCGGACCGTCCGGCCCTCACGGCTCCACGCTCCGCTGCAGGTCGGCGAGCGCGTCGCCGAGGCCGCCCTCGACCACCGGGTACGAGGGCGGCGCGGGCGGCGCGTCCTCCGACGCCTGGACGGCCACCAACGTCGCGCCGCCCACGCACAGCAGCAGCGCCGTCGCCGCGAGGCGGGTGCCGCGCCGTGCGCGTCGGTCGGCATCGCGGGCCGGGGTCGTCGTGGCAAGGGGGTCGGGTGCGGGGGCTCCGGCCGGTCCCGCTTCCGCGACGGACGGTGCGGGAGAGGCGGCAGCCCGGGTCGCGCCCCGCGTGGCCGCCGGGACGTCGTCCGCTCCGGGCCGCGCGGGGACGCGCGCGCGTGCGCCGCGCTCGGGTGCCACCGGCAGCACGGCGGTCGAGCCGAGCTCCGCGGTCAGCGAGCGGGACTCGGGCGGCGCAGCCACGGTGGCCGAGGGCTCGACCGGCGGCGGGTCCTGCGGGGAAGCCGCGCTCGGCGAGCCCGCGGACGGTGGCGTGACGGCCGGCGCGGTGGTGCTCCGGGATGCCGTGCGGGAGGGCGTCGTGCTCGGCAGGTCCGTGCTCGGGGCGGCCACGGTCGCCGAGGCCACGGCGGACGAGCCCGCGGTGGGCGCGGGGACGACCGGCGAGGCCATGGTCGGCGCGGGCGTCGCACCGGTGCCCACGGGCTCCTCGGCCAGCACCGCGAGGCGCACGGCGACCTCAGCCGCTGTGGGGCGGTCGCGGGGCTCGCGGGCCGTCATCGCGACGAGCAGGTCGGACCACGCGGCGCCGAACCTGCCCGGGACCGCCGGCGCGCTCGTCAGGCGCGCCGCGACCGCCTCGAGCGCGGTCCCCGTGAACGTACGTTCGCCCGTGAGGCACTCGAGCAGCACGAGCCCGAGCGAGTAGAGGTCGCTCGCCGGCCCGACCGCCGAGCCCGTGGCCTGCTCGGGGCTCAGGTAGCTCGCGGTGCCCAGCGTGGTCCCCGTGACCGTCAGCCGCGCGCCGTCGGACAGGCGGGCGATCCCGAAGTCCGCGAGCTTCGCCCGGAGCTCGCCCGCGCCGCGGCCCGCGTCGTCGACCAGGCGTGCGTCCCCGAGCCGGTCGACCGGGTCGTCGCCGGCGAGCAGGACGTTCGCGGGCTTGATGTCACGGTGCACCACGCCCGCCGCGTGCACGACGACGAGCGCGTCCGCGACCTGCCGCCCCAGGTGTGCGACGTGCGCCGGCGGCAGCGCTCCGGGGAGGAGGCGGTCCGCGAGGGTGCGACCCGGCACGAGCTCCATGACGAGGTAGGTCTGCCGCAGCGGGCCGCCCGCGGGCACGCTTCCCGCGTCGTGCAGCGTGACGAGGCCGGGGTGGTTGAGCCGGGCGAGGACCCGCATCTCGGCCTGGTGCCGCTGCAGCTCGTCGGCGCCCTCCGCGACGGGCGGGAAGAGCTTGACCGCGACGTCGCGCCCGAGGACGAGGTCGTGCGCGCGGTGGACCGTCGCCATGCCGCCCTGCCCCAGCACGCCGTCCAGCCGGTAGCGGTCGGCGAGGACGGTGCGGGTGTCGAGATCCGGTGCTGCTCCCACGGTGCTCCTCCTCCTGCGCACGGGCGACCGACTCCGGCGCACCCCCGTGCGAGTCGTGCCCCCGAACGTAGGCGGGGCCGGCGCGGTCCGCACGTCGGCCGCGCCCGTCCGCGTGCGTGCCTACCGGGCTCGCGAGCGGCGCGGGTGCACGCGCGCCGCTCGCGGGCGGGGGCGGCGAGCGCCTCGAGCACGGCCTTCGACCGTGCGGCCTCGCGGTCGACCTCGGGGACCGCGCCGTAGGCTGCCGGGATCCGCCCCGGCGCGCCGCGCGCCGACGGGCACCGACCGCGAGCCGACGCCCAGGAGGCGCCCGATGACCCCGCGCGCGCACGCCCCGCTGCCCGACGAGTGGGCCGGCCCGATCCTCGAGCTCGTCGACCGCACCCGGGCCGCCGCCGCGCCCGCGACCGGCGACGACGGCGCCTGGGCCACCGCCGAGGCCGGTCAGGAGCGCCCCCGGACCGGGCACGGTGCGGCGCGGCGCACCGCCTCCGCGGGGCAGAGCGCCGCGCACCTCCTGCGGTTCCGCGCGATCGAGGCGGTGCGGCACGGCCACGACGAGCCGTGGACGCTCGCGCTGGCCACCTCGACCGAGGCGGTCGGCTCGTGGGACTGGGACACGCGCATGCAGGTCGCGCTCGACCTGCGCCGCACCTTCCGGCACCTGGCCGCCGCCGACGACACCGACGCCCGGCGCGGGACGCGGCTCGTCGCCGCGTGGCTCACCCACTCCGACGGGCCCGGGCTCGTCGCGACGACGGGCGAGCTGTGCCGCGCGGTGCTCGACCTCGAGCCGAGCCGGACCGACCTCGCCGCCGCCTGGTACGCGACGCACGGGGACCGCCTGCTGCGCGAGCTGGCCGCGCGCGGGGCGGCGGTCCACCCGGACCTCGTGCGCGAGGCGGTGCGGGGCGTCGACGCCGCCCGCGTCCTGACGCGCACCCACATCGCCGACCACGTCGGCATCACGCGCGAGGAGCTCGAGACCCATCTCGACGGCGCCGGGTCCTGACGAGCGGGCCGCACGCCGGCCGCCGCCCGTGTCGCCCGGCCGGGTGACTCCCGCCCGCCGCACCGCACGGGCGGCGCGGCACACGGGGGATTCGTCCGCTCGGTCGGCGTCCGGGCGTTTACGGTCGAGCTGTCCGAGTTCCCGTGCGGAGGCGAGGCCCCGGTGTACACGCTCTCGTCGCCGACCGTGCTCGCGACCGACGCGGCGTGCCACCCCGCCGCGCGCGACCTGCTCGGCGCGCTCAGCGCGACGTTCCGCCTGACCGACGCCGCGGTCACGCACCTCGGGCTCGCGGCCCTCGACGCCCCACCGGGGGACCGTGCCGCGGCCTGGCGGTCGGTCGAGGAGGTGGACGCCCGCACCCGCACGACGCCCGCACTGCTGCGGGACGCCGCGCACGGGGGGCCGGGCACCGCGCGGACGCTCGCGCGGAGCCGGCTCGGCCGCGTCGCGGACGTCGTCCGCCTCGTGACGCGCGAGGCCGCCGCGTGGCCGGGCGCCCCCGGTGTCGCGGTGGCGGGTGGCGACGTCGTGCCGGCACCCGCCGCCGCTGCCGCGGGCGTCGTCGGCGTGTGGTGGGCGTCGCCCGACCTCGCAGCGCGCGACGCGCTCGTGCTCGGTGGGCCCTGGCACGCGGCGCTGGGGGAGACCGAGGCGCCGCTCGTCCCGGCGGAGAGGTCGCACGGACCCCGGGCCGACGCGGTCGCCGACCTGTGCGCGGCCCTGGTCCGACGCGAGGTGACGCTCGACCGGCTCGCGCGCGTCGGGTGGCCGCCCGGGCGGTGGGCCGACGCGATGCACGCGGGCGCGTGGGCCGCCTACGGCACCGGACGGCTGCACGCCCAGCTCGTCGCGGTCCTCGACGTCACGGCCGCGCTGGTCGGCGCCGAGCCCGATCCGGACCCGGTGCTCCTGCGCGCGGCACTGCCCGCGCTGCACGCGCTGACCGTGGCCGCCGTGGTCGGCGACGTCCTCGACGCCGAGCCGCTCGCCGAGCTGCACCTGGGGGCGGCCGGCCTCTGAGCCCGCGTCAGCGCCTGCGGGCGCCCGGCGGCGCCGTCGAGCCGCGCCGGACGAGGGACGTCGGCAGCCGCACGTGCGTGCTCGACCCCGGCTCGCCGTGCACGAGCCGCAGCAGCAGGTGCACGGCCTGCGCCCCCATCTCCTGGAGCGGCTGCTGCACGGTGGTCAGCGGGGGCTCGGTGAGGGCGGACTCGGGGACGTTGTCGAAGCCGACGACCGAGAGGTCCGCCGGCACCGAGAGGCCCAGCTCCCGTGCGACGTCGAGGACGCCGATCGCGGAGAGGTCGTTCGCCGCGAAGATCGCGGTCGGCCGGTCGGCGAGGGACAGCAGCTCGCGCGTGGGCGCCGCGGCGACCGACCGCCGGTAGCCGCCGAGGCGCACCAGGTCCGCGTCGACCGGGATGCCCGCGGACGCGAGCGCGTCGCGGTAGCCGTCCTCGCGCAGCCGCGCGGAGTCGAGGTCGGGGCGCCCGCCGAGGAAGCCGATGCGCCGGTGCCCGAGCTGGAGGAGGTGCTCGGTGGCCAGGACGGCGCCCGCGTAGCTGTCGGCGTCGACGGTGGGGCTGTCCGCGGGGCCGGCGTGCGGGTCGATCGCGACGACAGGCACGGAGCCGGCGGTCCGGACCACCGTGGGCGTCATCATGATCGCGCCGTCGATCAGCGTGCCGCTGAGCCGCGAGAGGTAGCGCCGCTCCCACCCGACGACCTCACCCGCCCGGCCGCCGCCCGAGTAGGCGAGCAGCTCGTAGCCCGTCCCGGTGATCGCCCGGGACGTGCCCTTGAGGACCTCGGTGCTGAACGGCTCGAACTCGGGCACGAGGATGCCGATCACGTGCGTCTTGTGGCTGCGCAGGCTCCGGGCGACGAGGCTCGACTCGTACCCGAGCTGCTCGATCACGCGCTGCACGTGCTCGGACGTGCGGGCGGCGACGCCGTAGCGCTCGTTGATGACCTTGGACACGGTCGCGACGGACACCCCCGCCGCGCGTGCGACGTCGGTGATCGTCACGCGGTGGAGGTCCCCGGCCCCGGGAAGGGGCTGCTGACGCCGCTGAGGCTCCGTCACGGACGGTGATGCTACCGGTACGAAAACGTTATCGATAACGATTGACCGTGGGCGAAACGGTGTGGCATGCTCGCCGCGAATTACCCAGTCAACGACGACGAAGGAACTCACTATGGCGAGGAACCGACTGCTCTCGGCTGTTGCGATGACTGCCGGAGTGGCCCTGCTGGCCGCCGGTTGCAGCGGCGGCGGGAGCGGCAACACCCCCGACGACTCCGCGGACGGCACCACGCTCACCTGGTGGCACAACTCCAACAACGAGCCCGGCAAGGGCTACTACGAGAAGGTCGCGGCCGACTTCGAGGCCGCCAACCCCGGCGTGACGGTGGAGATCAGCGCACTGGCGCACGAGGACATGCTCACCAAGCTCGACGCGTCCTTCCAGACGGGCGACACCCCCGACGTCTACATGGAGCGCGGCGGCGGCGAGCTCGCGGCGCACGTCGAGGCCGGCCTCGTCCAGGACCTGTCCGACGGCTCCTCGGAGGCCATCGACAAGATCGGCGGCTCGGTCGCGGGCTGGCAGGTCGACGGCAAGACCTACGCGCTGCCCTTCTCCCTCGGCGTCGTGGGCTTCTGGTACAACAAGGCGCTCTTCCAGGAGGCCGGCATCACCGAGGCCCCCGCGACGATGGCCGACCTCGTGGCGGCGTCGGACAAGCTCAAGGCGGCCGGCATCGAGCCGATCTCCGTGGGCGCGGGCGACAAGTGGCCCGCCGCGCACTACTGGTACTACTTCGCGCTGCGGCACTGCAGCGAGCAGGTCCTGACGGACGCCGTCACGCTCAAGGACTTCTCGGACCCGTGCTTCGTCGCGGCCGGCGAGGACCTCGAGAAGCTCATCGGCGCCGAGCCGTTCAACGCGGGCTTCCTCGCGACGCCGGCGCAGACCGGCCCGACGAGCGCGTCCGGCCTCCTCGCGACCCGCAAGGTCGCCATGGAGCTCGCCGGTCACTGGGAGCCCGGCGTCATGCAGGGGCTCACCGAGGACAAGCAGGGCCTGGGCGCGGACACCGGCTGGTTCCCGTTCCCGTCGGTCGAGGGTGGCGAGGGTGACCCCGCCGCGGCGCTCGGCGGCGGCGACGCGTGGGCCTGCTCGGCGGAGGCCCCGCCGGAGTGCGTCGACTTCGTGAACTACCTGCTGAGCGACGAGGTCCAGATCGGCTTCGCGGAGCAGAGCATGGGCCTGCCGACCAAGCCCGCCGCGACGGGTTCGGTGGCCGACCCCGCGCTGGCCGAGCTCCTCACGTTCCGTGACGAGGCGCCGTTCGTCCAGCTCTACTTCGACACCGCCTTCGGTGAGAACATCGGTGGCGCGATGAACGACGCGATCGCCCTGCTCTTCGCCGGCCAGGCGTCCCCGCAGGACATCGTCGACGCCACGCAGGCTGCGGCCGAGAGCGAGTGAACGAGGTGGCAGACGACGTGACCGAACGCCCGACGCGCACGGACGTCGCTGCCACCCCTCGCGACACCGCACGTGCCGCGGGCGGGCGGCCGCGTGCGACGGTCTCCGTGGAGTGGCGCAAGCGGCTCGAGATCCTGTTCTTCGTCACCCCGGCGCTCGCGCTGTTCGTCCTGTTCGTCGTGACGCCGGTCCTCCAGGCCGTCCGCTACTCGACGTACAAGTGGAACGGCCTCGGCCCGATGGACGACTTCGTCGGGCTCGAGAACTACGCGAAGGCGCTGCAGGACCAGGTCTTCACCGACGCGGTCATGCACAACCTGATCATCATCGTGCTGTCGATCGTGATCCAGCTGCCCCTGGGCCTGGCGATCGCGCTGCTGCTCAACCGGGAGATCCGGGGCCGCGCGGCGATGCGCGTCATCATCTTCGTCCCGTACGTCCTCGCCGAGGTCGTCGCCGGTGTCGTGTGGCTCATGCTGCTGCAGCCCGGCGGCCTCGTGGACGCCGTGTTCGACGGGCTCGGGCTCTCGGGCGCCAAGCAGCTCTGGCTCGGCAACCCGGAGATCGCGCTCTACACCGTGATGGTGGTGCTGACCTGGAAGTACCTCGGTCTCGCGATCATCCTGTTCCTCGCCGGCCTGCAGGGCGTCCCCACGGACCTCTACGAGGCGGCCCAGCTCGACGGGGCGTCGTGGTGGCAGGTGCAGCGCCGGATCACGATCCCGCTGCTCGGCCCGACGATCCGCACGTGGGGCTTCCTGTCGATGATCGGCTCGCTGCAGCTGTTCGACATGGTCTGGATCCTCACCAAGGGCGGCCCGGCGAACTCGACCATGACCATGGCGACGTACCTGATCAACCAGGGCACCAACCGGAGCCTCTACGGCTACGCGTCGGCCGTCGCGGTGCTGCTGTTCGGCATCTCGCTCGTGCTCGCGGCCCTGTACCAGTACGTCGTCCTGCGCCGTGACAACCAGGACGCCCCCAAGCCGAGGAAGGTGCAGCGATGAGCGCCCCCGCCGTCACGCCCGCCCCGGGCCGGCCGGCCGTCCTGGAGACCCCGCGTCGCCGGCGCGGCTCGTCCGCCACGGGCGGCAACCCGCTCGTCTACGCTGCGGCCCTCGTCGTCGCGGCGGCGACCCTCGGGCCCGTGCTCTACGCGATCCTCGGCGGCTTCCGCTCGAACGCGCAGCTCGCCGCGGAGCCGGTGGGCCTGCCCGACCCGTGGGTCGTCAGCAACTACGTCAACGTGCTGACGTCCGCGAGCTTCTGGCGCTACGCGTTCAACTCGACGGTGATCTCGCTCATCACGACCGTGATCGTCGCGGTCTTCGGGGTCATGGCGGCGTACCCGCTCGCGCGGTACCGGTTCCGGGGCCGGGCGATGCTCACGACGGTCTTCACGATGGGCCTGCTGTTCCCGCTGACGGTCGCGATCATCCCGCTGTTCCTGATGATCCGGGACCTCAACCTGAACAACACGTTCTGGGGTGTCGCGCTCCCGCAGGCGGCGTTCGCGCTCCCGATGACGATCGTGATCCTGCGGCCGTTCCTCATGGCGCTGCCCAAGGAGCTCGAGGAGGCGGCCATGATCGACGGCACGTCGCGCGTCGGGTTCTTCTGGCGGATCCTCCTGCCGCTCTCGGGCCCCGGCCTCGTGACGGTCGGCGTGCTCGCGTTCGTCGCGTCGTGGAACGCGTACCTGCTGCCGCTCCTGATCCTCAGCGACCCGACGACGCAGACGCTGCCGCTCGGCGTCGCGAGCTTCTCGAGCGAGCACGCGCAGGACACCGCGGGGGTGCTGGCGTTCACGTCGCTCGCGATGATCCCGGCGCTGGTGTTCTTCCTCGCGATGGAGAAGCGCATCGTCAACGGCCTGCAGGGCGCGGTCAAGGGCTGACGCCCGCCCGTCCGACCACCACGGCCCCCGGCCGCGCGCACGTCACCGGACGCGCGCCCGGCCGGCGGGCCGCCGCCCGGCGTGCGTCCGCCACCGGGTGCTCCTCCAGTGAGGACACGAACCGTGACAGACATCGACCTGGGCGTCGCGCGCCCGGACACCACCACCGACGGGCCCTGGAGCGACCGGGTCGTCGCCCTCCTGCAGCAGATGACGCTCCGGGAGAAGCTCGCGCAGCTCGTCGGCCTGTGGGTCGGCGCCGGGGCGGACGGCGAGGTCGTCGCTCCGCTGCAGGACGCGATGATCGGGGAGCAGGCGCCGCCGTTCGAGGAGTTCGCCGGCGAGGGGCTCGGTCACCTGACCCGGATGTTCGGCACCCGTCCCGTCGAGCCGGAGGCCGGTCGGCGCGCGCTGCGCGACGCCCAGCGCTGGCTCGTCGCGAACACCCGCCTCGGCATCCCGGCGATCGCGCACGAGGAGTGCCTCACGGGGCTCGCGGCGTGGAAGGCGACGACGTTCCCGACGCCGCTCGCGTGGGGGGCGAGCTTCGACGCCGAGCTGGTCGAGCGCATGGGCGCCGCGGTCGGCTCGAGCATGGCGGACCTCGGCGTGCACCAGGGGCTCGCTCCCGTGCTCGACGTCATCCAGGACCCCCGCTGGGGCCGGGTCGACGAGTGCATCAGCGAGGACCCCTACGTCGTGGGCACGATCGGCACGGCGTACGTGCGCGGGCTGCAGAGCGCGGGCATCATCGCGACGCTCAAGCACTTCGTCGGCTACTCCGCGTCGCGGGCCGGGCGCAACCTCGCGCCGGTCCACGCCGGGCCGCGCGAGCTCGCGGACCTGCTGCTGCCGCCCTTCGAGATGGCGGTCCTCGACGGCGGCGCCCGCTCGGTCATGCACTCGTACGCGGAGGTCGACGGCGTGCCGGCCGCGGCCGACCGCACCCTGCTCACCGCGCTGCTGCGGGAGCAGTGGGGCTTCGACGGCACGGTCGTCGCCGACTACTTCGGCGTCGCGTTCCTGCACACCCTGCACGCCGTCGCCGGCGACCTCGCGGACGCCGCGCGCCAGGCGCTCGAGGCGGGCGTGGACATCGAGCTGCCGACGGGGAACGCGTACCTCGAGCCGCTCGCGATGGCCGTCGAGAGCGGCGACGTGTCCCCGGGCCTCGTGGACCTCGCCGTCCTGCGGGTGCTGACGCAGAAGGAGGACCTCGGGCTGCTCGACGCCGACTTCAGCGCGGAGCCCCGCCGCGCCGGCGTCGACCTGGACCCGGCCGAGCACCGTGCGCTCGCGGCGCGGCTGGCCGAGGAGTCGGTCGTGCTGCTCACCAACGACGGCGTGCTGCCGCTGCGCAGCCCGGCCCGTGTGGCCGTCGTCGGGCCCAACGCGGACCGCCCGGAGGCGCTGTTCGGGTGCTACTCGTTCGTCAACCACGTGCTCCCGCAGCACCCGGGGACCGAGCTCGGCATCGACGTCGCCACGGTCCTCGACGCGCTGCGCGGCGAGCTCACGGGTGCCGAGGTCACGTACGCACGCGGGTGCGAGGTCGACGACGAGGTGCGCGACGGCATCGCGGACGCGGTGTCCGCCGCCCGCGGGGCCGACGTCGCGGTCGTGGTCGTCGGCGACCAGGCGGGGCTGTTCGGGCGCGGGACGGTGGGCGAGGGGTGCGACCGGGACAGCCTCGAGCTGCCCGGCGTCCAGCGCGAGCTCGTCGAGGCCGTCGTCGCGACGGGGACGCCGGTCGTGCTCGTCCTGCTCACCGGGCGCCCGTACGCGATCGGGTGGGCGGTGGAGGGCTGCGCGGCCGTGGTGCAGGCCTTCTTCCCGGGCGAGGAGGGCGCCGCGGCGATCGCGGGCGTCCTGTCGGGCCGGGTCAACCCCTCCGGCCGGCTCCCGGTGAGCCTGCCGAACTCGGCGGGCACCCAGCCGTACTCCTACCTGCACCCGCCGCTCGGCGGTGCGTCGTCGGTCAGCAGCGTCGCCACGGCGCCGGTGCTGCCGTTCGGCCACGGCCTGGCGTACACGACGTTCTCCTACCCGGGTCTCGTGCTGCGGGACTCCGAGGTGGCGACGGACGGGACGATCCACGTGGCGGTCGACGTGCGCAACGACGGCGACCGCGCCGGGGCCGAGGTCGTCCAGCTGTACGGGCACGACGTCGTGGGCTCGGTCACGCGGCCCGTCGCGCAGCTGCTCGCCTACGCGCGGGTCGAGCTCGCGGCGGGGGAGCAGGCCACGGTGCACCTCGCCGTGCCGGCGACGCGGCTCGCGTTCAGCGACCGCAGCCTGCGACGCGTCGTCGAGCCCGGGGCCGTGGACGTCTGGGTGGGCCGCTCGTGCGAGGACCGCGTGCTCGAGGGGCGGGTGACGCTCGTGGGGAGCGTGCACCCGGTCACCGTCGCGGACCCTCGCTGCGCGCAGGTGGACGTGGTGCGCGCGTCGTAGCAGGCGCCGCGCGGCAGCGTCCCCTCCGCGGGCGGCGGGCACCCGGTCACCGGGTGCTCGCCGCTCGTGCGTGACGGCGTGGTTCCGGTGCGGGCATCCTCCTGGTGCGGGCCGCCCCGTGCCCGCTCGCCCACGCCGCGCCGCACGCGCGCCCGTCCGCACCGGAGGTCCCATGGCCCGCGTCTGCTTCCTCTCCCGCATCCGTCCCGACCGGATCGACGTCTACCGCGCCCGCCACGCGGAGGTGTGGCCCGAGATGCTCGAGGCGTTGCGCGCGACGGGGTGGCGCGACTACACGCTGCACCTCGCGCCGGACGGGCTGCTCGTGGGCGTGGTCGACGTGGACGACTTCGACGCCGCGCGCGAGGCGATGGCGGCGCGCGAGGTCAACGCACGGTGGCAGGCGCAGATGGCCGAGCTGTTCGGGTCCGACGGTCCGCCCGACGAGGGGTTCGTCGTGCTCGAGTGCGTGTTCGACCTCGACGCGCAGCTCGCGGCGCTCGGTCGGGGCGGCACCCCGCGCTGACGACCGCGACTGCTCGGTGCGGTGCCGTGCGGTGCGGTGCGGTGCGGTGCGGGGTGGCGCCCGCACTGCCCGAAGGTGCCGGTTCACCCGATCGTCACCCGGGCCACGCCCGCAGTTGTGGCGTGAGTCGGCGACCGGGAGTTCGATCGAGAGCATGAGACGCAGAGCAGGCCTCCCTCGCCTCGCCGTGCCCGTGTGCCTGACGCTCGCGGTGACCTTGCTCGCCCCCGCGGCGGCAGCCGCGACCACGGCAGCCGCCGCGGACGAGCCGTCCACCGCGACGTCCCGCGGCACGTCCGGCATCGAGCGCGGCGACCGCCGCACGACCACCACGCCGACGCTCGTCGCACGCGCGACGCTGTCGGCCGACACCGTCACCGAGGGCCCGCCCTCCGGCGCGCTCGCGACGCCCGCCAACGGGCGGCAGGGCCCGTTCCCCGGGCAGGTCGTGCCCGGCTTCTCGGGGATGGTCGACGCGGGCGACGGCACGTTCTGGGCGCTGCCCGACAACGGCTTCGGCACGAAGGCGAACTCCGCCGACTTCCTGCTGCGCCTCTACCGCGTCACACCGCAGTGGCAGACCGCGGACGGCGGACCGGGCGCCCTCGAGCTCGGCGAGCACCTGTCGCTGCGCGACCCCGAGCACCACGTCGACTTCCCGATCGTCAACGACGCGACGCCCGAGCGGCTGCTCACGGGCGCCGACTTCGACGTCGAGTCGATCGTGCGGGCGCCCGACGGCACGTTCTGGATCGGTGAGGAGTTCGGGCCGTTCGTGCTGCACGTCGACGCCGACGGTGCGCTGCTCGCACCGCCCGTCCCGCTGCCCGGGGTGAGGTCGCCGCAGAACCCGTACCTGGCACCGGGCGAGACTCCCCGGCTCCGCGCGAGCAACGGCTTCGAGGCTCTCGCCGGCTCGCCCGACGGGACGTACCTCTACCCGGTCACCGAGGGTGCGTTCGTCGACGACGCCGACCAGCGCCGCCGCACGGTCTACCAGCTCGACACCCGGACGGGGGAGTACACGGAGCGCACGTGGTCGTACCAGACGGACCGTGCCGCGAACGTCGTCGGGGACGCGTTCATGACGAGCCGCCACGAGCTGCTCGTGGTCGAGCGGGACAACCTCGACGGTCCCGCGTCGGTCACCAAGCGCGTGTACGGCGTCGACCTGCGGCACCGCGAGCGCGACGGCTACCTCGAGAAGACGCTCGTGCTCGACGCGCTGAAGATCGCGAACCCCGACGGCATCGGTGCGGGCGACGGCTACGGCACGGGCGACCCGTTCGCGTTCGCGGTGCAGTCGTTCGAGACGGTCGTGCGCCTCGCGGACGGGCGGCTCCTGATCGCGAACGACACCAACTACCCGGGCAACGCAGCGCGCGTGCCGGGAACGCCCGACGACACCGAGGTCGCGCTCGTCGAGCTCCGGAAGAGCCGGGCGGAGCGTCCGGGCGACGTCACCGTCGTCGGGCACCGCGGCGCGTCCGGCTACCGGCCGGAGCACACGCTCGCCGCCTACGAGATCGCGATCCTGCAGTGCGCCGACTTCATCGAGCCCGACCTCGTCCCCACGAAGGACGGGGTTCTCGTCGCCCGGCACGAGAACGAGATCGGCGGCACGACCGACGTCGCGACGCACCCGGAGTTCGCGGACCGCAGGGTCACGAAGACGATCGACGGCGTCGCGCTCACGGGCTGGTTCACCGAGGACTTCACGCTCGCGGAGCTCCGCACGCTGCGGGCGAAGGAGCGCATCCCGGCGACCCGCCCGGCGAACACCGCGTTCGACGGCCTCTACGAGATCCCGACGCTCGACGAGGTCCTCGACCTGGCCCGCCGGTCCACGACGTGCGACGGCGAGCAGGTCGGCGTGTACCCGGAGACCAAGCACCCGACGTACTTCGACTCGATCGGGCTGTCCCTGGAGGAGCCGCTCGTCGCCGAGCTGAAGGCGGCGCGGCTCGACGGGCGCAGGGCGCCGGTGATCGTGCAGAGCTTCGAGACGGGGAACCTGCGGGAGCTCGACCGGATGACCGGCGTGGGGCTCGCGCAGCTCGTGAACTGCTCCGGGGCGCCGTACGACCTCGTCGCCGCGGGCGACCCGCGGACCTATGCCGACCTCGTGACCCGCGCCGGGCTGCGCGACGTCGCGCGCTACGCGGACGGCGTGGGCCTGTGCAAGGACGTGATGATCCCGCGCGCGGCCGACGGGACCCTCGGCGAGCCGACGCGCGTGATCGCCGACGCGCACCGCGCGCGCCTGGTCGTGCACGGGTGGACCTTCCGGGCGGAGAACCAGTTCCTGCCCGCCGACCTGCGCAGCAGCGCCGACCCGAACGCGTACGGCGACCTCGCCGGGGAGATCCGGGCGTTCGTCGACGCGGGCATGGACGGGTTGTTCAGCGACCACCCGGACCGCGCGGTGGCCGCGGTCGGCTGACCGGTCGTGCGCCCGGGGGGCGGTCGGCGGCAGACGCCACCGACCGCCCCCGGACGGGTGCGTGGACGCGCTCACGAACAGGTGAGAACACGTTCACGAAACCGCGTCATAGCGGTGACGGTGGTGCCTCTCATCGGGTGACAGACGCTCGAGCGCGACCCGACGGACCGGGTCGCGCCGCTTCCGGAGGATCACCATGAGCACGATCGAGGCCACGCGCACCCTCATCACCCCCCTCGCCGAGCCGCTGACCCGGCGCGAGCGCGTGGTCCTGGCCGAGCTCTCGGAGGACGTCACGCTCGAGGAGATCGCGGCCCGGCTGTGGGTCTCGCGCAACACCGTGAAGTCCCAGGTGCGCAGCGCCTACCGCAAGATCGGCGTCTCGACGCGTGCCGAGGCGGTCGCGTGGGCGCGGGCAGCCGGCCTGAGCTGACGCCCGCCCGCCGGCACCTGCACCGCCACCGGCACGCCCGGCGGGTCGGGCTAGAGGCTGGTGAGCCCGGCCACGAGATCGAGCGCCGCAGGACCGGCGAGGAAGACGGCCGCCACGAGCACGACCGAGGCGACGAGCCGGCGGCCACCGGCGGCAGGGTTCTCGCCCGCGCCGGAGAACATCGTGTAGGGATGCGTGTCGTGCATGAGGGTCCCCCTCCGTGCTGCCCCGTCCTCGTCGACCGGGCACTTGCGACAAAGCGTACGACCTCACCGGCCGTGCCCGTGACAACGCCGACCCCGCGCGTCGTTCGCCGGGGTGCCCGCGCGTCGTGACGTCTGCGGGTGCAGGCGCGCCCCGGTGCGAGCACCCTGGGACCGACCCCGCCGGGCTCGCACGGGCGGGCCGGCGGCCGAGCGAGGGGTGATGGGGCATGGCAGGACGTTCGGAGCTCGCGGGATCGACGTGGCGCGCGGTCGCCGAGCAGTGGCCGCGCGTCGTGCAGACGTGGCGCGCGGTCGACGACTTCCTGCGGCAGCACCCCGAGCTGCCCGCTGCCGCGCAGCGCACCCTGGAGGCCGGGCGGGCGCGGCTCGCCGCCGCCCAGCAGCAGCGCTCGCCCGAGGCGCGCGTGCGGGCCACGCTCGCCACGGTCCGCCGCCTCGCCGACGAGTGCGCCGGGCAGGCAGCGGACGACGCCGCGCTCGCGGAGCAGGTCGCGGCATGGCGCCGGGGTGCGGACCGCATCGACCAGGCGCTCACGATCGTCGCCGGCCAGCGCGGCCTGACCCGGCGGAGGATGCTCGCCCGCGTCGTGGCACGCACCGACGCGCTCGCCGGCGAGGCGTTCGACCAGCTCGTCGCCGACGCGGGCCGCCGGCAGCGGCCGCCGGGCGCAGCGCTGGACGTCCCGACCGAGTGACGTGCGTCGCACAGCGTCGGCGTACGCGTGATCGTCGGGGATGATGAGACCTCACGCTGCGGGTCCACCGTCCGGCGCACACGCAGGAGGTCGGATGGTCAGCCCGGGTGCGCGCGGGGACGACGGGCACGAGGCGGTCCCCGACCCGGCGCTCCTGCTGGGCGAGCTCGCGATCGAGGCCGCCGGGATCGGGACGTACGACTGGGACCTGCGCACCGGCCGGATCCGGTGGGACGCCCGGATGCTCGAGATCTTCGGGCACGACGAGAGCACGTTCGACCAGACGTTCCGCGGCTTCCAGTCCCGCGTCCACCCGCACGACCGCGGCATGGTCGAGAGCCTCCTCGACGAGGCGATCACGGCGTGCAGCGACTTCGAGATGCAGTACCGGGTCGTGCTCGAGGACCGGACGACGCGCTGGGTCGCTGCGCGCGGCCGCGTGCTGCCCGGCCCGGACGGGACGGCCGGGCGGGTGCTCGGGGCGGCGTACGACGCCACGGAGCGCCAGGACGGCGAGGCGCGCGTCGCGCGCATCCTCGAGGCGATCCCGACGGCGTTCTTCTCCGTCGGCGCGGACTGGCGCTTCACGTACGTCAACGCCGAGGCCGAGCGCCTGCTCGGGCGCGCGCGCGAGGAGATGCTCGGCGGAGACCTGTGGGAGCTGTTCCCCGCCGCCGTCGGGTCCGAGTTCGAGCGGAACTACCGCGGGGCCGCCGCGTCCGGCGAGGCCGTGGTGTTCGACGCGCACTACCCTGCGCCGCTCGACGCCTGGTACGAGGTGCGGGCGTGGCCCGGGCTCGACGGGCTGGCCGTCTACTTCCTCGACATCACCGAGCGCCGGCGCGCGCAGGAGAGCGCCGAGAACGCCGTCGCGCGCGCCGCGCTGACCGCCGCCGTGACGTCGAGCCTCGCCGAGACCCTCGACGCGGAGGAGGCCGTGGCACGGCTCGCGCAGCTCGTGGTGCCCGCGCTCGCGGACTGGTGCGTCGTGACGCTCATCGAGGACGACGAGTCGCGTGGACCGCGCCGGCGGCTGCGCGACGTCGGGTCGTGGCACGTCGACCCGCAGGCCCGCGCCCTCGCGGCGCGGTACTCCGAGGTGCGGCTCTCGGCGCTCGCGGACTCCTCGTTCCTCCTGCGGGCGCTCGGCACCGGCGAGGTCGTCGACGTCCCGCACGGCGCGACGGAGGCCGTGCGCGGGGTCCTCGCACCGGGGGAGGCCCACGACCTCGTCGGGCGGCTCGCGCCCGAGAGCGCGACGGTCCTGCCGCTGCGCGGGCGCGGGCGGACCGTCGGTGCGGTCAGCCTCTTCAACGGTGCCGGCCGGGGACGGATCGGCGACGAGGACCGGGCGACGGCCGTCGAGGTCGCCGGCCGGGCCGGGCTCGCGCTCGACAACGCGCGGCTGTACCGGCGCCAGCGGCAGGTCGCCGAGGAGCTCCAGCGCTCGCTGCTCACGGCGCCGCCCGAGCCCGACCACGTGCAGATCGTCGTGCGCTACGAACCCGCCGCGGAGGCCGCGAAGGTCGGCGGGGACTGGTACGACGCCTTCCTGCAGCCGGACGGTGCGACGGTCCTCGTGATCGGCGACATCGTCGGGCACGACATCACCGCCGCGGCGGCCATGGGCCAGGTCCGGTCGATCCTGCGCGGCATCGCGGTCGCGACGGGCGCCGGCCCCGGCGAGCTCGTCACCAAGGTCGACCGGGCGCTGCGCACGCTCCAGGTCGAGACGCTCGCGACCGCGGTGGTCGCGCGCATCGAGCAGACCGACGACGAGCGCGCCCGCGGCGTCACGCACCTGCGCTGGTCGAACGCCGGGCACCCGGCGCCGATGGTCGTCAACCCCGACGGGACGGTGCTCGTGCTCTCCGGCCTCGGGCCCGACATGCTCCTGGGCGTGCAGCCGGACTCCCGTCGCACCGAGTCGGAGGTCGCGCTCGACCGCGGCTCGACGGTGCTGCTGTACACCGACGGGCTCGTCGAGCGGCGCGACCGGGGACTCAAGGAGGGCATGGCGCTCCTGCGCGACACGCTCGAGGAGGTCGCGGCGCTCGGGCTCGGCCTCGACGAGCTGTGCGACGAGGTCGTGCGCCGCATGCTGCCCTCACGTCCCGGCGACGACGTCGCGCTCGTCGCCGTCCGGCTGCACCGCCAGGACCGGCCGCGGCCGGCGGAGGCCGGCCCCAACGTCGTGCCGCCCGACGTCCCCGACACACCCGAGATCACGCCTCTGCCGGGCTGATCGTGCGGGCCCCTCGTGCGGCTGTCGGAGCGGGCTGACCCGCGCTCGACGAGCAGTCAGCCCGCCGAGGGGTCGTCGAGCTCCTCGCGGAGCCGGTCGACAACGCCCTGCGCGTCGTCGCGCGCTGCCGCGGCGTCGTCCGCCGCCTCGCGCGCGGTCCCGAGCTGCGCGTCGAGCTCGGTCCGCCGGGCCCGCAGCCGGGCGAGCCGCTGCTCCGCCTCCGTGATCTCGCGGACCGTCTGCTCGTGCCGGGTCTCGACGTCCTCGACGGTCTCGTCGGCCGCGACGAGGCCGCGCTCGGTGGCGGCGAGCTGCTTCTCCGCGCGGGCGAGACGTCGGCCGACCTCCGCGCGGCGGCGTCGCTCCGCGGCGGCACGCTCGCGCTCCGCCGCACGTTCGGCGGCGACCCGCTCCCGTTCCGCGCGCTCCTGTTCCGCGCGCTCCTGCTCGGCGCGTTCCCTTTCGGCGCGCTCCTGCTCGGCTCGCTCGCGTTTTCGCTCCGCCTGCTCGCGCTCGGCGGCCATGCGCTCCCGCTCAGCCCGCTCCTGCTCGGCCCGCTCCCGCTCGGCCCGCTCCTGCTCGGCCCGTCGCCCGCCCGCCTCCTCAGCGGCGTCCCGGTCCGCCTGCGTGGCCGCGTCATGGCCTGTCGGCGCGGCGTCCTCCCGTTCGGCACGCTCGGCGGCGCCGCGTTCGCCGCGTTCGGCCGCGTCGCGCTCGGCAGGCGCGCCGGCCGCCCGCTCCTGCTCGACCCGCCCCTGCGTGCGCCCGCCCGGCCGTCCCGGTGCGCGCCCGGCGGCCGCGCGACGGCGGCGTGCGGCCTCGAGCTCGTCGACGTCCGCACGCACCCGGTGCCGCGTCGGCTCTGTGGGATCGGCGTCCACCTCGTCCGCGGGCGCGTCGACCGGCGCCACGGCCCCGTCGACGTCGACGGGGCCGAAGCCGGTGCTCTGCAGGTCCGCGACGAGCAGCCCGGAGCGGACCGCCTCCGCGGCATCG
The DNA here is from genome assembly GCF_053607065.1 of Cellulomonas sp. NPDC055163. Taxonomy (NCBI): domain Bacteria; kingdom Bacillati; phylum Actinomycetota; class Actinomycetes; order Micrococcales; family Cellulomonadaceae; genus Cellulomonas; species Cellulomonas sp. NPDC055163. Next base: position 311,051 of record NZ_JBSGSU010000005.1, on the reverse strand, counting down.
GGGTCGGCCATCGCGGCGTGCAGGGTCGCGTGCACGTTCTGCGCGATCGCCGGGCTCAGCGGGTGACCGGCGTCGCGTGCCGCAGCCTCGGCGCGGCGGCGGACCTCGACGAGGAGCTGGTGCTGCTGACGGTTGAGGTCGCGCAGGTCGGCCCCGGACAGCGACGCCTGCGCCTCGCGCAGCGCGGCGCCCATCGACAGGAGCTGGTCGACGAGCCCGGGGTCGCGGCGCACGAGCAGGTTGACCGCCCAGGCGGCGGCGCTGGGGCGGGGGAGCGCCGACAGCCGGGTCGCGAGCGCCCGGTCCTTCGCTGCGCGGGCCTCCTTGGCGCGCGTGTTCCGGGCCGCCGTGAAGTCGGCGGGCGCGAGCCCGTACAGCTCGTGCGCGACGTCCCGGAGCTCCACGCGCGCCGCCTCAGAAGGGGTGCAGCAGCCGGCGCAGGAACTGCTGCGTGCGCTCGTGCTGCGGCGCCCGCAGCACCTGCGCCGGGTCGCCGTGCTCGACGATCGTGCCGCCGTCGACGAACGCGACCTCGTGCGCGACCTCGCGGGCGAACTGGAGCTCGTGCGTGACGATGACCATCGTCCAGCCCTCGAGCGCGAGCTCCTTGATGAGCCCGAGCACGTCACCGACGAGCTCGGGGTCGAGCGCCGAGGTCGGCTCGTCGAACAGCAGGAGTCGCGGGCGCAGGGCCAGCGCGCGGACGATGCCGACGCGCTGCTGCTGCCCGCCCGAGAGCTCGAACGGGTAGGCGTCGCGCTTCTCGGAGAGCCCGACGCGCTCGAGCAGCGCGAGCGCCTCGCGGGTCACGTCCGCGATCGGGCGCCGCTGCACGACGACGGGCCCCTCGAGCACGTTCTCGAGGACCGTCTTGTGGGGGAAGAGGTTGTAGTGCTGGAAGACCATCGCCGAGCAGTCGCGCAGCGTCGCGAGCGCACGCGGCGACGGCGCGCTGGCGAAGTCGAGCCGGACGTCGTCGCCCACGGTGATCGTGCCGCCGTCGGCGGTCTCGAGGCCGTTGAGGCAGCGCAGCGCGGTGGTCTTGCCCGAGCCCGACGGGCCGATGAGCGCGAGCACGCGTCCGCGCTCGACGGTGAGGTCGACCGACCGGAGGACGGGGTTGTCCCCGAAGCTCTTGCGCAGGCCGCGCACGGTCAGCAGCGGCTCGCCGGCGCGGGCCTGCGGGCGCTCAGTGGGCGACATAACGGTCCAACCTCGTCTCGATCCGGGTCTGCGCGGCGGACAGCGCGAGGCAGATGACCCAGTACACGAGCGCCGCCTCCAGGTAGAGCAGCATGAACTCCTGGCTGAAGGCGGCGACCTCCTGCGCCTTGCGGAACAGCTCCGTCACGAGGATGAGCGACGCGAGCGACGTGTCCTTGACGAGGCTGATGAACGAGTTCGACAGCGGCGGCACGGACACGCGCGCGGCCTGCGGCAGGACGATGCGGCGCAGCGCGAGCCGGCGTGACATCCCGATCATGTAGGCCGCCTCCCACTGCCCCTTGGGCACCGAGAGGATCGCGGCCCGGATCACCTCCGCGGCGTAGCCGGCGACGTTGATCGTGAAGGCGATGACGGCGCTGGGCCACGGGTCGAGGACGATCCCGATCGAGGGCAGGCCGTAGAAGATCACGAACAGCTGCACGAGCAGCGGCGTCCCACGCACGACGGAGATGTACGCGCGCGCGATGCCCGAGAGCACGGCGCGGCGTGACAGCCGCATGAGCGCGAGCACGAGCGCGAGCGCGAGCCCGAGCACGAACGAGACGATCGTGAGCGGGATCGTCCCGGTGATCGCGCCCGAGACGATCGGCCACAGCGAGGACCAGAACAGCTCCCACGACGACTCGCTCATCGGGCGCTGCTCCCGCTGGTCCTGGGGGGCGTCGTCAGCGCGTCACGTCCTCGCCGAAGTACGTCGAGGAGATCTCGGCGAGCGTCCCGTCCTCCGCGAGGGCCGCGAGCGCCTCGTCGATGCGCTCCGTGAGCGCGTCCGCGCCCTTCGGCAGCGCGAAGGCGCTCTGGGAGGACTCCTCGGTCTCCGCGGCGATCTTCAGGCCGTCGGCGCCGCCCTCCTGCTGGGCGTCGAGGAACGTGAGCGTGTCGTTGATCGTGGCGTCCACCCGGCCCTGCTGGACGAGCGCCGCAGCCTGGGCCCAGCCCTCGACGGCCTCGATCGTCGCGCCCGACTCCTGCGCGAGCGTGTACCAGTTGCTCGTGAGCGACTGCGCGGTCCGCTTGCCCGCGAGGTCCTCGAAGGAGGTGATGTCGGTGTTGTCCTCGGGGACGACGACGACGCCCGTCGAGACCGTGTAGGGCGTGGAGAACGTGTACGTCTCCTCGCGCTCCGGGGTGATCGAGACCTGGTTGGCGATGACGTCGAACCGCCCGGCCTCGAGGCCCGCGAAGATCGCGTCCCACTGCGTCTCCTCGAACTCGACCTCGACGCCCATCTCCTCGCCGACCGCTCGGGCGACCTCGACGTCGAACCCCGTGAGCTCGCCCGAGCCGCCCTCGTGGAACGAGAAGGGCCGGTACGTGCCCTCGGTGCCGACCGTGAGCGTGCCGGAGTCGAGGACCCGCTGGAGCGAGTCGTCGGCGCCACCCGTCGCGGGGCTCGTCCCGGAGCCGGCCTCGGGCTCGGCGGACGAGCACGCCGCGAGGGACAGCGTGACGGCGGTGGCGACTGCGGCGGTCCGGATCAGGGCGTTCATGCGCATGGTCCGATTCGACCACACCCGCGGGGGTGCCGCCGGGGATGCTCGACTGCCGGTCGCGTGCGGATCCTCACGTCGCTCCCGGGGAATACCGGCGCGGTCGTCAGGCGGCCACCTCCGCACGGACGACGACGAGCGCCTGGCCCGGACCGACCTGGTCGCCGGGGGTCACGGCGACGTCGACGACGACCCCGGCGGTGAGCGCCGTGACGGGAGCCTCCATCTTCATGGCCTCGAGCGCGAGCAGGACCTGCCCGGCCTCGACGCGGTCGCCCGGCGCCACGTCGACCCGGAACACCGTGCCGACGAACGGCGCGTCGACGCTCGCGCACCCGGCGGGGAGCGCGGCCGCGGGCGGGGCGACGGCGAGCGCCGGCTCGGGGCGGGGGTCGAACTCGCCGGCGGCCTCCCACGCGGCTCGCTCGTCCGCGAACGCCGCCGACTGCCGCGCCCCGAACTCCGCGATCGAGCGGGCCTCGTCGCGCAGGAAGCGCTCGTGCTCCGCGAGCACGAACTCGCCCTCGTCGATCTGCACGTCGAGCCGCCCGGCGGCCATGTCCGCGCGCATGTCGAGGAGCTCGTCGGCCTCGACCGGGAACCACCGGATCCGGTCGAAGAACCGCAGCAGCCACGGGGTGCCGGGCTCGAACGGCCCGCGCTGGCGGTGCGTGTCCCAGACCTGCACGGTGCGCCCGACGAACTGGTAGCCACCCGGGCCCTCCATGCCGTAGATGCACAGGTAGGCGCCGCCGATGCCGACGGCGTTCTGCGGGGTCCAGGTCCGCGCCGGGTTGTACTTCGTGGTGACGAGCCGGTGCCGCGGGTCGAGCGGCGTCGCGACGGGGGCTCCGAGGTAGACGTCGCCCAGCCCGAGCACGAGGTACTCCGCGTCGAAGACGGTGCGGTGCACGTCGTCGACCGAGTCCAGGCCGTTGACGCGCCGGATGAACTCGATGTTCCACGGGCACCACGGGGCGTCGTCGCGCACGCCCGCCATGTACCGCTCGGTCGCCTCGCGTGTCGCCGGGTCGTCCCAGCTGAGCGGGAGGTGGACGGTCCGCGACGGGACGACGAGGTCGCTCGTCGGGGGCAGCCCGTCCTCGGCCTCCTGCACGAGGTCGAGCATCGTGCGCAGCGGGAGCACGTCGGGGTCGAGGTGCACCTGGAGCGAGCGGATCCCGGGCGTGAGGTCGACGACGCCCGCGCGGCCGTCGGCGGAGATGCGCTCGGCGAGCGCGTGCACCCGCAGGCGCGTCGCGAGGTCGAGCTGCATCGGGCCGTACTCGACGAGCAGGTTGTCGTCGCCCGAGCGCCGGTAGGTCACCGCCGGCCGGTCCGCCGACGCGTCGAGCCGGCCGAGCACGCCACCGTCGTGGTGCGCGGGACGCGTGGACACCGGCACGGTCAACGGCGCCCGGCGCAGGGACTCGGCCTGCGGCTCGTCGACGGGGACGAACTCCACGGTGTCGCCCGGCCGCAGCTGCCCGAGCTTCCAGAGCTGACCGACGGCGACGGTCGCGGGGCACGTGAACCCGCCGAGGCTCGGGCCGTCCGGACCGAGCAGGATCGGCACGTCGCCCGTGTAGTCGACCGCGCCGACCGCGTACGGGGTGTCGTGGATGTTCGACGGGTGCAGGCCCGCCTCGCCGCCGTCGGGTCGCGCCCACGTCGGCTTGGGACCCACGAGCCGGATGCCGGTGCGGGCCGAGTTGAAGTGCACGGACCAGCGCGCGGCGTAGAACTCGGTCACGTCCTCGGGGGTGAAGAACTCCGGTGCCGCGTGCGGGCCCTCGAGCGCCCCGACCCGCCACGAGTCCGTGAACGCCGGGCGCCCGTCCGCAGGGACGCCGGCGGGTGCGGGCGCCGCCGCGTCGGGGGTCCCGAGGGCCAGGAGGTCGCCGGGCCGCAGCGGACGTCCCGTCGCGCCGCCGATCTCCCCGAGGTCGAACGTCGCCGCCGAGCCGAGCACGTGCGGGACGTCGAGCCCGCCGCGGACGAGCACGTACGCCCGCATCCCGGCGCTCGCCGTCCCGACGTCGAGCACGCCGCCCGCGGGCACCTCGACGGGCTCCCACTGCGGCACGGGCTCACCGTCGAGCGTCACGGGCGTCGGGGCCCCGGTCACGAGCACCGTCGCCGGCGTCGCGAAGCGCAGCGACGGTCCCGTCATCGTGCACTCGAGCCCCGGTGCGCCCTCGGGGTTGCCGAGCGCGCGGTTGCCGAGCCGGAACGACAGGTCGTCCATGGGACCCGACGGCGGGATGCCGACGTGCCAGTACCCGGTGCGCCCGGGCCAGTCCTGCACGGTCGTGAGCATCCCGGCGCGCAGCACCTCGACGCGCGGCGAGGCGTCGCGCACGTGCGCGAGCGTCGCCGTGGTGTGTGTCGCGGCGAGCACGTCGCCGTCGCGCGCGATCGAGCGCAGCAGCCCGACGTTGGTGGCGACCCCGTCGACGCGGGTCCCGGCGAGCGCGTCGCCGAGCGCGGCCCACGCGGCGGAGCGGTCGTCACCCGCGACCACGACCTTCGCGAGCAGGGGGTCGTAGTGCGTGCTGACCTCGCTGCCCGCCTCGACCCACGTGTCGACGCGCACGCCCTGGGGCGTCCGCACGCACGTGACCGTCCCGGCGCTCGGCACGTGGTCGTGGTCGGGGTTCTCGGCGTAGACCCGGGCCTCGACGGCGTGGCCGCGCGCGACGAGCGGGGTCTCGACCACTGTCGTTTCGCCCTGCGCGAGCCGCAGCATCCACGCGACGAGGTCGACCCCGTAGACCGCCTCGGTGACCGGGTGCTCGACCTGCAGGCGGGTGTTGACCTCGAGGAACGCGACCTCCTCACGCTCGGCGTCGTACACGTACTCGACGGTCCCGGCCGAGCGGTACGCGACCGACGCGCACAGGTCGCGCGCCGCCGTCGCGATCGTGCTGCGGACGTGGTCCGGGAGCGCCGGCGCCGGGGCCTCCTCGCACACCTTCTGGTTGCGGCGCTGCAGGGAGCAGTCCCGGTCGCCCAGCGTCACGACCGTGCCGAGCCCGTCACCGAACGCCTGGACCTCGACGTGCCGGGCCGCGGTGATGAGCCGCTCGAGGAAGACCCCGGCGGTCCCGAAGCTCGCGCCCGCGACGCGGCGCACCGCCTCCCAGGCGCTCACGAGCTCGTCGGGCCCGTGGCACGCGCGCATGCCGATCCCGCCGCCGCCGGCCGTCGCCTTGAGCATGACCGGCCACCCGATCGTCTCCGCGGCGGCGAGCGCCTCGTCGAGCGTGCCCAGCAGGCCCGTCCCGGCGAGCATCGGGACGCCGACGGCGCCGGCCGCGTCGCGGGCGGTGTGCTTGGACCCGAAGAGCTCCAGGTGCTCGGGGCGGGGGCCGACGAACGCGATCCCGGCGGCCTCGGCGGCGCGCGCGAAGCCCGCGTTCTCCGAGAGGAACCCGTACCCGGGGTGGATCGCGCCCGCGCCGGTCGCGAGGGCCGCCTCGACGATCCGGTCGCCGCGCAGGTAGCTCTGCGCGGCCGGCGCCGGCCCGAGCAGGACCGCCTCGTCCGCGAGGTGCGTGTGCGCCGCGCCGGCGTCCGCCTCGGAGTACACCGCGACCGTGCGCAGGCCGAGCTCGCGCGCGGTCCGCAGGATCCGGACGGCGATCTCACCGCGGTTCGCGACGAGCAGCGTGTCGAACGTCATGGCTCAGCCCTCGCTCGGGTCGGTGGGGTCCGTCACGACCATGCGGACGGGCGTCGGGTCGAAGCCGTTGCACGGGTTGTTGACCTGCGGGCAGTTGGAGACCACGACGAGCACGTCCTTCTCGGCGCGGAGCGTGAGGCTGACGCCCGGTGCCGAGATGCCGTCGACGATGCCGAGCGCGCCGTCGGGGTCGACCGGCACGTTCATGTACCAGTTGATGTTCGAGACGAGGTCGCGCTTGCCCAGCCCGTGGCGGCCTCCCTCGGCGAGGAAGTTCTCGACGCACGCGTGCTGGCTCGCCGTGTGGTGGCCGTAGCGCAGCGTGTTCGACTCCTTCGAGCACGCGCCGCCGAGCGTGTCGTGGCGCCCGCAGTCGTCCGCGACGAGCGTCATCATCGGCGCGTGCTCGCAGTCGCGCAGGACGCTGCCCGTCGTGAGGAACACCGAGTCCTGCGCCTGGATCGTGTCCGGCGCGCTGTACCGCAGCGACGTGTCGTGGGCGTCGAACGCGAGGAAGTCGACGGCCTGGTTGCCGCCCAGGTCGACGACGGTGAGCAGCTGGCCGCGCCGCACCACCGCGGACCACGGGGCGCGCGCCGGGACGACCGCGTCGAGCACGACGGCGCCGACCGCGGCGGGCGGGAGGTCCGCCGTGGCGCGCGGCGCGACGTCACCGGGTGCGCCCGACGGCTCGGTGCGGGTCTCGGTCGTGGTCATCGGGCTGCTCCTGCCGTCGGGCGGGCGGTGCGGGTTGCGAGGTGCGCCGCGGTGTTGGTCAGCGCACGCCGGCCCTCGGGCGTCGTGTCCCATAGCGGGTCGGTGGGCGCGGTCGCCTCGCCTCGCCACGCCACGACCTCGAGCGGCGTGCAGGTGAAGCGCTCACGCGGGTCGAGCGGGTGCGCGGTGTTCGCGACCAGGAGGACCAGCGCGGTCTCGGCCACGAGCGTCACCTGCGCACCGGCGCCGGCCGAGCCGCGGTGGTGCGGTGCGCCGTGCTCGTCGACCCGCACGCCCTGGAAGAACGAGAGGCTCGGCGGCAGGTCGCGTCGCGTGAGCCCGTGCTTGGCGGCGGCGAGCGCGAAGAGCTCACGCCCGGCGGGCGAGGGCCCGTGCGCCGCTCCGTCGCCGTACCGGGCCTCGTTGCGCGCCCGGGTGCTGGTCCCGAACAGCGCGTCGTGGTGCCCCGAGGTGTCCTCGACGACGCTCGCGAGCGCCCGGCCCTGGTCCGAGAGCAGCAGGTGCCCGGCGGTCAGGTAGACCTGCCACTGGACCTTGACGGTGTCCGCGACGTTGAGGCGCTCCCACGGCTGTGCGGCGTCGTACGCGAGCAGGTGCGCGCACGCGTCCCCGTCGACGTCGGTGAGCCGCACGTGCGTCCCGCGGGCGACCGACAGGTGCGTGTACCCGCCGCCCGCGACCGTCTCCGCCCACACCAGGTCGTCCCGTGCGACGCCAGCCGGTGGCGTGGGCCAGGCGCTCGCCGGCAGGACGGGGCGGGCGCCGACCGCACCGGCGGCCGCTGCCTCCTGCGCGCGGGCGTGCTCCCGTGCTCCCGCGGTCGTGGACGTGCTGGATGCCGTCATGGCGGCCCTCCCGATGGTTCCTGTCGTCTGACAGGAACACACTGCGAGGCCCGCGTTCCCCCGTGGTCACCGGCATGTGTCCGCGGCGTAAACCCTCGCAGCCGGCAGCCGTGAGCCGGCAGCAGTCGGGCGGCGGCTGTCAGGCGGGCAGGCGCTCCGCCGACGCGCGCTCGACCCGGGCGAGCCCGTCCTCGTCCCAGCCGAGCACGCGGAGCACCGAGCGCGCGACCGTCGTCACGAGCGCCTCGCTGTCGGGGAGGGCGCGGGTGCGTTCGTGGCCGCCGCCAACGTCGGCACCGCCACCGCCGGCCGCGGCGCCGCCACCGCCGACGTCTGCGGCCTCCTCGCCGCCGCCCGGCTCGCGCCCGCGCACGCCGATCACGCTCTCCACCAGCCCGAAGACGACGTCGGTGAGCACGTCGAGCGGTCCCAGCGCCGCGCCCGGTGCCGCGGCCTGCTCGACGAGCGTCCCGTACGCGTCGTGCAGCCGGGTCCGCTGCGCCCGGAAGTCGGCGAAGCGCTCCGCCCGCACCTCCGGCAGCAGGTAGAGCGCGCCGACGTTGGCCGGTGCGTCGAGCAGCAGCCGGCAGTCGACGGTGACGAGCCCGTGCAGCCGGACAGCCGCGTCGCCGTCGTCCGCGAGCAGGCGCTCCGCGGCGTCGAGCGAGGGTGCGACCGTCCGGCTCAGGAGCTCCGCGAGGATGTCCGCCTTGCTCGCGAAGTGGTAGTAGAGCGACGCCTGCCGGATCCCGACGGCCGCGGCGATCGCGCGGGTCGACGTGGCGTCGTAGCCGCAGTCGACGAACAGCTGGGCGGCCGCGCGGAGGATCTGCTCGGGTGCGGGGAGGTCGGGGTGGGCCGAGACGCCGACGCGGGGACGGCCCTTGGCCGGTGCGGGTGCCACGGTCGCCATGCTAGGTGCAGCGGAGGGGCCTCCCGCGGGCTGCGGGGACGGCCGGCGGGTGGCAGAGCGGTCGGCGGCGCGGGCGTCGGGGGCGTTAACACGCTTGTTTCGTGGCGGCAGCACCGTCGACACGGTCCGGGTGGTCAATGTTCCTGTCACTTGACAGGCACACGTCCCCTCGGAGGACCCATGATCATCGCCGGTGTCGGCCTCAGCGTCCTCGCAGTCGTCCTCGTCGGGATCGTCGTCGCCCGCAAGGTCGACGGCGACAGCGCCAACTACCTCGTCGCCGGCCGCCGCCTCGGCACCCCGCTCGTCGCGGCGTCGCTCATGGCCGCCGCCGTCGACTCCAACGCGACGGTCGGCAACACCGACCTCACCGCCTCGTTCGGGTTCTGGTCCGGCGCCTCGCTCGCGCTCGGCCTCGCGCTCTGCCTGCTGCTGACCGGGCTGTTCCTCGCCCGGCCGATGAACCGCATGGGCCTGTTCACGCTCGCCGACTTCTACCGGCTGCGGTACGGGCGTGGCGTCGAGGTCGCCTCGTCGGTGCTGATGATCTTCGCGTTCGCGATCCTCATGGCCGGCAACCTCGTCGCGTGCGGGTACCTGCTCGAGCGCTTCCTCGGCCTCGACTACACCGTCGGGGTCCTCCTCGCCGTCGCGCTCGTGCTCGTGTACACGGTCGGTGGCGGCATGTTCTCCGACGCGTACACCGCCGCGATCCAGATCGCCATCACCGCCGTCGCCACCGTCGCGCTGCTCTGGTGGGTCGGGGCGACGATCGGGTTCGAGATCGCCGAGGGCATGGGGCCGCTCGACCTGGGTCAGCTCACGTCGACCGACCAGGGCGCCCCGATCAACTGGGCGACGCTGGTCTCGCTCGGCATCGGCGACATCGTGGCCATCGACTTCATGCAGCGCATCTTCGCCGCGAAGAACCCCGACGTCGCGCGCCGCTCGTGCCTGACCGGAGCCGCGGGCACGGCGCTCGTCGGAGTCGCGTACGCCCTCGTCGCGCTCACCGCCGCGTCGGCGCTCGGGCTCTCGACGCAGGACGGTCCCGTGCTGTTCCAGCTGCTCGACGGCTACGCGCCGACCGGGCTGACGATCCTCGTGCTCTCCGGGATCGTCGCGGCGTCGTTCTCGACCGCGTCCGGGGCGATCCTCGCGACCTCGGCCGTCGCCGTCCGCAACATCCTCGGTGTGCGGCGCGTCGTGGACGCCGGGCCGGACCCGCTGCTGCGGTGGACCCGCGTGGCGATGGTGCCGGTCGTGGTCGCCGGGGTGCTGATCGCGCTGCGCGTCGCGCAGACCGGCATCCTGCTCACCCTCGCGTTCGACCTCATGCTCGCGGGGCTCGTCGTGCCGTTCCTGCTCGGGATGTTCTGGAAGCGCGGCGGCACGCGGGCGGCGGTCGCGGCGCTCACCGCCGGCCTCACGGTGCGGGTCTCGCTCTTCGTGCTGACCCCGACGATGTACGGCGTCCCGAACGACGTGCTCTACGTGCCGAACTCGCTCGTCGACGCCTCGTTCGACGGGTGGCCGACGTTCTACGGGGCACTCGCGTCGCTCCTCGCCTACGTCGTCGCGGCGCTCGTGTGGCCGCGGACCGTGACCGAGGAGGCGTGGGCGCTCGCGGACGGGCTGCCCGTCGAGGCGGACGCCACCGCCGAGCGGGACGCCGTGCCGGCGGCCGCGAGCCCGGCGGCCACCGCGACCGCCTGAGCGCGCGGGCCGCGGCGGCGAGGGTGCCGGTGCGACCCGCGCCGGGCTCGGTGGGCCGACCCGGCGTCCCGCTGCGGCACCGGACCTCCGTGCGGTCCCGACAGGACGACGGGCGGGTCGGCACCTCTCGGTGCCGGCCCGCCCGTCCTTCAGGTGCTCACGTCAGCCCGCGGGACCTGTCCCGTCGCGAGGGCCCGTGAGGTTCGGGGTGACCCGGGTGCCTCAGGAGGCGCTGCAGGTCACGCGCGGCCAGGTCCAGTCACCGCCGTGCAGCACGGTGAAGCCGAAGCTCGTGGTCTGGCCCGCCGCGAGCGTGCCGTTGCCGGCCGGACGCATCGTCATGACCTTGCCCGAGCTGTCCCAGCTGGGTGTGCCGCTCCAGGTCGAGGTGATCCGCTGCGCCTGGCTGACCGTCACGGTCGACGTCCAGCTCGTGATGGCGCTGTTGGCCCGGACCGTGACGACCCCGTTGAAGCGGTCGCCCCACTTCTGGCCCTCCGAGTACGTCGCGGTGCAGCTGCCCGTGCCGGTGACCGGGGGAGTGGTCGTGGTGGGCGTCGGCTGCGGCGTCGTGGGGTTCGGCTCGGGCGTCGTGGTACCGCCCGCGTTGAGCGCGTTGAGCGTCGAGGTGTAGGCGGCCTTCTTGTTGCCCGAGCCGTCGAAGAGCAGCGGGGTGCCCGACGCGCGCCACGAGTCGGTGTCCCGGACGCCCCAGACGGTGACGCCGGTGCAGCGCGCGACCGAGAGGCACGCCTGGTGCACGCCGGCGTACTGCTGCGCCTGCGAGCTGCCCGAGCCCTCGATGTCGAGCTCGGTGATCTGCACGTCGACGCCGAGCGCCGCGAAGTTGCGCAGGGTCACGTCGTAGTTCGACGGCACCGGGTTGCCCGAGTTGAAGTGCGCCTGGAAGCCGACGCAGTCGATCGGGACGCCCCGCGACTTGAAGTCGCGCACCATGGTGTAGACGCCCTGCGTCTTGGCATGGCTCCAGTTGTCGGTGTTGTAGTCGTTGTAGCAGAGCTTGGCGGCCGGGTCGGCGGCGCGGGCGGCGCGGAACGCGGCCTCGATCCAGTCGTTGCCGGTGCGCTGCAGGTTGGAGTCGCGGCGTGCGCCGCTGCTGCCGTCCGCGTACGCCTCGTTGACGACGTCCCAGGCGTAGATCTTGCCCTTGTAGTGGGTCGCGACCTGGGTGACGTGGTTGAGCATCGCGTTGCGGAGCTGGGTGCCGGACATGTTCTGCATCCAGCCCGGCTGCTGCGAGTGCCAGGCCAGCGCGTGACCGCGGACCCGCTTGCCGTTCTGCAGCGCCCAGTTGACGATCCGGTCGCCGTTGGAGTAGCTGAACTGGTTCTGCGACGGCTCGGTCGCGTCCATCTTCATCTCGTTCTCGGCCGTGATCATGTTGAACTCACGGTTCGCGATCGTCGAGTACGTCGAGTCGCTGAGCCGGCTCGCCGCGATCGCGGTGCCGTAGTAGCGGCCGCTCTCGGCGGCGGCGGCCTGCAGGGTGCTGCCGGCTCCCTGTGCGGGCAGCGTGGCGCCGGCGAGGGTGACGGCGAGCGCGGCGACGAGGACGGCTCCCGTCCGGCGGCGGTGGGTCGAGCTCGGGGGGCGGAGCCCTGATCGGTTCATCGATTCCTCCATCTGTACCGCCGGGGACGACGATGACCCCGGCGGGGACGACAGAGTTGTGCACGCTCACAATTCCCGTCAATAGCGGCGAAAGTTGCGACAACGAGGTCAGGGGTGGCCCGTTCGCCGGTGGGAACCTTCCCAGGGTCTGTGACCTGCAGGGTTACCTGACCTGCGCGAAGAGTGGCTTAAACGTTTTTGCGCCGGAACTCGTCGTCGGCGAAACTATCGATGCGCTGCCTGGCCTGCGCGTTCGCCGACGGCACGCCGGCCACGCCGCACACGAGGAGCGCGCGCCGTTGCGCGGACGTGCGCGGGCCGGGCGCGCGGCGGGGGTGTCAGAGCGACCCGTCGCCGGGCTCCGACCGGCCGGCCGCCTGGACGGCGGCGTCGACCACGTCGTCGCCGCTCACGAGCTCGAGGACGAGCCCGATCGTCGACGCCTCGTCGAGCAGGGACAGCAGCACCGCGGCGACGTCGTCGCGGGGGACCGAGCCGCGGTCGACCGTCGGCTCGAGCCGAACCCGTCCCGTCCCGGGGTCGTCGGTCAGCCCGCCGGGACGCAGCACGGTCCAGTCCAGCGGACGGCGACGCACCTCGTCCTCGGCCGCGGCCTTCGCACGCAGGTAGGCGGCAAAGCCCTCGTCCTGCACGGCGTCCACCGCGTCGACGCCCATCGACGAGACGAGCACGTACCGGCGCACGCCCGCGAGCACCGCGGCGTCCGCGAGCAGCACCGCGCCGCCGCGGTCCATCGAGTCCTTCCGCGCCGCCCCGCTGCCCGGACCGGCGCCCGCCGCGAAGACCACCGCGTCGGCCCCCGCGACGTGCGCCGCGAGCTCCTCGACGCTCGCGCGCTCGAGGTCGAGCACCACGGGGACGGCGCCGTCGGCGCTCACGTCCGCGGTGTGGTCGGGGTTGCGGACGAGCGCGACGGGCTCGTCGCCGCGGGCGGACAGGAGACGGGACAGGCGGCGGGCGATCTGGCCGTGACCACCGGCGAGGACGATGCGCATCCGGCCACGCTATGCCGCACCGGGCGGCCGTGCTCGGTGGTGGTCCGCGGGTACGGCACGATGGTGCGGATGGACGCCGACCCCGCCGCAGCCGCCCCGCCGCTCTCGCTGCGGGCCGACTGCGCCCGGTGCGCGGGCCTGTGCTGCGTCGTCCCGGCGTTCGTCGCGTCGTCCGACTTCGCGTTCACCAAGCCTGCGGCGACCCCCTGCCTGCACCTGCAGCCGGACGCGCGCTGCGGCATCCACGCCCGGCTGCGCGAGAGCGGCTTCCCGGGGTGCACCGTGTACGACTGCTTCGGCGCCGGCCAGGACCTCGTCCAGCTGACCTACGGCGGCCGGGACTGGCGGGCCGACCCCGCGGTCGCCGAGGAGATGTTCGCGGTGTTCCCGGTCGCGCGGCAGCTCCACGAGCTGCTCTTCTACCTCACGGCGGCGCTCGCCCTGCCCGGCGCCGCCCCCGTGCACGCCGAGCTCACCCACCGCCTCGCCGAGACCGAGCGGCTCGTGCGGTCCGCGGCGCCGGCGCTGCGCGCCCTCGACGTCGGCCCCCATCGTGACGCCGTCGCCGCGACGCTGCGCCGGGCGAGCGCGCTCGTGCGCTCCGCCGCGGGCACCCGGACCGCCGACCACCGCGGCGCGCAGCTGCTCGGCGCCGACCTGCGCCGGGCCGACCTGCGCGGCGCGACGTTCGCCGGCGCGCTGCTCGTCGGCGCCGACCTGCGCGGCGCGGACCTGCGGCTCGCGGACCTCGTGGGTGCGGACCTGCGCGGGGCCGACCTCGCCGGGGCCGACCTCACCGAGACCCTGTTCCTGACCCAGTCCCAGGTGAACGCCGCGCGCGGGGACGCCGCCACCCGGCTCCCGGCCGGGCTCGAGCGGCCGGCGCACTGGTCGGCGGAGCGTCTGCCGGTCCCGCCGCGCGCGCAGGCACGCCGCTCCCGGCGCGCGCCGCGCTGAACCCGCGCCTACGCTCGCGCGGTGATCGAGTTCGAGGGCCCGGGCGGCCTCTTCGCAGCCATCGGCCTCGCGACCCTGGCGGCGGCCCTCCTGCCCCGGATCCTGGGCCGGGCACCCGTGTCGATGCCCATGGTCTTCCTCGCCGCGGGCTTCGTCGGCTTCGGGGTCCTGCCCGGGCTGCCCGACCCCGACCCGCTCGTGCACGGCAGCATCACCGAGCACCTCACCGAGGTGTGCGTGATCGTCTCGCTCATGGGGGCGGGCCTCGCGCTCAACCGGCCCCTCGGCTGGCGCAGCTGGTCGACGACGTGGCGCCTACTCGCGATCGCGATGCCGCTGTCGATGCTCGCGGTGGGGGTCCTCGGCTGGGCGGTCCTCGGGCTCGGGGCGGCGAGCGCCGTGCTGCTCGCCGCGGCGCTGGCCCCGACCGACCCGGTCCTCGCGACCGAGGTGCAGGTCAGCGAGCCGGTCACCGACGGCGAGGCAGCGGACGACGAGGCCCGCTTCGCCCTCACGTCCGAGGCGGGCCTCAACGACGGCCTCGCGTTCCCGTTCACGTACGTCGCGATCGCGCTGAGCGCGGCCGCCGCGACGCGCGAGGGTCCGGGTGCGTGGGTCCCGGAGTGGCTGCTCGTCGACGTCGTCTGGCGGCTCGGTCTCGGGGTCCTCGTGGGGATCGGCGTCGGGTGGGTGCTCGGGCGGGTGTTCTTCTCGACCGTCGCGGACAGGCTCGGGCTGACGGAGAAGGCCGAGGGGTTCGTGGCGCTGGCCGCGACGTTCCTCGCGTACGGCGCCGCCGAGCTCGTGGAGGGCTACGGGTTCGTGGCGGTGTTCGTGTGCGCCTGCACCGTGCGGACCGCCGAGCGCCAGCACGGGTACCACGCCGTGCTGCACAAGTTCGTCGAGCAGATCGAGCGGCTGCTGACCGTCGCGGTCGTCGTGCTGCTGGGCGGTGCCGTCGCGCGCGGGCTGCTCGACGAGCTCGGGTGGGCGGAGGTCGGGGTCGCGGCGGCGTTCCTGCTCGTCGTCCGGCCGCTCGCCGGGTGGATCGCGCTGACGCCCGGCAAGACGGGGCCGGGGGAGCGGGCCGTCATCGCGTTCTTCGGGGTGCGGGGCGTGGGGACGCTGTACTACGTCGCCTACGCGCTCGAGCACGCGACGTTCCCGCGCGAGGCCGAGCTGTGGGGGATCGCGGGCCTCGTCGTGGTGGGGTCGATCGTGCTGCACGGCATCGGGGCGACCCCGGTCATGGCGGCGCTCGACCGCCGCCGGGCGCGCGCCGCGGACGCGAAGGACCAGGTCACGATCGCGGGCACGCCGGTCTGACGCGGGGCTCGCCAGTCCGACTCGGGCACGGGAGGTGGGCGCTCCGGGCGGCTCACGCCGCGACGGCCCGCTCGTGCCGCTAGCCGGACGCACCGACGCGGACGGTCGCGCCGGCGCCGGGGCGCATGGTGCGCGCCGAGCGGCCGCGACGCCCCGGGACTCAAGGGGACGACGACGCGACGAGCGTCGGGTGCGGGACGAGCTCGCCGGCCGGCACCGGCGCCGCGAGCGTGTTCTCGGGCGGCGCGAGCGGGCACGCCCACGCCGGGTCGTAGGCGCACGAGGGGTTGTAGGCGAAGTTGAGGTCGACGACCACACGGGCCGGGTCGTCGCCGGTGCTCCCGAGGTCGGCGCCCTTGATCGTGTCGAGGACGTACCGCCCGCCGCCGTACGTCCCGCCCGGCCGCCCCGCGGTGGCGTCCTTGACCGGCACGAACAGCCCGCCGCCGTAGCTGCGCAGGGCCCAGAGCGAGACCGTCCCGAGGTCGCCGAGACCCACCCGGCCGACCTCCTCGAACGGGACGACGCCGTCCGTCCCCGTCGGCACGTCGAGCCGGCGGCCCTGCGCCGGGAGGACCTCGGCCTCGAAGCGGAACGCCGGGTCGTACGGCGCGACGTCCAGGCCGGTGAACGCGGCGCGCGCATCCGGGTCGAGCGGCGACGCGGGGTGCTCGGCGAACAGCTCGTCGCGCCCCGTGACCCAGAGCGCGTGCGCGACGAGCGGGTCGTCGACCGCAGCGTGCCGCACCTCGGCGTAGAGCCGGGCCACGCGCCGGCGCCAGTCGACGACGTGCAGCACGTCACGTGCGGGGGAGGAGGTCATCGGCCCACGGTGCCACGGCTCCTGCCGCCCCGCGCTGCGCCGCACGCGTCGGCCGACCGCGGGACGGCGGGCAGCGACGGCGCGGTAGGTCGCCGCGGCGCCCTGCACGTCGACCAGCGTCACCGCCGTGTCGACCGGCAGCAACGCGAGAGCACGCATGACGCCCAGGTCGACCGGGACGTCGAGGTGCCCGACGAGCACGGTGCTGCCCGCCGGTGCCCCTGTTCCCGGCCCCGACCGCCACCAGCCGAGCACGTCCGGGTCGTCCGGCACGACGAGCGCGCCCGTCGGCCCGACCCCGACCGGCTCGGTGGTCGTCACCGGGGTCGCCGGGCCGTCGCGCGCGGGCGCACCGGGACCGGCGCCCTCGGACCGGCCCGCCGTCGGCACCGCACCCGGCATGCCTGGCGTCCCGGCGGCCTGGGGAGCGCCCGCGGTCGCCGACGAGCCGGGGACGACGCCACGTCTGCCCGAGCGACCCGTCCACTGTGCAGCGGGTCCGGGCTGAGCGCTCGTCGCGCGGGTGCTGTCCGCCGCCGCGGAGCCGGGTCGTCGCGGCTACCGTGGGCGCCGACGGCGTAGCGGCACGCTGGACGACGGCATTGACTGGACGGGGCGGGACGTGGTGACGAGCGCGGGACTGCTGCTGCACCGCCGCGTCGACGGCCGGGTCGAGGTGCTCCTCGGGCACATGGGCGGGCCGTTCTGGGCGCGCAAGGACGCGCGCGCGTGGACGATCCCCAAGGGCGAGTACGTGCCGCCGGAGGACCCGCTCGACGCCGCGGTCCGGGAGTTCACCGAGGAGGTGGGCCAGCCGCCGCCGCCCGGTCCGGACGTGCCGCTCGGCGAGGTGCGCCAGCGCGGCGGCAAGGTCGTCGCGGTGTGGGCGCGGGAGGGCGACCTCGACCCCGGTGCGGGCACGCCGGGGACGTTCACGATGGAGTGGCCGCCGCGCTCGGGCCGGCAGGCGACGTTCCCGGAGCTCGACGTGGTGCGCTGGTGGCCGCTCGACGAGGCGCGGCCGCGGGTCGTGGCCGCGCACGAGGAGCTGCTCGACCGGCTGGCCGCGCACCTCCAGGGCTGACGGCCCGGCCCGCGGGGCTCGCCGCCGTCACGACGGCCCGGCGGACCTCGCCTCCGCCGCAGCCCCCCGGATCCCGCCGGTCCACGGCTCGCCGTGCCCCGGCAGCACGAGTCCCGCCCGGGTGTGGGCGAGCGCGTCGAGCGACCGCAGCGCGAGCCCGCTGTCGGCGGTCGCCGCGCCCGCGATGATCCGCGGGCCGGTGTGCGCGGTGTAGGGGTCGAGCGTCACGAGCGCGTCGCCGGTGAACAGCACGTCGCGGTCGTGCACGTGCAGCGCGCAGTGGCCCCACGTGTGCCCCGGGCTGAACACGACCTCGGGCTCGCCGGGCACCGGCAGCCGGGTGCCCGTCGGCATCGGGCGCACCTCGCGCACCGCCCGGACCTGGAGCGCACCCGCGCGGACCATGCCACCGAGGATCGGCACCGCCCGCGGGTAGCGCAACGGGTAGGACGCTCGGGTCCGCTCGTGGCTGTAGCGGTACGGGTGCCGCGCGAGCTCGTGCTCGTGCAGGTGCCCCCACACGGTGACGCCGCGCCGGCGCAGGCGCTCGGCGACCCCGAGGTGGTCGAAGTGCGCGTGCGTCAGCACGACGGCGTGCAGGTCCTCGGGCCGGCGTCGCAGCTCGCGCAGCGCCCTGCCGAGCTCCGGCCAGACGGCGGGGAGCCCGGCGTCGACGAGCGTCAGGCCGCCGCCCGCGCCCTCGAGCAGGTAGCAGCTCACGTGGCCGACGTCGAGCCGGTGGACGCCGTCGGCCACGTCGCGGTGGAACGTCATGGTGCGAGCACCGACCGCACGCACCCGCCCTGCTCCGGCGCGAACGGCCGGCCGATCGTGGCGACGTGCCGGCGGTCGGGGACGGTGCCGCTGCGGTTCCGCGCGGCGGCGAGGGCGGCGGTCGCGAGGACGCCGGCGACGGCGCCCAGGGTGGTCCTGCGGGTCATGGAGCTCCTCCGAGCGTGGGCCGGACGTGGGCCTCCGCGCTGCAGGAAGGACTCCTCACGCTGCCACCGGGCGTCCCGTGCTGCAACCGAGGCGCGGGTGCGCTGCCGGCGGGCCGCTCCTGAGCCGGAGGCACCGTGGCACCCCGACGTCCCCGCGGGTGACCGGCTCGTGCCCGCCCACTCGCGCACGGGCTGCGTTCTGCTCGGCGGACGCCCGTCAGAGCCAGCGGCGCGCGCGGAAGACCGCGAACAGCGCGAGCGACCCCGCGACCATGAGCGCGAGCGCGAGCGGGTAGCCGTAGGCCCACCCGAGCTCGGGCATGTGCTCGAAGTTCATCCCGTACACGGTCCCGACGAGCGCGGGCGCGAACAGGATCGCCGCCCACGAGGAGATCTTCTTGACCTCCTCGTTCTGGTCGAGGCTCGCCTGCGTCATCGCGCGCATCTCCTCGTTCTGCCGCTCCGCGACGACCGTCGCGTTGACCGTGAGGGCGTTCTGCAGCAGCGCCCGGAACGCGTCGACCCGCTCCACGACGCGCACCACGTGGTCCTGGACGTCGCGCAGGTTCCGGCGCAGCTCCTCGTCGACGTCGTACTTCGACGCGCCGGCGGCGAGCCCCTCGAGCATGTCGAGCAGCGGGTGCGTCGCGCGCTGGAACGCCATGACCTCCCGGAAGAGCTCGTAGATGCGTCGCGAGACGTTCGGGTCGCCCGCGAACAGCTCGTCCTCGATCTCGTCGATGTCGTTCTGCAGGCCCGCCACGACGGGCGCGTACTCGTCGACGACCTCGTCGAGGATCGCGTAGAGGACGGCCTCCGAGCCGAGCCGCAGCAGCCCGGGTGTCGCCTCCATGCGGCGGCGCACGCGCGCCAGGTCGGGCGACTCGGCGTGCCGGACGGTCAGCACGAAGTCGCGCCCGGTGAACACGTGCAGCTCGCCGAACTCGACGCGCTCCTCCGAGTCGAGGTACCGCGCGGGCCGCAGCACCGTGAACAGCACGTCGCCGTAGCGCTCGAGCTTGGGGCGCTGGTGGGCCTTGACGGTGTCCTCGACCGCGAGCGGGTGGATGTCGAACTCGTGCGCGACGGACGTGATCTCGAGCGCGTCGGGCCGGTACAGGCCGATCCACGCCATGCCCTTCGCCTCGCGCAGCGTCTCGTACGTCTGGGTCAGGGAGCGCGGCTCGCTGTGCCGGCGCCCGGCCACGTAGACGGCGTTGTCGACGACGGTCATGGTGCTGCCTCCCTCGCGGCGCGCGACGCTGCCGGCTGTGCTGACGGCCGGCCCGGTGCCGGCGCCCCATCATCCCCCGTCCGTGTGCCCGGGGTCGGGCTCGGCGGGTCGGGTCAGGCAGGCCGGACGAGCCGGGCGCTCAGGTACCGCAGGCTGCCGTCCGCGAACCCCTCGTGGTTGCGCGTGCCCTCGAGACCGGCGAACGGCCGGAACACGCGGTGGAACGGTCGCGGGATCCACGCGCGCACGAGCGCGGCCTTGCGGGCGTCGTCGAGGCGGAGCGCGTGCAGCACCTCGGCGGTGATGTCGCGCTCGCGGACCGGCACGAGCCCGGTCGACGCGAGCTGCGCACGGGTGGCGGCGACGTCGCCGGCACCGCGCAGGTCCGCCCACACGAACGTCCCGCCCGGGCGCAGGACGCGGTGCACCTCGCCGACGAACGCCTCGACCGAGCCGTAGCAGTGCGAGGACTCGATGTTGACGACGACGTCGAACACGGCGTCCGGGAACGGCATCGCCTGGGCGTCCCCGCGCACGAAGCGCAGTCCGGGACCGCGACGGTCGCGCCGGGAGAGCCCGACCGCGGCGCCCGAGAAGTCGAGTCCCGTCGTCGACCGCGGGCCGAGCGACCGGGCGACCCACGACGCGCCACCGCCGCGCCCCGAGCCGACCTCGAGGACGTCCGTGCCGGCGACGTCGACGCCGTCGAGCGTGTGCGCGTAGAGCTGGACGCAGAGCCGGTCGACCTCGTCCGCGGGGTCGAGCGCGAGCGGCGGCGCCGCGTCCTGCGCGGGGTCGAGCGGGGCGTACCCGTAGTTCATGAACGCCCACTCGGGGCGGCGCACGCGGGCCGCGAGCAGCTCGTAGCACGCGCGCCAGGCGAGCTGTCGCAGTCGCATGCCGGGCACGCTACCCCCGGCCGACGTCGCCGCGCCGAGGTCACGATCGTGCATCGACGTGAGGGCGGGGCGACGGGGGCATTTACATACTTACTGACTCATCGGTAAGTTCACGCCGCGCACCCTCATCGTGGAGAGCGCCCCGGGGCTGTGGCCGCACCGCACCCCCGCACATCGAAGGAGAAGCAATGAAGCTACGGTCCTCCCTCGTCACCCTGAGCGTCGCGACGGCGCTCGCGCTGACCGCCTGCTCGTCAAGCCAGGACGGCACCAGCAGCACCCCCGCCGGAGGGGGCGCCGCGCTGACGATCGCGAAGCCGGACGGCGCGATCACCACCGAGTCGCACAACCCGTACCTGGGGGACTCGTCGGCCGCGAAGTACGGCTACGCCAAGGTGATCTTCGAGCCGCTGGCGCTCGTCAACCCCACGGGCGACCTCGGCACCACGCCCTGGCTCGCCGAGTCGGTGGAGTGGAACGACGACTACACCGCGCTCACGGTGGTCCCGCGCAGCGGCGTCACGTGGAGCGACGGCACCGACTTCACCGGGGACGACATCGTCTTCACCTTCGACCAGTACCTCGACGGCAGGCTGACCGACACCGCGGGGCTCGGGTACCAGGGTGCGACCGTCGACGGCGACGCCATCACGCTCACGTTCGCCGAGTCGAAGTACACCGCCCAGTCGCGCGTGCTGCACACCCCGATCGTGCCGAAGCACATCTGGGAGGGCATCGCCGACCCCAACACCGACCCCCTCACCGAGGACGGCCTGGCCGTCGGCACCGGTCCGTACGTGCTCGACTCGTGGTCGACCGAGTCCGTCACGCTCACCGCGAACCCGACCTACTGGGGCGGCGAGCTGGCGGTCCCCGAGCTGCACTACATCTCCTACGGCGACAACGCCGCACTCACCACCGCGCTCGTCTCCGGCGAGGCCGACTGGGCGCAGGCGTTCATCCCGCAGATCGAGGACAGCTACCTGTCCGCCGACGAGCACAACCAGTTCCTCGCCGCACCCACCGCGGGCGCCGGCACGCTGTTCATGAACCTGCAGACCAAGCCGTTCGACGACGTGGCGCTGCGCACGGCGCTGGCCTGGACCATCGACCGGCAGGCGTACGTCGACATCGCCCGCGAGGGCGCGAGCGAGGTCGTCTGGAACGCCACCGGGCTGAGCGGCGTGCTGGAGGACGAGATCGTCCCCGAGTACCAGGACCAGGACTACGCGGTCGACGTCGACAAGGCCCGGCAGGTCCTCACCGACGCCGGCTACACCTGGCAGGACGAGGCCCTGGTCGACCCCGACGGCGAGAAGGTCTCGTTCACGATCTCCGTGCCCGCCGGGTGGAGCGACTGGAACACGGAGCAGGCGCTGATCGCCGAGGAGCTCGACGAGGCGCTGGGCATCGAGGTCGTCGTCGACCAGCCCGACTGGGGCGGCTGGGACGCCGCCCGCCAGGAGGGCACCTTCCAGGCGATCATCCACTGGCTCGAGGACACCGGGAACGCGTACGGCCTCTACACCTCGACGATGGACCCGAAGTGGGTCGTCGACGGCAAGGCGCAGTTCAACTTCGGCCGCTTCGCCGACCCCGCGGTGACCGAGGCGCTGAACACCTACGCCACCGCGTCCTCCGACGAGGACCGGGCGGCCGCGTCGGCCGTCCTGCAGAAGGCGTTCGTCGAGCAGGTGCCGGCCATCCCGCTCGGCTCGCACCCGCTGCTCGGTGAGTTCAACACCCGCAACTACGTCGGGTGGCCGTCGGAGGAGGACGCGTACGCGTCCGCCGACCCGACGCAGCCCGGGATCGTCCAGGTGCTCGTGAACCTGGAGCCCGCCGAGTAGATCCGGGTCCACCGGCGGGGCGGGTGCCGCGCGCACCCGCCCCGCCCTCACCGACACCCACGAGAGCGAGCCCGCACCCATGCACGATCCGTTGCTGAGCGTCCGCGACTTCTCGGTCGTGTACGACGTCGACCCTCCCGTCGAGGCGGTGAAGAACGTCACCCTCGAGCTCCGCCGCGGGGAGATCCTCGGCCTCGCCGGGGAGAGCGGCTGCGGAAAGACCACCCTGGCCTACGGCCTGCAGCGCCTGCTCAAGGCGCCCGCGGTCATCACGAGCGGATCGGTCGTGTTCCACGACGCCTCGGGCGAGGACGTCGAGATCGGTCGTCTCGACGCCGAGGGGATGCGCCGGTTCCGCTGGGACAAGGTCTCGATGGTCTTCCAGGGGGCGATGAACGCGCTGAACCCCGTGGCGACCATCGGGTCGCAGCTCGAGGACGTCTTCGAGGTGCACCGTCCCTCGATGCCCCGGGCGCAGCGACGCGCCGCCGTCGACGAGCTCCTCGAGATCGTCAGGGTGGGCCGGCAGCGCAGGCGCTCGTTCCCGCACGAGCTCTCGGGCGGCATGCGCCAGCGCGTGATGATCGCGATGGCGCTCGCCCTGCGCCCGCAGCTCATGGTGATGGACGAGCCGACGACCGCGCTCGACGTCCTGGTGCAGCGCGAGATCCTCCGGCAGATCTCCGAGCTGCGCCACGAGTTCGGCTTCACCGTCGTCTTCATCACGCACGACCTCCCGCTGCTGCTCGAGATCAGCGACCGCATCGCGGTCATGCGTGCCGGCGAGATCGTCGAGCTCGACACCGCGGAGAACATCTGGACGAGCCCGCGGGACGCGTACACGCGGACGCTGCTGTCGTCCTTCCCCCGCCTGACCGGAGAGAGAGGAGTGGTCGCGCGATGACCGTCCTGGAGCTCGACCACGTCACCAAGACCTACCCGGTCCGCGGTGCAGGCCAGATCACGGCGCTCGACGACGTGAGCTTCACCCTGACCTCCGGTCGGACGATCGGGCTCGTCGGCCAGTCCGGCAGCGGCAAGTCGACGATCGCGAAGATCCTCACCCAGCTGGAGACGCCGACGAGCGGTGAGGTCCGCCTCGACGGTGAGCCGATCCCGCGCCGCGGCGCCGGGCTGCGGGCCTACCGCCAGATGCTGCGCATGGTCTTCCAGGACCCGTTCGCGTCGCTCAACCCGTACCACTCCGTCCGCTACCACCTCGAGCGTCCGCTGCGCCTCGACCGCGTGGTGCCGAGGGCCGGGCTGGACGACGAGGTGCGGCGGCTGCTCGAGCGAGTGCGCCTCGAGCCCGACGTCGTGATCGACCGCCGGCCGCACGAGCTGTCGGGCGGCCAGCGGCAGCGCGTCGCGATCGCCCGGGCGCTGGCCTCCCGGCCCCGCCTCCTCGTGGCCGACGAGCCGGTCTCGATGCTCGACGTCTCCCTGCGCCTCGGGGTGCTCAACCTGCTCGCCGACCTGCGACGCGAGGAGGGTCTCGGCGTGCTCTACATCACCCACGACCTGGCGACCGCCCGGCACTTCAGCGACGAGATCATGGTGCTGAACCAAGGAAGGGTCGTCGAGCGCGGGACGGCCGACGACGTCATCCTCCGTCCGCAGAACCCCTACACGCGCGAGCTGCGCGCGGCGTCCCCGGACCCCGAGCGGCACTTCGCCTCGCTCTCCGGCGAGCCCGGAGGCGCGCGGTGACCGCCGTCCAGCCCTCGCTGCCGACCCAGGACGCCCTCGAGGTCGGCAGCACGGCGACCACCGCCGTCCACGGCCGCTCCCGGGTCCCGTGGCGGTTCCTCTCCGGGCGCGCCGCGTTCTACCTGTTCACCTTGTGGGCCGCGGTCACCCTCAACTTCTTCCTGCCGCGCATGATGAAGGGCGACGCGGTCGACCAGTACCTGTCCCGCAACCGCAACGTCAGCCCCGAGGCGGCCGATGCGCTGCGCTCGCTGCTCGGACTCGACACCGACAGGACCTTGCTTCAGCAGTACGTCGACTACTGGGCCCTGCTGGTCCGGGGGGACCTCGGCGTCTCGCTGCTGCACGGGCTGCGCCCGGTCACCGAGGTGATCAGCCAGGCGCTGCCCTGGACCGTCGGTCTCGTGGGCTTCGCAACCGTCGTCTCGTTCGCGGTCGGGACGATCGGCGGCGCGGTCGTCGGCTGGCGCCGGGGGAGCCGGCTCGACGCCCTCGTCCCCGTCACCACGTTCCTCGCCACGATCCCCTACTTCTGGCTGGGGCTCCTGGGGATCGCGCTGTTCTCCGTGAACCTCGGGTGGTTCCCCATCGGCAAGGCGTACGGCGTCGGGATGCGGCCGGAGTGGTCGGCGGAGTTCGCCGGCCAGGTGATCCACCACGGCACCCTGCCCGCGCTGACCATCGTCATCGCCTCGCTCGGCGGCTGGATGCTCGGCATGCGCAACATGATGCTCACGGTGCTCGACGAGGACTACGTGACCGTGGCGCAGGCCAAGGGCATGCCGAGCAGCCGCGTGCTCTGGCGCTACGCCGCCCGCAACGCGGTGCTCCCGCAGATCCAGAGCTTCGCGCTCTCGATCGGGTTCATCGTCGGCGGCACGATCGTCATGGAGATGGTGTTCAGCTACCCCGGCGTCGGGAAGCTGCTCCTCGACGCCACCAACGCGAAGGACTACGCCCTGATGCAGGGCGTGTTCCTCGTGATCACGCTGTCCGTGCTCGTCGCCAACGTCCTGGCCGACGTCGCCTACGCGTTCCTCGACCCGCGCACCCGCCAGACGGAGGCCTGAACCGTGACCACCGACCTCCGCACGGAGCGGGCGCCCGAGCTGCCCGCGGAGCGCACACCGCGTCCGCGGGCGACGGCCCGGGCCCGCCTGGCCTCCGCCTTCGCGATGTTCCGCAACCGCAAGTCGGTCGCCGGCCTGGCGATCCTCGGGTTCTTCGTGCTCGTCGCGGTCCTCGCCGACGTCCTCGCGCCGTACTCGCCGACCAAGGTCGACAGCACGGCGCGCCTGCAGCCGCCGTCGGCGCAGCACTGGCTCGGCACCACCCACCTCGGCGAGGACGTGCTCAGCCAGGTCGTCTACGGCACCCGCGGGGTGATCGTCGTCGGCTTCCTCGCCGCGATCATGGCGACGGTCGTCGCGGTCGTCGTCGGGGTCGTCGCGGGCTACCTGCGCGGCTGGCGCAGCGAGAGCCTGTCCGCGCTGACGAACGTCTTCCTCGTCATCCCCGGGCTGCCGCTGATCATCATCGTGGCCTCGATGTTCGACGACCCCCCGCTCGTGGTGATCGCCGCCGTGCTCGGGCTCACCGGCTGGGCGTGGGGTGCCCGGGTGCTGCGCGCGCAGACGATGTCCCTGCGCAACCGCGACTTCGTGCAGGCCGCCCGGGCGAACGGCGAGCCGCTGCACCGCATCATCGGCCACGAGATGCTGCCCAACCTCATGGCGCTCATCGCGGCGAGCTTCGTCGGCACCGTGACCGCCGCGATCCTCGCCCTGACGACGCTCTCCTACATCGGGGTGATCCCGGTGAACACCTACAACTGGGGGACGATCCTCAACTGGGCCGGCGCGCAGGGGGCGTTCCGGCAGAACCAGTGGTGGTGGTACCTGCCGCCGGGGCTGTGCATCGCCGCCATCGGCGTGGCGCTGTCGCTCCTCAACTTCGGCATCGACGAGTACGTCAACCCGCGCCTGCGGTCGGCCGGGGAGCGCGCCCGCGCGATGCGGAAGCGGGGCCTCGACGTCAACGACACCGTGACCGCCGTACGGACCGCGCCGTCCACCGGGGAGAGCGCGTGACCGCGGCCGACCTCGGTGCCGCCCCTCACCTGCCGCGTGCGGGCGGGGGGCGGGGCGGGCTCAGCGGCGAGCGCGTCCTGTGCCCGCGCCGCTGAGGCGCGCGGGGGAGACGCCGAGGGGGACGACCTCAACGGTCAGCGGCAGCTCGCGCACGGAGCGACCGATGCGCGCGCGGTACCGCACGGGCGGGGTGGTCCACCGGCCGCGGGCCGCGTCCCAGACCTCGAACGCGCGCCGGGGCAGCCGCACGGTCGCGGCGGCACGGGCCCCGGGCTCGGCGGTCACGGTGGTGAACCCGGCGAGCCAGCGCGGCGGGCGGTCCAGCCCGCCGACCGGGTCCGCCTCGAGGTGCACCTGGACGATCGCCGTGCCGCGGCGCGTGCCGGTGTTGGTGAGGTCGATCTCGAGGCGCACCGCGTCGGTGTCGGCGGCGAGCACCTGGTGCGCGTCGTCGTACCGCCACGTCGTCCAGCCGGTCCCGAAGCCGAACGGGGCGGGTGGGTGCGTGGTCATCGACAGGGTCTCCGATGCGGGCGTCGTCGTCGGACTGGCCCATCGAAGCACGTCATTACTTACAAGTCAGTAATGATCGCGGTCACAGTATGGTGACGGTCATGTCGACACGTGCGCCCCGACGCGCCCAGCGGCCCCGCGAGGAGACCGCCCGACGGCGCGAGGACATCCTGCGCGCCGCCATCACGACGTTCGGCAACCGCGGGTACAAGAACGGCTCGCTCGCCGAGATCGCCGACCAGGTCGGCATGACGCACGCGGGCGTGCTGCACCACTTCGGCTCGAAGGACCTGCTGCTCCTCGAGATGCTCGACTTCCGCGACAGGACGGACGTCGAGCACCTCGAGGGCCAGCACATCCCGGGTGGCCTCGAGCTCTTCCGGCACCTCGTGACGACCGCGCGGCTCAACGCCGAGCGCGCCGGCATCGTGCAGACCTACGCCGTCCTGTCCGCCGAGTCCGTGACCGAGGGGCACCCCGCCAAGGACTGGTTCCGGCACCGGTACGCGCAGCTGCGCACCGACGTCGCCGCCGCGCTGCGCGAGGTATGCAGCCCCGACGACCCGCCGACCGGCCCCGACCTCGACGCCGCGGCGGCCGCGATCCTCGCGGTGATGGACGGGCTGCAGGTGCAGTGGCTGCTCGACCCCGAGGCGGTCGACCTCGCGCACGCGTCGGCGTTCGCCATCGACGCGATCCTCTCGGCGGCCGTGGCGGGGCGGAGCCGGCGCTCGCTGCTCTGAGGCCGGGCCGGCCTCCCCGTCCGGCTCGCGTGCCGGGCCGGACCTCGGGCGGGAGCCGTCTCGCCCGGAACAGGAGCAGACGTGGGTGCCGGGCGTGCGCTGCGGTCGGCGTGCGATGGGGTCGGCGTGCGCTGCGGTCAGCGCGCGCCGCGCACCGGCAGCCGGTGGAGCTCGACGTCGTGCAGCCGACCGGCCTCTGCGCGTGCGGTCAGGTACGTGCACGCGGGCTGGCGGCGGCGGTCGGTGGGCGATCCCGGGTTGAGCAGCCGGAGGCCGCGCGGGGTCGTGGTGTCCCACGGGATGTGGCTGTGCCCGAACACGAGGACGTCGAGGTCGGGGTAGGCCACGTCGGCGCGCGCCTCTCGACCCGTCGACGCGCCCGTCTCGTGCACGACCCCGACGCGCAGCCCGGCGAGCTCGACGCGGGCCACCTCGGGGAGCCGCGCGCGGAGCTCGGGCCCGTCGTTGTTGCCCCAGCACCCGACGAGCCGCCGGGCCCGTCGCTCGAGCACGTCGAGCAGCGCGACGTCGACCCAGTCACCGGCGTGCAGCACGACGTCCGCCGCGTCGACCTCGTCCCAGACCGTGCCCGGGAGGTCACGCGCCCGGGTGGGCAGGTGGGTGTCGGCCAGCAGGAGGAGCTGCACGCCGGCGTCCCGTGGTGCGCCGGGTGCGGACCCCGGTCCGCCGCGCGGGATCAGCGGCGCTCCCGGCGCGTGTCGCCCCCGGATCCCTTGCCGGAGCCCGTTGCCGAGTCCTTGCCCTGCTCCTCGAGCTCGGCGGCGCGGCGGCGGCGCAGCGACCGGCCGCGGTCGACGTCCTCCTCGGCCTTCTTCGCCTTCTTGTCGCTCGCCCGAGTGTCGCGCGGCGGCAGCTGGATCGACTCCTCGGCGGCGATCCCGGCCTCGAGCTCGCGCCCGCGCTCGACCTCCGCGTCGAACTCGGCGCCGAACAGCAGCGCGAGGTTCGTGATCCACAGCCAGAGCAGGAAGATGATGACGGTGGCGAGCGAGCCGTACGTCTTGTTGTAGCTGCCGAAGTTCGCCACGTAGAAGCCGAACGCGGCCGACGCGAGCGCCCACACGAGGATTGCGATGAGTGCGCCGGTGCTCATCCAGCGGAACTTGGGCTGCCGGACGTTCGGGGTCGCGTAGTACAGGATCGCGATGACGACGACGACGATCCCGAGCAGCACCGGCCACTTCGCGATGTTCCAGATCGTCACGGCCTGGTCGCCGAGCCCGACGGCGTCGCCGATCGCCTGGGCCACGGGCCCGCTGACCGCGAGGATCAGCGCGGCGATCGCGGTGAGGAGGACGCTGACGAGCGTCACCACCAGCACCACGGGGCGCAGCTTCCAGATGGGGCGTCCCTCGTCGATCTCGTACATGCGGTTCATCGCGCGGCTGAACGCCCCGACGTAGCCCGAGGCGGACCACAGGGCTCCCGCGAGACCGAGCACGAGGCCGAGACCGGCGCCCTGGTTCGACTGCAGCCCGTCGATGACGCCCTTGATCGTGTCGGTCGTCTCCTCGGGGCCGAGCCCGCCGGCGAGCTCGACGAGCGCGTCAGTCGTGCTCTTGCCCTGGCCGAACACGCCGAGCACCGAGATGAGGGCGATGAGCGCAGGGAAGATCGCGAGCACCGCGTAGTAGGTGAGCGCCGCGGCCAGGTCGGTGCACTGGTCGTGGCTGAACTCCCGCACCGTGCGCCGCAGGGAGTACTTCCACCCCGGCTTGCTCATGTCCGTCGGGTCGTCCGGCTTGCGCGGGTCCTCGGGGTCCGGGGCCGTCTGGGCCTTCGTGGTGCTGCGGCGCTCGCTCATCGTGCGTCCCCTCGCTCCGGTGCGACTCGTCCTTCGTGCTGCGTGGTCATCGGAGCTCTCCTCTCGCCCGCAGGCGGAGCACGCCGCCCGGCCGCGGTCCCGGGCCTGCGGTGTCGTACGACCGATCCTGCGGTGGGGGCGCGGTGTCGGCAACCGCGGGGCCGTCGCAGCGATCGCGGCGCTGCCGCGGCGCGCCCTCGGAGTGCGCACCGGACCGGCGCTGCCTGAGGGGGCACTGAGAGCCGCTTGAGACGCCCTGAACGACCGTTTAGAGTACTGAACATGCGTTCAGCGCGCTCGGGTTCCTCGGAGCCGGGAGGCGCGGCGAGCCGACCGGCCGCCGAGGCCGACCTGACCGCTCGCACGCGCATCCGTGACGCCGCCGTCCTGCACTTCGGGACCCACGGGTTCGCCGCCGGGGTCCGCGCCATCGCGGCGGAGGCCGGCGTCAGCCCGGCGCTCGTGCTCCACCACTTCGGGTCCAAGCACGGCCTGCGCGAGGAGTGCGACCGCCACGTCCTCGCCGTCATCCGCGCGCAGAAGTCCGCGGTCGTCGGCCCCGCAGGGCCGCAGCACGTGCTGCTGAGCCTCGCCTCGGTCGACGAGCTCGCGCCGCTGGTCGGCTACACGCTGCGCAGCCTCCAGGCCGGCGGCGAGCTCGCGCTCCGCTTCGTCGAGCACGTCGCCGCCGACGCCGAGGAGTACCTCGCCGAGGGCGTCGCCGCCGGGACGATCCTGCCCAGCGCCGACGAGGCCGCGCGCGCCCGCTACCTGACGGTCCAGAGCCTGGGAACGCTCCTGCTCGACCTGAGCCTGCACCCGCCCGAGGACCCCGGCGACGTCGTGGCGCTGGTGCACGGCTACCTCGACCGCACGGGCGGACCCTCGCTCGAGCTGTTCACGCAGGGCCTGCTGGCCGACCGCTCGATGCTCGACGCGTACCAGGGGTACGCCGCCGAACCGCCCGAGGCTGCGCCCCGCGGCGACCCCGCACCGCCGTCCTGATCTCCGGGAGGACCCGTCATGAGTGCCGCCGTCGACGTCCAGCAGCTCACGAAGTCGTTCGGTCGCGTGCGCGCGCTCGACGGTCTCGACCTGACCGTCGAGCGCGGCGAGGTGCACGGGTTCCTGGGCCCGAACGGCGCGGGGAAGTCCACGACGCTGCGCGTCCTGCTCGGGCTGCTGCGCGCCGACGGCGGAGCCGCTCGCGTGCTCGGCGGTGACCCGTGGGCGGACGCCGTGTCGCTGCACCGCCGGCTCGCCTACGTGCCCGGCGACGTGAGCCTGTGGCCCTCGCTCACGGGCGGCGAGGCGATCGACGTGCTCGCCGGGCTGCGCGGGCCCGTGGACCCCCGGCGCCGCGCCGAGCTCCTCGAGCGGTTCGACCTCGATCCCGGCAGGAGGACGCGCACCTACTCCAAGGGCAACCGGCAGAAGGTCGCCCTCGTCGCGGCGCTCGTCAGCGACGTCGAGCTCTACGTGCTCGACGAGCCGACCTCCGGGCTCGACCCGCTCATGGAGCTCGTGTTCCAGGAGTGCGTCGGCGAGGTCGTGGCCCGGGGCGCCACCGTGCTGCTGTCGAGCCACCTCCTCGCCGAGGCGGAGCGCCTCTGCGACCGGGTCACGCTCGTCCGCGCGGGCCGGGCCGTCGAGAGCGGGACCCTCGCCGACCTGCGCCACCTGCACCGCACGGACGTGACCGTCGTGTGCACGGCGCCCGCGGCGCAGGTCGTCGCCCGGGTCGAGGCCGCGGCGGGCGTGCACGACGTGCGCGTCGACGGCGAGGACCTGCGGTTCGCGGTGGACGACGGGGCGATGTCGACGGTCATGGCGCTCCTCGCGGAGTGCGGCATCGTGCACCTCGCGGCGGCCCCGCCGAGCCTCGAGGAGCTGTTCGTGCACCACTACGAGCCGGCCGGCGACGGCGCCGCCCGCTCGGGGACGCACGCGGCGTCCGCGTCGTCCGGGGCGGGGGCCGGGTCCGGCGCGCACGTGCGCGGTGCGCGATGACGGCGACCGTGGCCGGTCCGCGGACGCAGGCCGGGGCGGGGCTCGCCGCCGACGCCGGCGCCGCGCGCCTCCTGCGGTTCGCGCTGCGCCGGGACCGCGTGAGGATCACCGTCTGGGCGCTCAGCCTCGGCGGGCTCGTCGCGTACTTCGTCGTCGCGCTCCCGCGCGTCTACCCCGACGCGGCCGCCCGACAGACGCGCGCCGCGATCATGGCCGAGCCGTCCGGGGCGTTCCTCGGCGGGCCGCGGTACGGCCTCGAGGACTACACGCTCGGCGTCATGGTCGCGAACGAGCTGGTCGGGATGCTCGCGGTCGCCGCGGCGCTCATGTCGATCTTCCTCGTCGTGCGGCACACGCGTGCCGAGGAGGAGTCCGGCCGGGCCGACCTCGTGCGGGCCGGCGCGGTGGGACGGCGGGCGCCGCTGACCGCCGCGCTCGGGGACGTGCTCGTCGCGAACCTCGTCGTCGGGACGGCCGTGGTGCTCGCGCTGCTCCGAGCGGGGCTCGCGGCGCCCGACTCCGCCGCCGCCGGTGCCGGGATCGCGCTCGTCGGCGGCGTGTTCGGGGCGCTCGCGGGCGTCACGTCGCAGCTCGCCCGGCACGCGCGCGCGGCGTCGGGCGCCGCCGGTGCGCTGCTCGGGCTCGCGTACGTCCTGCGCGGGCTCGGCGACGCGCGCGAGGTCGGCGGCAGCGCCCTGTCGTGGGCGTCGCCGGTCGGGTGGGTCCAGCAGAGCCGGGCCTTCGTCGACCTGCGCTGGTGGCCGCTCGCGCTGTGCGCCGCGCTCGGGCTCGCGCTCACCGGGCTCGCCTACGCGCTCGTGCACCGCCGCGACGTGGGTGCCGGGCTGCTCGCGACCCGGGCGGGACGCACGCACGCGCGCGGTGCGCTCGTCTCGCCGTTCGGCCTCGCGGTGCGTCTCGGGCGGGGCGGGCTGCTCGGGTGGGCGGCCGGCCTGGGCGCGTTCGGGCTGCTCACCGGCTCGCTCGCGCAGAGCGAGGTCGCGAGCTTCGAGGCCCGGCCCGAGCTCGCGGAGCTCGTCGGTGGGGGCGGCGGCGACCTCGCGCGGGCCACGGTCTCGGCGTTCCTGTCGTTCTTCGCGATGGGCGTGGTCGTCCACGCCGTCGTCGCCGTGCACCACCTGCGCCGCGAGGAGGGCGGCGGCCGGGCGTCCGGCGTCCTGGCGTCCGGTGCGAGCCGGTCCGCCTGGCTCGGGCAGCACCTGCTCGCAGCGCTCGCCGGGTCCGTGCTCCTGCTGCTCGTGACCGGGCTCGCGCTCGGCGTCGGTGCCGCGGCCTCGCTCGGCGACCCGGGGCTGGTCGGCGAGCTCACCCTGGCGAGCCTCGCCTACGTGCCGGTGCTCGCGTGCTTCGCCGGCCTCGCGGTGCTCGCGTACGGGCTCGGCGCGCCGGCGTGGGGGGTGTGGGTCGTGCTCGTCGCGTCGATCCTCGTCGGGGTCTACGGCCCGCTGCTCGACCTCCCGCGGGCCGTGCTCGACGCCGCGCCGTTCGGGCTCGTCCCCGCCGTGCCGGACGCGCCGCTCGACGTCGCGCCGCTCGCCGCGATGACGGTCGTCGCGCTCGCGCTGACCGTGGCGGGTGCGGCGGCGTTCCGGCGCCGCGACCTCGTCGCGTGACGCACGCGCCGTGCGACCGTGCGGGCGCCGGCGCCTCGGGGCTCAGTCCTCGGGGTGCTGGTAGACGTCCGGGATCCCGTCGGCGTCGAGGTCGGCGGTCTCGAGCTCGTGGATCCGCCGGTACGCCCGGTTGCGCGCACGCAGCAGCACGGACGCCAGCAGCGCCGCCAGCACCGAGCCCGTGAGCACGCCGACCTTGACGTGCTCGTCGCGCACGCTGCCCGCACCGAACGCGAGGTCGCCGACCAGTAGCGACACCGTGAAGCCGATGCCACCGAGGACCGCGACGCCGAGCACGTCGAGCCAGCTCAGACCCTCGTCGAGCCGCGCGCGCGTGAACCGCGCGACCAGCCACGTCGTGCCGAGGATCCCGACCGTCTTGCCGACGACGAGCGCGACGACGATCCCGAGCGCCACGCGGTCGCGGAGCGAGTCCACGAGCCCGCCGAGCCCGCCGATGGTCACCCCGGCGGCGAAGAAGGCGAACACCGGGACGGCGAACCCCGCGGAGATCGGCCGGAACCGGTGCTCGAGGTGCTCCGCGAGGCCCGGCCCGGCGTCGGGGCCGCCGGCCGCGTGGCTGCGGACCACCGGGACGGCGAACCCGAGCAGGACGCCCGCGACCGTCGCGTGCACACCGGACGCGTGCATGAGCGCCCACGTCGCGAACGCGAGCGGCAGCAGCAGCCACCACGCGCGCACCCGGCGCTGCACGGCCACCGTGAACAGCGCGAGCGGCACGAGCGCCCACAGCAGCGCGTCGACGTGCAGCTCGCTCGTGTAGAAGATCGCGATGACCGTCACGGCGAGCAGGTCGTCGACGACGGCGAGCGTGAGCAGGAACGTGCGCAGCGCGGTCGGCAGGTGGGTGCTCACGACCGCGAGGACCGCGAGGGCGAACGCGATGTCGGTCGCGGTCGGGATCGCCCAGCCCCGCAGCGCGCCGCCGCCGGTGCCCGCATTCAGCGCGACGTACACCAGCGCGGGCACGACCATCCCGCCGACGGCCGCGAGGATCGGGAGCGCCGCGCGCCGCGGGTCGCGCAGGTCGCCCGCGACGAACTCGCGCTTGAGCTCGAGACCGACGACGAAGAAGAAGATCGCGAGCAGGCCGTCCGCGGCCCACGTGCCGAGCGAGAGGTGCAGGTGCAGCGCCTCGGGGCCGACCTCCAGGTCGCGCAGCGCGGCGTACGAGCCGGCCGCCGGCGAGTTCGCCCAGACGAGTGCCGCGACCGTGGCGACCAGGAGCAGCGCGCCCCCGACGGTCTCCTTGCGCAGGACCTCGGCGACGCGGGACGCCTCGGCCCACGAACCACGGGAGAGCAGCGGCAAACGGGGGGAGCGCGGTGTCATCGAGGACCTCTCGGCAGGGTCGGCAAGGACGTTGCCGACCAGACTTCCCGGCGCACCCGAGGCCTCATCGTACGGGCCGGGGTGCACCCCGTCCGGGTGACGCCACGACGTCGCCGGGCGGCTCTCCGGTGGCGGACGCCTGCCGGTGTGCATAGCGTCGTCAACGTCCCCGGGCAGCGTCCCACGGCGCTCGACCGGGCGGCACGAAGCACCGACGCAGGCAAGTCGTCGGCGCCACCCAGGGAGGGTTCGGGTGGGTGTCCCGCATGCCGCGGCGACGTCTCCGGCCCCCCAGCACACGACGGATCCCGTCGACTCGGAGGGATGACGATGACGAACGACTACGGAACTGCTCAGCCGGCGGACGGCTCGCAGGGATCGACGGCGCAGGCCGTCCGCGAGGAGGCGTCGGGCGTCGCCCACAGCGCCGCGGAGAGCACGCAGCACCTCGCGCAGGAGGCGAAGAGTCAGGCCCGTGAGGTCGCCCACGAGGCGAAGTCCCAGGTCAAGGACGTCTTCGGCCAGACGCGGGCGGGGCTGGTCGACCAGGCGAGCACGCAGCAGAGCCGCGTGGCGGGCGGCATCCGCACGTTCGGGACCGACCTCGGGTCGATGGCCGACGGCGCGCAGGGCGGCCTCGCCGCCGACATCGCCCGGCAGGTCGCCGGCCGGACCGACTCCGTCGCGTCCTGGCTCGAGGCACGGGAGCCGGCCGACCTGCTCGAGGAGGTCAAGACGTTCGCCCGCCGCAACCCGGGCACGTTCCTCGCGATCGCGGCCGCCGCCGGCGTCCTCGCGGGGCGTCTGACGCGGGGTGCGAAGGACGCGGCCAAGGACACCACGACGGGCACGGCCTCGTCCACGGACACCACGGCGTCCTACCCGGCGACGACCGAGTACGCGACGACCGGTACGGGCTACGGCCTGACGGACACCGCGGCCACGACGACGGGCTACGAGACCGCCGGCACGACGACCGGCTACGAGACGTCCGGTGGCACCTACGGGACGACCGCCTCGACGTACGGGACCGGACCGGTGTACGGCACCGAAGAGGTCGACGAGACCTCGGGCGCCCACCGCGCCCCCGGCGCACCCTCGACCGGGCTGGGCGGGACGGCCGCGGGTGACCCGCTCGGCGGGGTCACGGTGGAGGACGGACGATGAGCGTCGACCCCAGGACCGGGATCGACCCCCGGGCCGCCGAGGGGCCGACCAGCGGTCCGTCGCTGGGCGAGATGCTCGGTGAGATCACGAAGGACCTCTCGACGCTCATGCGCCAGGAGGTCGCGCTCGCGAAGGCGGAGCTGGCCCAGGAGGGCAAGAAGGCGGGCAAGGGCGCCGGGATGGGCGGGGGAGCGGCCGTCGCCGGCCACATGGCTCTCGTGTTCCTGTCCGTGGCCCTGTGGTGGGCCCTCGGCGACCAGATCGGCCACGGCATCTCCGCCGTGATCGTCGCGGTCGTCTGGGGCGTCGTCGCGGCTGTGCTGGCCGCGCGCGCCAAGAAGGAGTTCCAGCGGATCCAGGGCGCCCCCCAGACCGCCGACACCGTCAAGAAGATCCCCAACGCGCTTCAGGGACACGAGGAGAGGAACGCATGAGCAACGACCCGGACCAGATCCGAGCGGACATCGAGCGCACGCGGGCCGAGCTGAGCCAGGACGTCGACGCGTTCGGCGAGCAGGTGCGTCCCAGCGCGGTCGCCAGCCGTCAGGTCGAGAAGGTCAAGGGCTCGGCCCTCGGCCTCAAGGACCGCATCATGGGCTCGGCGTCCGACGCCAAGGACAAGGTCGCCGGCTCCGCGCACGGCGCCGCCGACCGCGTGAGCGGCACGGCGCACGGCGCCACGTCGTCGGTCTCGTCGACCGCGTCGAGCGCCGCGCACGCCGTGGGGGAGACCCCGCAGCTCGTCCGTCGCCAGACCGAGGGCAACCCGCTCGCGGCCGGTCTGATCGCCTTCGGCATCGGCTGGCTCGCGTCGTCCCTCCTGCCGTCCACGCGCGTCGAGCAGGACGCGGCGCGCCGTGTGCAGGACTCGACGTCGGGCCTCGTCGACGAGGTCAAGTCGGCGGCGCAGGACGTGGCGCAGAACCTGCGCGAGCCCGCGCAGGA
This sequence comes from Cellulomonas sp. NPDC055163, assembly GCF_053607065.1. Taxonomy (NCBI): domain Bacteria; kingdom Bacillati; phylum Actinomycetota; class Actinomycetes; order Micrococcales; family Cellulomonadaceae; genus Cellulomonas; species Cellulomonas sp. NPDC055163. The sequence continues at coordinate 274,685 of NZ_JBSGSU010000005.1, read as the reverse complement.
CGCGGTGCAGGCCGTCAAGGACCGCGCCACCGAGGCGGCCTCGTCGCTCAAGGACGAGGGCACCACGCAGGCCCAGGGCCTCGCGGAGGAGGCCAAGGGTGCCAAGGACTCCGTGCAGGAGTCCCGCCAGCAGTACTGACCGACCCGCACGACCGGTCGCCCGCACCGCCGGGTGACGGGACGCACGCCCCCGTCGGCCCCTGCCCCAGCGGCACGGGGCCGACAGGGGCGTGCACCCCGGGCCACGAGCCCGGCACCCGGCGTCGGGGCACGCGCGCGGCGCCTCGGCACAGCTCTGGACGGAGAACCACCATGACGTCTGCCGCGACGGCCCCCCGGGCCCGCACCGTCGGCCGGACCCCCGCGCTCCCCGTCGGGGCGGCCTGCCTGCCACGCCACGACGCTACGGGTCGGCGCTGACGTGCCGCACGCGAGGAGCAGCGCGCTCCAGGGGCGGCCCGTGCTCGTCCGGGCCACGGCCGCCCTCGAGCGCCTCACCGCGCTCGACGGCGCCGTCGACGCCGCGCGACCGCTCGCGGCACGGCTCGTCGGCGGGCCGGCCCGCCGGTGGGTCCTGCACGGCCGAGGCCTGGGGCACGCCGTGCACCCCTTCCTCACGGACGTCCCGCTCGGTGCGTGGATGTCCGCGTCGATCCTCGACCTCACGCCGGGGGTGCGGGGCGGGCGCGCGGCGCAGACGCTCGTCGGCGCGGGGCTGCTCGCCGCGGTGCCGACGGTGCTCACCGGGCTGGCCGAGTGGGCGGTCGCGGACCGGGCCACGCAGCGCGTCGGGGTCGTGCACGCCGGGGCGAACACCGTCTCGGTCGTGCTCTACGGAGCCTCGTGGCTCGCGCGGCGCCGGGGGAGCCAGGCGACGGGCTCGCTGCTCGCGCTCGCCGGGGGGACCGTGAGCGGGGTCGGCGGCTACCTCGGCGGTCACATGGCCATCGCCCGCAACGCCGGGACGCGTGACCGCGCGTTCGTCCCCCCGGGGCACGGTGCGGCGCACCACGACGCCTGACACGGCCCGCCGCGTGCAGCCGGTCCGACGCCGAGCGGCTCCCGGCGGGGGCGCGCCGTCGGTCGGGCGGCGGCCCGGTGCCGGGACCACGCGGCCGCGACGCGGGTAGCCTCGGCAGCCTGGGGACGCCACCGTGGGTGTCCCGCGACCGAGGTGGCGACGCGATGGACCTCCGGGAGACGAACGAGCGGGTCGTCGAGCAGTTCCGTGCCGGCGGACCCGTCGAGGGGATGCACCGGGAGCGGCTCCTGCTGCTCACGACGACCGGTGCGCGCTCGGGCCGACCACACACCACCCCGATGATGTTCCACCGCGAGGGCGACCGGCTCCTCGTGGTCGCGTCCGCGATGGGCGCGCCCGCGCACCCCGACTGGTACACGAACCTCGTCGCCGATCCCCGGGTGCGCGTCGAGGTCGGGGACGAGGACCACGACGCCGTCGCGACGCCCCTCGTCGGCGGCGACCGGGAGGACGTCTGGTCGCGGCTCGTCGCGCTCTACCCGTTCTTCGGCGAGCACGCCGCTGCGACGTCACGCACGATCCCGGTCGTCGAGCTGACCCGAGCCTGACCGGCACGGCACGCCACCGGCACGGCACCTCCCCGGCAGCCCCCGGGACCCCGCGGCCCGGGCGATGAGTTCCCGGCCCAAGACCGGTCTGCCCTGGACCAGCAGCCGACAGGTCCCGGAGGTCCCGCGTGCGCTCCATGGTGTTCGTCAACCTGCCCGTCCGCGACCTCGCCCGGTCGACGGCGTTCTTCACGGCCCTCGGGCTGGGCTTCGACCCGCAGTACACCGACGACCGGGCGGCGTGCCTCGTGCTCGGGGCGGAGAGCTTCGTCATGATGCTCGTGGACCCCTTCTTCGCGACGTTCACGACGAAGCCCGTGGCCGACGCGACCACGACCACCGAGGTCATCGTCGCGTTCTCCGTCGCGTCCCGGGCCCGCGTCGACGAGCTGGTCGACGCGGCGCTCTCCGCGGGCGGCAGCCCGTCGAAGCCGCCCGTCGAGGAGGGCGGGATGTACTCCCGCTCCTTCCAGGACCCGGACGGCCACGTCTGGGAGGCGATGTTCATGGAGCAGGCCGGTGCTGCGGGCTGACGCGCCGGACGTCGACCTGATCGCACGTCCGGGAGGGTTGTCGGTGGGCGCGGCGCACTGTCAGGATCGAGAGGTCGTGGGCACCCGCCGCCCCGACGGCGGGCACCGAGCCCACCCCGGACGTCGAGAGGCCCCCGTCGTGACCGGTCTGGTCCCCGCAGACGCACCCGCCGCCGCGCGCACCCCCGCCGCGACGCCCGACCAGCTCGAGCCGTACCGCCGGGAGCTCACGGGCTTCTGCTACCGGATGCTCGGGTCGATCTACGACGCCGAGGACGCCGTCCAGGAGGTCATGGTGCGCGCCTGGCGTGCGCTCGACCGCTTCGACGGCCGCTCGAGCCTGCGCTCGTGGCTCTACCGCATCGCGACCAACGTGTGCTTCGACTCGCTCGACGGCACCCGCCGGCGCGCGCTGCCCATGGACCTCTCGCCGGCCGCGTCGCCCCCCGTCGAGGCGTCCCTCGGCGAGAAGCTGGGCGACCCGACGTGGCTCGGGCCGGCACCCGACGAGCGCGTGCTGCCCGACTCGGGCGACCCCGCGGACGTCGCCGTGGCCCGGGAGTCCGTGCGGCTGGCGTTCGTCGCGGCGCTGCAGGAGCTGCCGCCGCGCCAGCGTGCGGTGCTCATCCTGCGCGAGGTGCTGCGCTGGCGGGCCGAGGAGGTCGCGACGCTCCTCGGCTCGACGGTCGCGTCCGTGAACAGCGCGCTCCAGCGCGCCCGGGCGACGCTCGCGAACGGAGTGGCGGAGCGCAGGTCGAGCGCGCCCGACCCGCTCGACCCGGAGCACGCCGCCCTGCTCGACCAGTACGTCAAGGCGTTCGAGGCGTACGACATCGAGGCGCTCGTGCGGCTGCTGCACGCCGACGCGACCCAGTCGATGCCGCCGTGGGCCCTGTGGCTGAGCGGTCCCGTCGACATCGGGCTCTGGCACGTCGGCCCGGGCGGCGCCTGCCGCGGGTCGCGGCTGCTGCAGGTCGAGGCGAACGGCTCCCCGGCGTTCGCGCAGTACAAGCCGAGCGCCGTCGCCGGTCGGCTCGAGCCGTGGGCGATCCACGTCCTCGAGATCCGCGACGGCTGCATCTCGAGCATCACGAACTTCGTCGACACCCGGCTGTTCGCGGCGTTCGGCCTGCCCGACCACCTCGACGTGGCGGACGCCTCCGCCTGAGCAGGCGCACCCGCCGCGCCGGACGGCTCAGGAGGTCCGGGGCCTCCCGTCGCCGACGGGTCGCCGGATCGGCGACACGACGGTCTCGACGCGCAGCACGTCCACGAGGCCCGCGAACCGCAGCAGCTCGACGAGCTCGTCGCTCGCGCCGCGCAGCACCGCACGCCGCCCGGAGCGCAGCTCCTCGAGGTGGGCACGGGCGAGCGCGTCGACGCTCGCGAGGTCCGGCGGCAGCCCGCTCGCGTCGCGCACGACGGTGCGCGCGGCGACAGCCAGCATCAGCCGGACTCGCGAGCACGCCTCGGGAGCGTGTCGCGCCGGTTCGGTCTCGTCGGGCATGCGCGGCCTCCAGCTCGGTCTGGAGGGAAGACCGACGGTGCGCGGCGGACTCATCGGTCCACGCACCGTGCGCCGGGGGACGCGCGGTGGGTCAGAGACGCTCGAGCTTGGAGCTCGCGAGGGAGACGCGTCGGCGGTCGCCGCCGCCGAAGTCGACGATCACGTCGCTCTCGCCTGAGAGCGCAACCACACGGCCGAGGCCGTGGCGCTCGTGCGAGACGCGCTCACCGACGGGGATGCGCTCGAAGACGGCTTCGGCTGCCGCGCGCTCGCGAGCGGCGTTGAAGGGACTGTTGGGGAGGTGCCGGCGGGGACCGGTCTGCTGGGGGGCCACCCCTCGATCATCCTCCTGTTCCGCCCTGAGCGGAACCACCACCCCCCGCCTGCCGCAGTCAGGCGGTCGGTTCGCCCTCTCCGGGGTCGCCCGCGAGCTCCTCGGGTGTCGTGTAGCCGGCCTCGACGCCGTCGCCGTCGGAGCCGGGAGACGTCTCGTCGGCCGACGAGACGCCGGTGTCGTCGGCGCCGCCGCCCGAGCCGCCGGCGACCCGCTCGTCGCCCTGCTCGGTGCCCTGCTCGCTCATGTGCTCGCCCTCCCGTCGGCGCCGCGGCGGGTCCGGGTGGGTCGGGCCGCCCGCGGCGTGCGGCCTCCGCTCCATCGTGGGCGCGCAGGCGCCGGGCTGCACCCCGGGGCGGACGCGGGTGGCACCATGGGTGGATGAGCGCGTCCGCGGTGCCCGTGCCGGCTGGCACCGGCGACGCGCACCCCGGCACCGGCGACGCGCACCCCGGCACCGGTGACGCGCACCCCGGCGGGGGCAGCACCGCGAGCTACCGCCCCTCGACGCCCGTCGACCTCGGCCTCACGCTCCAGCGGCTCGCGCACGGGCGGTTCGACCCCACGCAGCAGCGCTCGCCCGACGGCGCGCTCTGGCGCACGACCCGCCCGCCGTCCGGCCCCGCGACGCTGCGCCTCGTCCAGCGCGGGTCGCACCGGGTCGACGCGTCCGCCTGGGGCCCGGGGGCCGCCGAGGTGCTCGCGTCGGTGCCCGAGCTGCTGGGGGACCGTGACGACCCCTCCACGTTCGACCCGCAGCGCGCCGACCTGCACGACGCCCACCGCCGGCACCCGGGGCTGCGCGTGCCCCGCACGGGGCGTGTGCTCGAGGCGCTCGTCCCGGCGGTGCTCGAGCAGCGCGTCATCGCGAGCACCGCGTTCAGCGCGTGGCGCTGGCTGCTCGACCGGCACGGGGACCCGGCGCCCGGCCCGGCACCGGCGGGCATGCGCGTCGTGCCCGACGCGCACGGCTGGCTCGGCGTGCCCGAGTGGGACTTCCACCGCGCCGGCGTCGACCCCCGGCGCGCCCGCACGGTCCTCGCGTGCGCCCGCGTCGCCGGGCGGCTCGAGGAGGCCGCGGCGATGACGCCCGGGGACGCGACGCGCCGGCTCCAGGCCGTCCCGGGGGTGGGCGTGTGGACGGCCGCCGAGGTGGCGCAGCGCGCGCTCGGCGACGCCGACGCGGTGTCCGTCGGGGACTACCACCTGGCCAAGGGCGTGGGCTGGGCGCTCGTGGGCCGGCGGGTCGACGACGCGACGATGCTCGAGCTCCTCGCCCCGTGGCACCCGCACCGGTACCGCGTGATCCGGCTTCTCGAGCTGACCGGCCGCGCGTTCGCCCCGCGGCGCGGGCCCCGGCTCACCGTGCAGGACCACCGCCGGGGCTGACGTCCCGCCGCATCGGATGCGGGTCGAGCGTCCCGGTGGCAGCGTGAGGCACATGAGCGAGCACACCGAGAGCACCCGCGACCAGCAGCCGGTGAACGAGTCCGAGAAGCCGTACGACCCGGACACCGACACGGACACCGACCCGGACAACCTCAACCCGCGCGACACCACCTCGGACGCCGGCGGGGAGTACGCGGACCCCGACGCGGACCCGGGCAACCTCAACCCGCGCGACCCGGACACGGTCTGACGGCCCGGGCACGCGCGCGGGACCCGGTGGGACGCCCTGCCGGGTCCCGCGCGCGAGGCCGCGCACCGCGGGCATCAGCGCGGCGTGCGCGACGAGTGGGCGCGCGACGCCGCTCCGCCCGTGACGACGAGCGGGCTGCGGTGCGCGACGGGCACGGCTCGTACCGGCGTGCGCCAGCCGCCGCGGTCGGTCGCCGGTGGTCCGGTCAGCCGCGGTAGACCCAGTGCCAGGGCTCGCGGGGGGTGTCCTCCACGAAGCCGAAGCGACCGCCGTTGGCGCGCATCCACGCCTGGGCCGTCGCGTCGAGCTTGAGGTCCACGGCCAGCCCCCAGCCGTGCGGGCTCGCTCCCGGCTTCGCCGCCAGGCCGCCCTGGGAGTACAGGCCCTTGCGCTCCGCGACGTCGACCTGCGCGTCGTACGAGCGGTAGGAGTCGGTGATGCCGATGGTGACACCGTCGCGCGCGGCGGCCGCGAGGACGTCCTCGAGCGCACCCGCGGCGGGTGCCCAGAGCGTGTGACCCGTGGACCCCACCGGCTCGAGCGCGTCGCGGGGGATGCGGCCGTTGCCGTACGCGGCGAGGTCGGCCGGGACGCCGTCGACGAACACCGCGGCGGGCTTGGACGCGGGTGTGGCGGCGGGGGTCGGGGCGCTCTGCGCCACCGCCTGCTCGAGCACCGCACCGAACGCCGCCCCCGACGCGGAGACCGTGGCGGTCCGGGGCGCGGGCGGGGCGAGCGTCGCGACGGTCGCCTGGATCGCCGCCATGCGCTGCGTGATCGCGGTGATGCCGTCCATGCGTCTCCTCGTGCCGTGGTCGGGGACCCGATCGGCGGGACGGTCCGTGATCTGAGGGGTCGCGGCGGTCAGGCCGGACGACGACGGCGTCCCGTGCGGGGCAGACTGTCCCGGTGCGCGTCGAGCCGGTCACCCCTGACGCGCTCGTCGACCACGTCGTCGGCGTGCTCTCGCGGCGCGAGCGCGGCACGCACGTGCGGGTCCTCGTGGACGGTCCGCCGCCGGCCCGTCCGGAGGCGCTCGCGGACGCCCTCGTCGAGCCGCTGCGCGCGGCGGGCAGGCCCGTCGTGCGGGTGCGGTCGCGCGACTTCCTGCGGGCGGCGTCCGTGCGGCTCGAGCACGGGCACCAGGACGATCTCGCGCTGTACGACGACTGGGTGGACCTCGGCGCGCTCGACCGCGAGGTGCTGCGTCCGCTCGGTTCGCACGGCTCGGGGGAGTACCTGCCGAGCCTGCGGGACCCGGTGCGCGACCGGTCGACCCGTGCCCGGCGCCTGCGTGCCGACGACGGGACGGTGCTCGTGCTCGACGGCGCGCTGCTCGCAGGCCGCGGCCTCGACGTGGACGTCACGGTGCACCTCGCGCTGCGTCCCGCGACGCTCGAGCGCCGCACCCCCGCAGAGGAGCGGTGGACGCTGCCCGCGTACGCGCGCCACGTGCGGGAGTGCGACCCGGAGCGCACGGCGGACGTCGCCGTGCGCGTCGACGACCCGCGGCACCCGGCGCTCGTGCACCGCTGACGCGGACGCGACGAGCCCGTGCGAGGGGCGGTGCGGGAGGGACGGCGCTGACGAGCGTGAAGCGGGCCGAGCGGCGTGGATGCCGCGCGACGAAAGACGCGGCGCGCGTGCGGGGGGCGCGGCGCGCGGGCGGGGGCGCGGCGCGGTCAGCGCGCGAGCGCCTCGACGATGGTGCCGTAGAGCCGCGGCGAGCTGCGGGCGACAGGGACGATCGCGCCGCGCGCCGGGGACGTCGCCCACGCCACCAGGCCCGTCGTCAGGACGCGGTAGCCGCGCGTCGCCTGCGCCCACGACCGCTCGTACGCGGCCGGGTCGTCGAGGTGGCGGATCGCCGCCGCCGCCTGCGCGAGCCCGACGCGCAGCCCCTCGCCGGTGAGCGCGTCGACGTACCCCGACGCGTCGCCCACGAGCCGGACGGGGCCGCTCGTGCGCCGCAGCGTGCGCTGGCGCAGCGGCCCCGCGCCGCGCACCGGGCCCGCCGGCTCCGCCCCGTCGAGCCGCGCGACCAGCTCGGGGAACGCCGCGAGCGCGGTCGCGAAGTCGACGCCCGCCGGGCCCAGCAGCGCCACGCCGACGAGGTCGTCGCTCACCGGGGTGACGTACGCCTCGACCGCCCGGCCCCAGTGCACCTCGACGAGGTCCGTCCAGGCCGCGACGTGGAAGTGCCGGCGCAGCCCGAACCGGCGGACCGGGGCGCGTGGGCCCGACCGGCGGGGCGCGACCTCGAGGCCGGTGAGCCGCCGCACGGTCGAGTGCAGCCCGTCGCAGGCGAGCAGCCGCCGCGCGCGCACCCCCGCGACCTCGACACCGTCGGCCGTCCGGTCGACGTGGTCCACGCGCGCGGTGACCCGTCGTGCGCCGAGCTCGTCGGCCCGCTCGCGCAGCGCGTCGTGCAGGGTCGTGCGGCGCACACCGCGGCCGGGTGTGCCGCGGAAGCGGTGGTCCGCGTGGTGGGCGCCCCGCCGGTAGCTGACCCCGGCCAGCGGGTGCCCGGGCGGGTCGACGCCGAGCCGCCCGAGCGCGGCGAGCGCCCCCGGCATGAGCCCCTCGCCGCAGGCCTTGTCGACCGAGCCGGTGCGCGGCTCGACGACCACGACGTCCAGGCCCGCGAGCCTCGACTCGATCGCGCACGCGAGGCCGACCGGTCCACCCCCGACGACCACGACGTCGGTGTCGACCGGCGTGCTCACGCGCGGTCGGCCCGGCGCACCACCGGGTCGCCGCCCGCCGGGGCCTCGCCCTGCGGAGCGGTGGCGGCGAGCAGGCCGAGCGCGCGCTCCTCGGTCGGGATGCGGAAGCGGAGCAGCAGCACGGCGTTGAGCAGCGTGAACACGAGCGCGGTGACCCACGCGGTGTGCACGAGCGGGAGCGCGATGCCCTCGACGACGACCGCGACGTAGTTCGGGTGACGCAGCCAGCGGTACGGGCCGCCCGTCACGAGCGGCAGGCCCGGCACCACGATGACGCGCGTGTTCCACCGCGGGCCGAGCGTCGCGATGCACCACCAGCGCAGCGCCTGGCTCGCGAGCGTGAGCACCAGCGCGGTCCAGCCCAGGGCGGGCAGGAACGGCCGGTCCGCGACGACCACCTCGACCGCGCACGCGACGAGCAGGCCCGCGTGCAGCGCGACCATCGGCGGGAAGTGGCCTCGCCCGTACTCGGCGCCTCCGCGCGCGAACGACCAGCGCGCGTTGCGGGTCGAGACGACGAGCTCGGCCAGGCGCTCGAGAGCCGTCGCGCCGAGCAGGACGAGGTAGGGGGTCAGCATGAGGGGTTCTCCGTCCCCGCGCCGCGGAGCAGGACGAGCTCGGCGCTCACCCCGGGTCCGAACGCGAACAGCACAGCGGGCTCGCCGGGGCTCGGTGCGCCGTCGGCGAGGGTGTCGGCGAGGACGTGCAGCACCGACGCGGACGAGAGGTTGCCGACGCGCGCGAGCGAGGCCCAGCTGCGGTCGAGCGCGCCGTCCGGGAGCGCGAGCGCGCGCTGGGCCGCCTCGAGGATGCGCGGGCCGCCGGCGTGGCCGACCCATGCCGCGACGTCGGCGTGCGTGAGCCCGTGGGCGTCGAGGAGAGCGGCGACGTCGCCCGCGAGGTGCTGCTCGACGACGTCCGCGAGGCCCGCCCCGAGCACGATGCGGAACCCGGACCCGCCGATGTCCCACCCGAGCGTCGCCGCGCTGCCCGGGTACACCGCGCTGCGGCTGCCCACCACGTCGACCCCGGCGGGCACGCCGCCCGCGGCGGCGTCGAGCGCCCGGGCCCGTTCCGCGCCGACCATGACGACCGCCGCGGCGCCGTCGCCGAACAGCCCGCTCGACACGAGGTTGGCCGTCGAGTCGTCCCCGTGCTGGATCGTCAACGAGCACAGCTCGACGGACAGCAGCACCGCCACGTCGTGCGGGTGGCCGACGAGGTAGTCGTGCACCCGGGCCAGCCCCGCGGCGCCCGCGACGCACCCGAGCCCGAACGAGGGCAGCCGCTTGACGTCCCGGCGCAGGCCCACCCGCTCGACGAGCAGCGAGTCGATCGAGGGCGCCGAGATGCCCGTCACCGACGTGAAGAGCACGAAGTCCACGTCGGACGGCTCGAGCCCGGCGGCGTCGAGCGCGGCGCGCAGGGCCCGCTCGGCGAGCTCGGCGCCGACGCTGATGAACAGGTCGTTGCCCTGGTCGAACGACGTCAGCGCCGCGTACTTCTCGAGCGGCAGCGCGAAGTGCCGGGTGCGCACCCCGGAGGCGCCGTGGAACCGGTCGAGGAGCGCGCGCCGGGCCGGGCTCGGCGCGAGCAGCGGCCCGATCTCCGCGGTGATCTCGGCTTGCGCGTGCACGTGGTCCGGCACCACGGGTGCCACTGCGACAAGTCGGGACATTGCGGCATCGTTGCACGTGGCAGGCTGATCGGCGCGTCCGGTTGCTAGCCTCGGCCGCCGGGCGGAGGGAGCGGGTGTGCAGCGAGCGGGACGCGTCGCGCGTGGGCTCGCGCTCGCGTGCCACCCGGGGCCAGCGGCCGTCGTGACCGTGCTCGCCGCGTCGCTCGCCGTGGGTCTCGGCTCGGACGTCCGCACGATCGTGCTGGTGACCGCGGCGGTGCTCGCCGGGCAGCTCTCGGTCGGCTGGTCGAACGACTGGATCGACGCCGGGCGGGACCTCGCGGTCGCGCGCCCGGACAAGCCCGTCGTCGCCGGTCTCCTCGACGCCGCGACACTGCGCCGCTGGGCGCTCGGGGCGCTCGCCGTGTGCGTCCTGTTGTCGTTCGCGACGGGGCTCGAGCCCGGGGCGGTGCACGTCGTGGCGGTCGCGAGCGCCTGGTCGTACAACGCGTGGCTCAAGCGCACGGCGTGGTCGTGGGCGCCCTACGCGGTCTCGTTCGGGCTGCTGCTCGTGTTCGTCGCGCTCGCGGAGCCGGGACGGGGGGCGCCGACCGGGTGGGGCGTGCTCGCGGCGTCCCTGCTGGGCGTGGGAGCCCACGTCGCGAACGTGCTGCCCGACCTCGAGGACGACGCGGCGACGGGGGTCCGGGGCCTGCCGCACCGGCTCGGGCGGACCCGGGCCACGGCGGTCGCGCTCGGCGCGCTGCTGGCGGCCGTCGCGGTCGTGGTGCTGGCGCCCCCCGGCGGCCCCGGCACGGCCGGGTGGGTCGGCGCCGCGGCGGCACTCGTGCTCGCGGTCGTGGGCGGGGGTGTCGCGCTGGTGCGCCGCCGGAGCAGGCTGCCGTTCACGCTCAGCATGGCGGTCGCCGCGGTGTGCGTCGCGCTTCTCGTGCTCGCTGCGCCCGACCTCGTCCCGGCGGGCGCGACGACATGACGGGGCGACCGGCCGGCGAGGTCCCGCGTGCGCCGGCGCGCGCGTCGGGAGAGGGTCGGGGCGTGCCCGTGCTCACGCTGTCCGTCGTCATCCCCGTGAAGGACGACGCCGTCGCGCTGCGCGCGTGCCTCGCGCACCTCGACCGGCAGACCCGCCCGGCGTGGGAGGTGGTCGTCGTCGACAACGGGTCGACCGACGACAGCGCCGCCGTCGCCGTCGCGCACGGTGCCCGCGTCGTGCCGGAGTCCGCACCGGGGATCCCGGCCGCGGCGGCGACCGGGTACGACGCGGCGCGCGGCGACGTCATCGTGCGGTGCGACGCCGACACGCTCGTGCCGTCCGACTGGCTCGCGGCGGTCGCCCGGCACTTCGAGTCCGACCCGGCGCTCGACGCGGTCACCGGCACGGGCGCGTTCTACGACGTGCCGCGCTGGCGCGCGACGGTCGTCGGCTGGCTGTACCTGCGCACGTACTACGCGGCGATGCACGCCGCGATGGCGCACCCGCCGCTGTGGGGCTCGAACATGGCGCTGCGGCGCACGGCGTGGCTGGCCGTGCGCGAGCAGGTCAACCGCACCGACCCCGAGAGCCACGACGACGTCGACCTGTCGTTCGCGCTCGGCCCCGGCGCCCGCCTGCGCTACGACCGGTCCCTGCGGGTCCGCGTCTCGGGTCGCTCGCTGCACGGTGCGGCGCAGGGCCGGCGGCGGTTCGACCGGGCGTGGCGCTCGCTGCGGCGCGGGTGGGACGTGCAGCCGCCGTGGGAGCGCTGGGCGCAGCGGCTCGGGGGAGCCGGTGGGCGTGGAGCCGCGGGCTGACCCCTCCGGCCGAGGGGCGCGCCGCGGGTCGTCCTCGGCGGGCAGCGGGTGCGTCTGTCGGTGCCGCGTGGTGGGGTCGAGGCATGACGCCGCCGGACGTGCACGCCTTCGACCCCGACTTCCTGGGCGTGCGCGCCCCGCTCCCCACGGCCCCGGCGGACGCCCCGCTGCGCGAGCTCCCGTCCACGCACTTCACGGTGCTGCTGGACCCGCGCCGCAGGCTCGCGGCCGCGACCGGCGTCAACGTCGACGGAGCGAGCCTGCTCGACCTCGGCCGCGGTGACGACTGGCACCTCGACCCGCGGGTCGGCGCCGACGAGCAGGCCGGCCCCGAGCTCTACGCACGCAACGACCTCGACCGTGGGCACCTGGTCCGGCGCCGTGACCCCGTGTGGGGCGCGCCGGCCGTCGCCGCCCGCGCGAACGTCGACACGTTCGCCTACCCGAACGCCGCACCGCAGGCCGCGGAGTTCAACCAGTCGAAGGAGCTGTGGAACGGGCTCGAGGACCACGTGCTCGAGCACGCCCGCGCCCACGGGCAGCGCCTCACCGTCCTGACCGGCCCCGTCCTGGACCCGGACGACCCCGTCTACCGCGGCATCGGGGTCCCGCGGCTGTTCTGGAAGGTCGTGGCCTGGGCCGACGTGCCCGACGACGCGGAGGCCGGCGCCGCGCCACGGCTCGCGACCACCGCGTACGTGCTCGACCAGACGCCGCAGCTCGACGACGTCGACCTGCGTACCGCGACCGCGCAGGCGCTCGCCGCCGGCGAGCCGCCCCCGCTCGGGCCGTTCCGGACGTTCCAGGTGCCGGTCCGCGACGTCGAGACCCTGACGCGGCTCGACCTCGGGCCGCTCGTGGCCGCCGACCGGCTCGCGACGGTCTCGACCCGCGGCAGCGGACCCGCCCTGCGTGCCGGCTGGGTGCCGCTCGCGAGCGCCCGGGACATCCGGCTCTGACGCGTACCGCGTACCGCGTGCCGGGCCGGGGAGACGCACCCGTGCGCGTCTCCGCGTGCGCTCCACGGCCGCCGGTCGCAGCATGGACGAGGGCGCGACGGGCGCCTCGGACAGTGAGGAGACCGGCATGGGCATCGACGACCTGACGGGCAAGGCGGAGGGCGCACTGAACAGCGAGAAGGGCGAGAAGGCGAGCGACGCCGCGCTCGACAAGGGCCAGGACGCGGCCTCGAAGGCCACCGGCGGCAAGCACGACGAGCAGCTCGAGAAGGCCGGCGACGCCGCCGACGAGCGCCTCGGGCAGTAGCGCCCCGACGCACGACCGCACGGCAGGGCCCTGACGCGCGCCGTCGGGGCCCTGCCGCGTCCGGGGTGCACGGCTCACCTCCCGTGGTGATGCACCGCTCACTCCCCGAGGTGGTGCACCGCGAAGGCGGCGACGAAGCCCAGCGCGGTCACGATCCCCGTGAGGGCGTGCGTGCGCTCGAACGCCTCCGGGATCATCGTGTCGGCGACCATCGCAAGGATCGCACCCGCGGCGACCGCCGTGATCACCGCGACCGTCGTCGGCGACGCGCCGCCGAGCGTGGCTGCCCCCAGCGCGGCCGCCAGCCCGCTCGCGACGGCGATCGCGCCCCACACGCCGAACACGTACCGGGCGCTCCGGCCGGCCCGCTTCATGCCGGCGGCACTCGAGAGCCCCTCGGGCACGTTCGAGATGAACACCGCGACGAGGACGCCGATCCCGACGCCCTCGCCGCCGAGGACCGACAGGCCCAGGACGACGGACTCCGGGATGCCGTCGAGCAGCGCACCGACCGCGATCGCGGCACCGCTGCCGGCGCTCTCCTGCTCCGAGGGCTGCTTCCCGGTCGAGCGCTTGCGGTGCCGCGCCCCGCGCCGCGCGAGCACCTCGTTCGCGGCCACGTACGCGACGGCCCCGCCGAGGAACCCCAGGACCGTCGGCCCGAGCCCGCCCTGCTGCTCCGCGGGCTCGACGAGCTCGAACGCGAGCGCCGAGACGAGGACCCCGGCGCCGAACGCCATGACGCCCGCGACGACGCGCTGCGGCACCTCGACCCACCAGGCGACGAGCGCACCGAGCACGAGCGCGCCACCGGCGACGAGCCCCCACAGCCCGGCCTCGAGCCAGACGGGCACGCCGCTACGCCCCCGCGTGTCGGCGACGGCGCGGCGGGGTCGCCGTGGCTGCGGTCATGCGTCGTTCTCCGCGGTGACGCCCGCCGGGTCGTGGGCCGCCTCGTGGGCGCGCTGGCGGTCCAGGTGGTCGGCCGCAGCCCGGCCGCCGGGCTCCTGGGCGAGGCCGCGGCGCATCTGCTCGACCTTCTCGGCGGGCTGGCGCGGTGCGAGCAGAGGCGTGTCGCGGTCGACGACGGCCTCGATCAGGCAAGGCCGGTCGGCGCCGAGCGCGGTGCGCCACGCTGCGTCGACGTTCGCGGGGTCGTCCACGCGGATCCCGGTCAGGCCCAGCAGCTCGGCGTAGGCGGCGTAGGGGAACGGCGGCACGGTCTGGGACGTCGCGAAGCGCGGGTCGCCCTCCATCTCGCGCTGCTCCCACGACACCTCCGCGAGGTCGCCGTTGTGGAGCACGAGGACCACGAACCGCGGGTCGGCCCAGTCCCGCCAGCGCGCGGCGACCGTGATGAGCTCGGAGAGCCCGTTCATCTGCATCGCGCCGTCGCCCGCGAGCGCGACCACGGGCCGGTCGGGGTGCAGCAGCTTCGCGGCGATCCCGTACGGCAGCGCGGAGCCCATCGACGCGAGGGTGCTGGACAGGTGGGCCGGGACGCCCGGGGGCAGGCGGAGGAACCGTGCGTACCAGTAGACGACCGACCCGACGTCCAGCGAGACCTGGGCGTCGGCGGGCAGGTGGTCGCTCAGCGTGCGCAGCACGAGCTGGGGGTTGAGCGGGTCGGCGGGCTCGGCGGCGCGCTGCGCGGCGATCTCGTGCCACGCGACGACGCTCCGCTCGACGTCGGCGCGCCAGCCGTCGCGTGCGCGCAGCCGGGGGAGCAGCAGGTCCAGGGTGAGCGCTGCGTCCCCGGCGAGACCGACCTCGACCGGGTACTTCGCCCCGAGGTTGCGTGCCGCGATGTCGACCTGCACGGTCCGGACGGTGCCGGGCGGCGGGTAGAACTCGGTCCACGGGTCGCTGCTGCCGACGATCAGGAGCGTGTCGCAGCGCGCGAGCAGGTCGGCGGACGCGGTCGTGCCGAGGTGCCCCATGACCCCGCAGTGGTACGGGAGGCCCTCGTCGAGGACCGGCTTGCCGAGCAGCGACGTCGTGATCCCCGCGCCGAGCCGCTCGGCGACCGCCCGGACCTGCTCCGCCGCTCCGGCGGCCCCCTGCCCGACGAGGAGCGCGACCCTCTCGCCGGAGTCCAGGAGCTCGGCGGCCCGGTCGAGCGAGGCGTCGTCGGGGACGACCCGCGGACGCGCCCACGTCGCGGACGACGCCACGACGCCGTGGGTGTGCGGAGTGCCCTCGGGAAGGTCCTCCTTCTGCACGTCGTGCGGCACGATCACGCACGTCGGGCTCGACGTCGCGAGCGCGGTGCGGAGCGCGTTGTCCAGCACGAGCGGGAGCTGCTCGGCGCTGTGCACGGTCTGGACGTACTGGCCGCACACGTCCTTGAACAGCGTCTGGAGGTCGACCTCCTGCAGGTAGCCGCTGCCGAGCGCGGTGGAGACGACCTGCCCGACGATCGCGACGACGGGCTTGCGGTCGAGCTTCGCGTCGTACAGCCCGGTCAGGAGGTGGATCGCGCCGGGTCCCTGCGTCGCGAGGCAGACGCCGACCCCGCCGCTGTACTTGGCGTGCCCGGTGGCCATGAACGCGGCCATCTCCTCGTGCCTCGCGGTCACGAGCTGGACGCTGTCGGAGGCCCGGTCGAGCGCCGCGAGCAGCGGGTCGATCCCGTCGCCCGCGAAGCCGAACACCCGCTCGACGCCCCACTCCGCGAGCCGTGCCACGATCCCGTCCGCCACCGTCGCCATGTCGACCCTCCCGCGCGGGACCCGTCGGTCCTCGGTGCGTGCGCGGTGTCCTGACGCACCCGGCCATCGTCGGGCGGTGTGCGGCACAGCGCATCCGGGAGGGCGCCCGGGCGGCGTGCCGGTGCTCCGCGTGACTCGTCCGGCGGGCCGCTCGTGGGCGCGCGCAGGGCGTCGTCGGCGGTGCGCCCGGGGCGTGACCGGGTGGCTCCCGTGACGGTGTACCGCGGAGTAACTTACGCCCTTGACCGCAGTCATAGCGATGCTTACCGTGAGTCGCACGTCGCACCGGAGCGACATCCCGACCGGTCGGGACCGAGCACGGACGACGTCCACACCCACGCAGCCGAGAGGCAGACCCTCATGCAGCACAGATTCACGACGCGCCCGGTGGCCGCACTCGCCGCCGGCGTGCTCCTCGCGTCGTCCTGGGCACTGGCCCCGCAGGCCGTGGCCGCGACGGCGGAGGACACCGCCCCCGACGCGTCGGCGCCGTCCGTCGACGCGACGGCGGACGCGCCCGGCACCGACCGGGTGATCGTGCGCTACCGCTCGCAGCCGCTGGCAGCGAGCGCGAGCGCCGACGTCCAGGCCGGTCGTCAGGACCGGATCGCCCGCGCAGCCGAGGCCCACGGTGCCGAGGTCGAGTACGTGCGCGACACCGCGCAGGGCGCCCAGGTGTGGGCGCTGTCGGCCACGCTGCCCGTCGCCGACGTCGAGGCGCTCGCCGCCCAGGTCGCCGCGGAGGACGCGAGCGTCGAGTACGCGGAGCCCGACCGGCTGCTGCAGCCCGCCGCCGCCGCGCCGAACGACCCCCGCTGGTCCGACCTGTGGGGCCTGCAGACCAGCACCGTCGGCATCGGCGTGCTCGGCGCCTGGGACGTCACGCGGGGAGCGGGCGTCAACGTCGCCGTCATCGACACGGGGTACCGCCCCCACGCGGACCTGTCCGGGGCGGTCGTCGGCGGCTACGACATGATCACCGACACCGAGGTCTCGAACGACGGCAACGGCCGGGACGGCGACGCCAGCGACCCCGGTGACTGGACCGCGGCGAACGAGTGCGTCGCCGGGCGGGGCGCCACGACGTCGTCCTGGCACGGCACGCACGTCGCCGGCACCATCGCGGCCGTCGCCGGCAACGGCGCCGGCGTCGCAGGTGCCGCGCCGGCCGCGAAGATCGTGCCCCTGCGCGTCCTCGGGACGTGCGGCGGCTACACCTCCGACATCGCCGACGCGATGATCTGGGCGTCCGGCGGCTCGGTCACCGGGGTGCCGGCCAACGCGAACCGGGCCCGCGTCCTCAACCTGTCGCTCGGCGGCAGCGGCGCCTGCGACACCACGAGCCAGCGCGCCATCACGGCCGCCCGCGCGAACGGTGCCGTCGTCGTCGTCGCGGCGGGCAACGAGAACCGCAACGTCTCCAGCTCGAGCCCGGCGAACTGCTCCGGCGTCATCGCCGTCGCCGCCTACGGCCCGACGGGCGCGCGGGCCTCCTACTCGAACTACGGGACGCTCGTCGACGTCGCGGCGCCCGGCGGGGAGATGAGCGGCGGGCAGACCCGCGGGATCCTCTCGACGCTCAACACCGGCACCGCGGGCCCCGGCAGCGACTCGTACGCCTACTACCAGGGCACGTCGATGGCGACGCCGCACGTCGCCGCCGCGGCCGCGCTCGTGATCGCCGCGAACCCGGCGCTGACGCCCGACCAGGTCGAGAGCACGCTCAAGTCGACCGCGCGCCCGTTCGTCGCGACGTGCTCGAGCTGCGGCGCGGGCATGGTCGACGCGAACGCCGCCGTGCGGGCAGCCACCGGCGGCACCAACCCGACCCCGACGCCCACCCCGACGACCCCGCCGGTCGGCACGAGCGAGGTCGAGCCGAACAACACGCGCAGCGCCGCGAACGCCGTCGCCGCGCCGAGCACGCTCACCGCGACGATGGGGTCGAGCACCGACACCGACTACTTCGCGGTCGCCGTCCCGGCGGGGGCGACGCTCACGGTGCGCCTCACGCCCGGGTCGAGCGCCGCGGACTACGACCTGTACCTGTACGGGTCGGGCAGCTCGGCGCTCGCGAGCAGCCGGCTCGGAGCGGGCCGGGTCGACACCGCGTCGGTGCGCAACACCGGCACCTCCACGGCCACGTACTACGCCCGCACCACCTACTACGGCGGCGGGGCCGGCGCGTACACGATCCAGCTGGGCTGGTGACCGGCGGATGACCTGACCGACCGAGGCCCCCGGTGGTCCCGACCCACGGGCCGCCGGGGAGCCCGGTCCCCCGGACGGGCACCGGCGTGCGCACCCTGGAGCCGCGCGCGCCGGTGCCCTTGCGCGTGCCCCGTCGCCGGCGGCGGCCCCGTCGTCGACCGGTCAGCGTCGCGCGCCGGCCGCTCCCGGCGCGAAGGACCGCTCCGCCCACGCCCCGACGTCACCACGGGCGAGCGCGACGGCGAGGAGGTCGGGGAACGCGTCCGGCGTGCACGCGAACGCCGGCACGCCGAGCTCGACGAGCGCCGCGGCGTTCTCGCGGTCGTACGACGGCGCGCCGGAGTCCGACAGTGCGAGGAGCACGACGACCTGCACGCCCGCCGCGGTCAGGTCGGCGACCCGGCGCAGCAGCTCGTCGCGCACGCCGCCCTCGTAGAGGTCGCTGATCAGCACCAGCAGGGTGTCCGCCGGCCTGCGGACGAGCCCCTGGCAGTACGCGACCGCCCGGTTGATGTCCGTCCCGCCACCGAGCTGTGTCCCGAACAGCACGTCGACCGGGTCGGCGAGCAGCGGCGTCAGGTCGACCACCTCGGTGTCGAAGACCACGAGCGAGGTCGACAGTGCGCGCATCGAGGCGAGCACCGCACCGAACACCGAGGCGTACACGACCGACTCCGCCATCGATCCCGACTGGTCGATCGCGAGCACGACGTCGCGCGCGACGACCTGGCGCCGGCGACCGTGGCCGACGAGGCGCTCCGGCACCACCGTGCGGTGCTCCGGGAGGTAGTGCCGCAGGTTGGCCCGGATCGTCGCGTCCCAGTCGACGTCGTGCAGCCGGGGGCGCTGCGTGCGGCTCGTCCGGTCGAGCGCCCCGGCGACGGCCGAGCGTGTCCGGTCCGCGACCCGTCGCTCGACCTCGGCCACGACCGACGCGACGACCTGCCGTGCGGTGGCCCGAGTCGTCTCGGGCATCACTCGGTTGAGCGAGAGCAGCGTCCCGACGAGGCTCACGTCGGGCTCGACGGCGCCGAGCAGCTCGGGCTCGAGCAGGAGCTGACGCAGGTTCAGCCGGTCGACGGCGTCGCGCTGCATCACCTGCACGACTGTGCTCGGGAAGTACGTGCGGATGTCGCCGAGCCAGCGGGCGACGCGCGGCGCTGACGCGCCCAGCCCGGCCCCCCGCGGACCGCCCGGACGTGCCCCGGTGCCGTCGTCGGCGTCGTAGAGCGCGGCGAGCGCGGCGTCCATGGCCGCGTCGGCGCCGTGCAGGGGCGCCGCACCGGGCTGCCCGGCGCCGCCCAGCACCAGGCGCCACCGGCGCAGACGCCCCGCCTCGTCGACAGCGGGGCGGGACGCGCTCAGGTCGGAGCTGCCGTTCTCGCTCACGGGTGACCTCCGAGGATCGTCGCGACGGTGTGCAGTGCCGGCAGCGCGCGGACCTCGTCGGGGCCGGTCGCCGCCGCGGCGTCGGGGGCCGTGCGCGGTGCACGTGCGGCCGCCTGCCCGACGGCACGCCGCTCCGGCGCGGACAGCGCGCCGAAGGTGCGGCGCAGCAGCGGGAGCACGTCCGTGAAGTCCCGCTCCGGGAGCCCCGTGAGCCAGGTGTCGAGGACCCCGAGCAGCTCGTCGTCGCGCGCCAGCAGGAGGCCGCCGCCCTCGAGGAAGCCCTCGACCCACGCGGCCTTCGCCGGCGCCGGCGCACCCGCGGAGAGCGCGCGGGCGAGCCGCACCGGGGCGTCGTCGAGCCGGCCGCCGTCGCGCAGCAGGCGCGTCGCACGTCCGGCGAGCACCCCGGAGACGTCGTCGCGGTCGGCGAGCGAGGCGAGCGCCGACCACCACAGCTCCCCGCCGACGGCCTCCTCGCGCAGGAGCACCGAGTCGTGCACCGCGTCGAGCGCGGTCCGCAGCTCGCGTGCGGCGTCGTCGTCGAGCGCCGTGACGGCGGACGGCAGCGCCGCGCAGACCCGCACGAGCAGCGCGTCCGCGACACGGCCGATCTGCTCGACGTCCGTCCCGCGCACGCCCGGGTAGCGGTACGCACGCACCAGCGGGGGCAGCGCCGTCATGAGGTGCACCACGTCGACGTCGTGCGCGGCGCGCGCGTCGAGCGCGGCCAGGAGCGGCGTCATCGCCGCCGGCAGGTCCGCGAGCAGGGCGTCCTCGACGAGCCGGGTGAGCCCCACGAGCGACGCCTCCCCGGCCGCGGCCCCGAGCCGGGCGCCGGCGGCGGCCTCCACCGTCGTGCCCCACAGCGCCGCCTCGACGACGGCGACCGCGAGCTCGGGTCGCCACACGAGCGTCCATGGCTCGCGGAACGTCCCGGTGCTGCGCCGGGTCGCGGCCGCCGGCACGCCCCAGCCGACGCCGAGCACGCGCAGGCGGTGCAGCAGGCGGGAGCGCTCGCGGTCGATCTCCTTGCGGACGTCGAGCTCGAGGGTGCGGGCGAGCGGCTCGACCTTGAGCCGCAGACGCCGGGCGCTCGCGCGCAGGTCGCTCGCGAGCGGCACCGTCGGCACGGACTCCGGCACCGTGCCGAGCGCCTCGCCGACCACGAGCCGAGCCGTCACGAGCGCCAGGACCGCGTCGTCGCCCTCGCACAGCACCGCCCGGGTGGCCTCGATGACCTCGTCGAGCCCCGCGAGCGGGCGTCCTCGCAGCGTCGCGAGCGCCTCAGCCAGCCGGACCGCCTCGATCACGTGCGCCGACGAGACCGGCAGGTCCTCCGCGCGCAGCACACCGGCGACCCGTGTGAGCCAGCGTGCGACGACATGGTCCGGGGCCGTGAACAGGTGGTGGTACCAGCCGGGTGACGCGATGCCCGCGCCGTACCCCGAGGCCGACGCGAGCCGCGAGGACGTCCACGGCACCCACGTGACCGACGTCGCGCGGCGCGGCAGCCCGCGCAGCGCACGGACGTCGGCTGCGGCCGGCGGGAGGCGCCCGTCGAGCGCCGGGGCGTGCCACGCGCCGCACACGACGGCGACCCGGCGGGCGCCCGCGCGCAGCTCGGCGCGCAGCGTCTGTCGCATGTACGCCTCACGGCGGTCCTCGTGCGCCTGCCGCTCGGGAGGGAGCGGGTCCGCGCTCCGCCGCAGCTCGGCCATCGCCTCCGTGAGCACCGGGAACGGCGTGGGGGACTCGAGCCGGTGCTCGACGACGTCGTCCCACCACCGCTCGGGGTCGTCGTACCCCGCGGCGGCGGCGAGCGCCGCCAGCGGGTCGCGGCGCAGCGCGGACGCGGCGTCGAGGGGCGGGTCCGCCGGCCCGGACGGGTCGGCGCCGTCGGGTGCGCCCGGACTCTCGGCTGGGCCGCCGGGCGCGAGCGCGTCGGGGTCGTCGGCAGCGCGAGGGGTCTCGGGTGCGACAGGAAGGTCCTGCCCGTCGGGCTGCGCGGGCGTCCCTTCCGCGCCGGTCGCCCGCCCGAGCACCGCGCCGGACGGCAGGTCGCAGAACCGCACCCGCACCCCGTGCTCCGCGGCCCAGCGCAGCGCCTGCCACTCGGGGGAGAACACCGCGTACGGCCAGAACACCGCCGTGGCCGGGTCGTCGTTCGCGTACGCCAGCATCGCGACCGGCGGCACGAGCTCCGGGTCGCCGGCGAGCACGGCGAGCGGATCGGCGTCGGCGGGTCCCTCGACGAGCACGACGTCCGGCTGCAGCCGCTCGAGCGCCGCCCGCACGGCACGCGCCGAGCCGGGACCGTGGTGCCGCACGCCCATGACCTCGACGACCGGTGCGCCCTGGTCCGGCCCGTCGTCGCCGCCCGGGGCGGCGTCCGCGCCGGTCGTCCCGCGCTCGGGCGCCGCTGCACCCGCGCGGGTCGACGCCTCGTCCCGTCCCGCGAGACCCCCGCGCGCCGCCGCACCGGTGCCCGCGCCCGCCTCCGCGACCGGGGCGACCGTCATCCGCTGACCTCACGGCATGCCGCGTAGAACTCGTGCCAGCCCTCGCGCTCACGTGCGACGGCCTCGAGGTACTCGAACCACACGGCGCGGTCGGCGACGGGGTCCTTGACGACCGAGCCGACGATCCCCGCGGCGATGTCCGACGGCTGGAGCGTCCCGTCGCCGAAGTGCGCGGCGAGCGCGAGCCCCTGGGTGACGACCGAGATGGCCTCGGCGGTGGACAGCGTGCCCGACGGCTGCTTGAGGGTCGTGCGCCCGTCGAGGGTGCGGCCCGAGCGCAGCTCCCGGAACACCGTCACCACGCGGCGGATCTCCTCGGCGGCGGCCGGGACGGGCGGGAGCTCGAGCGCCGCACCGAGCTGGGCGACGCGCCGCGTCACGATCTCGACCTCCTCCTGCTCGGTGGCGGGCAGCGGCAGGACGACCGTGTTGAACCGCCGACGCAGCGCCGAGGACAGCTCGTTGACGCCGCGGTCGCGGTCGTTGGCCGTCGCGATGACGTTGAACCCCTTGGCCGCCTGCACCTCCGTGCCGAGCTCGGGCACGGGCAGCGACTTCTCGGAGAGCACGGTGATGAGGGCGTCCTGCACGTCGGACGGGATGCGGGTGAGCTCCTCGACCCGCGCGATCCTCGCCTCACGCATCGCGGTCATGACCGGGGAGGGGACGAGGGCCGCGGGGGTCGGGCCCTCGGCGAGCAGCCGCGCGTAGTTCCAGCCGTACCGGATGGCGTCCTCGCCGGTGCCGGACGTGCCCTGGACGAGCAGGGTCGACCGGCCGCTGACGGCGGCCGCGAGGTGCTCGCTCACCCACGTCTTCGCCGTCCCGGGCACACCGAGGAGGAGCAGCGCGCGGTCCGTCGCGAGGGTCGCGACCGCCACCTCGACGAGCCGGCGCGGCCCGACGTACTTCGGGGTGATCACCGTGCCGTCACCGAGCACCCCGCCGAGCAGGTACGTCACCACGGCGCCGGGGGACAGGAGCCAGGCGGGCGGGCGCGGCCGGTCGTCGTGCGCGGCGAGCGCCGCGAGCTCGTGGGCGAACGCCTGCTCGGCGTGCGGGCGCAGGAGCGCGTCGGCGCCGTCCGCGTCGGCGGGCCCGGCCTGAGGGGTGATGGTCAACGGAGCTCCTCGGTCATGTGGCGTCGGTCGTGCAGCGTGTCCGCGACGGTCAGCACGCGCGCGCGCCACGGGTCGTCGTCGGCGCGTGCGAGCCCGGCGGCCCGCACGGCGTCCTCGGTCGTGGCGTCCGTCGGGAGCCGCATCGCGACGGTCCGCAGCGCCCAGTCGGCGTGCCAGGTGTCCGTCGAGCGCTCGCGGGCGAGCCAGCGGAGCACCGCGGCGGTGAGCGCGGGTGGCCAGGGCCGCGGGCAGGTGCCCAGCAGGGCGTCCACGTGCGTGAGCACCGCGCGCCCGCCCTCCTGCGCGAGCGCGTCGACCGCGGCGGCCACGTGCTCCGCGCGCTCCTGGACCCCGAGGACGCGGAGCAGCGCGACCCGCTCGCCGGGATCGGCGTCGCGCAGCAGCGCCTGGGCCCACGGTGCGTCGGCCTGGTCACGGGCGGCGCCGAGCCAGCCGGCACGCAGCTGACCTCGGAGGTCGTCGGCGACCGGCAGGGCCACGAGCTCGTCGGGCCCGGCGCCGAGGGCCTCCTCCCAGGCGCGGAGCGGGGTGGCGAGGACGAGGTGGCGCAGGAGCCAGACGCGCGCGCCGGTGCCGGTCGGCGCCGGCGGCAGCGCTCGGTCGTCCCGGCCGCCCGGGTCCGTCGCGGGCAGGTCGACGACCAGGACGCGCCGCAGCCGCCGCCGCTCGACGTGCACCAGCGGGACGGCACGTGCCGCGGCGCGGGCGGCGTGGGCGCTGCCCGGGAGGCGGCGCAGCATCGCTGCCGCGACGGTCCGCACGTCCTGGCGGGCGTCGTCGAGCGCGCGCTCGAGCAGCTCCTCGTCCGCGGGTCCCAGACCGTCCGCGAGGACGCCGTAGAGCTGGGCGCGTTCCTCGCCTCGGAGGGTCGACGGGTCCGCGGCGAGGAGCATCGCGCGCGCGGCTGCCGGGTCCCTGCGGCGCACCGCGACGATCCGGTCGCGACGGTCGGCGGCGGTCCCGCGGGTCCAGACGTCGCCGGGCCCCGCGGACGCGTCCGGACCGGCGGTGTCGCGCCGCGTCACCGCCTCCCACTCGGCCCGGTGGCCCGCGAGCCAGCGCCCGCGCGCACCGAGCACGGGCGCCACGCGCTCGGCACGGTCGCGCCGGACCTCACCGCGTTCGCCGCGCGCGCTCGCCCAGTCCAGGAGGCGCGGCAGCTGTGCGGGCGGCGCGAGCCGGCCGTGGCCCGCGGCGAGGGCGAGCCACTCGTCGAGGAGCCGCTCCGCGAGCGCGTCGGTCCGCGCGAGCAGCCCGGCGAGCCGGGCCCCGGCAGCGGTCGAGGCGGCTGCCGCGGTCTCGTGCGGTGCGGCGGGCACGGGCTGCGGGGCGGGGAGCGGCCGCGTGCCCGCGCGCCGGAGCGTGGTGAGCAGCGCCGCCGCGTCGAGCAGGCGTCCCGGTGCGTCGGTGCCCGGCAGGCTCGCCGCGAGCCGGCCGACCTCGCCCGGGAGGGTCGCGACGTCGACCGCGCGCCGCGCCACGCCGAGCAGCGCGGCCGTCACGAGGTCGTCCCACTCGAGCCCGCGGGCGTGGACCGTGACGAGCGACTCGTCCGCCGGCGCCGACGTGCCCGGCTCGGCGGCCGCGGGCGGCGTGCCCCCGCGCGCCGGACCCTGGGGCGGGACGGCGCTCATGCCGGCACCAGAGCGGCATCGGCGAGGACCGACTCGGCACGGACCCCGCGTGGGGTCAGGGCGCCGACGAGGGTGACGGGGTGACCGCCCGCGATGGCGAGCACCGTCCAGAGCCCGGCGGCGGGCACGAGCGGGAGCGCGTCACCGGCGGCGTCTGCGACGAGCCAGCCGTCGGGTGTGCCGTCCCGGGTGGCGACGACCTGGACGTCCGCCAGCACGACCGGCAGGTCGGCCGTCCACGGGTCCGCGGCGAGCGCGCCCGCCCACGCCGCGAGGGCGTCCCGCACCCCGCAGCCGGTCACGGCGGACAGCGGGCCCGGCTCGCCGTGACGGGTGCCGACCACCGCTCGCAGCGGGAGCGCGCCGGGGTAGAGATGCAGGTCCGCGTCGAGCGACGTGCCCGGGACGAGCGAGACGTCGAGCACCTGGCCGGGGCCCGCGAACGACAGCACGAGGGCATCACGGCCCGTCCCGGCACCGCGGACGTGCACGCGCCGGGTCGTGAGCCGTCCGTCCGAGGAGTCCCGGAGCGCGAGCACGTCCCAGCGGTCCCGCACCGGCGGTCCTGCGAGCACGTCCTCGGTCCGGACGGTCGCACCGGCACGCGTGCGGACCGTCTGGGCGAGGTCGGCCGGGAGCTCGTCGAGCCGGCCGTGCGCGGTCACCAGGAGGTGCACCAGCGCGAGCTCCTCGAGCAGGCGCCCCGGCCAGCCCTCGCCCGACGCCGCCACCGACGCGAGCCGGCGCACCGCGGCCGCGAGCCCGGGGGCCTGCGCGTCGACGAGCCGGGCGGCGACCGGGTCCGTCAGCGCGTAGCCGGCGGTGTCCGCCGACGCCACGCCGGTCCGGACCTGGTCGCGCAGCCAGCGCTCGAGCTCGGCGACCCCGGCCGCGACGCGCTGCTCGCGCTGCTCGCGCCGACCGGCGGCGCGGGGGTCCGACGGGGTGCGCTCGGCGCGGACCTCGGCGCGCTCGGCGCTGCGTGCAGCACGCGCCGCGCGGGCCTCGAGCCACGTCGCGGCGAAGTCGGCCGGCTCGTCGTGCTCGGCGACCTCGCCGCCGGCCCACCGCAGGAGGAGCGCGAGGGCGTGCTTGCACGGGAACTTGCGGCTCGGGCACGAGCAGCTGAACGCCGGCTCGGTGAGGTCGACGACCGTCTGGTACGGCGTCGAGCCGGAGCCCGCGCACAGCCCCCACACGACCCCCGGCGCCGCGCCCGTGGAGGACCAGGAGCCCGACGTCGCGAGCTTGCGCCCGGCCGCGGCCGAGGAGGCGTCGGGGGCGATCGCGAGCGCCTGCTCGACGGTCCAGCGCTGGGGCATGGCGTCACGGTAGCCAGGTCGTCCGACACGGCGCAGGCGGCTCGCCCGCGTCGCCCGACCTGCGGCCGAACACCCGACGACGTCCGGGCGAACCCGCGGCGACGCCGCCGCGGACCTGCGCGTCGGGACGCCGGGGCACCGCCCACGGGCCGGGCGCCGGGTGTGCACCGACTTGTCCGGCGCCTAGTCTCGAAGCATGAGCGCTGACGGATTGGACCAGGCCCGCCAGAAGATGACGGACGCAGGGGTGGCGCCCACTGCGATCGACGTCTTCGCCCGCTTCTACGGTCTCCTCGAGTCGGGGGAGACGGGTGCCATCGCCGAGACGGACGTGCGCCCGCTGACCGACGTGCCCCACCTGTCCGCCCTCGACGTGTCCGACGAGGCGGCCCGCGAGGCCCTCGCCGTGACCGCGGTCATCAAGCTCAACGGGGGCCTCGGGACCTCGATGGGCATGGACCGCGCGAAGTCGCTGCTGCGCGTGCGCGGCGACCAGACCTTCCTCGACGTGATCGCCCACCAGGTGCTGGCCGCGCGCGCCGCGACCGGTGCGCGGCTCCCGCTCGTCCTGATGAACAGCTTCCGCACGCGCGAGGACACCCTCGAGGCGCTCGCACCGCACACCGAGCTCGCGGTCGAGGGTCTCCCGCTCGACTTCCTGCAGAACCGCGAGCCCAAGCTGCGTGCCGACGACCTGACGCCCGTCGACTGGCCCGCGGACCCGAGCCTCGAGTGGTGCCCGCCCGGCCACGGCGACCTGTACACCGCGCTCCACGCGTCGGGCACGCTCGAGCGCCTGCTCGACGCGGGCTACCGGTACGCGTCGGTCTCGAACTCCGACAACCTCGGTGCCTCGCCCGACGCGCGCATCGCCGGCTGGTTCGCCTCGACGGGCGCGCCGTTCGCCGCCGAGGTCGCGCGCCGCACGCCCGCCGACCGCAAGGGCGGTCACCTCGTGGTGCGTGCCGCGGACGGCCGGATCGTGCTGCGCGAGACCGCGCAGACCCTGCCCGAGGACGCCGAGGCGGCCGCGGACATCGAGACGCACCCGTTCTTCAACACGAACAACCTGTGGCTGGACCTGCGGGCGCTGGCCGACGAGCTCGAGCGCACGGGGGGCGTGCTCGACCTCCCGCTGATCCGCAACGACAAGACGGTCGACCCCACCGACTCCTCGTCGACGCCCGTGGTGCAGATCGAGTCGGCGATGGGCGCGGCGATCGAGGTGTTCGACGGCGCGGTCGTGCTCGAGGTGGACCGCTCGCGGTTCCTGCCCGTCAAGACGACGAACGACCTGCTCGTGCTGCGCTCCGACGTGTACCGCTCGACCGAGGACCACCGGCTGGAGGCGGTCGTGGACGCACCGTTCGTGGACCTCGACGGGAAGCACTACAAGACGATCGGGAAGTTCGACGAGCGCATCCCCGTGGCCCCCTCGCTCGCCGGTGCGTCGGCGCTGCGCGTGCAGGGCGACTGGACGTTCGGGCGTGACGTCGTCGTGACCGGCGACGCGCGGCTGACCGACCCGGGGGAGCCGTCGACCGTGCCGGACGGCGCGCAGCTCGGGGCCGACGGGATCGCCTGACCCGCCCCACCCGAGAAGCCCGGTCACCGGGCGGCTCGTCGCGAAGGCCGGCGTCCTGCGGCGCCGGCCTTCGTCGTGCTCGAGGTGGGTCGCCCGACGCGGGCGCGATCGCGCCTCGCGGCTCGCCCGGCGCGTGCGCAGTCGCGCTCGTGGCGACTCGGTGGACGCGTCCGTGGTCGCGCCCGGACGGACTCGCCCGCTGCGCTCCGGTGTCCCCGCTGAGCGCTGCGATCCGGTTCACCACGTCGAACCGCGCATGCGTGACGAACGCGCCGAAAGCGACGCAGATGCGGACAGGACGCACCGTCGCCACGGACGCGTGCGGTCGCTATGGCGTCGCGTCCCGCTCCGGCGCCCCGTCCCGCTCCGGCGCCCCGGACCCCGCTCGACGCAGCACCTCGCGGGCGTGCGCGAGCACCGGCCCGTCGACCATCCGCCCCTCGAACCGGAACACGCCGCGCGCGCCGGCGGCCGCGTCGAGCAGCCTGCGCGCCCGGTCGACCGCCGCGTCGCCGGGCCGGAACGCGGCCCGCACGACCTCGAGCTGGCTCGGGTGGATGCACGCCGTGCCGGCGAACCCCGACGCGGCGGCGTCCTCGGCCTCGCGCGCGAGCCCGTCGAGGTCGGCGATGTCCATGTGCACCGCGTCGTAGGCGGGCTTGCCGTGCGCGCCCGCGGCGACGAGCACGGTCGCGCGCGCGTGCAGCGCGACGTCCCGCCACCGCCCGTCGGGGTGGCGGCTCGCCGTCCCGCCGAGCGACGCGACGAGGTCGTCGGCGCCCCAGTGCAGCGCGACGACGTGCGGCACGGCGGCGATCGCGGCGGCGTTCAGCACCCCGGCCGCCGTCTCGACCAGCGCGACCGTCGCGAACGGCGCGAGCGCGTCGAGGTCCGCGGCGCTCGCGGTCTTGGGCAGCATGACGGTCCGGTACGCGGTGCGGGCCAGCGCCTCGAGGTCGGCCGCGAGGTCCGGGGTCCCGGCGGCGTTGACCCGAACGACCGTGCGCTCCGGGTCCAGCGGGGTCCCGACGAGCGCGGTACGCGCAGCGGGCTTCGCGGACGGGGCGACGGCGTCCTCGAGGTCGAGGACCACCGCGTCGGCGCGCTCCGCCGCCTTGGCGTAGCGGTCGGGGCGGTCCGCGGGGCAGAACAGCAGCGCGGGCCCGAGCGCCGACGTCGTCACGGCTGCGCGCCCTCACGCCAGAGGAGCACGGTCCGCGTCGCGGTGGCGACCACGGTGCCGTCCTGGTTGCGGCCCGTGTGCGCGAAGGTCACGACGCCCTGGCCCTCGCGCGAGGCGGACAGGCGCTTGCCCGTCACGACCGTCTCCGAGTAGAGCGTGTCGCCGGGGAACAGCGGGTGCGGGAAGTCGACGTCGGTGAGCCCGAGGTTCGCCACGAGCGTGCCCTGGGTGAGCTGCGCGACCGAGCTGCCCACGAGCGTCGCGAGCGTGAGCATCGAGTTCACGAGCGGCCGCCCGAACGGCTGCCCGGCGGACCACGCCGCGTCGAGGTGCAGCGGCTGGGTGTTCATCGTCATCGTCGTGAACGCGACGTTGTCCGCCTCGGTGATCGTGCGGCCCGGGCGGTGCAGGTAGCGCACGTCGGTCTCGAGCTCCTCGTACCAGAGGCCGCGCTGCACGGCGTCGCGCATCAGAGGCGTCCCGCCAGCCCGAGCTCCCGGGCGATCACCATGAGCTGCACCTCGGTCGTGCCCTCGCCGACCTCGAGGACCTTGGAGTCGCGGTAGTGCCGGGCGACGGGGTTCTCGTTGAGGAAGCCGTAGCCGCCGAAGATCTGCGAGGCGTCGCGCGCGTTGGCCATCGCGGCCTCGCTCCCGATGAGCTTCGCGAGGCTCGCCTCGAGCTTGAACGGGCGCCCGGCGACGATCCGGTGCGCGGCGTCGAGGTAGGCGAGGCGGGCGGCGTGCGTGCGGGCCTGCATGCGGGCGATCGTGAACTGGGTGTGCTGGTTCTCGCCGATGGTCCGGCCGAACACCCGCCGGGTCCCCGCGTACCGGACCGCCTCCTCGAGGCACCCCTGAGCCGCGCCGGTGCACAGCGCGGCGAAGGCGACGCGGCCCTCGTCGAGCGTCTGGATGAAGCTCGCGAACCCGCGACCGCGCTCGCCGAGCAGGTTCTCCGCGGGGACGCGCACGTGGTCGAGCACGAGCGGGTGCGTGTCGGAGGTGTGCCAGCCGACCTTGTCGTAGGCAGGCCCGACGTGGAGCCCGGGCGTCCCGGCCGGCACGAGGAACGCGCTGAGCTCCTTGCGGACCGAGCCGTCGGGCCGGGTCGTCTCGCCCGTGACGGCGGTGACGGTGACGAGCCGGGTGATCCGCGTCCCGGAGTTGGTGATGAACTGCTTCGAGCCGTCGAGGACCCAGTGGCCGTCGTCGAGGACGGCGGTCGTGCGGGTCCCGGCGGCGTCCGAGCCGGCCTCGGCCTCGGTGAGCCCGAACGCGGCGAGCGCCTCGCCGCGCGCGAGCATCGGGATCCACTCCTTCTTCTGGGCGTCGGTCCCGCTGCGCCACACCGGCATCGCGCCGAGCCCGACACCCGCCTCGAGGGTCACCGCGATCGACTGGTCGACGCGTGCGAGCTGCTCGACGGCGAGGCACAGGTCGAGGTAGTCCCGCCCCTGCCCGCCGTACTCGCGCGGGAAGGGCAGCCCGAACAGCCCCATCGCGCCCATCTGCGCGAGGATCTCGTAGGGCAGCTCGCGCCTCGTGTCGTACTCGTAGGCGGCGGGTGCGACGACGGTGTCGGCGAAGTCGCGGACCTCGTCGACGAGGCGCTGCTGGGCGTCGGTGAGCTCGTGGCTCATGGTCGGGTCCCTTCCTCGGCGGGCGCGGTGGTGTCCTGCCCGGTCGTCTCCTGCCCGGTGCGGTGGGTGCCGTGCGGCGTGATCGTCGCGAGCACCTGGTCGAGCGCCACCCGGTCGGCCGGTCGGGCCGCGAGGGTGACGACGCCGTCGGTCGTCGCCGTGACCCGGTGCTCCATCTTCATCGCCTCGACGGTGAGCAGCGGCTGCCCGGCGGTCACGTGGTCGCCCGTCGCGACGTCGACGGCGACGACGGTCCCGGGCATCGGCGAGCGGACCACCGGGTCGGCCGCGCCGGCGGGACGGTCGACGCGGGCGCGTGCCTCGGCGAGCGTGTCGAGCCGGCCCGTGACGCGCAGCGCGACGGCGGACCCGTCGCTCCCGACCCACGTCGTGGCACCGTCGGAGGCGAGGCGCACGGTGCGGACGGCGCCGTCGACCGTGAGCTGTGCCGTCGAGCCGTCGACCGGGACGAGGCCCGCGCGCACCGGTGGGCCGCCGTCGAGTCGGACCCGGGCGTCGTCCGCGGAGCCGAGCACGGCGACCTCGGTCGGCTCGCCGTCTCCCGAGGTCACGGTGTGCACCGTCGGGGCGTGCTCGCCGAGCCGCCACCCGTCGCGGGCCCACGCGGAGCCCGCGCTCAGAACCTGTCGAGAGCGCTCGGCGGTGGCCCGGAGCGCTGCGACGAGTGCCGCGTCCGGCACGCGCACCGGTGCGGCGAGCGCGTCGAGGTGCCGCTCGATGAGCCCGGTGTCGAGGTGGCCCGCGCGCACCTCGGGGTGGCCGACGAGCCGGCGCAGGAACGGGATGTTCGTCGTGATCCCGAGCACGGTCGTCGAGGCGAGCGCGGCGTCGAGCCGCGCGAGGGCGGTCGCGCGGTCGGGCCCCCACGCGACGACCTTCGACAGCATCGGGTCGTAGGTGGACCCCACCTCGCCGCCGACGGCGAGCGCGCTGTCGACGCGCACCCCGTCGCCGGTCGGCTCGTCGAGCACGAGCACACGCCCGGCCGTCGGCAGGAACCCGCGCGCGGGGTCCTCGGCGTAGACGCGGGCCTCGACCGCGTGCCCGGTGAGCCGCACCTCGTCCTGGGTCAGCCCGAGCGGCCCTCCTGCCGCGACGCGCAGCTGCTGCTCGACGAGGTCGATCCCGGTGACGAGCTCGGTGACCGGGTGCTCGACCTGCAGGCGGGTGTTCATCTCGATGAAGAAGAAGTCCTCGGGCGCGTCGCCCTCGACGAGGAGCTCGACGGTCCCGGCCCCGACGTACCCGACCGAGCGCGCGACCGTGCACGCGGCCGCGCCGAGCCGCGCTCGGGTCGCGGTGTCGACGA
Source organism: Cellulomonas sp. NPDC055163 (assembly GCF_053607065.1). Taxonomy (NCBI): domain Bacteria; kingdom Bacillati; phylum Actinomycetota; class Actinomycetes; order Micrococcales; family Cellulomonadaceae; genus Cellulomonas; species Cellulomonas sp. NPDC055163. The sequence continues at coordinate 242,992 of NZ_JBSGSU010000005.1, read as the reverse complement.
GCGGCGACGGGGACTCCTCGACGACCTTCTGGTGCCGTCGCTGGAGCGAGCACTCGCGCTCGCCGAGGTGCAGCACGGTGCCACGGGTGTCCGCGAGCACCTGCACCTCGATGTGCCGGGGCGCGCCGAGGAGGCGCTCGAGCAGGAGCGCGTCGTCCCCGAACGCCGAGGTGGCGACCCGGCGCGCGGCGGCGAGCGCGGCGGGCAGGTCCGCGGGGGAGCGCACGACCGTCATGCCCTTGCCGCCGCCGCCCGCGGAGGGCTTCACCAGCAGCGGGTACCCGACGTCCGCGGCGCGCGCGACGAGCTCGTCGTCGGAGAGCCCGGGCTCGTGCGTCCCCGGGACGACCGGGACCCCGAGCCGCGCGACGTGGGCCTTGGCGCCGATCTTGTCGCCCATGACCTCGAGCGCCGGCACGGGCGGGCCGACGAACACGATCCCCGCGTCGGTGCACGCGCGCGCGAGCGCGGGGCTCTCGGACAGGAACCCGTACCCGGGGTGCACCGCGTCGGCACCGGTCGCCTTCGCGGCACGCAGCACGGCGTCCACGTCGAGGTAGCTGGCCCGGGGCTCGGCCGGCCCGAGCCGGACCGCGACGTCCGCGAGCCGCACGTGCGGCGCGCCGGCGTCCGCGTCGCTGAAGACCGCGACGGAGCGGATCCCGAGCCGGCGCAGCGTGCGGATCACGCGGCACGCGATCTCGCCCCGGTTGGCCACCAGGACGGTGCGGAACGGCGGAGCGGTCGCCGCCCCGGGGGCGGACGGCACGGCGCTCACATCCGGTACACGGCCGCGGAGCGCGGCTCCAGGGGGACGCCGCGGCACACGTCGAGCGCGAGCCCGAGCACGCGCCGGGTGTCCGCGGGGTCGAGGACGCCGTCGTCCCACAGCCGCGCCGTCGACCAGTAGGGCGAGCCCTGCCGCTCGTACTGCTCCCGGACGGGGGCGGCGAACCGCTCCTCGTCCTCGGCCGACCACGTCTCGCCGCGCGCCTCGAGCTGGTCCCGCCGCACGGTCGCGAGCACCGCCGCCGCCTGCGCCCCGCCCATGACCGAGATCCGGGCGCCGGGCCACGTCCACAGGAACCGCGGGGAGTACGCGCGCCCGCACATCGAGTAGTTCCCGGCGCCGAACGACCCGCCGATCACGACCGTGAGCTTCGGGACGCGGGCCGTCGCGACGGCCGTGACCATCTTGGCGCCGTGCTTGGCGATGCCGCCCGCCTCGTAGTCCCGCCCCACCATGAAGCCCACGACGTTCTGCAGGAACACCAGCGGGATGCCGCGCTGGTCGCACAGCTCGACGAAGTGGGCACCCTTGAGCGCCGACTCCCCGAACAGCACGCCGTTGTTCGCGACGATCCCGACCGGGTGCCCGTGCAGGCGGGCGAAGCCGGTCACGAGCGTCGTGCCGTACTCGCGCTTGAACTCGTGCAGCTCGCTCGCGTCGACCAGCCGCGCGATCACGTCGCGCACGTCGTACGGCTCCTGGAGGTCGACCGGGACGACGCCGTACAGCCCGGCCGGGTCCGCGAGCGGCTCACGCACCTCCGCGACGTCCCAGGCGTGCTCGCGCAGCACGGGGAGCGTCGCGACGATGCGCCGCACGATCCGCAGCGCGTCCGCGTCGTCCTCCGCGAGGTGGTCCGCGACCCCCGAGACGCGCGTGTGCAGCTCGCCCCCGCCGAGGTCCTCGGCCGTCACGACCTCGCCGGTCGCGGCCCGCACGAGCGGGGGCCCGCCGAGGAAGATCGTCCCCTGGCCGCGGACGATGACCGTCTCGTCGCTCATCGCGGGCACGTACGCCCCGCCCGCGGTGCACGAGCCCATGACGCACGCGACCTGCGGGATCCCCGCGGCGGAGAGCCGGGCCTGGTGGTAGAAGATCCGCCCGAAGTGGTCGCGGTCCGGGAACACCTCGTCCTGCATCGGCAGGTACGCCCCGCCGGAGTCGACGAGGTAGACGCACGGCAGCCGGTTCTCGAGCGCGACCTCCTGCGCGCGCAGGTGCTTCTTGACCGTCATCGGGTAGTACGTGCCGCCCTTGACCGTCGCGTCGTTCGCGACCACCAGGACGTGCCTGCCCTCGACGAGGCCGATGCCGGCGACGACGCCCGCGCCCGGCGCCTCGCCGTCGTACATCCCGTGCGCTGCGAGCGGCGCGAGCTCGAGGAACGGGCTGCCCTCGTCGAGGAGGGCGTCGACCCGGTCGCGGGCGAGGAGCTTGCCGCGCGCGACGTGGCGCTCGCGGGACGCCGCCGGGCCGCCCCGGGCCGCCGCGCGCAGGTGCTCGCGGAGCTCGTCGACGAGCGCGCGCTGGGCCGCCTCGCGGGCGGCGGACGGCGACGCGGCGGGGTCGGCCGTGCTCGTGGTCGTCGTCATCGACGCTCCTGTCCGGAGGACCGCTGGTCTCGGGTTCGAGTGAACACCCATTCACCGAATTCGGCTAGTGTTCGTTCACCGAGAGGCGCGCCGGGCCGCGCGTGGCAGGGCCGAGGCGGAGCGGGGTGCAGCGTGAGCGAGGATCCGAGCACACCGGCCCTGGGTGCGCCGAGCCGTGCGCGCGGCGCGGGCAGCCCGAGCGAACCGGGCGACGGGGCGGCGCGCCGCACGGGGCCGACGGGCGCTGCGGGTACCCCCCGAGGGCGTGCGAAGGCCGAGCGTCGTGCCGCGCTGCTGACGGCAGCGGCCCGCCTCTTCGCGCTCCGCGGCTTCGAGGGCGTGTCGATGGAGGACCTCGGCGCCGCCGCCGGGGTGAGCGGACCTGCGGTGTACCGGCACTTCACGGGCAAGCACGCCGTGCTCGCCTCGCTCCTCGGCGGGGTCAGCGCCGAGCTGCTCGACGGGGGCCGCGCCGTCGTCGAACGCGCCGCGGACGACGCGGCGGCGCTCCGCGGGCTCGTCGCCTTCCACGTCGAGTTCGCCCTCGCCGACCCCGACGTCATCCGCGTCCAGGACCGCGACCTCGAGCAGCTCGCCGAGCACGACCGCCGGTCCGTGCGGACGCTGCAGCGCCGCTACGTCGAGCTCTGGGTCGACGTGCTGGCGCGCCTCGACCCGGCGGCGGAGCGGCCCGAGCTCCGCCTGCGGGCGCACGCGACGTTCGGGCTGCTCAACTCGACGCCGCACAGTGCGCGCGCGCTGCCGCGCGGGCGCGTCGCGGACCTGCTGCGCGAGATGGCGCTCGCGGCGCTCGGGCACCCGGCCGGCTCGGGGCGTTGAGGTCCGGCACAGGCGAGCACGGACGAGCACGGGCCCGCACGGGCTGGCCGGGCCAGCACGGGCCGGTACCGACGAGCACCACCGGCACCGGCCGGCACCGACCGGCACCGACCGGCACGGACCGGCACCGACCGACACCGGCCGGCACGGACCCGATCCGCGGCCTGCGTCACGCAAGCGGCGCGCCCGCCCGGACCGTCGTGCCGGTGTCCCGGGCAGGCGCCGCCGCGCCGTGCGGTCACACCATCGCGAGCACCGACCCCGGGCGGGCGAGCACCGCACCGACGTCGGCGACGAACCGTGCCGCCTGCTCGCCGTCCACGACCCGGTGGTCGAACGTCACCGCGAGCGTCACCACGCTGCGCAGGGCGATCGCGTCCCGGTGCTCCCAGGGCCGGCGCCGCACCGCTCCGACCGCGAGGATCGCGGCCTCGCCGGGGTTGAGGATGGGCGTCCCCGCGTCGATCCCGAAGACCCCGACGTTCGTGATCGTGATCGTGCCCCCGACGAGGTCGGCCGGTGGTGTCGTGCCCGCGCGCGCCCGCTCCGTGAGGTCCGTGAGGGCGTCGGCGAGCGCACCGAGGTGCAGGCGGTCCGCGTCCTTGACGTTCGGCACGAGGAGCCCGCGCGGGGTCGCCGCGGCGATGCCGAGGTTCACGTAGTGCGGCTGCACGATCTCGCTGGCGGCCTCGTCCCAGCGCGCGTTGACCTCGGGCGTGCGCGCGACCGCGATCGTCACTGCCTTGGCGACGACCGTGAGCAGCCCGAGGCGGTGGCCGGCGAGCGCGCGGTCGCGGCGCAGGTCGTCGAGCAGCTCGAGCGTCGGGGTGACGTCGACCGTGAGGAAGACCGTCGCCTGCGGTGCGGTGAAGGCGCTCGCGACCATGGCGGCGGCGGTCCGGCGCCGGACGCCCGTCACGGGCGTCCGGTCCTCGCGCGGCGACCCGTCGGGTGCGTGCGGCGCGTGCGTCCCGGTCGCCGGGGAGGCGGCGGGAGCCGACCCGGGGTCCCGGTGCGCGCGGGTCAGGACGTCGTCACGCGTGATGACGCCGTCGGGTCCGGTGCCCATGACGCCCGTGAGGTCCACGCCGAGCTCGTGCGCGAGCTTGCGCACCGGCGGGTACGTGCGCGGCCGCTCGCGGACGGTCCCGCTCGCGGGAGGTGCGGCACGACCTGGGTGATCCGTCGGCGGCGGGTCCGCCGGTGCGCGCCCGGTGCGCGGGGCGGGAGCACCCGGGCGCGACGTGCGGGGTCGGCGCCGAGGCCGGTCCGTGGTCCCCACCGCGGGCCCGTAGCCGACCAGCACGGACGTGCGCGCCGCCACGGGCGACCGCCCTCCGGTGCCCGCCGCCGTGGGCGACGAGGCGGCGCGCGTCGTCGCAGGCGAGGACTCGGCGTGCGCCGCCGCAGGGGGAGACCCGTGGGTCCCGGCGGCGGGTGCGGTGACGCGGCTCGCCGCCGCCGACGCCTCGACGCGTGCGGCCGCGGGTCTGCCCGCGCCGCCCCCGGGCCCGGTGTCCACCGCCAGGATCGGCGTCCCGACCGGCACGGTCGTCCCCGGCTCGACGAGCAGGCGCGCGACGACCCCGGCGTACGGGGACGGCAGCTGCACCGCGGCCTTCGCCGTCTCGACCTCGGCGATCACCTGGTTGAGCGCCACGGTGTCGCCCTCGGCGACCTCCCACGACACGAGCTCCGCCTCGGTCAGGCCCTCGCCGAGGTCCGGCATCGGGAACTCCTCGATCGCCACGTCAGCCCTTCCAGCCGGTCAGGGAGTGCTCGCGGCCGAGCACGCGGTCGACGCCGTCGAGGATCCGGTCGAGGTCGGGCAGGAAGTGCTCCTCGAGCTTGGCGGCCGGGTAGGGCACGTCGAAGCCGGTGACCCGGACCGGCGGCGCCTCGAGGTGGTAGAAGCACCGCTCGGTGATGCTCGCCGCGATCTCCGCGCCGAGGCCGCCGTGCTGCTGCGCCTCGTGCGTGACGACGAGCCGGCCCGTGCGGCGCACGGACGCCTCGACGGTCGCGAGGTCGATCGGGGACAGGGAGCGCAGGTCGACCACCTCGACCGAGATGCCGTCGTCCGCAGCGGCGAGCGCGACGTCGCGTGCGGTTATCACGAGCGGCCCGTACGCGACGAGCGTGACGTCCGTCCCGGGCACGACGACGCGCGCGGCGTCCATCGGCGCGGTCGAGCCGTCGATCACCTCGTCGACCTCGCCCTTGACCCAGTAGCGCCGCTTGGGCTCGAAGAAGATCACCGGGTCGTCGCACGTGATCGCCTGGCGCAGCAGCGTGTGCGCGTCCTGCGGGTCGGCGCACGTCACGACGCGCAGGCCGGGGGTGTGCGCGAAGTACGCCTCGGGCGACTCCGAGTGGTGCTCGACCGCGCCGATGCCGCCGCCGTAGGGGATCCGCACGGTGATCGGCATCCGGGCAGCGCCGCCCGTGCGGTGGTGCAGCCGGGCGACCTGCGTGACGAGCTGGTCGAACGCCGGGAAGACGAAGCCGTCGAACTGGATCTCCACGACGGGCCGGTACCCGCGGTACGCGAGCCCGACGGCCGTGCCGACGATGCCGGCCTCGGCGAGCGGGGTGTCCATGACCCGGTCGGCGCCGAAGTCGCGCTGCAGCCCGTCCGTGACGCGGAAGACCCCGCCGAGCGTGCCGATGTCCTCGCCCATCAGCACGACCTTCGGGTCGTCCTCGAGCGCGTGCCGCAGCGCCGCGTTGAGGGCACCGCCGAGCGTGAGCGCGGTCACCGGTCACCTCCGCGCACGTCGGCGCCCCGCGCGTCGCCCGGGCCGGTACCGCCGTCGCCGGCGCCCTCGTCGAACATCGCGAGGTACGCGGCGTACTGGCTGCGCTGGCGCTCGAGCCACGACGTCGGCGTCGTGTACACGTGGTCGAACACGCTCAGCGGCGGTGGCGGCTCGAGCCCGTGGCAGCCCGCGCGCATCTCGGCGGCCGCGGCGTCGGCGTGGGCCGTGACCGCGGCCGTCAGCTCTGCGGTGAGGCGGCCCCGCCCCGCGAGGTAGCGCTCGACGCGCGCGATCGGGTCGAGGGCGACCCACTGCTCGTGCACCGCCGGGTCGACGTAGCGCGTCGGGTCGTCCGACGTCGTGTGCGGCCCGCGCCGGTACGTCACGGCCTCGACGAACGTCGGCCCGCCGCCCGTCCGGGCCCGGTCGAGCGCGACGCGGGTCACCGCGCTCACGGCGAGCACGTCGTTGCCGTCGACGCGCACGCTCGGGATCCCGTACCCCGGTGCCCGGTCCGCGACCGGTCGGCGTGCCTGCAGCCCGACGGGCTCCGAGATCGCCCACTGGTTGTTCTGGCAGAAGAACACGACCGGGGCGCGGTACGACGCCGCGAACACCATCGCCTCGTGGACGTCGCCCTCGCTCGTCGCACCGTCGCCGAAGTACGCGACCGCGACCGAGTCCACGCCGTCCTTGGCGCAGCCGATCGCGTACCCCGTCGCGTGCAGGGTCTGCGCCCCGATGATGATCGTCGGGGTCGCCATCCCGACGGTCCGCGGGTCCCACCCGGTCGCCGCGGTGCCCTTCCAGACGCGCACGAGGTCGGTGGTCGAGACGCCGCGGCACCACGCGACGGCGTTCTCCCGGTAGCTCGAGAACACGAAGTCGTCGGGGCGCAGCGCACGCGCGGAGCCGATCTGCGCGGCTTCCTGACCCAGGAGCGGGGGCCACAGCCCGAGCTGACCCTGACGCTGCAGCGCGGTGGCCTCGATGTCGAGGCGGCGCACGACGACCATGTCCTCGTAGAGCGCGGCGAGCCGGTCGTCGTCCAGGTCGGCGACCCACGGGTCGTGCTCGGGGTCGGGCCGGCGGGTGCCGTCCGGCGCGAGGAGCTGGACGGGCGCGGGGCCCGCCCCGGGGCCGGGCGCGGGCCCGGGGCCCGTGGGCCGGGGGACGGCGTCGCGCGGGGCGGCCGGCTCGGCGCTCGCGGGACCCGTGTGCGGGGTGACGTCTGGACGCAGCTCTGAACGCAACATGGTGTGCTCCGTTGTTCGGCGGAGCCCGCGCCCTCGTGAGGTCTGGGCTCCATCGCCCGATGTGCTGCCAGCGTACGACGCGCGGGGTTACGGTGCTCCGAAGAGGTGCGCGCGTCGCTCACGAGGCTGCCGTGCACGTGCTGGCACGTGGTGGTGCGAGGAGGCACGCCCATGGACAAGGTCGTCCGGTCCGCCCAGGAGGCGGTCGCCGACATCCCCGACGGCGCGACGCTCGCGGTCGGGGGCTTCGGGCTCTGCGGCATCCCGAGCGTGCTCATCGGCGCGCTGCTGGACGCCGGCACGCACGACCTCGAGGTCGTGAGCAACAACTGCGGGGTCGACGACTGGGGGCTGGGGCTGCTGCTCCAGCAGCACCGGGTGCGCCGCGTCATCGCGTCGTACGTGGGAGAGAACAAGGAGTTCGCCCGCCAGTTCCTCGCGGGCGAGCTCGAGGTCGAGCTGACGCCGCAGGGCACGCTCGCGGAGCGCCTGCGCGCGGGCGGCAGCGGCATCCCCGCGTTCTACACCGCGACGGGCGTCGGGACGCAGGTCGCCGAGGGCGGGCTGCCGTGGCGCTACGACCCCGACGGCGGCGTGGCGGTCGCGTCGCCGCCCAAGCCGGTCGACCGGTTCACGGTCCGTGGGGTCGAGCGCGAGTACGTCCTGGAGCGGGCGATCACCGCCGACTTCTCGCTCGTGCGGGCCTGGAAGGGCGACCGCGCCGGGAACCTCGTCTTCCGCGCGTCGGCCCGCAACTTCAACCCGCTCGCCGCTGCGGCCGGCCGGGTCGCGCTCGCGGAGGTCGAGCACCTCGTCCCCGTGGGGGAGATCGAGCCCGACGCGGTGCACCTGCCCGGGATCTTCGTGGACCGCGTCGTCGAGCTCACGCCCGAGCAGGTGGCCGACAAGCGCATCGAGCGCCGCACGGTCCGCGCCGTCCCCGCCGGCGGTGCGTCGTGACCGGGCGGCTCACGCGGGACCAGCTCGCGGAGCGCGCCGCCCAGGAGCTCGTCGACGGCACGTACGCGAACCTCGGCATCGGTCTGCCGACGCTCGTGCCGAACCACGTGCCGGGTGGGGTCGAGCTCGTGCTGCAGTCCGAGAACGGCGTCCTCGGCGTCGGCGCGTACCCGGCGGAGGACGGCGTCGACCCCGATCTCATCAACGCCGGCAAGGAGACGATCACCGTCGAGCCGGGCGCGAGCTTCTTCGACTCCGCGACGAGCTTCGCGATGATCCGCGGCGGCAAGGTCGACGTCGCGATCCTCGGTGCGATGCAGGTGTCGGTCGACGGGGACATCGCCAACTGGATGATCCCCGGGAAGATGGTCAAGGGCATGGGAGGGGCCATGGACCTCGTGCACGGAGCGCGGCGCATCGTGGTGCTCATGGAGCACACGGCCCGGGACGGCTCGGCGAAGCTCGTGCCCGCGTGCACGCTGCCGCTCACGGGCCGCGCGGTCGTCGACCGCGTCATCACGGACCTCGCGGTGATCGACGTGACCCCGGGAGGGCTCGTGCTGCGCGAGCGCGCACCGGGCGTGAGCGTGCAGGAGGTCCTCGACGCGACGACCGACGTGCCGCTCGCGGTCGAGGGTGACGTCCCCGAGATGGTCCTGCGATGACCGGCCGGGAGGTCGTGCTCGTCGCGTTCGCGCGCACGCCCATGGGACGGCTGGGCGGTGGGCTCGCGACGCTCAGCGCCGCCGAGCTCGGGGCCGTGGCGGTCCGCGGAGCGCTCGACCGCGCACGGGTCGCGCCCGAGGACGTCGACCAGGTGCTCCTGGGGCAGGTCGTGCAGGCGGGGGCCGGCCAGAACCCCGCACGCCAGGCGGCCCGCGGCGCCGGCATCCCGTGGTCGGTCCCCGCGGCCACGGTCAACAAGGTGTGCCTGAGCGGGCTGAGCGCGATCGTCGACGCCGCCCGGACGATCCGGCTCGGCGAGGCCGACGTCGTCGTCGCCGGCGGCCAGGAGTCGATGAGCCAGGCGCCGCACCTGCTGCCCGGCTCGCGCCGCGGCTGGACCTTCGGGGACGTGCGCGCGGTCGACTCGCTCGCGCACGACGGGCTCACCGACGCGTTCGACCACGAGTCGATGGGTGCCTCGACCGAGCGGGGCAACGCCCGGCTCGGGATCACCCGGGAGCAGCAGGACGAGATCGCGGCGGAGAGCCACCGCCGCGCCGCGCTCGCCGCGAAGGACGGCGTCCTCGCGGAGGAGATCGTGCCCGTCGACGTCCCGCAGCGCCGTGGCGACCCGGTCCGGGTCGCCGCCGACGAGGGCATCCGCCCCGACACGACCGCGGCGACGCTCGCCCGGCTCGCCCCGGCGTTCGCCGCCGACGGCACGATCACCGCCGGGAACGCCTCGCCGCTCACGGACGGGGCGGCGGCCGTGGTCGTCATGAGCCGTGAGGCCGCCGAGGCCCGCGGGCTGCCGTGGCTCGCGGAGATCGGTGCCTCCGGCCAGGTCGCCGGGCCCGACACGTCGCTGCACTCCCAGCCGTCCGCGGCCCTGACCGCCGCGCTCGCGCGCGCCGGGTGGGACGTCGCCGACCTCGACCTCCTCGAGATCAACGAGGCGTTCGCGTCGGTCCTCGTGCGCTCGCTCGCCGACCTCGGGTACCCGCACGAGCGGACCAACGTGCACGGCGGGGCGATCGCCCTCGGCCACCCCATCGGCGCGTCCGGGGCACGGCTCGCCGGGCACGCGGCGCTCGAGCTCGCGCGGCGGGGGTCCGGGCGCGCGGGCGTCGCGCTGTGCGGCGGCGGGGGGCAGGGCGAGGCGCTGCTGCTGCTGCGGCGGTAGGCGGGCGCGGGGGACGGGCACCGGGGACGCGGCGCACGGCCGGGCCGAGGCGCGGGACGCACCGTGCGCGGCGTCGAGCCGCCCGCTCCCGTCCGAGCAGGGCTATGCGCCGACCTCGACGCGCCCGTCGTGCTCGTCGAGGACGTAGACGTGCGACGCCCGGGCCCGGTACAGCCGGAACTGCGCCGCCCCGGTGACGTCCTGCGCGGTCCAGGTGCGCAGGCCCTGCTCGGCGGTGCGCCGGTTGTAGACGGCGAGCGCGGCGGCCCGGTCGTCCGGGCCGACCTCGCCGGCCTCCGCCTCGACGTACACCGCCGCGGCGCCGCCCACCGCGACCGCCGAGTCGAACACGACGACGGCCACGGCGGGCTGCTCGGCGACGTTGACGGAGTGACGGGCGCCGGGGCGCGACACCCAGACGAACTCGGCGCAGTCACGCTCGGCGAACCACACCGGGGTGGCCCACGGCCGTCCCCGGGCGTCGGCCGTGGCGAGCGTCAGGTACGTGGCTGCTGCCACCACGCGCCGCGCCTCGTCCGCCACCGTCGCGCCGTCCGCACCGTCGTCGACCGCCATGGTCCTGCCTCCCGGGTCGGGCATCTCGTCATGGGGGAGACCCGGCGGTCGGCCGCAACTCATCGGTCGAGCGGGGTGCGGGCGTCCGGTGGCGGCGGCCCGGCGTCGGACGCCCGGCGGGCTCAGTCCTGCTTCGCGGCGCCCCAGCCGTGCCAGCGGTCGATCCGGACCCGCACGCTCACGCGGGCGCGGTCGCGCGTGGGGTACGGGTTGCCGGTGTAGTGCGTCGAGAGGCGGTCGATGTCGACGAGGTCGGCGTCCTCCTCGATCGCGACGACCGTGCCCTGCACGCTCACGTGGGTGTACCAGCCCGACTCGTCGAGCGCGGTCAGCGAGACGCGCGGGTCGGTGCGCAGGTGGTTCAGTCGGGCCCGGGAGGCGTCGAGGTTGAGCAGCACGGTGCCGTCGTCCTCGACGAGGTACCACGTCGCGACGGTCACGGGGCGGCCGTCGGACGCGACGGTCGCCATGACCGCCGGGTTCGGGCGGGAGAGCAGCACGGCGACGTCGTCGGGCAGCGGGGGCACGGGCACGGGGATCCTCCGGCGGGGTCGGGTCGGGTCGGAGCGGGTTCGCGGCGCCGGGCCGGTCGGGCACGACGGCACGGCTCATCATGCGCCGGCCTCGGGCCCACTCCCACCCCGTCCCGCGCCGTCTCGTGTCGTGGGACGCGGGTCCGCGGGTCGCGCCGCCCCCGGACCTAGGCTGGGCGCACGCCCGGCCGCCCAGCGCGCCGGGTGGCCCGCACGCCCACGCGCCGGAGAGGACGGACATGGCTGCCCCGACGTCACGACGGCGCGCGTCCGTGATGGACGTGGCGCGCGAGGCGGGCGTCTCGGTCGGCACGGTCTCGAACGTCCTCAACCGCCCGGACGTCGTCAAGCCGGAGACCCGTACGCGGGTCCAGGACGCCATCGCCGCGCTGAGCTTCGTGCCGAACGGCGTCGCGCGCCAGCTCCGGTCGCGCACCGTGACGACCGTGGGCGCGCTCGTGCTCGACATCCGCAACCCGTACTTCACCGAGGTCGCGCGCGGCATCGAGGACCGGCTGAGCCTCGACGACCACACGCTCATGCTCGCGAGCTCGGACGACGACCCCGAGCGCGAGCGCCGCTACCTGCGCCTGTTCGAGGAGCACGGCGTGCTCGGGATGCTCGTCGTCCCGGGGTCGGCGGGCACGCGTGCCGTGGAGGCGGTGCACGCACGCGGGACCCGCGTGGTGCTGCTCGACCACCCGTCGTCCGTCCCCGGCATCCCCTCGGTCGCGGTCGACGACCGGGCGGGTGGCGCGCTCGCCGCCGCCCACCTCCTGGGGCGCGGGCACGAGCGCCTGGTGCTGCTCAACGGGCCGCACTCGATCCGGCAGTGCGTCGACCGGCAGCGCGGCGTGCGGGAGGCGGTCGAGCGGGCGGGCCTCGACCCGGACGAGGTGGTCCGTGAGGTCACGGTCGCGAGCATGGACGCGCGCGGGGGCGACGCGGCGATGCGCCGCCTCGTCGCCGAGCGGGACGGGGCGGCGCCCGAGGCGGTCCTGTGCGTCAACGACCTCGTGGCGATCGGTGCGCAGCGGGCGCTGCGGGCGCTCGGCGGGACGGCGCTGCTGCGCTCGACCGCCCTGGTCGGGTACGACGACCTCGACATCTCGAGCGAGCTCGCGTCGCCCCTCACGTCCGTGCGCCAGCCGGCGCTCGAGATGGGGTACCGCGCCGCGGCGATCCTGCTGGAGGGCGACGAGGCCGCCGAGCAGGACGTCGTCTTCCAGCCCGAGCTCGTGGTGCGCGACTCGAGCACGCACGGGGGCTGACGAGCGCGGACCGCGGGTCTTGCCCGGCGCAGGAGCGCGCGGTTAGGGTATGAATCGATTCAAAGACGAACCGAGAGGTCACCGTGACGACTGCTCCGTCCCCCGACCGCGGCCCCGGCGCCGCCGCGGACCACCGGCCCGGCACGCTCCCCGCCGCGCTCGACGACCTCGCGATCGAGCTGCCCTCGTGGGCGTTCGGCAACTCCGGCACGCGGTTCCGGGTCTGGCCGTCGCCGGGCACCCCGCGCACGGTGCAGGAGAAGCTCGCCGACGCCGCGCAGGTCCACCGGTTCACCGGGCTCGCCCCCACGGTGGCGCTGCACATCCCGTGGGACGCCGTCGAGGACTGGGCGGCGCTGCGCCGGCACGCCGACGACCTGGGGATCCGGCTCGGCACGATCAACTCGAACACGTTCCAGGACGAGCGGTTCAAGTTCGGCTCGCTCGCGTCGCGGGACGCCGCGGTCCGCCGCGCGGCCGTCGAGCACCACCTCGACTGCCTCGAGGTCATGGCGCACACCGGGTCCCAGGACCTCAAGATCTGGCTCGCCGACGGTACCAACTACCCCGGCCAGGACGACATCCGTGCGCGGCAGGACGCCCTCGCCGAGTCGCTCGCCGCGATCTACGCGCAGGTCGGCGACAACCAGCGGCTCGTGCTCGAGTACAAGTTCTTCGAGCCGGCCTTCTACCACACCGACGTCCCGGACTGGGGCACCGCGTACGCCCAGGTCACGGCGCTGGGCGAGCGCGCGGTGGTGTGCCTGGACACCGGTCACCACGCGCCCGGCACGAACATCGAGTTCATCGTCGCGCAGCTCCTGCGGCTCGGGCGGCTCGGGTCGTTCGACTTCAACTCGCGCTTCTACGCCGACGACGACCTCATCGTCGGTGCGGCCGACCCGTTCCAGCTGTTCCGGATCCTCGTCGAGGTCGTCCGCGGCGGGGGGCTCGGCCCCGGCTCGGACGTCGCGCTCATGCTCGACCAGTGCCACAACGTCGAGGACAAGGTCCCGGGCCAGATCCGTTCGGTGCTGAACGTCCAGGAGATGACCGCCCGGGCGCTGCTGCTCGACCGCGACGCGCTCGCCGCCAAGCAGCGGTCGAACGACGTGCTCGGCGCCCACCAGGTGTTCATGGACGCGTTCTACACCGACGTCCGGCCGGCGCTCGCCGCGTGGCGCGAGGAGCGCGGGCTGCCCGCCGACCCCATGGCGGCGTTCCTCGCGAGCGGCTACCTCGCGCGGGTCGCCGACGAGCGCGTCGGCGGCACGCAGGCCGGGTGGGGTGCCTGAGCGCCCGACGACGCGCCCGCGCACGGTGCTCCGCCGGCGCACGGCGCGCCCCGCACGCACCGCAGGGCACCACGCACGACAAGGCCCGCACGCACCGCCAGGCCCGCACGCACAGCAAAGCCCCCACGCACAGCAAGGCCCGCACGCACGGGCACCGAACCGGGGCGACCCCGCCCGCACCCCAGACGAGAGGACACGTCGGATGACGCGCACCCCTGCGGCCGACCTCATCGCCCGGTCGAACCGCCTCGGCGCCGACCCGCGCACGACCAACTACGCGGGCGGCAACACCTCCGCGAAGGGCACCGCGACCGACCCCGTGACCGGCGAGGACGTCACGCTGCTCTGGGTCAAGGGCTCGGGCGGCGACCTCGGGACGCTCACCGAGCAGAACCTGGCCGTGCTGCGACTCGACCGGCTGCGCGCGCTCGCGGGCGTCTACCCGGGGGTCGAGCACGAGGACGAGATGGTCGCGGCGCTCGACTACTGCCTGCACGGCAAGGGCGGTGCGGCGCCGTCGATCGACACCGCGATGCACGGGCTGCTCGACGCCGCGCACGTGGACCACCTGCACCCCGACGCCGGGATCGCGCTCGCGACGGCGGCGGACGGCGAGGCGCTGACCCGCGAGCTCTTCGGCGACCGGGTGGCCTGGGTGCCGTGGCGCAGGCCCGGGTTCCAGCTCGGGCTCGACATCGCGGCGATCGCGGCGGCGAACCCCGAGGCGATCGGGTGCGTCCTCGGGGGTCACGGCATCACCGCGTGGGGCAGCACGTCCGACGAGGCCGAGGCGCGCTCGCTCGAGATCATCGCCGCGGCCGAGGGGTTCGTCGCGGAGCGTGAGCGCCGCCTCGCTGACGAGGGCCGGCACGCGTTCGGCCCCGTGGTGCCGGGGCGGGAGGCGCTGCCCGAGGCCGAGCGGCGCGCCCGTGCGGCGGCGCTGGCCCCGGTGGTGCGGGGACTCGCGAGCACCGACCGCCCGCAGGTCGGCCACCTCACGGACTCCGCCGTCGTCCTCGACTTCCTGTCCCGGGACCGGTTGCTGGCGCTCGCGGCGCTGGGCACGTCCTGCCCGGACCACTTCCTGCGCACCAAGGTCACCCCGCTCGTGGTCGACCTGCCGCCGGACGCGCCCCTCGAGGACGTCGTGGCCCGGCTGCGGGAGCTGCACGCGGCCTACCGCGCGGAGTACGCCGCGTACTACGCGCGCCACGCGACGCCCGACAGCCCGCCCATGCGCGGCGCGGACCCCGCGATCGTGCTCGTCCCCGGCGTCGGGATGTTCTCCTACGGCAAGGACAAGCAGACCGCGCGGGTCGCGGGGGAGTTCTACGTCAACGCGATCAACGTCATGCGCGGCGCCGAGGCGATCAGCACCTACGCCCCGATCGACGAGGCGGAGAAGTTCCGGATCGAGTACTGGGCGCTCGAGGAGGCCAAGCTCCAGCGGATGCCCGCCCCGAAGCCGCTCGCGACCCGCGTCGCGCTCGTGACCGGCGCCGGCTCGGGCATCGGGCGCGCGATCGCCGAGCGGCTCGCCGCCGAGGGTGCGTGCGTCGTCGTCGCCGACCTGAACCTCGACGGGGCCGAGGAGGTCGCCGCGTCCCTCGGTGGACCCGACGTCGCGGTCGCCGTGCGGGCGGACGTCACGTCGGAGGACGACGTGCGCGCGGTGGTCGACGCCGCGGCGCTCGCGTTCGGCGGGATCGACCTCGTCGTCAACAACGCCGGGCTGTCGATCTCCAAGCCGCTGCTCGAGACCACGGCGCGCGACTGGGACGTGCAGCACGACGTCATGGCCCGGGGGTCGTTCCTCGTCTCGCGGGAGGCCGCACGGGCGATGGTCGCGCAGGGGATGGGGGGCGACATCGTGTACGTCGCGTCGAAGAACTCGCTGTTCGCCGGGCCGAACAACATCGCCTACTCGGCGACCAAGGCCGACCAGGCGCACCAGGTCCGGCTGCTCGCCGCCGAGCTCGGGGCGCACGGCATCCGGGTCAACGGCGTGAACCCGGACGGCGTGGTGCGGGGGTCCGGGATCTTCGCCGGCGGCTGGGGCGCGCAGCGTGCCGCGACGTACGGGGTGCCCGAGGAGGACCTGGGCGAGTACTACGCGCAGCGCACGATCCTGAAGAAGGAGGTGCTGCCGGAGCACGTCGCCGCGGCGGTGTTCGCGCTGACCGGCCCGGACCTCGTGCAGACGACCGGGCTGCACGTGCCCGTCGACTCCGGCGTCGCCGCCGCGTTCCTGCGCTGAGCCCGTGCGGACCTACGTCGCCGTCGACCTCGGCGCCACGAGCGGGCGGGTCATCGCGGGCCGGGTCGAGGCCGGCCGGCTCCTGACCGAGGAGACCGCGCGGTTCGCCAACGTGCCGGTCGGCGCGCCCGGACCCGGCGGGCGGGCGACCCTGCACTGGGACCTGCTGCGGCTCTGGGCGGGGGTCCAGGACGGCCTGGCCGCGGCGGCCCGGCGGTTCGGCCCGGTGACGTCGGTCGGGATCGACGGCTGGGCGGTCGACCACGGGCTGCTCGACGCCGACGGTGCGCTGCTCGGCAACCCGGTGCACTACCGCGACGCGCGGACCGCGGGTGCGCCCGCGCGGCTGTTCGAGCGGATCGCCGCCGAGCGCCACCACGCGCTCACCGGCGTCCAGGTCCAGCCGTTCAACACGGTGTTCCAGCTCGTCGCCGCCACCGGCACCGCGCAGCTCGCCGCCGCCCGGCGAGCGCTCCTCGTCCCCGACCTGCTCGCGTACTGGCTCACGGGCGAGCAGGTCGCGGAGCTGACGAACGCCTCGACGACCGGGCTGCTCGACGTCACGACCCGGGCGTGGAGCGCGGAGGTTGCGGGCGCGGCCTCGGCGGTCGCGGGGGTGGACGTCGGCGCGCTCCTCCCGCGGCTCGTGGCGCCGGGCACCGTGATCGGCGCGGTGCGGCCCGAGGTGGGCGCCGCGCTCGGCGTCGCCGGTGCCACGGTCGTCGCGGTCGGCTCGCACGACACCGCGTCGGCGGTCGCCGCGGTCCCGGTCGCGCGCCGGGACGCCGCCTGGATCTCGTCGGGCACCTGGTCCCTCGTCGGCCTCGAGCTCGACGCACCCGTCCTCACGGAGGCGAGCCGCGCCGCGAACTTCACCAACGAGCTCGGCGTGCACGGGACCGTCCGCTACCTGCGCAACGTGACCGGCCTGTGGCTCCTCGAGCAGGCGTTGGCGACGTGGGCCGGGCAGGGTCGCCCGCAGGACCTCGAGCCGCTGCTCCGGCAGGCCGCGGCCGTGCCCGGGCTGCGCTGCGTCGTCGACGTCGACGACCCGGTGCTCGCCGCGCCCACCGACGTCCCCGCTCGCATCGCCGGCCTCGCCCGCGCCACGGGGCAGCCGGTGCCGGGGGAGCCCGCCGAGCTCGTGCGGGTGCTCCTCGACTCGCTCGCGCTCGCCCACGCCCGCGCGGTCCGGCAGGCCGCCGAGCTCGCGGGCCGCGACGTCGCCGTGGTGCACCTCGTCGGCGGCGGCTCGCGCAACGCGCTCCTGTGCCGCCTCACCGCGGACGCGACCGGGCTCCCCGTCGAGGCCGGGCCCGCCGAGGGGACCGCGACCGGCAACCTCCTCGTGCAGGCCGCAGCCCACGGTGACGTCGGCGACGATCTTGCGGCGATGCGCGCGGTCGTCCGCGCCTCGACGGACGTGCGCCGCTACGAGCCCTCCGGGGACCGCGCCGCCTGGGAGCGCGCCGAGGAGAGC
Organism: Cellulomonas sp. NPDC055163; assembly: GCF_053607065.1. Classification (NCBI taxonomy): domain Bacteria; kingdom Bacillati; phylum Actinomycetota; class Actinomycetes; order Micrococcales; family Cellulomonadaceae; genus Cellulomonas; species Cellulomonas sp. NPDC055163. The sequence goes on along the minus strand of NZ_JBSGSU010000005.1, from coordinate 225,534 downwards.
CTCCGATCCGGGGCACCGAGGAGATGATGGAGGCAGGCGTCGGGGGACGCCGCGACCACGGGAAGGGGCACCGCATGCGTATCGCCCTGTTCACGACGTGCCTCGTCGACGGCCTGTTCCCGCACGCCGCCGCCGCGACCGTCCGCCTGCTCGAGCGCCTGGGCCACGAGGTCGTCGTCCCGCCCGGCCAGGCGTGCTGCGGGCAGATGCACGTGAACTCCGGCTACCCCGCCCAGGCGGCGCCGGTCGTGCGCAACCACGTGCGGGCGTTCTGGCCGGTCGTCGAGGGCGCGTGGGACGCGGTGGTCGCGCCCTCGGGCTCCTGCGTCGGGTCGACGCGGCACCAGCAGGCCCGCGTCGCGCGGCAGGCGGGCGACGAGCGGCTCGCCGTCGCGGCCGAGCGGGTCGCCGCGCGCACGTACGAGCTGTCCGAGCTGCTCGTGGACGTGCTCGGCGTGACCGACGTCGGCGCGTGGTTCCCGCACACGGTGACCTACCACCCCACGTGCCACTCGCTGCGCCTGCTCCGGGTCGGCGACCGGCCCACGCGGCTCCTGGGGCACGTCGACGGGCTCCGGCTCGTCGACCTGCCCGACGCCGACCAGTGCTGCGGGTTCGGCGGGACGTTCGCGCTGAAGAACTCCGCCACGTCGGGGGCGATGGTCGCCGACAAGGCCGACGCCGTGCTCGCCTCGGGCGCCGACGTCGTGACCGCCGGGGACTGGTCGTGCCTCATGAACATCGACGGCGCGCTCTCGCGGCGTGGCGCGGGGACCCGCGCGGTCCACCTCGCCGAGATCCTGGCGTCGACGCGCGAGGACCCGTGGCACGCGCCGGGCACGCGGCGCACGACCGCCCGGAGCGCCCCGTGAGCACCTACCTCGGCATGCCCGCCGTCCCGCCGAAGCCCGCCGCCGAGCCGCTCGACCCCCTGCGGTGGGGCCCGACGTTCCCCCAGGCGGCCCGCGGGACGCTCGACGACGCACAGCTGCGCACCAACCTGCGGCGCGCGACCCGCACGATCCGGGACAAGCGCCTCGCGGTCACCGCGGAGCTGCCCGACTGGGAGGCCCTGCGCGACGCGGGCGCCGCGATCAAGGCCGACGCGATGGACCGGCTTCCCGAGCTCCTCGAGCAGCTCGAGGCCGCCGTCACCGCGCGGGGCGGCACGGTGCACTGGGCACGCGACGCCGCCGAGGCCAACCGGATCGTCACCGACGTGGTGCGCGCGGCGGGCGCCCGCGAGGTCGTCAAGGTCAAGTCGATGGTGACGCAGGAGATCGGCCTCAACGAGCACCTCGAGGCCGAGGGGATCGCCGCGCACGAGACCGACCTCGCCGAGCTCATCGTGCAGCTCGCGGGGGACCGGCCCTCGCACATCCTCGTGCCCGCGATCCACCGTAACCGCGACGAGATCCGCGACGTCTTCCGGACCCGGATGCCCGGCGCCCCGGGTGGGCTCACGAACGAGCCGGCCGCGCTCGCGATGGCTGCCCGCGAGCACCTGCGCGCGCTGTTCCTGCGGGCCGACGTCGCGATCAGCGGCGCGAACCTCGCGATCGCGGAGACCGGAACCGTCGCGGTCGTCGAGTCCGAGGGCAACGGCCGCATGTGCCTGACGCTGCCGCGGACGCTCGTCACCGTCATGGGCATCGAGAAGGTCCTGCCGGCGTTCCGGGACCTCGAGGTGTTCCTGCAGCTGCTGCCGCGCTCGTCCACGGGCGAGCGCATGAACCCCTACACGACGACGTGGACCGGCGTGACCCCGGGCGACGGCCCCCAGGACTTCCACCTCGTGCTGCTCGACAACGGCCGCACCCGAGCGCTCGCGGACGACGTGGGACGCCAGGCGCTGCACTGCATCCGCTGCTCGGCGTGCCTCAACGTCTGCCCCGTGTACGAGCGGACCGGCGGGCACGCGTACGGCTCGGTCTACCCGGGGCCGATCGGCGCCATCCTGACCCCGCAGCTCCTGGACCTCGACCACGCCGACCCCGCGACCGCGTCGCTGCCGTTCGCGAGCACCCTGTGCGGCGCGTGCTACGACGCGTGCCCGGTCAAGATCGACATCCCGACGGCGCTCGTGCACCTGCGCGACCGCGCGCTGCACGACGGCGGGCCGCGCCGCCCGACCGCTGCGGGTGCCGCGATGGCGGCGGCGGCGACGGTGCTGTCCTCGGGCCACCGGTTCCGCTGGGCGCTGCGGGGCGCCGCGCTCGCGGGCCGGTTGCTCGGCGGGCGCCGCGTGCGCCGGCTCCCGTGGCCGGGGTCGCTGTGGACCGCGAGCCGTGACCTGCCGGCGCTGCCGGTGCGGTCGTTCCGTGCAGCCCGGGACGCGCATGCCCACGCGAACGCGCGGGGTGCCCGGGACACGCGCGGTGCTCGGGATGGCGGTACCGCCCGGGTCGCCGGCACGACCCGGGATCCGGGCGCAGCCCGGGATCTCCGGCCGGGTGGGGAACCGCACGGTGCGGACGGACGGGGCCTGCCGTGAGCGCGCGCGACGAGGTCCTCGCGGCGGTGCGCGCGGCGCTCGGCCGTGACCCGGGGACCCGGCCGACGGGCGACGTCACCGCCGGCGCGGTGCCGCGTGCCTACCGGGTGGAGACCGGCACCGCGTCGGGGTCCGTCGCTGCGTGCGACCTGCTCGAGCACCGGCTCCTCGACTACCGCGCCCGGGTCACCCGGTGCCGGCCCGACGAGGTCGCGGCGACCGTCGCGCGCGAGCTCGCGGGTGCGGCGTCCGTGGCCGTCCCGCCGGGGCTGCCCGAGGCGTGGGTGGACGCGCTGCACGCCACCGGGGTCACGGTCCGCCGCGACCTGCCGGGTGGCCCGCTCGCCGCGGCCGAGCTCGACGGCACCGACGCGGTCGTCACGGGCTGCCGGGTCGCGGTCGCCGACACCGGCACGATCGTGCTCGACGCCGGCCCGGGGCAGGGCCGTCGGGTGCTGACGCTGGTCCCGGACCGGCACGTGTGCGTCGTGCGGTCCGACCAGGTCGTCGGGTCGGTCCCCGAGGCGGTCCGCCTGCTCGAGGCGCACCCCGAGCGTCCCCTGACCTGGATCAGCGGGCCGAGCGCGACGAGCGACATCGAGCTGGTGCGCGTCGAGGGCGTGCACGGCCCCCGCGACCTGCGCGTCGTCCTCGTCGGGCCCTGACCCCCGGGGCGACCCGACGAGAGAGGGCCGCCCGCCCTGTCGGGGTGACCGGTCGCCTGACGGCTCAGTCGCCCGCGCCCACGGTGAACGACGCGCGCAGGAGGTCCTCCGAGCGCGACGAGGGGCCGACGAGCAGCTCGAACGCGCCGGGCTCGACGACCCGGCGGCCGTGCGCGTCGACGATCGTGCACTCCCGCACCGGGAGCTCGAGCTTGACGGCCCGCGCCTCGCCGGGCGCGAGCTCGACCTGCGTGAACGCCTTGAGCTCGCGGTCGGCCCACGACGCGGACGTCACGGTGTCGCTCACGTAGACCTGGACGGTCTCGCGCACCGGCCGGGAGCCCGTGTTGCGCACCGTGACCTCGCCGCGCAGGACGTCCGACGCGGTGACCTGCTCGGCGTCGAGCCGCAGGCCCGCGTACTCGACGGTGCTGTACGAGAGGCCCTCGCCGAAGACGAACGCGGGGCGCTGCGTGAGGTCGGCGTAGCGGGTCCCGTGCTGCCCGCGGATCTGGTTGTAGTACGTCGGCTGCTGGCCGACGTGCCGCGCGAACGAGATCGGGAGCCGGCCCGACGGCTCGACGACGCCGAGCAGCAGCTCGGCGACCGCGCGCCCGCCCTGCATCCCGGGGTTGGCGACCCACACGAGCGCCGCGGCACCCAGCGCGGACTCGGGCAGGACGAGGGGCTTGGAGGCAAGGAGGACGACGACGAGCGGGGTCCCGGTCGCGGCGAGCGCGTCGAGGAGCGCGACCTGGCTCCCGACGAGCTCGAGCGTCGCCGTCGAGCGGCCCTCGCCGACGAGCTCGACGCGGTCGCCGACCACCGCGACGACGTAGTCGGCCTCGTGGGCCCGCGCGACGGCGTCGGCGAGGAGCTGCTCGTCCGGCGTCGCCGGGGCGACGAGCGGCGGGCGCGGCTGCCCGTCGGGGAAGAACGGGCCCTCGGGGTCGGGCGTGATGTCGAGGATCTGGGCGCCGGGTGCGTGCGTGACCGTCCAGCCGTCGGGCACGTGCGCGCGCAGGCCGTCGAGGACGGTCGTGATCATCTCGCGCGGCTGCCCGTCGCGGAGCCAGTCGGCCTGGCCGGACGACCCGGCCCAGTCGCCGAGCTGGGTCTGCGCGTCGTCGGCGAGCGGACCGACGACGGCCACGGTGCGCCGCGGCCCGTCGACGACGGCCCGTGCCGACGCGTCCGCCGGGGTCCCCGGGGTGTGGCCGCCCGCGAGCGGGAGCACGCCGTCGTTGCGCAGCAGGACGAGCGAGCGGCGCGTCACCTCGAGGTTGAGGGCGGCGTGCTCGTCGGCGCCCACGACGTCCGCGATGCGGGCGCGGTCGGGCCGGCGGGGGTCCTCGAAGAGCCCGAGCTCGAACTTGAGGGTGAGGATGCGCCCGACGGCGGCGTCGAGGTCGTGCTCGGCGATCAGACCGAGCTCGATCGCCTCTTGCGCACCCTCGAAGAACTGGGGGGTGGTCATGATCATGTCGTTGCCGGCACGGACCGCCGCGGCGGCCGCGTGCGCGTGGTCGGGCTGGACCTTCTGCTCCCAGACCATCCGCCCGACGTTGTCCCAGTCGGTGACGAGCGTCCCGGTGTAGCCCCACTCCTCGCGCAGGACCTCGCTCAGGAGCCAGTCGTTGACCGTGATGGGGACGCCGTCCATGGTCTGGTAGCCCAGCATGAACGTCCGGCAGCCCTCGCGGGCGACGCGCTCGAACGGCGGGAGGAACCACGAGCGGAGCTTGCGCCGGGAGATGTCCGCCTCGGACGCGTCCCGCCCGCCCTGCGTCTCGGAGTACCCCGCGAAGTGCTTGGCGGTGGCGAGGATCGCGGTGGGGTCGTCGAGCCCGTCGCCCTGGTACCCGCGGACCATCGCGGAGGCGAGCTCGCCGATCAGCAGCGGGTCCTCGCCGAACGTCTCGTCGACCCGGCCCCAGCGCAGGTCGCGCGCGATGCAGAGGACCGGGGAGAACGTCCAGTGGATGCCGGTCGCGGCGACCTCGACGGCGGTGACCCGCGCGACCCGCTCGACGAGCGCCGGGTCCCAGGACGCCGCCATCGCGAGCTGCGTGGGGAAGATCGTCGCGCCGCGCCAGAACGAGTGGCCGTGGATGCAGTCCTCGGCCACGAGCAGCGGGATGCGCAGGCGCGTGCCGTCGGTGAGCTCGTGCGCGCGCAGCACCTGCTCGGGCGCCGCGTGCAGGATCGAGCCCGCGTGCAGGTCCTCGACGAGCGGACCGACGTCGGCCTGGGCGTCGAGCTGGAGCATCTGCCCGACCTTCTCGGGCACGGTCATGCGCTCGAGCAGGTCCTTGACCCGCTGCTCGACGGGGAGCTGCGGGTCCTGGTACGGGTCGCCGGTCACGGCAGCTCCTTCGTTCGGCACGGGTATGTCGCCGCCGGGCGGCGCGGGCCGACTTTATTACTTACTTGTTGGTAAGTGAAGCCTTTTCCCCGCGCCGTCCGGTCGATGCTCCCAGTGTGCCGCTGCGCGGCAGGTCAGGCGTCGTAGGCGAAGAGCGTCGCGCCCGAGGCGTCCCGGACGACGGCGTGGTGGCCGTCCGTGACGTCGAGCTCGACCCGGAGCTCGCCCGGCCCCGCGAGCGCGCGGGCCGTGTAGGCGTAGCGCGTGTTCGTCACCTCGGTCGCGGTGGTCCTCGCGTCCACGAGCCACGCGTGCTGGCGCCGGATCGCGAGGAGCTGCTGGTGGACCCGGAACATCCACGCGCCCTCGGGCGGCAGCTCCGCCGGCGAACCCGGCATCGCCGGGCGCACCGCGTCGTCACCACCGAGCCGCTCCTCCTTGGTGCCCGTGAACGCCTGCTCGTCGCCGTAGTAGACGGTCGGCACGCCGGAGACGGTCATGAGCACGACGAGCGCGAGCACCGCGCCCTCCGGGCCGACCGTCGTCGCGATGCGCGTGACGTCGTGGTTGCCGACGAACGTCGCGGGCAGCTGACCCTCCGAGAGCTGCAGGTGGCGCGTCAGCGCCCAGTCGAGCTCGAAGAAGTTGCGGTCGACGAGGCTGCTCCAGATCGCCTTCCACAGCTCGTACTGCGTGATCGAGTCGATCCCCGAGGCGGCGGCGAACGCCGCGTAGTCGCCGTGGATGACCTCCCCGAGGATCCAGGCGTCCGGGTGCGCGGCGCGCACGCGCGGCAGGACCCGCGCCCAGAACTGCGGGGGGACCGCGTACGCGGCGTCGAGCCGCCAGCCGTCCGCGCCGCGGTCGAGCCAGGTCGTCATGACGTCCGCGACGTAGTCGACGACCGCGGGGGCGTCGTGGTCGAGCTCCACGAGGGACGCGTGGCCCTCGAAGTCCGCGGCGCGGGGCGCGAGGGGGTCCGACCAGTCGATGCGGAAGAAGCCGGCGAGCTCGCCCTCCGGTCCCTCGGCGAGCGCGCGCCGCACCCAGGGGTGCCCGGCGCCGACGTGGTTGAACACCCCGTCGAGCACGACGCGCAGGCCGCGTTCGTGGCAGGCGGCGACGAGCGCGTCGAAGTCGGCGAGGTCACCCAGGCGCGGGTCGATGCGGTACTGGTCGACGCTGTCGTACCCGTGGCTCTCGGAGCTGAACACGGGGCCGAGCAGGAGGCCGGAGACGCCGAGCTCGACCGCGTAGTCGAGCCACCCGGCCAGCCGGGCCAGCCGGGGCCGCGCGTCGTGCGCCGTGCGGACCGGCGCGCCCGTGAAGCCCAGCGGGTACACGTGCCACCACGTGCCGTGCTCGGACCGGTCCATGCGACCTCCGCTACTGAGTCGAGTTCACTAACTCCGCGACGGTACCGGTCCCCAGCGGCGACCCGCAAGGCGCCGACCGCCCTGCTCCCGCGCCGCGTCGAGGTCGTCGACGGGCCTCACCGCCGCGGGCGGGCGTCAGGCCCCCCAGTCCCCGAGCGCCCCCTCGAGCGCACCGACGGACGCCTCCAGCACGGGCTGGCGACCCTCGTCCGGGCAGCCCTCGCGGACCCACCGCACGCACGCGGCCTCGAGGAAGCCGACGAACCCCCACAGCGCGTACTCGTGCCGCGCCGTCGAGCTGGGGGAGAGCAGGTCGCGCAGCCGCCGGACGTACTCCTCGCGCGCACGGGTCCGCACCTCGACGGTCGCTGCCGGCTCGCTCGCGACGCCGGTGAGCGGCAGCGCCCACGCCTGGGGGTGGTGCGCGACGTGCTCGAGGTGCACCGTCGTCGCGACCACGACCCGGTCGCGGACCGGGACCCCCTCCGGCAGGCCCGCGAGGGCGGCCGCCTGCGCGTCCAGCAGGTCCTCGAGCGTGAGCCCGACGACGGTCGTGTACAGCTGGTCCTTGCCGGCGAAGTAGCGGTAGAGCAGCGCCTCCGACGCGCCCGCGAGCCGGGCGACCGAGGCGAGGGTCACGTCGCGGTACGGCTCGCGCGCGAACGCCTCGGCGGCCGCCGCCAGGATCGCCTCGCGCCGGGCGTCGGGGTCGAGGCGCCGCCGAGGGACCCGGTCTGTCCGTGCCATGCGGCACACCCTAGTCACGGGCCCGTGGGCACCCGGCCCGGGCGGCTCGCCGGTGCGTCGCCGCTCGCCGCTCGCCGCTCGTCGCCTGCCGCCGGAGTGCGGCCGGCCCATCGCCGGGTGCGGCTAGTCGTGGTGGGCGCCCTCGTGCGGGCGGTGGCCGACCGGTTCGAGCTGGAACGTGCAGTGCTCCATCGAGAAGTGCTCGCCGAGGCACGCGTCCAGCGCGTCGAGGACGTCGCCCGGGCGACGCCGGTCGATGCACTCCGCGTCGACCACGACGTGCGCGGACAGGGCGGGGACGCCGCTCGTGATCGTCCAGGCGTGCAGGTCGTGCACGTCGACCACGCCGGGGACGGCCCGGATGTGGTCGCGGACCTGGTCGAGGTCGAGCCCTCGGGGGGTCGCCTCGAGCAGCACGTCGACGACCTCGCGCAGCAGCGACCACGCGCGCGGGACGATGAACAGCCCGATCGCCAGGGACGCGATCACGTCGGCGCGGGTGTACCCCGTGAGGGCGATGACGACGCCGGCCACGACGACGGCGGCCGACCCCACGAGGTCGCCGAGGACCTCGAGGTAGGCGCCGCGCACGTTGAGGCTCTCGTGCCTCCCGCCGCGCAGGACGAGCAGGCTCACCAGGTTGGCGCCCGCGCCGACGAGCGCGACGCCGAGCATCAGACCGGTCGCGACCTCCGGCGGGTCCGACCAGCGCCCGAGGGCCTCCACGATGACCCAGAGCGCCAGCCCGCCGAGCAGCAGCGCGTTGGCCAGCGCCGCCAGGATCTCGGCGCGGAGCAGGCCGAAGGTGCGGGCGTTCGTGGCCGGGCGGGCCGCCAGGGTGCTCGCGATGAGTGCGACGGCGACCCCGGTCGCGTCGGTGAGCATGTGCCCGGCGTCCGCGAGCAGCGCCAGCGACCCCGACAGCAGCCCGCCCACGACCTGGACCCCGACCACGGCCAGCGTGAGGACCAGCACGACGGTCAGGCGCGTGCGGTGCTGCCCGGTCACGGTCCCGTGGTGGTGACCGTGCCCGGCGCTCACGTGAGCCCGTCCGCGGGGCGGCCCGGCGCGCGGCCGGTCCCTGCCGGCGCGGTGGGTGCCGCGCCGGCCGTCGGGCAGAGCGTGACGGCGTCCCCGGTCAGCGCGAGCAGCCGCTCCGCCGACGCGAGCAGGTCCGTCAGCGCCGCGGGGTGCGTCAGCCGGAACACCGACGCCCGCCCGTGCGGTCGCGACGTCACAAGCCCGCAGTCCCGCAGGCACGCGAGGTGCTTCGAGACGGTCGACTGCGCCAGCCCGAGGTGCTCCGTGAGGTCGACGACCCGGTGCTCCCCGAGCGCGAGGTGGCGCAGGATCGTCAGGCGCGAGGGGTCGCTGAAGCCGTGGAACAGGCAGGCCGCCGCGGCGAGCGCGTGAGCCTCGTCGACCTCGCCCGGATCGCTGAGCACCTCTGGCATCGCCATGTGACGATGCTAGCGGCCCCGTCGCCGTCGCGCTCCGTCCTGGAGCGCGGGATCGGACGCGTCGGCGGGCCAGCGCGCCCGGACCGGCCCGGCTCAGCCGAACGTCTCGTGCAGGGTCGAGCGCTCCGCCTCGGTGAGGTTGGTCGCGATCAGCGTCTGGTGCAGGCCGTGGAAGCGTTCGCCGAGCCGGTCGAGGTCGGCGGCGTCGGTCACGGCGAACAGCGCGGACGTCCCGGGGACGACGCTCGCGCGGATCCGTTCGATCTGCTCGTCGTCGATGCCGACGTTCGCGAAGTGCTTGGCCATGGCTCCCGTCGCCGCTCCCGCCGCGGCCCCGAGCAGCGGGACGAAGAAGAGGGCGCCGAGCAGCAGGCCCCACAGGGCGCCCCACCCCGTCCCGCGCTTCTCGTCCTCGTGCTCGTGGTGCACCGTGGGCTTGTCGGCGCCGTCCGGCCAGCTGACGACGGCGTGGTCGACGATGCGCACCAGGCTGTCGCGCTCCGCGTTCCTGAGGATGTCGGCCGCCTGCTGCGCCGCACCGGGGGTGTCGAACTGCCACACCGTGAACGTGGTCATCGGGACTCCTTGGAGAGTGGTGATCGGGAACAGGGGTCAGGCCGCGTCGTGGAGCTCGTCGCCGTTCACGACGAGCGCCCACAGCACGACGCTGCAGAGCGCGATGGCGGCGAGGGGCCAGCCCGGGGTGATCGGCAGCGCAGTGAAGCGCAGCAGCAGCACCAGGGCGATCACGACGCTCGCGACGGCTCGCGCCCAGCCGGCCCCGTCCGACGTCCGGGAGACGCCGACCACGAGCACCGGCGCGGAGGCCGCCAGGAGCCCCCAGCCCCACGTCGAGACGTCCACCGCGGGGAGGCTGGTGTCCGTCCACGCCAGGACCGTCCGTGGTGAGAACGCCGCGACGAGGCCCGCGGTCGTGCCCCAGAGGCCGGTCATCACCACCAGCGGGGCCGCGAACCAGGTCCAGCCCGCCCGCCGGCCGGCCCCGCCAGCCCCTCGTCGCGCCATCGGTCCTCCTCGTGCGCCGTCGGCTGCCTCCACCCTCGCGACGCGGGTGCGGCCGGGCATCCCCTGATGTGGGTGACCGGGGCGGCGAGGGAGCGTGGCTCTCCGTCGCGTCGACGCGGCACGCCGCGGGAGCGGCGTCGACGCGGCACGCCGCGGGTGCGGCGTCGCCCGGCTGAGGTTTCGCCCGGTCGACCGGACGCCACGGCCGTCCCGCCCGCCTAGACTCGAACACGTGTTCGAGGAGGTGTCATGCGCGGAGGTGCAGACCGCGAGGTGGTGAACGCGGACCGGCCGGGGCGCGTGCCCGTCAAGCCGATGGGCAGCATCGAGGTGATCGTGCACGTGGTGTGGTCCGACGGCACCGAGGAGTGGCGCCCGGCACGGGCCATCCGCTGGACGTCGACGCACGTGATGGTCGGGTGGCGGCACGACCGGAGGGGCCGGGTGGACGAGGAGTGGGTGTGGCTGCGGGCGCAGGACGTCATGCGCTCGGTCACCTGGCTGGTTCCCCCCAGGCGCGCATAGCCCACCGCTCGGGCGCCGCGGCGTCGGCCCCGGTCGACGACGACATGGCGAGCGGGGGAGCCGGCGGCACCGGCACTACCGATCGCCCGGCGACGCTCACGACGCCCGGCCGGAGGTCCGCCCCCGTCGGGGGGACGATCGTCGGCCGAGCCCGCGCGCACGCCGGGTCGGCGCGGCTCACCCGATGCGGACGATGCCGTGCGTCCGCGCGGTCGCGACGATCGTGTGCGGCCCCCGGAGCACGGGGGGTCGCGAGCGCGCGACGCTTTGTCGCCGCGGTGCGACGGCGCGTCGGGCGCCCGCAGAGGGGTGGGGCGCATGGACACCGACGAGCCGACCGCCGGGGCCGCCGCTCCGGCGCGCGCCCTCAGGCCGAGGTCCTAGCCGTGGCACAGCGCACGACGGGCGCCACGCGCGTCGACCTCACCCCGTCCCCGCCCTCGACCCGGGCTCCCCGTGCGGGCATGGTCGAGATCCCCGCGGGCACGTTCACCATGGGGTCGGACGACCACTACCCGGAGGAGGCGCCGGCGCACCGGGTCGCGGTCCACGGCTTCTGGATGGACCGGCACGCCGTGACGAACGCGGAGTTCGCCCGGTTCGTGGCGCGCACCGGGTACGTGACGTCCGCCGAGCGGGCGCCCGACCCGGCCGACTACCCGGGAGCGGCCCCGGAGCTGCTCGTCGCGGCGTCGGTCGTGTTCCGTCAGCCGGCCCACCGCGTGTCCCTGGACGACCCCCTGAACTGGTGGGCGTACGTCCCCGGGGCCAGCTGGCGGCGACCGCAGGGTCCGGGAAGCACCGCGAAGAGGATGCCGGACCACCCCGTGGTCCACGTCGCGTGGGAGGACGTGGCCGCCTACGCCGAGTGGGCCGGCAAGAAGCTGCCCACCGAGGCGGAGTGGGAGTACGCCGCGCGCGGCGGTCTCGACGGCGCGCCGTACGCCTGGGGCGACGAGCTCACGCCGGGCGGCCGGTGGATGGCGAACACGTGGCAGGGGGAGTTCCCGCTGCACGACACCGGTGCGGACGGCCACACGGGCACCGCACCCGTCGGCTCCTACCCGCCGAACGGCTACGGCCTCCTGGACATGATCGGCAACGTCTGGGAGTGGACGTCCGACTGGTACGGCGCCCACGCTGCGGCGGCGCACGCGTGCTGCAGCATCCCGGACCCCCGCGGCGGCGACCGGGACGCGAGCCGCGACCCGGCGCTGCCCGGCGTCCGGATCCCGCGCAAGGTCATGAAGGGCGGGTCCCACCTGTGCTCTCCGAACTACTGCCGGCGGTACCGGCCCGCGGCCCGCATGCCGCAACCCGTCGACACCTCGACGTCCCACCTCGGCTTCCGGTGCGTCAGCCGGGCCTGAGAACCACCGGCGAAGGAGTCGTCGCATGACCGATCCGCTGTCCATCTGGAACGACGGCGCGGCCAAGGACGCGGTGCTCGACTTCCTCTCCCGGACCGGTGCGGCCGGCGCCCCCGGAAGCGTGCCGGTCGAGGAGCGCGTCGCCGTCTTCGACAACGACGGCACGCTGTGGTGCGAGAAGCCGATGCCGATCCAGCTCGACTTCATCCTGCGGCGCCTGGCTGCGATGGCCGAGGCGGATCCCGCGCTCCGCGACCGGCAACCGTGGCGAGCCGCCCACGAACGGGACCACGCCTGGCTGGCGCACGCGCTCGCGGCGCACTACGCGGGTGACAGCACGGACGTGCGGACGCTCGCCACCGGCATCGTCGCGGCGTTCGGGAACATCACGGTCGACGAGTTCGAGGCGGACGCCGACGCGTTCCTGCGCGGCACCGCGCACCCGTCGCTGGCCCGCGGCTACCTCGAGTGCGGGTACGCGCCGATGGTGCAGCTCCTGGCCCACCTGCGGGAGCAGGGGTTCACGAGCTACATCGCGTCCGGCGGCGGCCGGGACTTCATGCGGCCCGTGAGCGCCGAGATGTACGGCATCCCGCGGGAGGGCGTGATCGGCAGCGCTGTCGCCCACGCGTACGTGCCCGGCGACGGGGGCGGCTCGATCACCCGCACCCTGGCCGCGGACTACCTGGACGACGGCCCGGAGAAGCCCGTGCGCATCTGGACGCGGACCGGGCGGCGCCCGGTGCTCGCCGCAGGCAACTCGAACGGCGACATCGAGATGCTCGACTACTCCCAGCACTCCGACCGGCCGTTCCTGCGGCTCCTGGTCCTCCACGACGATCCGGACCGCGAGTTCGCCTACGTCGCGGGCGCCGAGCGTGCGCTCGAGCGCGCGGCGCACAGCGGCTGGACCGTGGTGAGCATGAAGGACGACTGGGCGACGGTGTTCTGAGCGGACGCCCCGGTCGGCGCGCGCTCGCGGTCGGCGGACGCTCCGGCCGGCGCGGTCCCGCGTCATCCGCAGCGCATGACGTCCCGCGACCGCCGGGCCGCCTAGCGTGCGCTTCGTGACGTCGCAGGAGCTGTCGAGCCGCACGTCGCGCGAGCGCCTCATGGCAGGGGCGTTCGCGCTCGGCTCCGCGTGCTTCCTGCTCGGCCCGGTGCCGGGGTACGTCGAGCTCGTGGGGCTGACCGCCGACGCCGTCACGTTCTTCGTCGGCTCCCTGCTGTTCACGCTCGGCGGCGCTCTGCAGGTGTGGCTCGCCGCGGCCGGGCGCCGCACCGCGCCGCACGGCCGGGCCGACTGGTGGGCGGCCGTCGTCCAGTCGGGGGGGACGGTGCTCTTCAACATCTCGACGTTCCGCGCGATGCAGGTCGCGCTCGCGGACCCGGACTACGACCGGCTCGTGTGGCGTCCCGACGCGTTCGGCTCGGTCTGCTTCCTGGTCTCCGGGCTCGTCGCCTACCGGGCGTCGGCGCGCCGCGGCTGGCTGCCGGCGACGGGGTCCGCGGGTTGGTGGCAGCCGGCGACGAACCTCCTGGGCTGCGTCTTCTTCGGGGTGTCGGCGGTCGCGGGGTACCTCGTGCCCGCCAGCGCGTCGCTCGTCGACCAGGCCGCCGCGAGCTGGACCACGTGCGCCGGAGCCGCGTGCTTCCTGGCCTGCGCGCTCGGCTCCCTGAACCCGTCGCACCGGGGGGACGCCCGCGGGCGGGGCGCCGTCGCGGGCGGGACGCACCGCGCAGCCCGTCCGCACTGAACCGGCTCCTCGCCCGAGGAGCCGGGACCGCACGCACCGACAGCCGCACCGACCGGAGGAGCCGCATCATGCTCAAGCACCCAGCCACGTCCCCGTCGCCGACCGGTGTGCTGTCGGTCGCGCCGACCTTCGGCCTCGACGGCCTCGTCATCCCCAAGCACGAGCTCCCGCAGGCGGAGCTCGCCCCGGACGTGGCGTACCAGATCATCCACGACGAGCTCATGCTCGACGGGAACGCGCGGCTGAACGCCGCGACGTTCGTCACGACGTGGATGGAGCCGCAGGCCGACCGCCTCATGACGGAGTGCTTCGACAAGAACATGATCGACAAGGACGAGTACCCCCAGACGGCCGAGATCGAGACCCGCTGCGTGACGATGCTCAGCCGCCTCTGGAACGTCCCGGACGCGCACCAGGCGACCGGGTGCTCGACCACCGGCTCGAGCGAGGCGGCGATGCTCGGCGGGCTGGCGCTCAAGCGTCGCTGGCAGCGGCGGCGTGAGGCCGAGGGCAAGCCGATCGACCGCCCGAACCTCGTGATGGGCATCAACGTCCAGGTCTGCTGGGAGAAGTTCGCCAACTACTGGGACGTCGAGATGCGCCTGGTCCCGATGGAGGGCGACCGGTTCCACCTCGCGGCGGACGAGGCCGTCGCGTTGTGCGACGAGAACACGATCGGCGTCGTCGCCGTCCTCGGGTCGACGTTCGACGGCTCCTACGAGCCCGTCGAGCAGATCTGCGCGGCGCTCGACGCGTTCCAGGCGGAGACCGGCCTCGACGTCCCCGTCCACGTCGACGGCGCCTCGGGGGGCTTCGTCGCACCGTTCGTCGACCCCGAGCTGGTGTGGGACTTCCGGCTGGAGCGCGTCGCCTCGATCAACGCCTCGGGGCACAAGTACGGGCTCGTGTACCCGGGGGTCGGCTGGATCGTGTGGCGTGACGCCGCCGCGCTCCCGGAGGAGCTCATCTTCCGCGTGAACTACCTCGGCGACGACATGCCGACGTTCGCGCTGAACTTCTCGCGGCCCGGTGCGCAGGTCGTCGCGCAGTACTACAACTTCCTGCGGCTCGGCTTCAGCGGCTACCGGCGCGTGCACGGCTACGCCCGCGACGTCGCGACCCGCCTGTCCGGGCAGATCGCCGAGCTCGGGCCGTTCGAGCTGCTCACCCAGGGCGACGAGCTGCCGGTGTTCGCCTTCCGGCTGCACGACACGATCTCGAACTTCACCGCCTTCGACGTGTCGAACGCGCTCCGCGAGCGCGGCTGGCAGGTGCCCGCGTACACCTTCCCGGCGAACCGGCAGGACGTCGCCGCGCTGCGCGTCGTCGTCCGTCGCGGCTTCACCCACGACCTCGCCGACATGCTGCTCGCCGACCTCGCACGCCAGCTCCCGCGGTTGCAGCAGCAGGCGGCACCGGTCCACGGGTCCGACGCCGCGGGGTTCCGCCACTAGCACCCCGTGCGGGCGGCGCCGCCGGGCTCCAGCACCGCACGGTCGTCCGTCCGGGATGAGCCGGGCGCCGGCCCGCAGGCGCTTGACTTCGATCCGAGGCGCGGCGTGTGGTCGTGCCCCGAGGGAGGTCGTCATGGCGTCGGAGCAACCGAACATCCTCGTCATCTGGGGGGACGACATCGGCATGTCGAACCTCAGCTGCTACAGCGACGGCCTCATGGGGTACCGCACCCCCCACATCGACCGGATCGCCGAGGAGGGTGGGCGGTTCACCGACTACTACGGCGAGCAGAGCTGCACCGCCGGCCGAGCCGCGTTCATCTGCGGCCAGAACCCCCTGCGGACCGGCCTGACGAAGGTCGGGATGCCCGGCGCGACCGTCGGGCTGCAGCCGGAGGACCCGACGATCGCGACCGCGCTCAAGGCACACGGGTACGCCACGGGGCAGTTCGGCAAGAACCACCTCGGCGACCGGGACGAGCACCTGCCCACCGTGCACGGCTTCGACGAGTTCTTCGGGAACCTCTACCACCTGAACGCCGAGGAGGAGCCGGAGCTCGCCGACTACCCGAAGCCTGCGGACATGCCGAACTTCCGCGAGCGCTTCGGGCCCCGCGGCGTCATCCACTCGTGGGCGAACCCCGACGGGACGCAGCGCATCGAGGACACCGGCCCGCTCACGAGGAAGCGGATGGAGACGGTCGACGACGAGTTCGTCGCGGCGGCGTCCGGCTTCATGACCGATCGGGTCCGGGAGGGCACGCCGTTCTTCGTGTGGTTCAACTCGACCCACATGCACTTCCGCACGCACGTCAAGCCGGCGAGCCGAGGGCAGTCGGGGCGGTGGCAGTCCGAGTACCACGACACGATGATCGACCACGACGCGCAGGTCGGTGAGCTGCTCGGGCTCCTCGACGAGCTCGGCGTCGCGGAGAACACGATCGTCGTGTACTCCACCGACAACGGCCCGCACATGAACTCCTGGCCGGACGCCGGCATGACGCCCTTCCGCGGCGAGAAGAACTCGAACTGGGAGGGCGCGTACCGCGTTCCCGCCGTCGTGCGGTGGCCCGGCCGGATCGCGGCCGGGACCGTGTTCAACGGGATCATGAGTCACAGCGACTGGTTCCCGACGCTCCTGGCGGCCGCGGGCGTCCCGGACGTCACCGAGCAGCTGCTGCGCGGCGTGGAGCTCGGCGGGACGACCTACAAGGTGCACCTGGACGGCCACGACCAGCTGCCGTACCTCACCGGGGAGACCGAGCAGAGCCTGCGTGCGCACTTCTTCTACGTCTCGGACGACGGCGACCTGACGGCGATCCGCTACGACAACTGGAAGCTGGTGTTCCTCGAGCAGCGGGCGCCGGGCACGCTGCGCGTGTGGGCCGAGCCCTTCACCCACCTGCGGGTCCCCAAGATCTTCAACCTGCGCACGGACCCGTACGAGCGCGCCGACATCACCTCGAACACGTACTACGACTGGGTCATGGACCACGCGTGGATCGTCGTGCCGATGCAGGCGTTCGTGCTCGGCATGATCCAGACGATGATCGAGTTCCCACCGCGCCAGAAGCCCGCCAGCTTCAGCCTCGACCAGGTCCTCGAGCAGCTCCGGACGGGCATCCCGAGCTCATGACCGGCACGCCCCGGTGGACGAGCGGACGAGACGCTCACCCACCGGGGCCGTGGCTCGGGCGCCGGGGAGCGACACCCCCGTGGCGGTGCGGCAGGCCACGGACGGGCACCTCCGGGACGGGTGCTCCGCCCGGGGGTGGCGAGGGCGGGGCGGGCACCGCGGCGGCGTACCGGTCGGCGAGCGGCCGCGCGCTCAACCCGTGCGCGAGCACGCTGAGCAGGACCGTCGTGCCGATGACGGCGACCGGACGTCGGACGTCGACGTCCAGCTCCTCCATCGCGATCAGCGCGAAGATGATCGAGGCCAGCCCGCGCGGGCCGAACCACCCGAGGAACGCCGTCGTCACCGGTGCGAGCCCGGCGCCGAGCAGGGCGAGCCGCACGGGCACCATCCGCACGACCGTCAGGCTCAGCACGGCGTAGGCGAGCATGCGCCCGTCGGCCTCCTGCAGGACCGTCGGGACGGCCACCGCCCCGAACACGAGCCAGGTCAGGAGGGACACGAAGCCGGCGGTCTGCTCGACGTAGAACACCTCGCGCTCGCCGCCCCGGCCGGCGGTGCTGCCGAACGCGAGCCCCGTGACGAACGCGGCGACGAAGCCGTTGCCGTCGAGCGCGAGCGACGCGGCGTACGCGGCCAGCGCCAGCGCGAGGACCCCGGGACCGGCGAAGTCCTCCGAGGCCCACCCGCGCCGACGGGCGAGCCGCATCGCGCGTCCGCTGAGCCCGCCGACGACGGCGCCCACCGCCACGCCGACGGCGAGGTCGAGGAGCGCACCACCCGGACCCCGGCCCGGGAGGCCCTCGGCCGTCGCGGCCCCCGCGATCGCGAGCATGACGACGGGGGTCACGATGCCGTCGTTGAGGCCGCTCTCGACGTTGAGGACGCGGCGTACCCGTGCCGGCACGGCCGGGTCGCTCATGACCGCAGCCCCCAGGGCCGCGTCGGTGGGAGCGAGCGCGGCGCCGACGAGGAGCGCCAGCCAGACACCCGCCCCGTCGACGAGCCACGCCGCGAGGAGCGTCCCCGCCGCGACGGTGAGCGGGAGGCCCACCGCGAGGAGGCGCGTGTACAACCCGAGGTCGGCGCGGAGCTCCCGCAACCTGACCCGTGAGGCGTCGGCGAACAGGACCCAGACGAGGGTCACCTCGGCGAGCAGGCGGGCGGACTCCTGCGCCGCGTGCGGGTCGACGACCCGCACCCCTTCCGACAGCAGGAACCCGACCGCGACGAACAGGACCGGGGCGCTCAGGTCGGCGCGACCGAGCCGCGCGGAGAGCAGACCCCACGCGAAGACGACGAACATCACCAGGGCCGCGGTGCCGGCGTCCACGGCTCCACCTCCTGTCGCGGACGGGCCCGTGCGACGCGGGGCCGAGCGGACGCCGGACGGCTCGTCGTCGTGCCGCGCCCGCCGTCGGCGCGGGCGACCTTCACATCAGGAGCGCGGGCGCACCGTCCACAGGAGCGCCCGACCGCTGAGGCCCGGCTCGCCGACCGACAGGAGGACGTGGCCGCGCGAGCTCACGGCGACCACGCCCGCACGGTCGGTCGACGCGAGGTCCAGCTCGGTCCACCGCCCGTCCTGGTAGGCGCCGATCGTCGCCGGCTCACCTGCGCGCGTCAGCACGCCGGCGACCAGACCGCGCGTGCTCATCGTCGGACCGCGCAGCACGGCGTCCCGCGGCGGCACGAGGTCGAGCACGCCCCCGTCGTCCCACAGGGCGTACGTGGCCGGGCCGACCCCGGCCACGGGGCACGTCGTCTCCACGAGCACGCGACCGTGGTCGTCGATCCGCAGGCCGATGCGGAAGCAGCCCGGCTCCGGTTCCTGGAGCAGGACGAGCTCGCCGTCCTCCCAGAGGAACGCCTCGCTGGAGCCCGGGAGACCCGGCGGGTACGAGGTGCCGACCACCCGGCCGCGCTCGTCGAGGTCGCTCGGGACGGCCACCCGCACGTCGGGGTCCGCGAGCAGCGTGACGGCACCGCGGGTCCACACGTAGCCCTGGTGGTGACCGGGCTCCTCGAACTCGCCGTCCGGTCCGGTCACCTGCGCCAGCAGCGTGCCGTGGTCGTCGAGGTCCACGACGCGGCTGACCGAGACCGGACGGCCCGGGACCGCACCGGGGTCGAGATCCGTGCGGACCCCGCGCTGCCACAGGAACGGCCGGCCGGAGCCGAAGGCCTGCTCCCCGATGCCCGCGACGACGCCCCGCTCGTTGACGAGGAGCGCCCGACCCTCGCCGAGCTCCGTGACGCGTGCCCCCTGGATGAGCACGGCGTGGTCCAGACCGTCGTCCTCGGAGTAGTAGTAGCCGGCGATCTGCCCACGGTCGTTGATGTCGGTCGGCGTCAGGAACGGGCGGCCGGTGCGGGCCTCGAGGTCCGTCATCAGCCCGTCGGACCACACGAAGGCCCGGAAGTCCGAGATGCCGACGACCTGCCCCTTCGCGTTCACCGCGTGGGGGACGGTCGGGCCCGTGCCGAGACTCCCGAGGTCGACCGCCGCAGCGGTCCCGCGCAGAGCGGTGGCGTGGCCGGCGGTCCGGTCGTCCGCGACGGCCGGGGGTGCCAGGGCCAGCAAGGTGCCGACGGCGAGGATCGTGAGGACGGAGCGTCGCATCGGCGTGCCTCTCTGCGGTGGTGGTCTCCCTCGGCTTACTCCGGCGCCGCGCGCGCGACAAGCCACCGGTCGCACGGGTGTCCGTTCGCGCGGTGTCCACGCGGCGGTGCGGAGGGTGCCGCCCTCGGGGCACGGACCGTTGCGGGGGCAGCGTCAGCGTCGCGTCGAAGCGGCGAACGCCCAGCGGGCCTTCGTCGCTCGACCTGCTGGACCGCGTCCGGGGCGTGCAGGAGGCGCCGCCGACGTCGACGACGACCTCCTGTACGCGTCGGGCTCCAGGTCAGGTCCGGGGTCCCCTGCGGGGGACGGTGAGGACGTACGTGACGTCCACGGCGAAGCTGCCGGGCGGACCGACCGACTCGACCGCACCCTCGATGTGGATCGTGTGCGCGCCGGGCGGGAACGGGCGCAGGGTCACGTAGTAGCCGGCGTCGACGGTGGGGGAGACGACCGTGCCCGCGGGGGCTCCGAAGATGTTGTCCGCGGGCAGCGTGACGGAGAACACCACGGACTCCTCGTACCGGATCCGGTAGGAGCGCACCGGTGTCCCGTCGACGGTGACGCGTAGGCCCGTCGCCCCCGCCTCCAGCCCGGCGACCTGGCTCCGCGCGTACGCCTCCGTGCTCTGCTCGGGCGCGTCGCCCGGGGTGGCGCCGTAGAAGGCGTTGACCACGGGGAAGGTCAGCCATGTGCCGCGCGGGATGGTGCACGTGCGGGTGATCGCGCCGCCCGTGTAGCCCGCGAGGAACCACGTATGGCCGGTCTGCCCCACGTCGCAGAACTCTCCGGTCGGGTCCAGCAGTGGGTTGCTGGACGCTGGCTGGGTCAGGCCCCACTGCCAGAACTCGGCGCCGGTCGTCCCGCGCGCCGCGCCGTGGCCGTGATGGTCGCCCGCAACCGACGTCCCCGCGGGGGCGACCAGGGCCAGCACCGCCGCCGCGAGGACCGCAGCCAGGCGCCACCGTCGGGCCGGGTGCGAGGTTCGGGGCACGGAGCGCATCACGAGGTCCTCCCGGGGGTCGCGCCGTCGCGACGGGCGCCTCCGTCCACGGTCCACCCGTGCGGCGGAGCCGTCAAGGACGCCGGCGCACCCCGGCCGGGCACCGGCGAGCGCGGAGCGAGAGCGAGGTCGGGCTGGTGACCGCCGCCCTGCTCGGCGTCGGGCTCGAGTGGCGTCCTGACCCCTCGACCGACGTCGTGGCTGCGTGTCGACCGACGGCGAACGCCCCGTCTCCGCGTGGCCGCGCCCACGGGTGTCCGCAGACACCACGAAGGCCGTCCCGGATCTCTCCGGAACGGCCTGTGACCTACGGTGATGCGTGGTGGGCGATACTGGGATCGAACCAGTGACCTCTTCCGTGTCAGGGAAGCGCGCTACCGCTGCGCCAATCGCCCAAGGCTGTGCTGCGAGGTGGAGATGGGATTCGAACCCACGTATACGGCTTTGCAGGCCGCTGCCTCGCCTCTCGGCCACTCCACCCTGAGACCGCAGTCCTCAGCGACCCTCGCGGGTCGATCAGGAGTGTCTGCCTCCGAGCGGACGACGGGATTCGAACCCGCGACCCTCACCTTGGCAAGGTGATGCTCTACCACTGAGCCACGTCCGCGCGACACTTCCTCCGGCTCTCACCGGCGTTCCGTGTGCGTGCTGAACATTAGCCGACGTTTTCGGGAAGAGTCCAACTGGCTCCCCGTCCGCGCGTCGGCGGAGGGCTCGGTAGCGTGTCGACCGTGCAGGTCAGGGCCCCGATCGGACCACCCGACGTCACCCCCCGCGGGGCCGGCGAGGCGTGGTTCTCGGGCGTGCGCGCACGAGGGGCGGTCGAGTGCGTCGACGTCGTCGCCGACCCCGGGCGGTTGGCGGAGCCGGGGTTCTGGGTCGTCGTGGGGGAGTTCGAGGGACGCGTCCGGGCCTGGCGGTTCGCTGAGGTCGAGCGCGGCGCCGGCGGAGGTGCCGCTCCGGGTCCGCGCGGCTCGACGACCCCGACCCCGACTGCGGCGGCGTGGCGCGGCCCGGCGGCGTCCGACTGGACCACCTCGCTCGACCAGCACGACTACGAGGCAGCGGTGCGCGCGGTGCAGGACGAGATCCGTGCCGGGGAGGTGTACCAGGCGAACCTCTGCCGGGTCCTGCGCGCACCCCTCGGCGCCGCGGGCGAGCCCGAGCCGGACGCG
Source organism: Cellulomonas sp. NPDC055163 (assembly GCF_053607065.1). Taxonomy (NCBI): domain Bacteria; kingdom Bacillati; phylum Actinomycetota; class Actinomycetes; order Micrococcales; family Cellulomonadaceae; genus Cellulomonas; species Cellulomonas sp. NPDC055163. The sequence goes on along the minus strand of NZ_JBSGSU010000005.1, from coordinate 203,861 downwards.
CGGGCGCTCGCGGCGGTGCTCGCGCAGGGAAACCCGGCACCCTTCGCCGGCGGGATCCACGTCCCGGTCGGAGGCGGGGTCGACCCCGTGTGGGTCGTGTCGGCGTCGCCCGAGCTGTTCCTGCGGGTCGAGGACGGCGTCGTGACGTCGAGCCCGATCAAGGGGACCGCGACGACGGCGCCGGGGCTGTCCGCCAAGGACGAGGCCGAGAACGTCATGATCACCGACCTCGTCCGCAACGACCTGCAGCGCGTGAGCGTCCCGGGCACGGTCGAGGTCACGGCGCTCCTCGCGCTCGAGCGCCACCCCGGCCTGGTGCATCTCGTCTCGACCGTCCAGGGGCGCCTCGCGCCGGACGTGCGTGACTCGCCCCGGCTCTGGGCGGAGCTGCTCGGCGCGACGTTCCCTCCGGGGTCGGTGTCGGGGGCGCCGAAGAGCTCGGCGCTGCGGATCATCGGCCGCCTCGAACCCGTCCCGCGCGGACCGTACTGCGGCGCGGTGGGCTGGGTGGACGTCGGGCACGACGGGTCCGTGCGCGCCGAGCTGGCGGTCGGCATCCGGAGCTTCTGGTGGGAGCCGCCGTCGGGGCCGGCCCTGCCACCGGGCGCGCCGGGTGCTGCGCGGGAGCACGGCGCGCTGCGGTTCGGCACGGGCGCGGGGATCACGTGGGGCAGCGACGCGCGTGCGGAGTGGCAGGAGACCGAGCTCAAGGCGGCACGGCTCGTCGCGCTCGCCTCCCGCGGTGCGCCTCCGGTGGGAGACTGGGTGCCATGAGCACCCTCCTGTGGTCACGAGGCCGTCTGCACGCCCCCGACGAGCCGCTCGCGACGGGCGTCGACCACGGCCTGACCGTGGGCGACGGCGCCTTCGAGACGTGTGCGGTGTACGACGGGCAGGCGTTCGCGCTGACCCGGCACCTGCGCCGGCTCGCGCGGTCGGCCCACGGGCTCGGCCTCGAGACCCCGGACGAGGACGAGATCCGTGCGGGGGTCAAGGCGGTGCTCGAGGCCGCGACCCCCGACGTCGCGCGGCTGCGCATCACGCTCACGGCGGGCCCGGGTCCGCTCGGGTCCCACCGCAACGAGCCGGGGGAGTCGCGGCAGACCGTGATCGTGCTCGCCGGCCCGGCGCCGAAGACGACCGTCTCGCGCGCCGTGCGCGTCCCCTGGGTGCGCAACGAGCGCTCGGCCGTCGCGGGCCTGAAGACGATCTCGTACGCCGAGAACGTCGTCGCCCTCGCCCGCGCGCACCACCACGGCGCGGACGAGGCGATCCTCGCGAACACCGTGGGCGAGCTGTGCGAGGGCACGGGGTCCAACGTGCTGGTCGAGCGCGGCGGCGAGCTCGTGACCCCGCCGCTGTCGAGCGGCTGCCTCGCGGGCATCACGCGCGAGCTCCTGCTCGAGTGGTCGGCGGAGGCGGGTCTGCCGGTGCGCGAGGGCCTCCCGGGCGAGCTGCCCTTCGAGGTCCTCGACGAGGTCCTGGCGGGCGACGCGCACCTGGCGCTGAGCGGGTCCATCCGCAACGTCGTCCCCGTCGTCTCGCTCGACGAGGTCGACGTCGCCGCCGGCGAGCTCACCCGCGCGGCGCAGGAGCTCTTCCAGGCCCGGCTCGCGGACGACCTCGACCCCTGAGCCGGGGACGCGCCCAGAGGCACGACGACGCAGGAGGCCGGCCCCCGAGGGGACCGGCCTCCTGCGTCGTGCGCGTGCGGTGCGGCTCAGGCGGTGAGCAGGGCCGCGATGAGAGCCGAGATCTCGGTCTCCATGCGGTCGCTCTCGGACCCGATCGGGACGAGGTCCTCGGTCGTCGCCAGGAACCGCTCGAGCGGCTCGGCGGGCGCCGCGAGGAGCGCGCTGCCCTCGACGCCGCTGAGCGAGATGAGAAGGAAGTCCGGGTCCTCGTCACGCCAGACCTGGACGTCGCCGTTGCCGGCCGGGGCGTCCGAGGCGGCCAGCAGGCCGTGGACGAGGAGCTCGCGACCGAGCAGCCAGGTCGACATCGTGTGCTGGCCCGTGAAGACGGTACGCACGGTGTACGGGTCCGAGACGCGGAAGGAGAACTCGGCGTTGACCGGGATGACGCTGGCGTCAGAGCTGATCAGCTGCATGGTGACAGCCTCGACGACGTCGTACGACGGTTGCGTCATCGGCGTCCTCCTGATTCGCGCGGTGGTGGGGTGTCCATCATGGCAGCCGGAGGGCCTTCCTGGCGGGAAATCGGCGCGGAGTTCACCCGGTAGGCCCCGTCATACGCGTGACGTTCACCGTCACAGGGCCTCCCGTCCCCCCCGGCGCGTGGCGACCGGCGAGCGATCGCGGCTGCGACCCCACCCGCCGTGCACGCCCGCCGGCTCGCTGCACCGGCCCCCGCGACGCCGTCCGAGCCCCGACGGAAGCCCGGTTCGGAATATCGCCGCACGTTGGGTAGCATCCTACTTCGACGTCACCGACGGTGCGCGGTCCGGGCCTTCAGGCCGGTCCGGCCGTTCCGCAGGACGACGGGCGATTGGCTCAGTGGTAGAGCGCCTCGTTCACACCGAGGAGGTCACTGGTTCGAACCCAGTATCGCCCACCAGCACGGCCCCGGTCCGCCTCGCGCGCACCGGGGCTGTCGTGCGTCCGGGGCGCACGCGGCGTCGGTAGCATCGACGTGCGCCCGCACCGCCTGAGTGCGGGCCCGACGCAAGGAGATCCCTCTCGTGCCCGAGCTCATGACCCTCACCGTCGACGGCGTCGCGACCACGGTGGAGCCAGGGACGACGGGCACGGACCTGTACGGCTCGCGCCGCGACGTCGTCGTCGTCCGCGTCGACGGCGAGCTGCGCGACCTGCACCTGCCGCTGGACGACGGCGCGGTCGTCGAGGCCGTCACGATCGACTCGCCCGACGGGCTCGCCGTGCTGCGCCACTCGGCCGCGCACGTCCTCGCGCAGGCGGTCCAGGAGGTCAACCCCAAGGCGAAGCTCGGGATCGGCCCGCCGATCACCGACGGCTTCTACTACGACTTCGACGTCGAGACCCCCTTTACGCCCGAGGACCTCAAGGCCCTCGAGAAGGTCATGGGCCGCATCATCAAGGAGGGCCAGACCTTCCGGCGCTGGGACGTCACCGAGGACGAGGCGCGCGCTGAGCTGGCCGACGAGCCGTACAAGCTCGAGCTCATCGGCCTCAAGGGCACCCCCGGCGGCGAGGACGACGGCGCGTCGGTCGAGGTCGGCCTCGGCGGCCTGTCGATCTACCAGAACGTGCGCGGCGCCGGCCGCGAGTCCGAGCAGGTCGTCTGGCAGGACCTGTGCCGGGGACCGCACCTGCCCAGCACCCGCCTGATCGCCAACGGCTTCCAGCTGACCCGCTCGGCGGCGGCGTACTGGCGCGGCTCGGAGAAGAACCCGCAGCTGCAGCGCGTGTACGGGACCGCGTGGCCGACCAAGGACGAGCTCAGGGCGTACCTCGAGCGCCTCGCGGAGGCCGAGCGGCGCGACCACCGCCGGCTCGGTGCGGAGCTCGACCTGTTCTCCTTCCCCGACGAGCTCGGCTCGGGCCTGCCGGTGTTCCACCCCAAGGGCGGCATCATCCGCATGGAGATGGAGGACTACTCGCGCCGGCGGCACGTCGCGGCGGGGTACTCGTTCGTCAACACCCCGCACATCACCAAGGGGCACCTGTACGAGATCTCGGGCCACCTCGACTGGTACCGCGACGGGATGTTCCCCCCGATGCACGTCGACGCCGAGCTGAACGAGGACGGCACGGTCCGCAAGCCCGGCCAGGACTACTACCTCAAGCCGATGAACTGCCCCATGCACAACCTCGTCTTCGCCTCGCGCGGGCGCTCGTACCGTGAGCTGCCCTTGCGGCTGTTCGAGTTCGGCTCGGTGTACCGCTACGAGAAGTCGGGCGTGATCCACGGCCTCACCCGGGTGCGCGGCATGACGCAGGACGACGCGCACATCTACTGCACCCGCGACCAGATGCGCGACGAGCTCACGAGCACGCTGCAGTTCGTGCTCGACCTGCTGAAGGACTACGGGCTCGACGACTTCTACCTCGAGCTGTCGACCCGCAACCCCGAGAAGTCGGTGGGCTCCGACGAGATCTGGGACGAGGCGACCCGCACGCTCGAGGAGGTCGCGACCGCGTCGGGCCTCGAGCTCGTCCCCGACCCGGGCGGTGCCGCGTTCTACGGTCCCAAGATCTCGGTGCAGGCCCGCGACGCGATCGGGCGCACCTGGCAGATGTCGACGATCCAGCTCGACTTCAACCTGCCGGAGCGCTTCGAGCTCGAGTACACCGCGAGCGACGGGTCCCGCCAGCGGCCCGTGATGATCCACCGCGCGCTGTTCGGCTCGATCGAGCGGTTCTTCGGCGTCCTGACCGAGCACTACGCGGGCTCGTTCCCGGCGTGGCTCGCGCCCGTCCAGGTCGTCGCCGTGCCCGTCGCCGAGCCGTTCAACGACTACCTCGCGGACGTCGTCGCGCAGCTGCGGGCCCAGGGGATCCGGGCCGAGCTCGACACGAGCGACGACCGCTTCGGCAAGAAGATCCGCTCGGCGAGCACGCAGAAGATCCCGTTCGTGCTCATCGCGGGCGGCGACGACGTCGACGCGGGCGCGGTGTCGTTCCGGTACCGCGACGGCCGCCAGGACAACGCCGTGCCCGTCGCCGAGGCGGTCGAGCGCATCGTGTCGGCGGTGCGGGACCGGGTGCAGGTCTGACGCACGTGGTCACGGAGCGGAGTGACGGGCGGGGCGACGAGGTCGGGCTCGAGCGGGCGGGCGACCACGCGGGCGTGCCCGACCGTCTCGAGCGCCTCTGGACGCCGCACCGCATGGCGTACATCGGCGGCCAGGACAAGCCGGCGGACTCCGAGGCCGGTCCCGGCTGCCCGTTCTGCCGCATCCCGGGGCTCGGCGACGAGGAGGGCCTCGTCGTCGCGCGCGGCGAGGTCGCCTTCGTCGTGCTCAACCTCTACCCGTACAACTCCGGCCACCTGCTCGTGTGCCCGTACAGGCACGTCGCGGACTACACGGACCTGACGACCGGGGAGGTCGCCGAGGTCGCCGCGCTGACCCGGACCGCGATGCGCGTGCTGCGCGACGTGTCCGCGCCGCACGGGTTCAACCTCGGCATGAACCAGGGCGAGGTCGCGGGCGCGGGCATCGCCGCGCACCTGCACCAGCACGTCGTCCCGCGGTGGGGCGGGGACTCGAACTTCCTGCCGATCGTCGGGCGCACGCGCGCCCTGCCCGAGCTCCTCGGCGACACCCGCGACCGGCTCGCCGCGGCGTGGCCGGCCGCCCAGAAGGGATGACGGACCCGTGCTGAACCGGTTGCGCAGCGTGATGGCGCGCGCCCTGACCCCGCTGGCAGCGGCGCTGCTGCGCCTCGGGGTCTCGCCCGACGCGGTGACCGTCGCCGGCACGCTCGCCGTCGTCGTCGCGGCGCTCTGGCTGTTCCCCACGGGTCACCTCCTGGCCGGCGCGCTCGTCGTGGCGTTCTTCGCGCTGACGGACTCCCTCGACGGGGTCATGGCACGCCAGGCCGGGCGCTCGAGCAGCTGGGGGGCGTTCCTCGACTCGACGCTCGACCGCTTCGGGGACGCGGCGATCTTCGGCGGGCTCGTGCTGTGGTTCTACGGCGGTGGCGACCACGAGGCCACCGCGGTGCTCGCGCTCGCGTGCCTCGTGCTCGGCTCGGTCGTCCCGTACGCCCGCGCGCGCGCCGAGGGGCTCGGCATGACCGCGGCCGTCGGCATCGCCGAGCGCGCCGACCGGCTCTTCGCGGTGCTCGCCGCGGCGGCGCTCGTCGGGGCGGGCGCACCGCGGGTCGTGCTCACCGTCGTCCTCGCGCTGCTCGCGGTCGCGTCCGCCGTGACCGTCGTGCAGCGCATGGCCACGGTCCGCCGCCAGTCGCTCGGGGCGGCGTCGTGAGGCCCCCCGACCCCGCGCGGCTCGTCGTGCTGGGCTGGCGCGTGGCAGGCAAGGTGCCCGGTCCCGTGCTGCGCGGTGCGTGCACGGTGGCCGCGGACCTCACGTGGCTCCGGCGCACGGGGGGCGTGCGCCGGCTCGAGGCGAACCTGGCGCGCATCCGCCCCGGCGCGACACCCCGCGAGCTGCGCCGGCTCGGCCGCGCCGGCATGCGCTCCTACATGCGGTACTACGGCGAGGCCTTCGCGCTCGACAGCCTCGCGCCGGCGCAGCTCGCGGCACGGGTGCGGGCGACCGGGCTGGAGTGGCTGCAGCCGAGGCTCGACGCCGGCGAGGCGGTCGTCCTCGCGCTGACCCACATGGGGAACTGGGACCTCGCCGGTGCGTGGGCGACCGTGCACCTCGCACCCGTGACGACCGTCGCCGAGCGGCTGCGCCCCGAGGAGCTGTTCCAGCAGTTCCTGGCGTTCCGCGAGGGGCTCGGGATGACGATCATCCCGCTGTCCGGGGGCGAGGGCGGGGACGTCTTCCGTCAGCTCGTCACGGCCGTGCGCACCGGACCGCGCCTCGTCCCGCTGCTCGCCGACCGCGACCTCACGGCGCGCGGGGTCGAGGTCGACCTGTTCGGTCACCGAGCCCGTGTCGCGGCCGGGCCCGCGGCGCTCGCCGTGTCCGCGGGGGCCACGCTCGCGCCGACGACCATCCACTACGAGCGGCTGACCGGCGAACGACGCCGCGCCGCGGGCTCGCCGTGGGGCATCGTCATCCAGTTCCTGCCGCCCGTGACCCTGCCCGAGGGAGTCGCCCGGCCCGACCGCGTCCGGGTCCTCACGCAGGCGTGGGTCGACGCGGTCGCGGCCGTCATCGCCACGCACCCGGAGGACTGGCACATGCTGCAGAAGGTCTTCGTCGACGACCTCGACGCGGCCCGCTACGCCGCGACGGTCGCGGACCCCGCCCCGGCAGAGACGCCGTGACCGCCGACATGACCGGCACCCACCGGCCGCTGCGCGTCGGGATCGTCTGCCCGTACTCCTTCGACGTGCCCGGCGGCGTGCAGTTCCACGTCCGCGACCTCGCCGAGGCGCTCATCGAACGCGGCCACACCGTCTCCGTCCTCGCGCCCGCCGACGACGACACCCCGATCCCGCCGTACATGACCTCGGCGGGACGCGCGGTGCCCGTCCGCTACAACGGCGCCGTCGCGCGCATGACGTTCGGGCCCGTGACCGCGGCGCGCGTGCGGCGCTGGCTCGCCGCCGGGGAGTTCGACGTCCTGCACCTGCACGAGCCCGTGACCCCGAGCCTCGGGATGCTCGCCCTGTGGATCGCCGACGGCCCGATCGTCGCCACGTTCCACACCGCGCTGCTGCGCTCGCGCCCGCTCCAGATGGCCTACCCGCTCGTGCGGCAGTCCCTCGAGAAGATCTCCGCGCGCGTCGCCGTCTCCGAGGACGCCCGCCGTACGCTCGTCGAGCACATGGGCGGCGACGCCGTCGTCATCCCCAACGGCGTCTACGTCGACGCGTTCACCGGCGCCGCCCCCGACCCCCGGTGGACCGGGACGCCCGACGCACCGACCATCGCCTTCCTCGGCCGGCTCGACGAACCCCGCAAGGGCCTGCAGGTCCTGCTCGCCGCCGTCCCCGAGGTCCTGCGCACGCACCCGGGCGCCCGGTTCCTCGTCGCCGGCCGCGGGGACACCGGGCCCGACGAGGTCCGCGAGCTCCTCGGCGACGACGCGCGGGCCGTCGAGTTCCTCGGCGGCATCACCGACGACGAGAAGGCGAGCCTGCTCGCGTCCGTCGACGTGTACTGCGCACCCCAGATCGGCGGCGAGAGCTTCGGGATCGTGCTCGTCGAGGCCATGAGCGCCGGAACTCCCGTCGTCGCGAGCGACCTCGGTGCGTTCCGCCGGGTGCTCGAGGAGGGCGACGCGGGCGTGCTGTTCCGCACCGGTGACTCCGCCGACCTCGCGCGCACCCTCGTCCGGGTCCTCGGCGACGAGCACCTGCGCGCCGCGCTGGTCGAGCGCGCGTCGGCCGCGGTGCGGCGCTACGACTGGTCCTCCGTGACGCACGAGGTCCTCACGGTCTACGAGATGGTCGTCGAGGCCGCCGACGCGCCCGTCCGGGAGGACCCGTCCTCGTGGCGCGGGGCCCGGCTGCGCGACCTGCGCCGCGTGCGAGGGGAGGCCCGATGACCTGGTCCGAGACCGCCGTCCTGGTCGCCGCCGTGCTGCTGCTCGTCGGGTGGCGCGTGTGGGTCGCGGCGACCCGCCTCGACCGCCTGCACCGCAAGGTCGCCGCCTCCCGCGCCGTCGTGGAGGCCCAGCTCGTCCGGCGCGCGTCCGCCGCCGTCGGCCTGTCGTCGTCCGGCCTGATGGACCCCGTGAGCTCGCTGCTCGTCGGCGAGGCCGCGTGGGCCGCGCTCGCCGTCGGCGGGCCGGAGGTCGACGGCCTGCGTGCGCTGCCCGCGGACGTGCGTGCGCTCGCGGACGTCCCGGACGTGCTCACGCGCGCGCCCGGGCAGGACCGTGGGCTCGCCGAGAGCGAGCTCTCGCAGACCCTGCGCGCGGCGCTCGACGACCCCGAGGAGGTCGCCGCGATGCGCGAGGAGCCCGACGGCGCCGAGCTCGTCGAGGCGCTCGCCGCGTCCTGGTACCGCGCGCAGCTCGCTCGGCGGTTCCACAACGAGGCCGTCGCGCAGGCCCAGCGCGTGCGACGGTCGTGGGTCGCGCGCACGCTGCGCCTCGCGGGACGGGCCCCCATGCCCCGGACGCTCGAGCTCGACGACGCATGGCCCGCTGCGCTCGGACGCCCCGGCGAGCCGGCGCCGGCGACCGCCCTGCGGGACCGCCCGTCGGACGCGTGAGGGTGACGGTCTAGACTGGGACCACGGAGCGCGCGAGCGTCTGCGCCCTCTGCACACCCCCTCCACCGCGACCTGTGAGGCACAGCGTGACCAGCGAGAGCACCCCCACCACCCCGTCGCACACCCCGGCCGCGGGCGCGGTCGGCACGGCCCGCGTCAAGCGCGGCATGGCCGAGATGCTCAAGGGCGGCGTGATCATGGACGTCGTCACGGCCGAGCAGGCGAAGATCGCCGAGGACGCCGGTGCGGTCGCCGTCATGGCCCTCGAGCGGGTCCCCGCCGACATCCGCGCACAGGGCGGCGTCGCCCGCATGAGCGACCCGGACCTGATCGACGCGATCATCAGCACCGTCTCGATCCCCGTGATGGCGAAGGCGCGCATCGGCCACTTCGTCGAGGCGCAGGTGCTGCAGAGCCTCGGCGTCGACTACGTCGACGAGTCCGAGGTCCTGACCCCGGCCGACTACGCGCACCACATCGACAAGTGGGCGTTCACGGTCCCGTTCGTGTGCGGTGCGACGAACCTCGGCGAGGCCCTGCGCCGCATCACCGAGGGCGCGGCGATGATCCGTTCCAAGGGTGAGGCCGGCACGGGCGACGTCTCCAACGCGACGACGCACATGCGCACGCTGCGCGACGAGATCCGCCGCCTCACGTCGCTTCCCGAGGACGAGCTGTACGTGGCCGCCAAGGAGCTCCAGGCGCCGTACGAGCTCGTCAAGGAGGTCGCGACCGCCGGCAAGCTCCCCGTCGTGCTCTTCACCGCGGGCGGCATCGCCACCCCGTCCGACGCCGCGATGATGATGCAGCTCGGCGCGGAGGGCGTGTTCGTCGGGTCCGGGATCTTCAAGTCGGGCAACCCGGCCGAGCGCGCGAACGCGATCGTCAAGGCGACGACGTTCTACGACGACCCGGACGTCATCGCGAAGGTGTCGCGCGGCCTCGGCGAGGCCATGGTCGGCATCAACGTCGACGACGTGCCCGTCGGTCACCGCCTGGCCGAGCGCGGCTGGTGACCGGACCCGTCCCGGGCACCCCACCTCCCCGGCCCCGCGGCCTGGGCGAGGAGTGGGTGCTCGGGGCGGACGGTCTGCGGTTCCGGCGCGCCGCGCGCGTGATCCTGCTCGACGAGGCGGACCGCGTGCTGCTGCTGCGCGGGCACGACCTCGACCAGCCCGAGCGCAGCTGGTGGTTCACCGTCGGCGGCGGCATCGACCCGGGTGAGGACGCCCGGGCGGCGGCGGTCCGCGAGGTGCTCGAGGAGACGGGCCTCGTGCTCGACGCGGCGAGCCTCGTCGGACCGGTCTTCACGCGGTCGGCGATCTTCGACTTCTACGCCGAGCACTGCCGCCAGGACGAGGAGATCTTCCTCGCCCGCGTCGCCGCGCGCGACGTCACGGACCCTGCCTCGGTGACGCGCGACGGCTGGACCGAGGTCGAGCTCGACGTGCTCGACGAGCTGCGCTGGTGGGACCTCGACGAGCTCGCGCGCGTCGAGCTCGAGGTGTTCCCCGACGGGCTCGTCGAGCTCGTGCGCCCGCTGCTGGGCGGATGGGACGGGACCACGCGGCACCTCGGCCTCGCGCGCGAGGAGTGACCGACGAGTGACGCACCGGCGGCCCGTGCCCCGGTCTGTGGCGCGGGGCGTCTGCGGCGTTCCGTAGGATCGGCCCACGTGAGCCCCACCATCGGTGTCCTGGCCCTGCAGGGTGACGTGCGCGAGCACGCGCGCGCGCTCGAGGAGTGCGGCGCGGACGCCGTCCCCGTGCGCCGGGTGAGCGAGCTCGCTGCGGTCGACGGCCTCGTGATCCCCGGCGGGGAGTCCACGACGATCGACAAGCTGCTGCGCGCGTTCGACCTGTTCGACCCCGTCCAGGAGCGGCTGCGCGCCGGGATGCCCGCCTACGGCTCGTGCGCGGGGATGATCCTGCTGGCCGACCGCGTGCTGGGCGGGATCGAGGGCCAGCGCACGCTCGGCGGGCTCGACATCACCGTGCGCCGCAACGCGTTCGGCCGCCAGGTCGACTCGTTCGAGACCGACCTCGTGATCGACGGGGTCGAGGACAGCGCCGCGGACCCGCTGCACGCGGTGTTCATCCGAGCGCCGTGGGTCGAGGAGGTCGGCGACGCGGCGAGCGTCGTCGGGCGCGTCGAGTCGGGTCCGGCCGCCGGTAGGATCGTGGCGGTGCGTCAGGGCCCGCTCCTGGCGACCTCCTTCCATCCGGAGGTCACCGGCGACACGCGGGTGCACCGTCTGTTCGTGCAGATCGTCCGCGACAGCCTCTGACCCCGAACGGCGCCCTCGACGGCGCGGCACGTCCGGGGTCCGCGCCGCGGGCGGAGACGAAGGGGTAGCGAGACCATGTCGGGTCACTCCAAGTGGGCCACCACGAAGCACAAGAAGGCCGTCGTCGACGCCAAGCGGAGCAAGCTCTTCGCGAAGCTCATCAAGAACATCGAGGTCGCGGCCCGGACGGGCGGCGGTGACCTCGCGGGCAACCCGACGCTCTTCGACGCCGTGCAGAAGGCCAAGAAGAGCTCGGTCCCGATCGACAACATCAACCGCGCGGTCAAGCGCGGGTCCGGCCAGGAGGCCGGCGGCGCGGACTACCAGGGCATCATGTACGAGGGCTACGGCCCCGGCGGCATCGCGGTCCTGGTCGAGTGCCTCACCGACAACCGGAACCGTGCCGCGTCCGACGTGCGCGTCGCGTTCACGCGCAACGGCGGCCAGATGGCCGACCCCGGCTCGGTCTCGTACCTGTTCTCGCGCAAGGGCGTCGTCATGGTGCCCAAGAACGACGGCGTCGACGAGGACGGCGTGATGGAGGCCGTGCTCGACGCGGGTGCGCTCGAGGTCAACGACTTCGGCGACGCGTTCGAGGTGCTCTCCGAGGCGACGGACCTCGTGCCCGTGCGCACCGCGCTGCAGGACGCGGGCATCGAGTACGACTCCGCGGACGTCGTGTTCTACCCGGCGACGCAGATCGAGGTCGACGCCGAGGGCGCCCGCAAGATCCTGCGCCTCATCGACGCGCTCGAGGACAGCGACGACGTGCAGAACGTCTACGCGAACTTCGACGCGTCCGACGACGTGATGGCGGAGCTCGACGCGGACGACTGACCCGCGGCCCTCCGCCGGCCGCGATCGACCGTGCGGCGCGCGTCCGCCCGGCTCGGCTCCCGGCTCCCGGCTCCCGGCTCCCGGCTCCGGGAGCGCGGCGCGGACGGTCGACGGCGGCGCGCCGCACGAGGTGCGCCGTCGGGCACGGCCGGGCTGGGAGACTGCGGGCGTGCGCGTGCTCGGAGTCGACCCAGGCCTGACCCGGTGCGGTCTCGGCGTGGTCGACGGCCTGTCGGGACGGCGTGCCCGGCTCGTGGCCGTCGGCGTCGCGCGCTCCGACCCGGGCCTCGACGTCGACCAGCGGCTGCTCGCGATCGCGACCAGCATCGACGCGTGGCTCGAGGAGCACGCGCCCGACGCCGTCGCGGTCGAGCGGGTCTTCGCCCAGCACAACGTCCGCACGGTGATGGGGACGGCCCAGGTCGCCGGGATCGCGATGCTCGCGGCCGCCCGGCGGCGGATCCCTGTCGCGCTGCACACGCCGAGCGAGGTCAAGGCCGCGGTCACCGGCAGCGGACGCGCGGACAAGCCACAGGTCCAGGCCATGGTCACGCGCCTGCTCGCCCTCTCCGAGGTCCCCAAGCCCGCCGACGCGGCCGACGCGCTCGCGATCGCGATCTGCCACCTGTGGCGGCCGGCCGGGACGCTCGGTGCGCCGCAGCGCGCACCCGGCTCGCTCACGCCCGCGCAGCTCGCGTGGGCCCGCGCCGAGCAGTCGGCGCGCCGCGGCTCCCGCTGAGCGTGTCCTTTCGTACAGGTGTTCGCCCGCGTGGCATAGTGCGTGCCGACCCGGAGCCGGTGCCCGCGCCCGTGCGGTGCGCCGCCCCGGTGGCCACGAGCAGCAGGAGGAGGAGCGCGTGATCGCGTCGGTACGAGGGACCGTGCAGGCGGTCCGGCTGGACGCGGCGGTCCTCGAGGTCGGGGGAGTGGGCCTGCTCGTGCAGGCGACGCCCGCGACGCTCGCTGGCCTGCGTGTGGGGTCCGAGGCCGTGCTCGCCACGTCCATGGTCGTGCGCGAGGACTCCCTGACGCTCTACGGCTTCGCCGACGCGGACGAGCGCGAGGTCTTCGAGGTCGTGCAGACGGTCAGCGGTGTCGGTCCCCGCCTCGCGCTCGCGATGCTCGCGGTGCACGCCCCGGACGGGCTGCGCCGGGCCGTCGCCGCCGAGGACCTCGCCGCGCTCAAGCGCGTGCCGGGCATCGGCCACAAGGGCGCTCAGCGGATCGTGCTCGAGCTCGCCGACCGGCTCGGCGCCGCGACGCCCGCCGGTGCCCCGGACGGTCCGACCGTCCCCGCCGGCGACCAGCGCGCCCAGGTCGTCGACGCGCTCGTGGGTCTGGGCTGGAACGTCCGTGCCGCGGAGGACGCGGTCGCCGGCGTCCTGCCCGACCCCGCGGCGTCGATCGGCCCGGACGACGTCGCGGGCGTGCTGCGCGCCGCGCTCCGGGCACTCGGCGGCGGCCGTGGCTGACGGGTACGGGGACGACGACCACGACGAGCTCACCACCGAGCGGATCCCCGCGCCCGGGGGCGACGACCCGTCGCTCGTGCGCTCGGCGGCGGACGACCTCGAGCGCGCCGCGGAGGCCGCGCTGCGCCCGCGCCGGCTCGAGGAGTTCGTCGGGCAGCGCGTCGTGCGCGAGCAGCTCTCGCTCGTCCTGCAGGCCGCGCTCGGCCGCGGTCGCGCCCCGGACCACGTCCTGCTCTCCGGACCGCCGGGCCTCGGGAAGACGACGCTCGCGATGATCATCGCCGCCGAGCTGGGCGCGCCGCTGCGCGTCACGAGCGGTCCCGCGATCCAGCACGCCGGCGACCTCGCCGCGGTGCTGTCCTCGCTCGACGAGGGCGAGGTGCTGTTCCTCGACGAGATCCACCGCCTGGCCCGCCCGGCGGAGGAGCTGCTCTACGTCGCGATGGAGGACTTCCGGGTCGACGTCGTCGTCGGCAAGGGCGCCGGCGCGAGCGCGATCCCGCTCAGCCTGCCGCCGTTCACGGTCGTCGGGGCCACGACCCGGGCGGGCCTGCTGCCCGCACCGCTGCGTGACCGGTTCGGCTTCACCGGCCACCTCGACTTCTACTCCGCCGAGGAGCTCGAGCGCGTGCTCGTGCGCTCGGCCGGGCTGCTCGGGGTGCCGCTCGCCGCCGACGCCGCCGCCGAGATCGCGAGCCGCTCGCGCGGGACCCCGCGCATCGCGAACCGCCTGCTGCGGCGCGTGCGCGACTGGGCGCAGGTCCGCGGCGACGGCACCCTGTCGCTCGCGGCCGCCCGTGCCGCGCTCGAGGTGTACGAGGTCGACGCGCTCGGTCTCGACCGTCTCGACCGTGCCGTGCTCACCGCGCTGTGCACGCGCTTCGGTGGCGGCCCGGTCGGGCTGACGACGCTCGCGGTCGCGGTCGGTGAGGAGCCCGAGACGGTCGAGACGGTCGCCGAGCCGTTCCTGGTGCGCGAGGGTCTCGTCGGGCGCACGCCCCGCGGACGCATCGCGATGCCCGGTGCGTGGGCCCACCTGGGACTCACCCCGCCGGCCGCTGCCGGGACGCTCTTCGGCTGACCGAGGACGGGCTGCGCGGGCCCGCGCGGACCCGGCCGGGGAACCGTGACGGGCTCCCGGACGTTAGGTCCGAGGAGCCGCTGCGCCTAGACTGCGGCGGACATCTCGACCAGATCCGGAGAACCACCCCGTGGACCCCACGTTCCTGCTCTTCATCGCCATCGCCTTCGGCGCGATGTGGCTCATGACCAGCCGCACGCGCAAGCAGCAGAAGCAGGCGGTCGACTTCCGGGCGAACCTCGCCGTCGGGCAGGACGTCATGACCGGGTCCGGGATGCTGGGCACGGTCGTCGCGATCGAGGGCGACGAGGTCACGCTCGAGTCGACGCCCGGCAACCGGAGCCGGTGGCTGCGCGCGGCGATCGCGAAGCTCGTGGAGGCTCCCGTCGAGACGCCGGAGGACGACGTCACCGAGGCCCCCGTGGCCGAGGCCGACGAGGACCCCGCGCCCACGACCTCCGGACCGTCGCTCGTCAAGGGCACCGGGACGCCGTCGTACGACGTGCCCGACGACCTGTCGTCCCTGCCGCCCGCCCGGGGGGACGACACACCCGAGAAGAAGTAGCCCGCAGGCCCGCACCGGCACCGACGCCGGGACGGGCCACGATCCCACCGCCGCGCCCGTGGCGGTGCGCGCACGAGAGAAGACACTCCGTTGGCTCAACCCACACGCCGTCACCGGCCGCTGCGCTCGCTGATCATCCTGGGCGGGCTCGTGCTCGCGCTCTTCGGGTCCCTGCTCGCCGGCGCGAGGTGGTCCGACGCGTCGCTCACCCCGAAGCTCGCGCTCGACCTCGAGGGCGGGACGCAGATCATCCTCCAGCCCGTGACGGAGAACGACGAGGAGGTCACCCCCGAGACGATCTCGGAGGCGATCGCCGTCATCCGCCAGCGCGTCGACTCCTCGGGCGTCGCGGAGGCGGAGATCACCAGCCAGGGCGGCCGGAACATCGTGGTCGCGCTCCCGGGCCGCCCCGACGCGGAGACGCTCGCCCTCGTGCGCACGTCCGCCCAGATGGAGCTGCGCCCGGTGCTCACGGTCGCGGGCCCCGCCCCGGTCGAGGACCCGGCCGAGGCGACCGACCCCGCCGCCGACCCGGCGGCGACCGCCGCGCCGACCGACGGTGCGACGGCCGCGGCCGACGCCGCGGCGACGCCGGCCCCCGAGGCCGCCGCCACGCCCGCGCCGACCGAGACGGCCGCGCCGTCGGACGAGCCCGCCAAGGAGGCTCCCGACAGCCCGAGCGACCTCGACTACTACGCGACCCCGAAGGTCCAGGCCGACTTCGCGGCGCTCGACTGCACCGACCCCGCGAACCTCACGGGCGGGGTGCAGGGGCCCGCGGACCGCGCGTTCGTGACGTGCGACCCGGAGGGCACCGCGAAGTACCTGCTCGGCCCCGTCGAGATCGAGGGCACGAACATCGCGAACGCGACGTCGGGCCTCGAGGTCACGCAGACCGGCGCGACGACGAACAACTGGGTCGTCAACATGGAGCTCGACGGCGCGGGCACGCGGATCTTCCGTGAGACCACGACGCGTCTCCAGGCGCTCAGCCAGCCGCAGAACCAGTTCGCGATGGTGCTCGACGGCCTCGTGATCTCGGCACCCAGCCTCGCGACCGGCGTGATCATCTCCGACGGCAAGGCGCAGATCTCCGGCGACTTCACGCGTGAGACGGCCGCGACGCTCGCGAGCCAGCTCAACTTCGGCGCGCTCCCGCTGACCTTCGAGGTGCAGAGCGAGGAGCAGATCTCCGCGACGCTCGGTGCCGAGCAGCTCGAGAAGGGCCTCATCGCGGGTCTCATCGGGCTCGGGCTCGTCGTCGTGTACTCGCTGTTCCAGTACCGCGCCCTCGGGCTCGTGACCGTGGCCTCGCTCGTCGTGGCGGGCGTCCTGACGTTCGGCGTGATCGCGGTGCTCTCCTGGACGCAGGGCTACCGGCTCTCCCTCCCGGGCGTCGCCGGCCTCATCGTCGCGATCGGCATCACCGCCGACTCGTTCATCGTGTACTTCGAACGCATCCGTGACGAGCTGCGCGACGGGCGCACGCTCCAGGCCGCGGTCGACAAGGGCTGGGAGCGCGCGCGCCAGACGATCCTCGCCTCGGACGCCGTCAACTTCCTCGCCGCGATCGTGCTGTACCTGCTCGCGGTGGGCGGGGTCCGCGGCTTCGCGTTCACGCTCGGCCTCACGACGATCATCGACCTCGTCGTGGTCTTCCTCTTCACCCACCCGCTCATGCTGCTGCTCGCCCGGACCAGGTTCTTCGGCGAGGGTCACCCGCTCTCGGGTCTCGACCGTCGCCGGCTCGGCGGGACCGAGCCGCGGTACGTCGGCCGCGGGCGAGTCGTGCACGCGGGGAACGCCGGGACGTCGTCGCTCGAGAGCCCCTCGCAGCCCAAGGTTCCGGTCGCGGCCGGGGTCGGGGGCACGGGTCAGACGATCGCGCAGCGCCGCGCCGCAGCGGCGGCCGCGGCGCGGACCACCGAGCAGGGACCGGACACGACACCGCCGGACCCGTCCCCAGGGGACGGCACCGCCGAGCCGACGTCCGGACGCACCGAGGGGAACGAGCACTGATGGCCTCCGGATTCGCCCAGTGGGGCAACGACCTGTACACGGGACGGCGCTCGTACGACATCGTCGGCAAGCGGCGCGTGTGGTTCCTCATCGGCGCGGTGCTCGTGCTGATCTCCGCGGTCCTGCTCGTGCGTCCGGGCCTCAACCCCGGCATCGAGTTCCGCGGCGGCTCCGAGTTCCGGATCAACGAGATCGTCGACCCGGCCGAGCAGCCCGCGATCGACGCCGTCACCGCGGTGTCGGAGGAGGAGGAGGCGCGCGTCAGCCGCATCGGCTCCAACGCGCTGCGCGTCCAGACCGCGACGCTGACCTCCGAGGAGGTCGAGCAGGTCCGCACGTCCCTCGCCGAGGCGTACGACGTCTCGACGGACCAGGTCACGAGCTCGTTCATCGGCCCGACGTGGGGCGCGGACGTCTCCGACAAGGCGATCCGCGGCCTGCTCGTGTTCCTCGGGCTCGTCACGGTCGTCATGACGCTGTACTTCCGCAACTGGCGCATGGCGGCGGCGGCGCTCATCGCCCTGTTCCACGACCTCGTCGTCACGGTCGGCGTGTACGCCGCCGTCGGGTGGGAGGTCACGCCCGCGACGGTCATCGGCTTCCTGACGATCCTCGGGTACTCGCTCTACGACACCGTCGTGGTGTTCGACAAGGTGCGCGAGAACACCGCCGGCGTCCTGGACCAGTCGAAGGCGACCTACGCCGAGCGGGCGAACCTCGCGGTCAACCAGACGCTCGTGCGCTCGATCAACACCTCGGTCGTCGCACTGCTCCCGGTCTCGGCGATCCTGTTCGTCGGTGCGTTCATCCTCGGCGCCGGGACGCTGCGCGACATCGCGCTGGCGCTCTTCGTCGGCATGGGCATCGGCACGTTCTCGTCGATCTTCCTCGCGACGCCGTTCGAGGTCGCGCTGCGCGAGCGCGAGCCGAAGCTCAAGGAGCACACGGAGCGCGTGCTCCGTGCGCGCAGCGCCGCCGCGTCCGAGGGCGGTGAGCCGGCGCTCGCCGCGGCGGCGCGGGCGTCCGGGCAGATCCGCCCCGGCGCGCACCAGGGCACGGCTGCCCAGCCGCGCCGCAAGCCGAGCAAGCGGTAGGCGCCACGATGACGGCGCTCGGCCTCACGGGCCCCACCCTGCTCGCCCGCGTCACGGAGCTCATCCGCGACGTGCCGGACTTCCCGACGCCCGGTGTCGGCTTCAAGGACATCACGCCGGTGCTCGCCGACGCGGAGGCCTTCTCGGCGGTCGTCGCCGAGATGGCCGCCCGCGTCGACGGGCCGGTCGACCTCGTGGTCGGCATGGAGGCACGCGGGTTCATGTTCGCGGCGCCCGTCGCCGTGGCGCTCGGGGCCGGCTTCGTCCCGGTGCGCAAGGCCGGCAAGCTCCCCGGCCCGACGGTGTCGCGCGAGTACAGCCTCGAGTACGGCTCGGCGACCGTCGAGCTGCACCCCGCGGACATCCCGGCGGGCGCGCGGGTGCTCGTGGTCGACGACGTCCTCGCCACGGGCGGCACGGCCGCCGCGACGGTCGAGCTGCTCGAGGCCTGCGGCGCCGAGGTCGTCGGTCTGACGTTCCTCGTCGACCTCGAGTTCCTCGGCGGGCGTGCGCGCCTGCAGGGTCGTCGTGTCGAGGCGCTGCTCGGCGTGAGCTGACCCCGTCCCGCCGTACACTTCACGGATCGGGTCGGTGGGGACCCGGCGGGCCGCCCCTTGCACCGGGTGCGGTCCGACGGGCGCCCGTCGGATGGGCGCGGGAGGGGGTGTGCGATGAGCGACGAAGCACGCCAGGAGCCGCAGACGGCGCCCGCGGAGGCGATCGCCGGCGGACGGGTCCGCTCGCGGCTCGCGCGCTTCAGCACGCGCGCCCCGGGGACGTCCCCGGCGCTCGAGCCGCTCCTCCAGGCGATCCGCACCAACCACCCCAAGGCCGACCTCGGGGTCATCGAGCAGGCGTACGTCGTCGCCGAGCGCGCGCACCGCGGTCAGATGCGCAAGAGCGGCGACCCGTACATCACGCACCCGGTCGCGGTCGCGACGATCCTCGCGGACCTCGGCATGACGCCACCGACGCTCGCCGCGGCGCTGCTGCACGACACCGTCGAGGACACCGAGTACTCCCTCGACCAGCTCCGCACGGAGTTCGGCCCCGAGATCGCCATGCTCGTCGACGGCGTCACCAAGCTGGACAAGGTGACCTACGGCGACGCCGCGCAGGCCGAGACGGTCCGCAAGATGGTCGTCGCGATGTCGCGCGACATCCGGGTGCTCGTCATCAAGCTCGCCGACCGCCTGCACAACGCGCGGACCTGGAAGTTCGTCGCGTCGGCGTCCGCGGAGCGCAAGGCCCGCGAGACGCTCGAGATCTACGCCCCGCTCGCGCACCGGCTCGGGATGAACACGATCAAGTGGGAGCTCGAGGACCTGTCGTTCGCGACGCTGTACCCGAAGGTCTACGACGAGATCGTGCACCTCGTCGCGGAGCGCGCTCCCGCGCGTGAGGAGTACCTCGCCGTCGTGCGCGACCAGGTCGGCGCGGACCTGCGCAGCGCGCGGATCAAGGCGACCGTGTCCGGCCGGCCCAAGCACTACTACTCGATCTACCAGAAGATGATCGTGCGCGGCCGCGACTTCGCCGACATCTACGACCTCGTCGGCGTCCGCGTCCTGGTCGACTCGGTCCGGGACTGCTACGCCGCGCTCGGTGCGCTGCACGCGCGGTGGAACCCGGTCCCGGGCCGGTTCAAGGACTACATCGCGATGCCCAAGTTCAACCTGTACCAGTCGCTGCACACGACCGTGATCGGCCCCGGCGGCAAGCCCGTCGAGATCCAGATCCGGACGCACGACATGCACCGCCGCGCGGAGTACGGCGTCGCCGCGCACTGGAAGTACAAGGAGAACGCGAAGAACCAGCCGGCAGCCACCGACGCCGCGGGCAACGACATGACGTGGTTGCGTCAGCTCGTCGACTGGCAGAAGGAGACCGCCGACCCGAGCGAGTTCCTCGACTCGCTCCGCTTCGAGATCGCCGGCGCCGAGGTGTACGTCTTCACCCCGAAGGGCGACGTCATCTCGTTGCCCGCCGGGTCCACCCCGGTCGACTTCGCGTACGCCGTGCACACCGAGGTCGGCCACCGGACCATGGGTGCCCGGGTCAACGGCCGTCTGGTGCCGCTCGACTCGGCACTGGAGAACGGCGACGTGGTCGACGTCTTCACGTCCAAGTCCGAGACCGCCGGGCCGAGCCGCGACTGGATGGGCTTCGTCAAGAGCCCCCGCGCGCGCAACAAGATCCGGCAGTGGTTCTCGAAGGAGCGCCGCGAGGAGGCCATCGAGCAGGGCAAGGACGCGATCGCGAAGGCGATGCGCAAGCAGAACCTGCCGATCCAGCGCCTGCTTTCGCACGAGTCCCTCGTGGCTCTGGCGAACGAGATGCGGTATGCCGACGTGTCCGCGCTGTACGCGGCCATCGGCGAGGGCCAGGCGTCCGCTGCGAGCGTCGTCCAGCGGCTCGTGCAGTCGATGGGTGGGGAGCCGGGCGCCGAGGAGGACCTGGCCGAGACCGCGCGGCCCGGGCACACCGCGCGTCGCATCCGCACCGGGGACCCCGGCGTCGTGGTCAAGGGCGTCGACGACATCTGGGTCAAGCTCGCGAAGTGCTGCACGCCGGTCCCGGGCGACGAGATCATCGGCTTCGTGACGCGCGGCGCCGGCGTGAGCGTGCACCGCACCGACTGCATCAACGTCGACGGCCTGCGCCAGCAGCCGGAGCGCATCGTGGACGTCAGCTGGACGCAGGGGAGCAGCGCGCTGTTCCTCGTGCAGATCCAGGTCGAGGCGCTCGACCGGAGCCGCCTGCTCTCGGACGTCACGCGGGTGCTGTCGGACCACCACGTCAACATCCTGTCCGCGTCGGTGTCGACGTCGCGCGACCGCGTGGCGATGTCACGCTTCGTGTTCGAGATGGCCGAGCCGTCCCACCTCGCGTCGGTGCTCGGGGCGGTCCGGAAGGTCGAGGGCGTGTTCGACGTCTACCGGATCACGGGCGCCAAGGCGTCCGAGGAGCCCGCGATCCGCGCCTGACCCGACTGCTCCACGGTGCGCGGCTGCCGCGCGTCGCCGCGCGGGTGGCGGCCGTCGGCCTCCGGGTCGGACGGCGGGGGACCCAGCGCGTCCAGGACCGACGCTGCGGCGAGCGTCCCCGCGTACCCGTGCAGCACCGCGAGCTCGGCCAGCGCGCGCTCGGCGTCGAAACCGGCCCGGACCAGGGGACCCAGCAGCGCGAGGGCGTCCTCGGGCGCGCACCACCGGGCGACGTCGAGGCCGGTGCGCTGGACCGTCGTGACGCGCACGCCGCCGAGGTCGAGCACGTCCTGCACGGGCAGCGCGCACTCGTACGTCGTGCGGGACGGGTGCGGGTCCGGCCGTCGGCTCCGCGGCGGCACGAGCACGTCGACACGGCGTGGGGCGTGCTCGCCGGTGTGCACCCACACCGCCGAGCGTCGCCCGACGACCGCGCGCGCCGGCACGAGCCCTCGGAAGGCCGCCGCGCGCAGGTGCGGACCCACGGGGACGTCCGACGGCACGGTGAGGTCACCCCAGACGGGTCGCGTCACCCCGTCACGCACCAGGGCGCGGTGCGTCAGCCCGCCGACGTCGGCCGGCAGGATCTCGAGCGGCAGCGGAAGGCCGGGCGGGGGCATCCAGGGTGTGGGGCGCACGGCCCCAGCATGGCGGCCGTCGCGCGGGCGCGTGCGGCCCGTGCACAGCCGGTGGCGGCACGGGACCGGCTGGCGCCGGCGGACGCGTGCGGCCTGTGCACAGCCGGTGGGCGGCGCGGCGACGGCCGGCGCGCAGCACCGTGGCCGTCGCTGGCCGCCGCCTGCCGTCGCGCGGCGTGCTCCGCTGCCGGACGCGCCGACGGGGCGGTGCGGGCCAGACGCCCGCACCGCCCCGTCGAGGACCGATCAGCCGCGTGCGTCCTGCGCGGCGCGCTGCACCTGCTCGAGCCACGCGCGACGCGCGTCGAGCGCCGCCTGGGCCTCGCGGATCCGGCGCTGGTCACCCTTCGTCTGCGCCTTGGCCAGGTCGTCCTCGAGACCGGCGATCGCCGCTTCGAGCTGCGCTGCGGCGCCCTCGGCGCGGGCGCGCGTCTCGGGGTTGCTCCGGCGCCAGTCGCTCTGCTCGGCGTCGCGCACGGCCGTCTCGACCGCACGCATGCGGGCCTCGACGCGCTGCACGTCGGCGCGCGGCACCTTGCCGGCGGACTCCCACCGGTCCTGGATGCCGCGCAGGGCCGCCTTCGCGGCACGCAGATCCGTGACCGGGACCAGGCGCTCGGCCTCGGCGAGCAGCGCCTCCTTGACCTCGAGGTTCGCGCGGAACTCGGTGTCGGTCGCGGCGGACGCGGCGTCGCGCGCGGCGAAGAACGCGTCCTGCGCGCTGCGGAACCGGGCCCACAGCGCGTCGTCGTCGGAGCGGCTCGCACGCCCGGCGGCCTTCCAGCGCGTCATGAGGTCGCGGTAGGCACCCGCCGTCGCGCCCCAGTCCGTGCTCGTCGCCAGGGCCTCGGCCTCGCGGACGAGCGCCTCCTTCGCGGCCTTGGCGCCCGCGTTGCGCGACTCGAGCTCGGCGAAGAAGTGCCGGCGCTCACGGTCGAACGAGGTGCGCGCGTGGCTGAACCGCTTCCACAGCGACTCCTCGGTCGGCCGGTCGAGGCGCGGGCCGTTGCGCTGGGCGTCCTTCCACTGGTCGAGCAGCAGGCGCAGCTGCTCACCGGCGGGACGCCACTGGATCCGGCTCGGGTCGGTCGACGCGATCTTCTCGGCCTGCTCGACGATCGCCGTGCGGGAGGCGACCGCCGCCTCGCGCGCGGCTGCCCGCTCGGCCTCCGCAGCGGCGCGGCGCTCCGCAGCGACCCCCCGCAGCGCGTCGAGCCGCGCACGCAGCGCCGCCAGGTCACCGACCGCAGCGGGCTCGGCGAGCTCGTCGGTCAGCTTCGCCAGGGTCTGGTCGATCTCCTTGACCGCGAGGTCCGTGGCACCGAGACGCGCCTCGAACAGCACGACCTTGGCCTGCAGGTCCAGGAACCGGCGCACGTACAGCGCGAGCGCCTCGTCGTGCCCGGCACCGGGGAACTGGCCGACCGCACGCTCGCCGGCCTCCTCCCGGACGTACACGGTGCCGTCCTCGTCGACGCGGCCGAAGGTCGCGGCGTGCGCGGCCTCGGCGGCGTCCTGGGGCGGGACGACGGCCGCGGAGACCACGGGTGCGCCGGCGGGTGCTCCCGCCTGCGGGGTCGCGACCGGCCGGGCCGACGGGCGGGGGACCGGGCGCGGGACCGGTCGCGGCGCCGGACGAGGGGCCGCTGTGGTGGCCGCCGCCGGCTCGGGGGCCGCGCCCGAGGTCGCGTCCGCCCCGGCGGGAGCGGAGCTCGCGGGCGCCGCTCCGTCCGCGGCGGCCGGGGTGTCGTCGGCGACGGTGTGCGCGGCTGCCGTGCTCTCGGCGACCGCGTCGGCCGCGACCGCGTCGGCCGCGACCGGGTCGACCGCGGGCGCGTCGTCGGCCGCGTCGGCGGGTGCCGCGTCCTCGGCAACCGCCGGCTCGACGGCCACCGCGTCCTCGGTCACCGTGTCCTCGGCCACCGTGTCTGCGGCCGCCGCGTCGTCAGCGCCCGCGTCGGCATCGCCCTGCTCCGGGTTCGCCGACTCGTCGGTGACGGCGTCGTCCGCGGCCGGGGTGGCGTCCGTGACGTCGTCGTCGGCGGTCGCCTCCACGGGCGCCACCTCGGCCGGCGTCTCCCCGGCGACGGGCTCCTCGTCGGGCACCGCGTCCTCAAGCGCCGGGGCCGCCTGGAACTCGCCGGCGTCGGCGACGTCCGCCGCGATCTGCGCGTCGAGGTCCTCGCCGCCGCCGGACGCGATGTCCTCGGCGGCGGGCTCGGGGCCCTCCGGTGGTGTGGACACCGCGACGTCGTCGGTCTCGGGCTGCCGGGCAGCCGGGTTCTCGGTCACTGGGTCTCCACTCCCTCGATGATGACGTCGGAGGCCGGTGCCGTTCCGTCGGCACCGATCCCGCCGTCAGCGATTGCCTGCACCACGTCCAGTCCGGAGGTGATGCGGCCGAACACCGTGTACCCGCCCGCTGCGTCGGACGGGATGGTCGAGTCCTCGTAGACGAGGAAGAACTGGCTGCCCATGGACTCGCCGCTGCCGCCGACACGGGCCATGGCGAGCGTGCCCGCGGGGTAGACGTCGTCCGCCGGGGCGTTCTCGATGGGGCCCCAGGTGTAGCCGGGGCCGCCCGTGCCGGTCGCGGTCGGGTCGCCGCACTGCAGGACGTGGATGCCCTCGGTCACGAGCCGGTGACACCTGGTCCCGTCGAAGTAGCCCTCGCGTGCGAGCGTCACGAAGTTGGCGACGGCCTGCGGGGCCGCGGCGCCGTCGAGCTCGAGGCCGACCGCGCCGGTGCTGAGCGTGAGCGCGCCGGTCCAGGTGCGGCCCTCGGCGGCGGCGGGGTCGGGGACGACGCCACCGTTGCCCGTGCGGGCGGGCAGCGCGCTCGCCGACGCCTCGGGCGCGGGGGAGCCGGTCGCGGTCGGTGCAGCGTCCGCGGCGGTGTCGTCGCGGGTGAGGATCATCGCGGACACCACGCCGAGCCCGAGCACGAG
This sequence comes from Cellulomonas sp. NPDC055163, assembly GCF_053607065.1. Taxonomy (NCBI): domain Bacteria; kingdom Bacillati; phylum Actinomycetota; class Actinomycetes; order Micrococcales; family Cellulomonadaceae; genus Cellulomonas; species Cellulomonas sp. NPDC055163. The sequence goes on along the minus strand of NZ_JBSGSU010000005.1, from coordinate 179,130 downwards.
GACACCGACGAGCGACCCCGCGATGACCTGCTTGCGGCGACGTTCGCGGTGCGCGGCCTGACGCTGCTGCCACTTCTCGTAACGGCGACGCTCGTACTCACGCTCGCGCTTGCTGGACGACACGCAGACTCCTCGACGACGGGCGACCGGCTGACGCTGTGGCCTGCCGCGTCGCACTCTGGACCTCCGACAGTCTAGGCAGGGGACACCCCGCGGTCGCCACGCGGCGCGTCGTCCGGCGGCGCCGAAGGTCACGGTCTGGTCTCGGAGCCCCGCCGCTACCGTGGTGACGTGCAGATCCTCACCGTCGTCGCCCCTGTGTTCGGCACCAACTGCTACGTCGTGGTCGCCGACGACGGCACGTGCGTGGTGGTCGACGCGGGCGCCGGTGTCGCCGGTCCGGTGCGTGACGCGGTGGCCGCGCACGGCCTGCGGTGCGTCGCGGTGCTCGCGACCCACGGGCACGTCGACCACACGTGGGACGCGGCCGAGCTGTCCGAGGCGTTCGCCGTGCCGGTGCACGTGCACGCCGCCGACGCCTACCGGCTCGACGACCCGTTCGGCACGCTCGGGCTCGGGGCCTCGCACGACCCGGGCGGCCCGCTCGCGCAGGCGCTCGCCGCGTCCGGTGCGCGCCCGGAGTCCTACCGGCGCCCGACACGGGTCGAGACGTTCGGCGGCGCCGCGGGGAAGTCCGGCCGGAGCGCGGACGTGGTGCTCCGGCTCGGCGGGTCGCGCATCGTCGCCCGGCACGCGCCCGGGCACACCCAGGGGTCGACGCTGTACCTGCTCGGTGCGGTGCCCGAGGCGGCGGACGGGGGGCCGGCCGCCCCGGGACGAGGGTCGGCGGCGTCGGCCGGTGCTGCCGAGCAGCGGACCGGCAGCGGCCCCGAGCTCGTGGCCCTCACCGGCGACGTGCTCTTCGCGGGCACGATCGGCCGCACCGACCTGCCCGGCGGCGACGCGGCGGTGATGGCGGCGACCCTGCGGGAGGTGGTCGCCCCGCTCCCGCCGCACACCGTGGTGCTCCCCGGGCACGGCCCGTCGAGCCGGGTCGCGGCCGAGCTCGCCGGCAACCCGTACCTGGCCCGCTGACACCCCCCGTCGCACGCGCCGCTCAGCTCAGGTGCGGGTGCGCGGGGTCGCGCACCACGGCACGGTGCTCCGGGGCGTCGGCGGGGCCGAGCCGTGCGTGCGAGCACCAGCGTCCCGGACAGGTCCGGGAGCGGGGACGCGCGCCGAGGTCGCCATCCCCCGAGCCTCGCCCCGCGGCACCGTCGCCGCAACCGGGTGCGTCACGGCGGCCGGGCCTGCACGCCGCGACCCGGGGTATCGGGAGGTCGTCGGCCGGGCCCGCCCCACTAGACTCGTCCGGGCGCCCACGCGGCGCCATCCCCTGGACGTCCCGGAAGGACCCTCTCGTGCTCCGCACCCACTCCGCCGGCTCCCTGCGAGCCGAGCACATCGGTACGACCGTCACCCTGACCGGGTGGGTGGACCGGCGGCGCGACCACGGCGGTGTGGCCTTCATCGACCTGCGCGACGCGAGCGGCATCGCCCAGGTCGTCGTCCGTGACGAGCAGGTCGCGCACGGTCTGCGCAACGAGTACGTGCTCCAGGTCACCGGGGAGGTCGGGCGCCGTCCGGAGGGCAACGAGAACGCGCACCTCGCGACCGGCGAGGTCGAGGTCGTCGCGCAGGAGGTCGTCGTCCTCAACGAGTCCGCGCCGCTGCCGTTCCAGGTGTCGTCGGCGCTCGACGAGACGATCGGCGAGGAGGCGCGCCTCAAGCACCGCTACCTCGACCTGCGTCGTCCCGCTCCGGCGCGTGCGCTGCGCCTGCGCTCGCAGGCGAACCAGGCTGCCCGCCGCGTGCTCGACGCCGCGGACTTCGTCGAGGTCGAGACGCCGACGCTGACGCGCTCGACCCCCGAGGGTGCGCGCGACTTCGTGGTGCCTGCGCGGCTCGCTCCGGGCTCGTGGTACGCGCTCCCGCAGTCGCCGCAGCTGTTCAAGCAGCTGCTCATGGTCGCGGGCCTCGAGCGGTACTACCAGATCGCGCGCTGCTACCGCGACGAGGACTTCCGCGCCGACCGGCAGCCGGAGTTCACGCAGCTCGACGTCGAGATGAGCTTCGTCGAGCAGGACGACGTGATCGCGCTCGGCGAGAAGATCCTCGTCGCGCTCTGGGAGCTCATCGGGTACACGGTCCCGACGCCGATCCCGCGCATGACGTTCGCCGACGCGATGGCACGGTACGGCTCCGACAAGCCGGACCTGCGCTTCGGGCTCGAGCTCGTCGAGCTGACCGAGTACTTCGTCGACACCCCGTTCCGGGTGTTCCAGGCGCCCTACGTCGGCGCGGTCGTCCAGCCGGGCGGCGCCGCGACGCCGCGCCGCGGGTTCGACGCGTGGCAGGAGTGGGCGAAGCAGCGCGGCGCCAAGGGCCTCGCGTACGTCACCGTCGGCGAGGACGGCGAGCTCGGCGGCCCGGTCGCCAAGAACCTGTCCGAGGCCGAGCGTGCGGGCCTGGTGGCCGCCGTGGGCGCGAGCCCGGGCGACGCGGTCTTCTTCGCGGCGGGCACGGTGTCGGACGCGCGGGCGCTCCTCGGCGCGGCGCGGCTCGAGATCGGCCGGCGCGGCGGGCTCGTCGACGAGGACGCGTGGAACTTCGTGTGGGTGGTCGACGCGCCGCTGTTCAAGCCCACGGGCGAGGACGACGACGTCGCGGTCGGCGAGGGGGCCTGGACCGCGGTGCACCACGCCTTCACGTCGCCGACACCGGAGTGGCTCGACCGGTTCGAGGAGGACCCGGGCTCGGCTCTCGCGTACGCGTACGACATCGTGTGCAACGGCAACGAGATCGGCGGTGGGTCGATCCGTATCCACCGGCGCGACGTGCAGGAGCGCGTCTTCCGGATCATGGGGATCGGCGAGGAGGAGGCCCAGGAGAAGTTCGGGTTCCTGCTCGACGCGTTCCAGTTCGGGGCGCCCCCGCACGGCGGGATCGCGTTCGGCTGGGACCGGATCGTCGCGCTGCTGACGCGCTCCGAGTCGATCCGCGACGTCATCGCGTTCCCGAAGTCGGGTGGCGGCTACGACCCGCTGACCGGGGCGCCGGCACCGATCACCGCGGCGCAGCGCCGCGAGGCCGGCGTCGATGCGAAGCCGAAGGTCGCGCCGCCCGCGGAGTGAGCGGTCGCCGCGCCGGTCACCACCGGCGCGGCGGCTCCACCTGCCCCTCGCCGACGCGTCGCCCGTTCGGCTGGGGCGCCGCAGGTCCGACGCGCCGTGTCAGTGGTCGAGGCCGACGCGCGCGTGCAGGCGCCGCAGGAAGCCCGGCGCCCACCAGTTCGCGCGCCCCAGGACCGTCATCGTCGCCGGCACGAGCAGCAGCCGCACGACCGTCGCGTCGATGAGCACCGCGACCGCGAGGGCGAAGCCGACCTCCTTGATGACGAGGAGCTTGCCGGCGACGAAGCCCGCGAACACGACGATGATGATCGCCGCGGCCGACGTGATGATGCGCCCGGAGCGCTGCAGCCCCAGGCGCACGGCCTCGTCGTTGGGCAGCCCGGCGTCGTGCAGCTCCTTGATCCGCGAGAGCAGGAACACCTCGTAGTCCATCGCGAGCCCGAACGCGAACGCCACGACGAGCGCGAGCACGTACGTCTCGATGCCGCCGGTCGACTCGAAGCCCAGGAGCCCGGACAGGTGCCCGTCCTGGAACACCCACACGAGCACGCCCAGCGACGCCGCGATGGACAGCACGTTCGTCAGCAGCGCCTTGATCGGGATCACGACCGAGCCGGTCATGAGGAACAGCAGCACGAGCGTGGCGGCGGCGACGATCCCGGCGGCCCACGGCAGGCGCTCGACGAGCGAGTCCGCGAAGTCCATCTGGCCCGCGGCCTGACCGGTGACGAGCACCGGGAAGTCCGCGTCGAGGTCCCGGATCTGGCGGACGACACCGCGGGCGACCGCGTCGCCGGGGTCGGCCGTGTCCGGCCGCACGCCGATCACGACGTGCGCGCCGCTGGGCGACGGCGGGTCGACGGCCGCGACGTCGTCGAGCTCGGCGATCGACGCGGCCCACGCGGTGGCGGCCTCGAGCGAGGTCTCGGCGACCACGACGACCCCCGGTGACGACGCCGCCGGGTAGTCGTCGGCGAGCGCCTCGACGTACTCGCGCTGCGTGGTGCCCGTCGGGAGCAGCTGCGTCGTGGAGTTGCGCAGCTCGAGCTGCAGGAGCGGGAGCGCGAGCACCCCGAGCAGCACCACCGACCCGAGCATGACGACCCACGGGTGGCGCTGGACCCGGCTCGCGAGCCGGGAGAAGGCGCCCTCCTCGGACTGCACGTCCGCGGTCCGGGCCAGCAGCCCGCGCAGCCCCGGGACGCGCGAGACGAGCCCGGGGCGCACGAGCCGGCGCCCGAACAGCACGAGGATCGCCGGCACGAGGGTGAGCGCGGTCGCGACGGCCACGACGATCACCGCGACGCCCGCCGCCCCGAACGCCCGCAGGATGTCGGGACGGAACGCGAGCAGGCCGGCGATGGAGATCGCGACCGTCACCGCCGAGAACGCGACCGTGCGACCCGCCGTCGACATGGTGCGGGTCAGGGCGGTGACGACCGCGCCGTCACCCCGCCGCCGCCGGGCGCCCGCGCCGCCGTCCTCGTCGACGAGGTGATGCAGCTCCTCGCGGAACCGGGACACGATGAGCAGCCCGTAGTCGATCGAGAGCCCGAGGCCGAGGATCGTCACGACGTTGACCACGGACGAGTCGAGGTCCAGCAGGTAGGAGAACCCGAGCAGCGCCCCGAGCCCGCCCGCGATCGAGGCGATCGCCCCGACCATCGGCATCGAGGCCGCGAGGAACCCGCCGAAGACCAGGACCATGATGACGAGCGCGACGGGCAGCGCGATCGTCTCGCCGGTCGCGAGGTCCTCCTCGACCTGGCTCGTGATCGCCTCGACGATGAGCGTCGTCCCGCCGACCAGCCCGGTGGCCCCGGGGGAGACCGCCTCGAGCGCCGTGGGGACGCCGTCGAGGGTGCGCTCGACGGACGCGAGCGCCTCGTCCTGCGCGGCCTCGCCCAGCCCGGGCTCGAGCTCGACGACGACGAGGAAGCCCGTGCCGTCCTGCGCGATCAGCGGTGCGGCCGCCGGGTTCGCGGCGCCCTCCGGGAGGACGAGCGGGTCGATCACCGACGCGACGCCCTCGATGCCCGCGAGCTCCTCGTGCACCGGCGCGAGCGCCTCCGCGACGCCGGCCGTGGTCGGGTCCACCCCGCGCACCACGAGCGTCAGGCTCGCGCCGCGCGCGTCGGCGTCCCGCAGGATCTCGTTGGCACGCGAGCTGTCCGAGCCCGGCACCGCGGGCTCACCCGTGGAGAGCCGCTCGAACAGGTTCTCGCCGTGCACGCCGACCACGGCGAGGCCGAAGCCCAGCACCGTGAGGACGAGCCAGACGGCGACCGTGAGGCGGGGGTGGTGGGCGACCGTGCGGCCCAGTCTCTCGAACACGGCGTCAGCATCGCAGCAACGCGCGCGCGACCGCACACCGGACCGCGCACGGACGGCTCCCGTCCCCGCGCCGGGGGTCGCCCTGGTCACGGTGCTGTCGGCGACGGTGCGTAGGCTCGGCGCCATGGACCTGTTCGACGCGGTCAGCTCGACCGCGCAGGGGCTGCCCACGGTCTCGGCCGGTGCCCCTCTCGCGGTGCGCATGCGCCCCCGCACCCTCGCCGAGGTCGCCGGCCAGGGGCACCTGCTCGTCGCCGGCTCGCCGCTGCGGCGCCTCGTCGAGCCCGGGGCGGAGGCCTCGCGGCGCGCCGCACCCAGCTCCGTGGTGCTGTGGGGCCCGCCGGGGACGGGCAAGACGACGCTCGCCTACCTCATCGCGGCGACGTCGGGCCGGCGCTTCGTCGAGCTGTCCGCCGTGACCGCCGGCGTCAAGGACGTCCGTGCCGTGATCGACGACGCCCGGCGCCGCCTCGCCGGGGACGGCAGCGAGACGGTCCTGTTCATCGACGAGGTGCACCGCTTCACCAAGGCCCAGCAGGACGCGCTCCTGCCCAGCGTCGAGAACCGCTGGGTCACGCTCGTCGCGGCCACCACCGAGAACCCGAGCTTCTCGGTGAACTCCCCGCTGCTGTCCCGCTCGCTCCTGCTGACCCTGCAACCGCTCGGCGTCGAGGACGTCCGCGCCCTCGTGCGCCGTGCCGTGCTCGACGAGCGGGGGCTCGGCGGCGCGGTCACCCTCGACGAGGACGCCGAGGCGCACCTCCTGCGGCTCGCGGGCGGCGACGCACGCAAGGCCCTGACGATCCTCGAGGCCGCGGCCGGTGCGGCGCTCGCGGACCACGACGACAGGTCCGCCCCGAGCGCGGACGAGGACACCCTGCCCGCCGACCCAGCCGCGTCCGGGGCCGCACCCGAGGACGCCCGGGCAGGCGACCCCGTGCGCCCCGAGGGCGCCCCAGCCCCTGCCGTCGTCGACCTCGCGACCGTCGAGCGCGCGATCGACGTGGCCGCGGTCCGCTACGACCGCGACGGCGACCAGCACTACGACGTCATCAGCGCCTTCATCAAGTCGATGCGCGGCTCCGACGTCGACGCGTCCCTGCACTACCTCGCGCGGATGATCGCCGCCGGCGAGGACCCCCGCTTCATCGCCCGCCGCATCGTCATCGCGGCGGCCGAGGACGTCGGCATGGCCGACCCGAGCGCGCTGCAGACCGCGGTCGCCGCCGCGCAGGCCGTCGCGCTCATCGGCATGCCCGAGGCTCGGATCATCCTGGCCGAGGCCGTCGTGCACCTCGCGACCGCGCCGAAGTCCAACGCGGCGTACACGGGGATCGACGCGGCGCTCGCGGACGTGCGCGCGGGCCGGATCGGCTCGGTCCCGGAGCACCTGCGCGACGCGCACTACGCCGGCGCGAAGGAGCTCGGCCACGGGAAGGGCTACCGGTACGCCCACGACGCGCCGCACGCGGTCGCCGCGCAGCAGTACCTCCCCGACGAGCTGGTCGGGACGCGGTACTACGCGCCGAGCGACCGGGGCTTCGAGCGGTCCGTGACCGAGCGGCTCGAGCGCATCCGGGCGATCCTGGCGAGCGACGGCTGACGCGATTGGGTGCACCGGCCCGCAACCGTTAGTCTGTACAGGTTGCCCGGTGGGCGGCGGCACGGTGCAGCCCGGGAGACCGGGGAGCGCAGGCCGTCCCCACGAGCCGGACGACCACCTGGGGCCTTAGCCGCGCGACCGACACGGGTCGCGCACCGAAGGTCGGCCCCACCCCGCCGGAGTCTCCGCGTCGGGTGTGACGTCTACAACGACAGGAAGTACGTCTGTGAGCAGTGTGACCCGCTCGCGTCGCCAGGTGCGCCTCTCGCGCGCCCTCGGCCTCGCGCTGACGCCCAAGGCCGTCAAGCACTTCGAGAAGCGCCCCTACCCCCCGGGCGAGCACGGCCGCGCGCGCCGTCGGACCGAGTCCGACTACGCCGTCCGTCTCCGGGAGAAGCAGCGTCTGCGTGCGCAGTACGCGCTCCGCGAGAAGCAGCTCGCCCGTGCGTACGAGGACGCCCGCAAGGCCCCGGGCCTGACCGGTGAGGCGCTCGTCGAGAACCTCGAGACGCGTCTCGACGCGCTCGTCCTGCGTGCCGGCTTCGCCCGCACGATCCTCCAGGCCCGCCAGGTCGTCGTGCACCGTCACGTGCTCGTCGACGGCAAGATCGTGGACCGCCCGTCGTTCCGCGTGAAGCCGGGCCAGACGCTCCAGGTCAAGCCGAAGAGCCAGGCCACGGTGCCGTTCCAGGTCGCCGCCGCCGGTGCGCACCGCGACGTCCTGCCGGCCGTCCCGGGCTACATCGACGTCCAGCTCGAGAAGCTGAGCGCCGTCCTGGTCCGTGCGCCCAAGCGCGCCGAGGTCCCCGTGACCTGCGAGGTCCAGCTCGTCGTCGAGTACTACGCGCGCTGACACCCGCACGCATCGCAGCACCTCAGCGCCCCGCGCGTGCCGAACCCGGCGCACGCGGGGCGCTGTGCTGTCCGGGTAGGGTTTCGCAGGTTCGGGCGCTCGCCCGGCCACCACTGTTCGGGAGGGCCTCCATGTCGGTCGGAGACGTCGCAGGACTCGTCGCGGCGATCGCGTTCGTGCTGCTCGTCGGGGTCCTCGCGGTCCCGCTGGTCAAGCTCGGCCGGACCTTCGACCAGGCGAGCGCGTCGCTGCGCGAGATCACCGAGCACACGCTGCCCGTGATCGACGAGACGGCGACGGTGGTCGCGTCGACCAACAGCCAGCTCGAGCGGGTCGACACGATCACGACGTCCGCGGCGCAGGTGTCCGCGAACGTCTCGGCGCTCACGTCGCTGTTCGCCGCGACGGTCGGCGGGCCGATGATCAAGGTCGCCGCGTTCTCCTACGGCGTGCGCCGCGCGCTGTCCGGGCTGGGCGCGAGCGCGAAGGCGTCGAGGACCCGCTGATGCGGCGCCTGTTCTGGGTCGCCGTCGGTGCGACCGTGACGCTCGTGGTGGTGCGCCGTGCGCGGGACGTCGTGACCGGGTACCTGCCGGCCGGGACGGGCGGGGCGCTCGGCGTCGTGGACCAGGTGACGACAGCGGCCCGCACGGTGCGCGCCGAGTTCCTCGCGGGGCTCGCGGAGCGCGAGGCGCAGCTCACGCACGACCTGGTCGGCGACGTCGACGTGGACGCGCTGCGCGAGGAGCGGGCTCGCCGTCGCGACGCCGAGGCCACGACGCAGGGAGCCGCGCCGCGGCGCGCCGCGCACCGACGGCCCGCGACCGAGGACCCGGACGACGCCGACGGGGACCTGCCCTACTCGTTCTACTGACAGCACGCGCGTCAGCCGCGGAACAGCCCGCGGCGCGCGCACGCTGAACCTGACAGCACCACCGCCGGCCGTGAGCCGGCACCGACACACGACGAGCACCCGAGGACACCATGCGTACCGCCGAGATCCGCCAGCGCTGGCTCGACTACTTCGAGGGCCGCGGGCACACCGTCGTCCCGTCGGCCCCGCTCATCTCGCCCGACCCGTCGACGCTGTTCGTCATCGCGGGCATGGTGCCGTTCATCCCGTACATGCTCGGCGAGCAGACCGCGCCGTGGCCGCGCGCCACGAGCGTGCAGAAGTGCGTGCGCACGCTCGACATCGAAGAGGTCGGCAAGACGACCCGGCACGGCACGTTCTTCCAGATGAACGGCAACTTCTCGTTCGGGGACTACTTCAAGGAAGGCGCGATCACCTACGCGTGGGAGCTCGTCACGGGCTCCACCGCGGACGGCGGGTTCGGCTTCGACCCCGAGACGATCTGGGTGACCGTCTACCACGACGACGACGAGGCGGCCGCGCTCTGGAAGCACATCGCCGGCCTGCCCGACGAGCGCATCCAGCGCCGTGGCATGAAGGACAACTACTGGTCGACGGGGGCGCGCGGCCCGGCGGGTCCGTGCTCGGAGATCTACGTCGACCGGGGGCCGGAGTACGGCGCCGAGGGCGGCCCCGTCGTCGACGAGGACCGCTACATCGAGATCTGGAACCTCGTCTTCATGCAGTACGAGCGCGGCGACGGCGGCGGCAAGGAGGACTTCCCGATCCTCGGGGAGCTCCAGCAGAAGAACATCGACACCGGCATGGGGCTCGAGCGGGTCGCGTACCTGCTGCAGGGCGTCGACAACATGTACGAGATCGACGAGGTCTTCCCGGTCATCCAGGCGGCGCAGGAGCTCTCGGGCCGCCGCTACGGCGCCGAGCGCGACGACGACGTCCGCATGCGCGTCGTCGCCGACCACGTCCGCAGCAGCCTCATGCTCATGGGCGACGGCGTCACGCCGTCCAACGAGGGCCGCGGCTACGTGCTCCGGCGCCTGCTGCGCCGTTCGGTGCGCGCGATGCGCCTGCTCGGCGTCGAGGACCTCGCGCTGCCGACGCTCCTGCCGGTGAGCAAGGACGCGATGAGCCCGTCCTACCCCGAGCTCGCGGAGCGGTTCGACCGCATCAGCAGCGTCGCGTACGCGGAGGAGGACGCGTTCCGCCGCACGCTCGCGGCCGGTACGACGATCCTCGACACCGCCGTGCGCACCGTGAAGTCGCAGGCCGGGGGAGACGCGCCGACGGCGGCGCCGCTGCTGTCGGGCGAGCAGGCGTTCCAGCTGCACGACACCTACGGCTTCCCGATCGACCTGACGCTCGAGATGGCCGCGGAGCAGGGCGTCTCGGTCGACGAGACCGCGTTCCGCTCGCTCATGCAGGCCCAGCGCCAGCGCGCCCGCGCGGACGCGCTCGCCAAGCGGGCGGGCCGCGCGGACACCGCGGCCTACCAGGAGCTGCACCAGACGCTGAGCAGCGAGACGTCCGGTCCGGTCGAGTTCCTCGGGTACACCGACACCACGTCGCGCTCGCGCGTCGTCGGCCTCCTCGTCGACGGCGTCCCCGCACCCGCGGCGACGGCGCCGGCCGACGTCGAGGTCGTCCTCGACCGCACGCCGTTCTACGCGGAGTCGGGCGGCCAGCTCGCCGACCAGGGCACGATCCTGCTCGACGGCGGTGCGCGCATCGAGGTGGACGACGTCCAGGCGCCCGTCAAGGGGCTCTCGGTGCACCACGGCCGCCTCGTGGACGGCACGGTCACGTTCGGCGAGGCCGGCACCGCGACGATCGACGTGGTGCGTCGCAAGGCGATCAGCCGCGCGCACACCGCGACGCACATGGTGCACAAGGCGCTGCGCGAGGCGCTCGGCGACACCGCCACGCAGGCCGGTTCCGAGAACGCCCCGAGCCGCATCCGGTTCGACTTCCGGTCGAGCGCCGCGGTGCCCGCCGGAGCGCTGTCCGAGATCGAGGAACGCGTCAACACCCAGCTCGCGGAGGACCTCGACGTGACCGACCAGGTCATGCCGATCGCGGAGGCGCGCGCGCTCGGCGCGATGGCGCTGTTCGGTGAGAAGTACGGCGACCGGGTGCGCGTCGTCTCGATCGGCGGGGACTGGTCGCGCGAGCTCTGCGCCGGGACGCACGTGCGCCGCTCGGGCCAGCTCGGGCTCGTGACGCTGCTCGGCGAGTCGTCGATCGGCTCGGGCGTCCGCCGCGTCGACGCGCTCGTCGGCGACGGCGCGTACGGGTTCCAGGCGAAGGAGCACGCGCTCGTCGGCCAGCTCTCCGGCCTGCTCGGCGCGCGTCCCGACGAGCTCGGGGACCGCGTGTCGTCCCTGCTCACGCGGCTCAAGGAGTCGGAGAAGGAGCTCGCGGCGCTGCGGCAGGCACAGGTCCTCGCCGGGGCGGGTGCCCTGGCGTCGGGTGCGACCGAGGTCGGCGGCGTCCGGGTCGTCGCGCACGACGCCGGCGAGGTGTCCTCCGCCGACGACCTGCGCTCGCTCGTGCTCGACGTCCGGGCCCGGCTCGGCGAGTCCGGGCCGGCGGTCGTCGCCGTCGGAGGGGTCGCCAAGGGCCGCCCCGTCGTGGTCGTCGCGACGAACGCTGCGGCGCGCGAGCGCGGCGTGCGTGCCGGGGCGCTCGTGAAGGCGGCCTCGGGCGTGCTCGGCGGTGGTGGCGGCGGCAAGGACGACCTGGCGCAGGGCGGCGGCACGGACCCGAGCCGGCTCGGTGCCGCCCTCGACGGCCTGCGGGCCGAGATCGGCGCGGCGGCCTAGGGTGCTGCCGGACACCCCCGCACCGGTCACGCGCGGGAGCAGGCTCGGCGTCGACGTCGGCAGCGTCCGCGTCGGGCTGGCCGCCAGCGACCCCGACGGGCTCATCGCGACACCGGTCGACACCGTGCCGCGCGACACCCGCCGGCCGGCCCCCGGCGCGCTCCCGGGGGACGTGCGGCGCATCGCGGCGGAGGCGGAGGAGCGTTCGGCCGCTGTCGTGTATGTCGGACTTCCGCGACACCTCTCGGGCGCCGAAGGTGCCGCATCGGAGGCCGCGCGCGCGTACGCTGTGGTGCTGGCGCAGGCCGTCGCACCCGTCCCGGTGCGGCTGGTCGACGAGCGGATGAGCACGGTGTCCGCCCATCAGGCGCTGCGCGCGTCCGGTCGGGCCGGGCGCAGCCACCGGCAGGTCGTCGACCAGGCGGCCGCGGTGGTGATCCTGCAGACCGCGCTGGACGCGGAGCGGGTCACGCATGCACGGGCGGGGGAACGGGTCGACGCCGACCCGCCGGTGGTCGCGCGTGACGCGGGTGGCTGCGGGGACGGACGGACGAGACTGCAGGACGGTGCAGATGAGCGGCACGACGGACCGACGAGCCAGGGATCGGAGGGAAGAGAACGTGAGTGACCTCTTCCTCGGCGCACCGACGCAGAGCGCGAGCGAGCCCGCCGCGTCGCGACGTGCCCGGCAGCGCGGCAAGGCCCGCAAGGCCAAGGAGCGCCGCAAGCGCCGCCGCCGCAGCATCGTCGTGATCGTCATGGCGCTGGCCCTCGTGCTCGGTGCCGGCTACGTCGTGTGGAGCGTGGTCGGACCCATGCTGTCGAACGGCGGCGGCGAGGAGACGGTCAGCGACTACCCCGGCCCCGGCAGCGGCGAGGTCCAGGTCGCCGTCGCCCAGGGCGACACGGGCGGTGCGATCGGCCAGAAGCTCGTGGACGCGGGCGTCGTCGCGACGACGAGCGCCTTCACGTCGGCGTTCACCGCGAACCCCGACGCCCCGAGCATCCAGCCGGGCACGTACACGCTGCAGCTGCAGATGAAGGCGAGCGACGCGGTGGCGGCGCTCCTCAACACGGCCAACCGCGTGTCGCTCAAGGTCACGGTGGCCGAGGGTCTCTCGCGCGCCGAGATCTTCACGCGGGTCAACGAGGTCACCGGGATCCCGGTCGCCGACCTCGACGCCGCGATCGCCGACCCGGCTGCCGGCCTCCCGGCCGAGGCGGGCGGCAACGCCGAGGGCTGGCTGTACCCCGCGACGTACCAGATCGAGCCGGGCGCGACCGCGGCGAGCGTCGTCAAGCAGATGGTCGACCAGACGATCGGTGTCCTCACCGCGAAGCAGATCCCGCGCGAGCAGTGGGAGGACGTCCTCATCCGCGCCTCGCTCGTCGAGCGGGAGGCGCGCCGGGACGAGGACCGCGGCAAGATCGCGCAGGCGATCCAGAACCGGCTCGACAAGGACATGATCCTGCAGATCGACGCGTCGCTCGCGTACGGCCTGGGCAAGCCGGGGACCGGTCTGACCACCGCCGACAAGAGCGTCGACAGCCCGTACAACCTCGAGGAGAACACGGGGCTGCCGCCGACGCCCATCGCGTCGCCCGGCGAGAAGTCGATCGACGCGGTGCTGTCGCCGACGCCCGGTCCGTGGATCTTCTGGGTCGCGATCAACCTCGACACCGGCGAGACGCTGTTCTCGGAGACCTACACCGAGCACCAGGAGAACGTCGCGCTCCTGCGGCAGTGGCAGAAGGAGAACCCCACCTCGTGACGCACGTGCACGGAGCCGACGGCGCCGGCCGCCGGGCGGCCGTGCTCGGGCACCCGGTCGCGCACTCGCTGTCCCCGGTGCTGCACCGGGCCGCGTACGGGGCGCTGGGGCTCGACGGCTGGCGCTACGACCCGGTCGACGTGACCGAGGACGCCCTCGCCGCGTTCGTCGGCGCGCTCGACGCGTCGTGGGCGGGCCTGAGCCTGACGATGCCCCTCAAGCAGACGGTGCTGCCGCTGCTCGACCACGTCGAGCCGCTCGCCGGCGTCGTCGGCGCGGTGAACACGGTGCTCGTGCAGCCCGCGCGCGGCACCCCGGTGCTCACGGGTGCCAACACCGACGTGTACGGCCTCGTCACGGCGCTGGGCGAGGCCCTCGCCCCCGACGCACCGGCCCCACGGCGGACCGCGGCGGTGCTCGGCGGCGGGGCCACGGCGGCGTCGACGCTCGCGGCGCTCGCCCAGCTCGGCTGCACGACGCCGGTGGTGTACGTCCGCTCGCTCGCGCGCGTGGGCGGGCTCATGCGCGCCGCGCACCGGATGGGCGTCGAGCCGCGGTACGCGCTCCTCGACGTCGCCGCGCGCGAGGTTCCCGGCGCCGACCTCGTCGTCTCGACCCTGCCGAACCGGGCGGCGGACGGTCTCGCGGTCCAGCTCGACGGCTTGGCCGTCGACGGCGTGCTGCTCGACGTCGCGTACGACCCGCGCCCGACGGCGCTGTCCGTCGCGTGGCAGCGGGCCGGTGGTGCCGTCGTCGGGGGAGAGCGGATGCTGCTGCACCAGGCGGTCGAGCAGGTCCGGCTCATGACCGGGCTCGCCGGTCCCGTCGCGGCGATGGACGAGGCGCTGCAAGCGGCGCTCGGCGTCCCCGTACACCCCGCCGCTCCCTCGAAGGGCTGACGGAGCGGGGCTCGTCACACGTTCGGCTGCACGGACTCCTCACGGGTCGCCGTGTACGTGCCGATAAGTCCTCCGGGCACGTACGCGCACCTGGGCGCGCCCGCGACGAGAGGACGACCCGTGAAGCAGCTCGGCGAGATCTTGCTGGACGAAGGCCTCGTCACGGAGTCCCAGCTGATGGCGGCGATCGACGAGCAGATGGCCCGCGGGCAGTCGCTCGGGCGCACGCTCGTGGAGATCGGGATCCTCTCGGAGGGCCAGCTCGTCAAGGCGCTCGCGCGTCAGGTGGGCATGGACTTCATCGACCTCGACGAGTACCCGGTGGACCGCTCGGCGGTCAGCGTGGTCCCCGCGGCGCTGTGCCGGCGTTACACGGTGCTGCCCGTCGGGTTCGCGAACGGGTCGCTCGTGCTGGCGACCGCCGACCCCGGCAACGTCGTCGCGGTGGACGACGTCCGGACGATGTCCGGGCTGCGCGTCACGCCGGTGGTCGCCACGTACGACAACCTCATGCGCGCGATCGACCGGTTCTGCCGCGCCGACGGCGAGATGGAGGACCTCTCCTCGGCGTTCGAGGAGGAGAAGCCGTCGAACGAAACCGACCTGTCGAAGGTCGGGGAGTTCGTCGACGACGACGCGCCGATCGTGCGCTACGTCAACCTCCTCGTCACGCAGGCGATCACCGACCGGGCGTCGGACATCCACATCGAGCCGAGCGAGCACGACCTGCGGGTCCGCTACCGCATCGACGGCGTCCTGCACGAGATGCAGCGGTCGCCCAAGCAGATCACGAGCGGCGTGATCAGCCGCGTGAAGATCCTCAGCGACATCGACATCGCGGAGCGGCGCAAGCCTCAGGACGGTCGCATGTCCGTCACGCACAACGGTCGCAAGATCGACCTCCGCGTGGCGACGCTGCCCACCGTGTGGGGCGAGAAGATCGTCATGCGCATCCTCGACAACTCGACGGCGAGCCTCGACCTCCGGGACCTGTCTTTCCTCGACGAGAACTACGCGACGTACCACGAGGCGTTCACCAAGCCCTACGGGATGATCCTGGTCACCGGCCCGACGGGGTCGGGCAAGTCGACCACGTTGTACGCGACGCTCAACGCGGTGTCGAAGCCGGAGATCAACGTCATCACGGTCGAGGACCCGGTCGAGTACCGGCTGCCTGGCATCAACCAGGTCCAGGTCAACCCGAAGGCCGGGCTCACCTTCGCCGGTGCGCTGCGCTCGATCCTGCGCTCGGACCCGGACGTCGTCCTGCTCGGTGAGATCCGCGACCACGAGACCGCACAGATCGCGATCGAGGCTGCCCTCACGGGTCACCTCGTCCTGTCGACGCTGCACACCAACGACGCTCCGAGCGCGATCACGCGCCTCATCGAGATGGGCATCGAGCCGTTCCTCGTCGGGTCCGCCCTCGACGCCGTCGTCGCCCAGCGGCTCGCGCGCAAGCTGTGCGACAAGTGCAAGGAGCTCTACGAGCCCTCGCCGACCGAGCTCGTCGCCGCCCGGTTCCCGTGGGTCGACGGCGAGCCGATTCCGGAGCTGTTCCGGCCGGTCGGGTGCGTGTCGTGCTCGAAGACGGGGTACCGCGGACGGATCGCGCTCCACGAGGTGATGCGGGTGACCGAGGATGTCGAGCGCCTGGCTGTCTCGCACGCGTCGGCCGCGGACATCGCGGCGACCGCGCGCAAGCAGGGAATGATCCAGCTCCGCGACGACGGCTGGCAGAAGGTCGTGATGGGACGGACGTCGCTCGAGGAGATCCTGCGCGTCGTGGCCTGACCGGGCACCCCTCAAGTGGCCGAGCACGACGGCCGATAGCAGTCGCAGGACACATCACACGCACCGACGTGAAGGCGGACCCCGTGAGCAACACCTTCCCTGCCCCCAGCGGGGGTCAGTGGACGCCCGTGCCGGCGCCCTCCCCGCACCCGGAGCCGGCGCCGACACCGACCGGGTTCCCGGCCGTGCCTCCCGGTGCGCACGCGGACGGCTCGCGTGCGCCGTCGAGCTCGCCCCGCCGTGCTGCGGCGGCCGCGCCCCTGCCGCCGTACGTGCCCTCGCCGCACAACGCGCCCCCGGCGCCGAGCGGACTCCCGACGCACGCCGCTCCGCCGACGTACGCGGCCGGAGGTCACCCGGCGCCGGCCGCCCCGCCGGTCCAGGCTCCGCCGGTCCCGGCACCTGCTCCGGCGAGCGCCCGCCCCGCCGCCGGGCCGCGTTCCGCGCCACCGTCGCGGGTGCGCATGACTCAGGAGGCGCAGGCCGAGGATGTGCGGCTCGACGCCGTGCTGCTGGAGATGGTGGGCACCGGCTCGTCCGACCTCCACCTGACGGCGGGGTCCCCACCGATGATCCGGCTCGACGGCAAGCTCCGGCCCATGGAGGGCTTCGAGGTCGTCACGCCCGATTCGCTGCGCCGCACCTTGTACTCGATCTTGACGCAGAAGCAGCGTGAGGTCTTCGAGGCGGAGCTCGAGCTCGACTTCGCGTACGCGGTGCGGGGTCAGGCGCGGTTCCGCGTCAACCTGTACCAGCAGCGGGAGTCCATCGGCGCCGCGTTCCGTGTCATCCCGTACGAGATCAAGCCGCTCGAGAAGCTCGGCGTCCCGCAGGTCGTCAGCGCGTTCGCCGGGTTGCCGCGCGGACTCGTGCTCGTCACCGGGCCGACGGGTTCCGGGAAGTCGACCACGCTCGCCGCGGTCGTCGACCTCGCGAACCGCACGCGCGAGGACCACATCATGACCGTCGAGGACCCCATCGAGTTCCTCCACCGGCACAAGCGCTCGATCGTCAACCAGCGCGAGGTCGGGGCGGACACGCACTCGTTCGCGCGTGCCCTCAAGCACGTGCTGCGGCAGGACCCGGACATCATCCTCGTCGGTGAGATGCGTGACCTGGAGACGATCTCGGTGGCGCTCACCGCCGCGGAGACCGGTCACCTCGTGTTCGCCACTCTGCACACCCAGGACGCGGCCCAGACGATCGACCGCATCATCGACGTGTTCCCCGAGGGTCAGCAGTCACAGGTGCGCACCCAGCTGTCCGGTGTCATCCAGGGCGTCGTCTGCCAGACGCTGTGCAAGCGCTCGAGCGGCAAGGGCCGAGTGGTGGCGACCGAGATCATGGTCGCGACCCCGGCGATCCGGAACCTCATCCGTGAGGGCAAGACCCACCAGATGTACTCGGCGATGCAGGCCGGCGCGGAGCACGGGATGCACACGCTCGACCAGCACCTCGCCGAGCTCGTGAAGACGGGGAAGATCACCTACGAGGTGGGGCTCGAGAAGGCGCACCACGTCGAGGACTTCAACAAGCTCACCGGTCGCACGACGCGCATGAACCAGGGCGCTGCTGCGCTGCAGATGAACGGCATGCAGGGCGCGCCTGCACCGATGAGTGGAGGCATGTGATGGCCGCTCGTACCTACCAGTACTCCGTCCGCGGGCACGACGGCAAGGTCGCGAAGGGAAAGATCGAGGCCAACGACGAGGTCGCGGTCGCGAACCGGCTCCGGACGATGGGCCTCGCGCCCATCGCGATCGCCGAGGTCAGCACGACCGGCATGCAGCGGGAGATTTCCATCCCGGGCTTCGGCGAGCGCGTGACCATGAAGGACCTCGCGGTGATGTCACGTCAGATGGCGACGATGATCTCCGCGGGCTTGTCGCTGCTCCGCACGCTCACCATCCTCGCGGACCAGACCGAGTCGAAGCCGCTCGCCAAGGTGCTCGGGCAGACACGCAGCGACGTCGAGACGGGTGTGTCGCTCTCCGACTCGCTCGCGCGCAACAAGGACGTCATCCCGCCGCTCATGATCAACATGATCCGCGCCGGCGAGGTGGGCGGCTTCCTCGAGGAGTCGCTGCTGTCGATCGCCGACAACTACGAGGCCGAGGTCAAGCTCCGCGCACAGATCAAGTCGGCGATGACCTATCCCGTCATGGTGTTCATCATGGCGATCCTTGCCGTGATCGGGATGCTGCTGTTCATCGTCCCGATCTTCAAGCAGATGTTCGAGGACCTCGGCGGGCAGCTGCCCTGGGCGACGCAGATCCTGGTCGTGCTCTCCGGGGTCATGAAGTGGCTCGCGCCGCTCCTGCTCGTCGTCACCATCGCTTTCTCTTTCTGGTGGCGGAAGCACAAGAACGACCCCGGGATCCGCGCGAAGGTGGAGCCGGCGACGCTCAAACTGCCGATTTTCGGACCGTTGTTCCAGAAGGTCGCGATCGCCCGTTTCACCCGGAACTTCGGCACGATGCTCGGAGCCGGCGTGCCGATCCTGCAGGCGCTCGACATCGTGGGCGAGACGAGCGGCAACTGGGCGATCGAACGGGCGGTCAAGGACGTCCAGGAGAGCGTCCGCACGGGTCAGTCGCTGTCCGGACCGCTGTCGAAGCACCCTGTCTTCCCCTCGATGGTCGTCCAGATGGTCGCCACGGGTGAGGACTCGGGCGCGCTCGAGGGGATGCTCAAGAAGATCTCGCAGTTCTATGACGAGGAGGTCAGCTCGACCACGGAGCAGCTCACCTCGCTCATCGAGCCCCTCATGATCGCGATCCTCGGCGTCATCGTCGGCGGCATGATCGTCGCCCTCTACATGCCGATCTTCTCGATCTTCACGCTCGTCGAGTAGAGCGCCTCGGCCGGACGGGTGAACCCGAGGATTCCCTCGAACGGCTCATTAAGGTGCGGCACCGCCCGGACGATGAACTGGGTGTAGCACAACCCGCACCGGCCCGCCGGGGCGCTTCACCCGTAAACTCGAACCTGGAAGAGGCACACAATGAACGCTCGCATTCGCGCCACGATGGAGAAGCGGCAGCGCGGGGAGAAGGGCTTCACGCTCATCGAGCTCCTCGTCGTCGTCATCATCATCGGCATCCTCGCCGCGATCGCCATCCCGGCGTTCCTGAAGCAGCGCGAGAAGGCCTGGGCCTCGCAGGTCGTCTCCGACGTCAAGAACGCGTCCACGGCCGCCGAGGCGTACGCGACGGAGCACGACGGGCTGTACACGGGCCTGACGCTGCAGCTCCTCAAGGACAACGGCTACAGCGCCACGACGGGCGTCACGATCGCCCCGACGCCGGCCGCGGACGGCAAGACCTACACGCTCGCGGGTACGAGCTCGAAGGTCTCCGGCACGTGGACCTACAACAGCACGACCGGGGTCACCACCAAGACCACCTGATCCTGATCCACCAGCACGACGAGGTGGGGGGGGGCGGCCCCGGGGGGTACCCCCACCCCTCTTCCCCCCCACCACCTTCCCCGAAGGGTGCACCCCACTCCAGCACCCCGCCAACCACCCCGCCCCAGC
>NZ_JBSGSU010000005.1:36112-159440 GCF_053607065.1 Cellulomonas sp. NPDC055163 | reverse complement strand
CTCGCGGGTGGGACCCACCCAACAGAGGAGGGGGGCAACAACAAACCCCCCGTGCCCTACCCCCCCCCGACGGAGGGTTGCTGTGCCCCCCTCAGGCCCCCCCCCCCCACCTCGGTTCACACCCGGACCCGTCCCGAGAGGATTCAGCCCAGATGACGCGCACACGCGACGCAATGCGCAGGTCGCGCGACGAGTCGGGGATGAGCCTGGTCGAGGTGGTCGTGGCGATGTTCATCTTCGCGATCGTGTCGAGCGGAGTCATCTACGGGATGCTCTCCGTCATCACCCTCTCGCGGGACTCCCGCGCCCGCGAGGTCGCGGCAAACCTCGCGTCGCAAGAGATCGACCTCGCCCGGGACGCGGCGAACCTGTTCGAGCTGCTCGACAGCCAGAAGACGACCCAGCTCAACGGCGACACGTTCCACGTCGACGTCGCGACCCAGTGGGTCACCGACCCGAGCAGCGACATCGTCTGCGGCGCCGGTGGGTCCGCCCTGCGCTACAAGCGCGTCAACGTCGAGGTGACGTGGGAGAACATGCGTCCCGGGACGCAGCCGGTCCGCTCGGACACCGTCATCCAGCCGGAGAGCAAGATCAACGACCCGACGAAGGGCACGATCCTCGTCTCCGTACTCGGCGCCGCCGGGACCGGCGTGGCGGGCGTCTCCGTGAGCGCCGTACCGTCCGCGGTGCCCAACGGTGCGACGACGCTACCGGCGGCCCCGGCCGCGACCGACGTCCAGGGCTGCAGCTACGTGCTCAAGGTCGCGCCCGGCAACTACGACGTGACCGTGAGCCGGTCCGGCTACGTGGACGCCGCCCAGGGCGCGACCTCCAAGCTGACCGTCGGCGTCGCGGCGGGCGCCTCGTCGGCGGTCGCCTTCCAGTACGACTCCGCCGGAACCTTCACCGTGAACTACGCGAGCGGCTACGTCCCCGCGCCGGGCGAGGTGGTCCGCGTCCCCGCGGACCCGGCGACGACGTTCCTCAGCACCTACGGCGCGTACGTGCGCGACCCGGGCGCCTCGACCTCTCGGACCCGCACAGTGAAGCTGCACCCGTTCAGCGGCGGGTACCAGGTGTTCGCGGGGTCCTGCGCAGCCGCAGACCCCGAGGCCTGGCTCCCGGGTACCAACGAGGTCGGGCAGCCGATCAGCGCTGACCGCCCCGCGGGCGTCGCCGCGGCCCCCGGCGGGACCGCGACCGTGGGGGTCCCGATGGGTGTCGTCAAGCTCGCGCTCGGCGCCTCCGCCTCGGAGCGCTTCGTGCGCGCCGTCTCCACGTCCTCACCGGCTGCCGGCAGCGGTGACCCCGGCTGCGCGAGCACCGTGACGTACTCGTTCGGCTCCGCCACCGGTTACGGCGTGCCGCTCAACGGCAACGTGACGATCGCCCTCCCGTACGGCTCGTGGCGGCTGTTCACCGGGACGGGGACCACGGTCGCGAACTGGACGACCGCCGTCCCACCCGCGCAGATGAGCCTCCCGGCGGCACCACTGCCCCAGCGCACGACCGTTCACCCCAACGGCGTCGTGACCTTCGACCCGCGCGTGGTGACCCCGTGAGGCCGCTGGTCTCGGTGCTGCGGCGCCGACGAGAGCGAGACGAGCGCGGCCTGAGCCTGGCGGAGATGCTCGTCACGATGATGGTCACGTCGCTGCTGATGGTGCTCGTCGTGTCCCTGCTCACGAACGTCACGCGTGCTTTCACCCGTGAGCGGTCCGCGACGGACGGGACGCGCAGCGCGTCGACCGCGATGAAGGAGATCACGCGCGTCGTCCGATCCGGCACGGAGATCCGTGTCGCGAACCAGGCGTTGAACAACCCGGTGTTCCTCGTCGCTACGCCGGAGTCCGTCGTGCTGCGCGCCTACCTCGACACCAGCTCGGCGACGCCCCGGCCGATCGTGGCGCGGTTCGAGGTCACCGCCGGCGGCGACCTCGTCGAGAAGCGGTGGAACGCCAACACGACGAGCGGTCCCTACTGGACGTTCACGAACCTCCCGGCGTCCCCGTACTCCGTCACGTCGTCCTACTGGACCAACCCTGTCTACACCCGCACCATCGCGCGCAACCTGCGCACGGTCGCCGGGGGAGGCGCGTCACTGTTCCGGTACTACGACAAGGACGCGAACGAGCTCGTACCCCCCGCAGCCGGCGGCTTCACGGAAGCCCAGCTGCGGTCGGTCGCCTCCGTCCAGGTCACGGTCACGGTCCAGGCGGACAAGACGGGGCGTGCGGACCCCGTCACGCTCCAGAACACAGTCGGCATCCCCAACCTGGGGATCTCTCGGGTGGGAGCCTGACATGATCCAGCTCGTCCGGCGGGCCCGAGCCCAGGAGCCGGAGTCCGGTATGGCCATGATCCTGGTCATCGGGATCTCCGCGGTGCTCGCCATCTTCATGGTCGCCGCCGTGTCCTTCGCGGTCGGCACGCAGCGGTCCTCGCGCAAGACGCAGGACTGGAGCGGAGCGATCGCCGCCGCCTACGCAGGCGTCGAGGAGTACCAGAGCCGGCTCGCCAACGACACGACGTACTTCCAGTACGGCAACCCCGCAGCGACGTTCAGCGCGGGCGGCTCGGTGAGTCTGCCGCCCGGCGCCTCGACGAACGCGGCCTTCGGCCTCGGCGCCGCCGGCACGTGGGCGACGGTCCCCGGCAGCGGTGGCGAGGCGAAGTTCCGGTACGAGGTGGACAACTCCAAGTACTACACGGACGGCACGCTGCGCCTGCGCTCGACCGGCCTCGCCGGTGGCGAAACGCGTACGATCGTCGCCGATCTGAAGCAGCAGGGCTTCATCGACTTCCTCTACTTCACCGACTACGAGATCCTCGACCCCGAGCTCGAGAACCAGGACCTCGCTCTGTGCGCGCGCTATGCCTGGGCTGGGCGCACGTACAGCAGCTCGTGCAGCGAGATCGCGTTCGGCAGCAGCGACGACATCAACGGTCCCGCGCACTCCAACGACGCCATCCGCATCTGCGACTCGCGCTTCCGCGGCACCGTCACGACCGCCTACAACCCGGCGAGCGGCGCCAAGTACATCAAGCGAAACTCCACCAACGCCACCTGCAGCGGCCAGGTCTTCGACCTGCCCGGGTACCCGGCGTACAGCCCCGTCCTGCCGATGCCGGCGACGAACTCGCAGCTGAAGAAGGAGACACGCTCCGACCTCTCGCTCGACGTCCCGCGCCCCGGCTGCCTCTACACCGGACCGACCGAGATCGTCTTCAACTCCAGCGGCACCATGACCGTGCGCTCGCCCTGGACCAAGAAGACCAATGTCGTCGGCGACTCCCCGACCACCGGCTCCACACCGGCGGCCTGCGGGACCCCTGGGACCGGCTCCGGCCAGCTCGGCAGCGCGACCGGCCAGACCATCACGGTCCCCGAGAACAACGTCGTCTACGTGCAGAACGTGCCCACGAACACGACCGACCCGAACTACAGCGCGAGCCCCCCGTCGGGCCTGAGCACGTCGACCGGCGCCAACGGCAAGAACGGCCTCGGCTACCCGATCACCAACGAGGTCACGCCGTACGCCGCGACCGCCGCGCGCCCCGCGTACGGTTTCAAGAACGGCGACGTGTTCGTCAAGGGCACCCTGCAGGGCAAGGTCACCGTCGCCGCTGAGAACTACGTCTACGTCGTCGGCGACGTGAAGTACGCCGACGCGCAACGCGACCTGCTCGGCCTGGTGGGCAACAACGCGGTCTTTGTCTGGAACCCGCTCAACTCGAGCGACACCAGCCTCGTCGGCGGGACAGGCCGCCGCATCGACGCCGCGATCCTCTCGGTTGCGCACACCTTCCAGGTCCAGAACGTCCGCAACGGCGGCGGCGCGCGCGGCACGCTCGTCGTCAACGGAGCCATCGCCCAGAAGTTCCGCGGCATCGTCCGCAGCGGCACGAACGGGTACACCAAGGACTACAACTACGACGAGCGCTTCCGCTACACCGCACCCCCGAAGTTCCTCTCGCCCGTGACCACCACGTACGGCGTGAACGTCTGGGTCGAGGTCGCACCCGTGTTCGCACCCACCGGCGTCTACCAGTAGCGTCCGCGCAGTGGAACTCGTCCTGCTCGCGCTCGTCGCATTGCTCGGGCTCGCGGTCGGCTCCTTCCTCAACGTCGTCATCTGGCGCGTCCCGCAGGGGGAGTCGGTCGTGCACCCGCCCAGCGCGTGCCCCTCCTGCGGGCACGCCATCCGGCCCCGGGACAACGTCCCCGTCCTGTCCTGGCTGCTGCTGCGCGGTCGCTGCCGGGACTGCGCAGCGCCCATCTCGCGCCGGTACCCCGCCGTCGAGGCGGCCACCGGGGCGCTGTTCGTGCTCACCGCCGTGCAGGTAGGCCTCGGCTGGGCGCTGCCGGCGTTCCTGTACCTCGCGGCGATCGCGGTGTGCCTCACCCTGATCGACATCGACACCCACCGCCTCCCGAATGCGATCGTGCTGCCCTCCTACCCGGTCGCCGCCGCGCTCCTCGCGCTCGCGAGCCTGAACCCCGGCGGGGAACCGGATGCGGCGGCGTTGGCCCGCGCGGGCCTCGGGTGCGCGATCCTGTACGTCGTCTACTTCGTGCTCTGGTTCGCCTACCCCAAGGGCATGGGCTTCGGCGACGTCAAGCTCGCCGGCGTGCTCGGGCTCTACCTCGGTTGGCTGGGCTGGGGAGCTCTCGCGGTCGGCGGGTTCGCGGCGTTCCTGCTCTCGGGGGTCTACGCCGTCGCGCTGCTGGTCACGCGGCGTGCCGACCGCAAGACCGGGATCCCGTTCGGGCCCTGGATGCTCCTCGGCGCGGCCGTCGCGGTCGCCGTGGGTGAGAGCGTGTGGTCCGCCTACCTCGATCTCATGTTCTGATCCTCGGACAACCCTCAAGCACAGGCCCCTCGCGCCCGATAGAGCAGGTGGTTCTGTTCCACAGCTGAGGGGATGGTCGCGTGGCCAAGTCACGGGTGATCGGTCTCGACATCGGGTCGACCCATGTGCGTGCGACCGAGGTCGAGTTCGGCAGCGGCGGTCCGTCCGCGACGAGCGCGGCGACGGTGGTGAACTTCGGCGAGGTCGCGCTGCCGCCCGGCGCCGTGCGCGAGTGCGAGGTGGCCGAGCCTGAAACCGTCGCGAGCGCCCTGCGCCAGCTGTGGGTCGAGGCCAAGTTCGGCACCAAGGACGTCGTGATCGGCGTCGGCAACCAGCGCGTCATCGTCCGTGACCTGGATCTGCCGTGGCTGCCGAAGGCCCAGATCCGCAGCGCGCTGCCCTTCCAGGTGCAGGGCATGCTGCCGGTGGCGGTCGAGGACACGGTCCTCGACTACGTCCCCACCGCGACGTTCGCCGGCGAGCACGGCGCCATGATGCGCGGTCTGCTCGTGGCCGCCACGAAGGAGACCGTGCGTGCCAACATCGCGGCGGTCGAGAAGGCGGGCCTGAAGCCGGTCATGGTGGACCTCGACGCCCTCGCTCTGGCCCGCGTCATGTCACGGGGCGATGCGCAGGGGCGCACGGTCGGCGTGGTGGACATCGGGGCGCGCTCGACCACGATCGTCATCATCGCGGGCGGCGTGCCGCGCCTCGTGCGCATGCTCCCCACCGGGGGCGACGACGTCACGGACGCCGTCGCGAGCGCGACGAGCATGTCCCTGCCCGATGCCGACCGGCTCAAGCGTGAGCTGGGGGTCGGCTACGGCGCGTCGGCCGAGCTGGCGAGTGCGGCGGAGAGCGTCCTGGGGGTCACGACGAACCTGGTCGAGTCCGTCCGGAACACGTTCGTCTACTACGCCTCCAGCAACCCCGGCGCTGCGGCGGAGATGATCTTGCTCACCGGTGGCGGCTGCCAGCTGCCGGGTCTCGGCCAGTACCTGTCCAGCGCGACCCGGATGGCCGTCGCGCTGGGGCAGCCGCTCTCGACCATGACGGTGCGCGCACCGCGCCTGTCGCCCGCCTTTGCCGAGCGTCAGCACTCGCTGGCCGTCTCGCTCGGCCTCGCGTTCGGAGTCGCAGCATGACCGCCCTGCTCGATCGACGGTCCGTCAAGGGGCAGTCCCCCGTCGCGATCGCCCCCGGCATGCCCCAGGTCGACCTCACCCCGCCTGAGGTCTGGTCCGCGCGGGCTCTGCGCCGTCTGCAGAAGCGTCTTGTCCTGGGCGTCGGGTCGGTGGTCGTGCTCGTCGTCCTGGCGGTCGTCGCCGCCTCTGTGCACGCCGCCTCGGCGCAGAGCGCGCTGACGGACGCTCAGGCCGAAACCACGCGGCTCCTCACCGAGCAGCAGAAGTACGCAGAGGTGCCGGTCGTCCTGGACCGCGTCGACGCGCTCACGCGGGCACAGAAGACGGGCATGTCCACCGAGATCCTGTGGACCCCGTACCTCTCCGCGATCCTGTCCGTGCTGCCCGAGGGCGTCCAGCTGTCCTCGATCACGACGTCGGTCGCGACGCCGATGGCGGCACCGGGCATGAGCACGAACCCGCTGCACACGCCCGAGAACGTCGGCACGGTCACCTTCGTGGGCCGCAGCACCACCGTCCCGAACGCCGCCGGCTGGATCGACGGGCTCGAGACGCTGCCCGGCTTCCAGGACGCCTGGGTCTCGTCGGTCGAGACCAAGGAGGACGACGAGGTCGGCGTGTACTACGAGGTCCTGTCCACGGTGCAGCTGAACGTCGACATCTTCGCCGACCGCTTCGCCGCCGACACCGAGGGGAACTGACATGGCACTCTCCACGACCACCTGGGTGGGCGGGTCCGTCTTCGCCGCCGTGCTCGCGCTCGCCGGCGGTTGGACGCTCGGGGTCTCCCCGCAGCTGGACGCCGCCGAGGAGGCCCAGCTCCAGCAGGTCACCGTCGAGGACCAGAACATCGTGCTCCAGCGTGACCTCGTCGAGCTCGAGGCGCAGTTCGCGAACCTCGACCAGTACCGGGCGGACCTCGCCGCGCTCGAGGCACAGATCCCGCCGACCGCAGAGCTCTCCGAGTACCTGCGGCAGGTGTCGACGGTCGTGGACTCCACCGGAGCCTTCCTCGTCTCGGTGAAGCCGGGCGAGCCGGTGACGGTCGCCGAGGCCGTCGCGGCGGCAGCGTCGAGCTCCGGGGCCGTTGCCGCCCCGGCGGCGCCGGCGGAGGGCGAGGCCTCCGAGGGTGGAGAGACCGCTGCCCCTGCGGAGGACCCCGCGACGGCCGGCGCGCCCGCCCCGTCGACGACGTCGGTCGCGCCCGTCGATCCGGTCATCACCGGCTTCACGGCGATCCCGATCGACATCTCGCTCCTCGGGTCGGTCCAGAACGTCACCAACGCCCTCAACCAGCTGCAGACCGGGACTACCCGCCTGATGCTCGTGACGGGCATCAGCGGCTCCGGCACTGACGCGAAGGAGGCGTCCGAGGGCAAGCCGGCGACGAACCTCGGCGACCTCGAGCTCACCCTGTCCGGGTACCTCTGGGTGGTGCAGCCGCCCGCCGCCCCCGCGACCGACGACGGCACCTCGCCCGCCCCGCTTCCGCAGGGCGATCTCACGAAGCCGTTCACCAAGTCGGCCTGAGCGCTGCGCACGACAGGCCCGGTACCCGCTCCCTCGAGCGGGTACCGGGCCTGAGGTGTCCCGGGGGCCCCGCGCGCACGGTCCACCGGGCGGACCCGGCGCAGGAGGCCCGGCGCGGCCGTGGAAGGATGCGGACCATGCTGCGTTGGTTGACGTCCGGTGAGTCGCACGGTGAGGCGCTCGTCGGCATCCTCGAAGGTGTACCCGCAGGCGTCGAGATCACGACGTCAGACATCCGGGAGGCCCTCGCCCGGCGCCGGCTCGGCTACGGCCGCGGCGCCCGGATGAAGTTCGAGCAGGACGTGGTCCGGATCCTCGGCGGCCTGCGCCTGGGCCTGACCCAGGGCGGTCCGGTCGCGATCGAGATCGGCAACACGGAGTGGCCCAAGTGGGTCGACGTCATGTCGGCGGACCCGGTCGAGGATCCCGAGAAGCTGAACCGTGCCCGCAACGCGCCGCTGACTCGCCCGCGTCCCGGCCACGCGGACCTCGTGGGCATGCGCAAGTACGCGTTCGACGACGCGCGACCGGTCCTGGAGCGCGCGAGCGCACGCGAGACCGCGACCCGCGTCGCGCTCGGCACGGTTGCGGCGCACCTCCTCGAGCAAGCCGCGGGGATCAGGCTTGTCTCGCACGTCGTCGCGATCGGCCCCGTCGCGACGCCGGACGACGCTGCACTGCCGCGCCCCGACGACGCCGCGGCTCTCGACGCCGACCCGGTGCGCTGCCACCACGCGGAGACGTCTGCGGCGATGGTCGCCGAGATCGACGACTGCCATGCTGCAGGCGACACACTCGGCGGCGTGGTCGAGGTGCTGGCCTACGGGCTTCCGTCGGGTCTCGGGTCGTACGTGCACGCGGACCGCCGCCTCGACGCGCGGCTCGCGTCCGCCCTGATGGGCATCCAGGCGATCAAGGGCGTCGAGGTGGGCGACGGCTTCCGCACGGCGACCCGGCGCGGGTCGCAGGCGCACGACGAGATGGAGCGCGAGTCGTCCGGGCGCATCATGCGGCGCACCAACCGTGCGGGTGGGGTCGAGGGCGGGATGTCCAACGGCGAGATCCTGCGGGTCCGGGCGGCCATGAAGCCGATCTCCACGGTCCCGCGCGCGCTCGCGACGGTCGACACGGCCTCGGGTGATGCGGCGAAGGCGCAGCACCAGCGGTCCGACGTCTGTGCCGTGCCCCCGGCGGCGGTCGTCGCCGAGGCGATGGTCGCGCTCGTGCTCGCCGACGCGCTGCTGGAGAAGACCGGCGGCGACTCGATCGGCGAGGTGCGCCGGAACCTGGCGGCCTACGTCGCCGCCGTCCCCGAGCTGCAGCGCTGACGGGCGTTCCGATGACTGAGATCAGCACGCCGCCAGGGCGGCGACCGCGGGTGGTGCTCGTCGGACCTCCCGGCGCCGGGAAGAGCACGGTCGGCGCGGCGCTGGCCGCACGCCTCGACGTCGCGGTGCGCGACACCGACACCGACGTGGTCCGTACGGCCGGCAAGCCGATCAGCGACATCTTCGTCGAGGACGGCGAGCCCGCGTTCCGCGCGCTCGAGCGGTCCGCGGTGTCGGTGGCCCTCGCCGAGCACGACGGCGTCCTGGCGCTGGGCGGCGGTGCCGTCCTGGACGCGCAGACCCGCGACGAGCTCGAGCAGTACCGCCGCTCGGGCGGCACCGTGGTCTTCCTCGACGTGACACTCGCGCACGCGGCGCCCCGCGTCGGTCTCAACCAGTCACGGCCGTTGCTGCTGGGCAACCCCCGCGCGCAGTGGCTGGCGCTCATGGAGGTGCGGCGTCCGGTCTACGAGGCCGTGGCGAGTGTGCGCGTCTCGACCGACGGTCTGCGGCCCGCCGGCGTCGCGGAGCTGATCGAGGAGCACCTGCGCACGTCCTCATCCGGGGACGCGACCAGACCGACGGACGGGAGGTCGGGGGAGTGACCATCGACGAGAGTGCACGCACGGTCCACGTCGACGGCGAGCAACCGTACGACGTCGTGATCGGCCACCACCTGTTGGGCGAGCTCCCGCAGCTCCTCGGGAAGGACGTCCGCCGGGTGCTGGTCATCCACCCCACGGCGCTCGCGACCTCGGGCGAGGCGGTGCGCGAGGACCTCGTGGCGCACGGCTACGAGGCGATCGCGGCGGAGGTGCCCGACGCGGAGTCCGCGAAGACGGCGCAGGTCGCCGCGTTCTGCTGGGGGGTGCTCGGTCAGGCGGACTTCACGCGCTCGGACGCGATCGTCTCCCTCGGCGGCGGGGCGACGACGGACCTCGCGGGCTTCGTGGCCTCGACGTGGCTGCGCGGCATCCGGGTGGTGCACCTGCCGACGACGCTGCTCGCGATGGTGGACGCGGCGGTCGGGGGGAAGACCGGCATCAACACGGCCGAGGGCAAGAACCTCGTCGGCACGTTCTTCCCGCCAGCGGGCGTGCTCTGCGACCTCGCCGCGCTCGAGACGATGCCGAAGTTCGACTACGTCGCCGGGCTGGCGGAGATCATCAAGTGCGGCTTCATCGCCGACGCGCGCATCCTCGAGATCGTCGAGGCGGCCCCCGAGCTCGTCGCCGACCCGGTGCGCGCAGCGCGCTCGCCCGAGCTTCTCGAGCTCGTCGAGCGGTCCGTGGCTGTCAAGGCCCGGGTCGTCGGGGAGGACCTCAAGGAGTCCGGGCTGCGCGAGATCCTCAACTACGGGCACACCCTCGGCCACGCGATCGAGCAGGTCGAGCGGTACTCGTGGCGGCACGGTGCCGCGGTGTCGGTGGGCATGGTCTTCGCCGCGGAGCTCGCCCGGTTGGCGGGCCGGCTCGGGGACGACGACGTCGCACGGCACCGCAGCGTGCTGCAGGCCGTCGGCCTGCCCGTGGCGTACCGGGGCGACCGCTGGGACCAGCTGCTCGCCGCTATGCGCCGGGACAAGAAGACCCGCGGCGACCTGCTGCGGTTCGTGGTGCTCGACGCCGTCGAGCAGCCGTCGCGGCTCGAAGGCCCGGACCCGACGCTGCTCGCTGCCGCGTACGCGGAGCTCGCCGAGGGGGCCGCACCGGCGGGCCGGGCGATCGCCCTGTGAGCCGGACGTCGTCGCCTAGGCTCGCCGCATGACGCGCGTGCTGGTGCTCAACGGCCCGAACCTCGGCAGGCTCGGCGTCCGCGAGCCCGACGTGTACGGCTCCGCGAGCTACGCCGACCTCGTCGCTGCCGGTGCCCGCTGGGGTGCCGAGCTCGGGCTCCAGGTCGACGTGCGGCAGAGCGACTCGGAGACCGAGCTCGTGGGCTGGTTGCACGAGGCCGTCGACTCCGCGAGCCACGTCGTGCTCAACCCGGCGGCCTTCACGCACTACTCGTACGCGCTGCGGGACGCCGCGGCCCAGGTCACGAAGGCCGGGCTCGTGCTCGTCGAGGTGCACCTGTCCAACCCCTACGCCCGTGAGGCGTTCCGCCACGTGTCCGTCATCGGGGCCGTCGCGACCGGCACCGTGGCGGGCTTCGGCTTCGAGTCCTACGCGCTGGCGCTGCGCGCGGTGGCGTCCCGCCTCTGACGACCCCTCAAGAGGGGCTTCCCGATGGCCGATGGGTCGGAGGCAGACCCGTCGAGAGGACGCAGGGCAACAACGTGACGCCGTACGCACAGCACATGCCGGCCGGGCCGGTAGCCGGCCGGGCAGGTGCCTGGTTCGCCCGCGAGCTCGCGGACCTGGCCGAGGCCCGCCCTCGGACGCACCGTGTGCTGCGCCGGGTGTGGCGGAACCCCGTCGCGATCCTCGTGCCGCTCGCCGCGGTGGTCCTGGGTCTCGTCGGAGCCGGGAGCCCCGAAGGTGACGCCGAGTGGTTCCGCCGTGCCGGGACGGGGATGGTCGGCCCAGGTCTCTGGGACGTCTTCGCCGACGCAGGCCTGCAGATCGGGCCTCTCGTCCTGCTGCCGGTCGGGCTCGTGACGGTGGCGGCGGAGGCGCTCGGGGCATCGGGCCCGCTCGTGGGGTCTGCCCTGCAGGGGGCTCTGGTCACGTGGGTCGCCCTGGTCGCGGTCCTGCACGCGACGCGTGCGACCGGGGTGCCCGCGCTCCCGGCGCAGTGGTCGGTGGCCTCGGTGCTGGCGTTCGGCGGTCCTCTCGCCGACGCGGTCGCGATGGGCCACACCGAGGAGATCCTCATCGGTCTGCTGCTGGTCCTGGCGGCGTGCGCGGCGCAGGGTGGACATGGTCGGCGCACCGGCGCGCTGCTGGGGGTCGCCGCGTGCCTCAAGCTCTGGGGTGCGCTCGGTGCACCCGTTGCGCTCGTCGGGCGTCGCCCGCGCGTCCTCGTGACGGCGGGCGTCGTCGCGGGCCTGGTCGTGCTCGTGTGCTATGTGCCGTTCTTCGCCTGGGGCGAGGTCAACACGTTTGAGTTCTCCTGGGTGGCCTCGAACCGTCCGGGACTGCGCGAGGTCGTCGGCGAGGGGCCCTCCGACTGGGCGCTGCGAGTCGCGCAGGGTGCGGCCTCGGTCGTCGTCGGCTGCTGCGTCGCGCTGCGCCGGTCAGGCTCGGCCGTGACGGTCGTGCTCTGCACGATGTCGATGCGGCTCTTGCTGGACCCCCTGATCATGCCGTACTACATCGGGCCGCTCCTGGCCGTCGGGCTGGTGTGGGTCTGGGCGAGCCCACTCCGCCGGGTCCGGACGGTCGCATGGGTCGCCACGCTGCTCGTCCCGGCGCACGTGCTCCTGCCGTATCTTCTCGGGCGCCGCGTCGCCTTCGTCGAGTATCTGCTGCTGATGCTGCTCCTCCCGGTCGGTGCGCTCGTGGGCGACCGGCGGGCGGTGCGGTCCGCGGCGTCGGAAAGCCCCGCGCCCCGGCCCGTTCCGTCCATTCCCGCTGATCAGGCGCAAGGTCGACAAGATCCAAGGCTTGTTACTACGGAAACAGTGGCGTAGCCTTGTGCGATGTTCGCCTTGACGATCGACCAGATCGGCAGCCGCCGCGTCGGTGACCGCGTGCCCGAGTTCCTGGCGGCGCTCGGCGCCCTCAGCGACGCGGAGCGCCTGCCTCCCGGGGCCGTGCGTGCCTTCGAGCGCACGGTCGGGGACGAGGTCCAGGGTGTGCTCGACGACCCCGCCCTCGTCGTCGACGTGGTGCTGGACGTCCTGCGGCACGGGGGCTGGAGCGTCGGCATCGGGGCAGGCGCCGTACGCACCCCGATGCCCACCTCGGTGCGCGCCGCGGAGGGACCCGCGTTCGTCCACGCGCGCGACGCCGTCGACGCGGCGAAGAGCCGTGCGCGTGCGGTCCCCGTCGCGGTCCGAGGCGACGACAGCCGCGCCGCCGCGGACGCCGAGGCGGTGGTCGTGCTGCTCGCCGCGACAGCGGCGCGACGCACCCCGGGCGGCTGGGCGGTGGTCGACGCGATGCGGGAGCGGCCGGACCTCCGCCAGGACCAGGTCGCCTCGCGCCTCGGCGTCACGCAGCAGGCGGTGAGCCAGCGCCTGAGGACCGCCCTGTGGCACGAGGAGCTCGCGGCGCGGCCCGCCGCCGCTCGGCTGCTGCGTCTCGCCGAGGCCCTCGGGTAGCGCCGGCGTCCCGAGCGCGGCGGCGGTGCACGGACGGGCTGCCGCGCTCGCGGCTCGCGGCGGAGCGGGGCACGACGCCTGCGCGCGGAGCCGCTACGGTCGGGGCCGTCGCGCGCACGTCGCGCCGGCTGCCCTCGACCCAGGAGCGCGCATGCACCCCGTCCTCCAGCTGCTCGTCGTCGTCGCGATGCTGGCCGTGAGCGTGTTCGGGGGCTGGGTGCTCACCTCCGGGGTGCTCCGGCTGGCCGGGCGGTCGTCCGATGCGGGGACCCCCGGCGACGGGACCCCTCCGGGCGGGGCGGGCGACGGCTCCGGCGGACCCGCACCCGACACGGTGAGCGACGGCCCGGACGGAGAACGTGCGCGCGCGGCGCTGCGCGGCGGGACGTGGATCGGCATCCTCGAGCGCCTCGCCGTCACGGGCATGGTGCTGGTGGGGGAGAACGAGGGTGTCGCGCTGGTGCTCGCCGTCAAGGGTCTGGGCCGGTACCCGGAGCTCCGGGAGAACCCCGGCGCCTCGGAGCGGTTCGTCATCGGGACGCTGGCGTCGCTGCTGTGGGCGGGCGCCGTCGGGTACGCGGGGCGCGAGCTGCTCTTCGTCTGACGCGCCTCGCCCGACGCCCGGGGGAGGGGAGCCGCCGACGCGGTGGCGGCCGTCCCGCAGGCGTGGTTCGGCGCGCACGGTAGGATGGTCGGCGGTCTTGCCGCGCCCGGCGTCCTTCGACGCCTGCAGCCGGCACGCAGATTCTCAACTCGACAGGAAGCAGCGATCGTGGCGACCACCAACGACCTGAAGAACGGCACCGTGCTGAAGATCGACGGCCAGCTCTGGACCGTCGTGGAGTTCCAGCACGTCAAGCCCGGCAAGGGTGGCGCGTTCGTCCGCACCAAGCTCAAGAACGTCCTGTCCGGCAAGGTCGTCGACAAGACGTTCAACGCGGGTCTCAAGGTCGAGACGGCCAACGTCGACAAGCGCGACATGCAGTACCTGTACAAGGACGGCAGCGACTTCATCTTCATGGACACCGCGACGTTCGACCAGCTCCCGGTCGCGGAGGCGACGGTCGGTGACGCCGCGAACTTCCTGCTCGAGAACCAGAGCGCGCTCGTCGCGACGAACGAGGGTGTGCCGCTCTACGTCGAGCTGCCCCCGTCGGTCGTGCTGGAGATCACGTACACCGAGCCGGGCCTGCAGGGTGACCGCTCGACGGGTGGCACCAAGCCCGCGACGCTCGAGACGGGCTACGAGATCCAGGTCCCGCTGTTCCTCGAGGCGAACACGCGCGTCAAGGTCGACACCCGGG
This sequence comes from Cellulomonas sp. NPDC055163, assembly GCF_053607065.1. Classification (NCBI taxonomy): domain Bacteria; kingdom Bacillati; phylum Actinomycetota; class Actinomycetes; order Micrococcales; family Cellulomonadaceae; genus Cellulomonas; species Cellulomonas sp. NPDC055163. Next base: position 145,069 of record NZ_JBSGSU010000005.1, on the reverse strand, counting down.
ACGGCAGCTACCTCGGCCGCGTGAACGACTGACGTGGGTGCCCGGACCAAGGCGCGCAAGCGCGCGCTCGACGTGCTCTTCGAGGCGGAGCAGCGGGGGATCGACCCGGTGACGCTGCTCGGCGACCGGATCGTGGAGCCGGGCACCGAGGCGGCCCTGCCGCAGTACTCGGTCGAGCTCGTCGAGGGTGTCACGGCGCAGCGCGTCCGCATCGACGAGCTCATCTCGACGCACGCGCACGGCTGGACCATCGAGCGCATGCCGGCGGTCGACCGGGCGCTGCTGCGCCTCGGCTCGTGGGAGATCCTCTACAACGACGACGTGCCCGACGCGGTCGCCGTCGACGAGGCGGTCGAGCTGGCCCGGAGCCTGTCGACCGACGACTCGCCGGCGTTCATCAACGGCCTCCTCGGCCGGATCGTGGACCTGAAGCCGACGCTGCTCGCCTGACTCCTCGCTCGACCGCGTGGCCCGAACGGCCCCGGCGACCCGAACACCCGATCAGGGGTGCGGGTCGCCGGGGCCGTCCTGTGTCGCTGCACCGTGCCGATCCGATAACGGAAACACGCGCCGGCGCGGCGCACACGGAAGACGAACCGCAGCAAGGGAGCGCCGGTATCCGACGCGAGGCGTCCGGCGTCCGCGCGGAGCTTGCGGGGGCACGGGCGACCGCCACCGGGGGACCACGGCTCGCGCGCTCAGCCACAGCGACACGCGCGGTAGCCACCGCCGGGCACCACGGGCCGTGCGCGCCGAGGGAGCAGCGGACGGGCGACGCCTCTCAGAGCACCCGCACCGGCCGGCGCCCACGCGGCCGCGGCCGCGGACCACGCACGGGGAGCGTGGGGGAGGCCCGCCCGAGCAGGTTCCCCTGCACGCGGGGGACCCCGAGGTCCGCGAGCGCCGTGAGCTCCGAGGCGCGCTCGACGCCCTCGGCCACCACGTCGAGCCCGTGCGCCTCCGCGAGGGCGAGGATCGCGCGCAGCACGGCCTTGCCGCGGCGCGTGCGGATCTCCCGCACGAACGCCTGGTCGATCTTGAGCACGTCGACGGGCAGCGTCGCGAGGCGGGACAGCGAGCTGTAGCCGGTGCCGAAGTCGTCGATGGCGATCTTCACCCCGCGGCTGCGAAGCTCCGTGAGCGTCCCGGCCGCCGCGGCGCTGTCGTCGAGCAGCGCGCTCTCCGTGACCTCGATCGTCAGGTGCGTCCAGGCGCCGTCGCCCCACGAGCGCTCGACGTGCTTGAGGAAGTCCGGCTCGGCGAGCTGGCGGGCGGCCACGTTGACGGCGACGGGCAGGCGGAACTTCTCGTAGCCGGCGCGCGAGCTCGCGAGCAGCGCCTGGCCGATGGGGACGATGAGGCCGGACTCCTCGGCGAGCGGGAGCCAGTCGGACGGCATGAGCACCTGGCCGCCGCGCGTCCACCGCGCGAGCGACTCGAGCCCGACGACCTCGAGCGTGACGGTGTCGACGATCGGCTGGTAGTGCGCCTCGAACTCCCCGTCGGCGACCCCCTCGTCGAGCGCCCGGCGCAGCTGGGTCTCGGCGTGGACACGGCTGCGGAGCTCACGGCCGAAGAACACGACCCCGGCCCGCGTGCGCTTGGCCTCGAGCATCGCGGTGTCGGCGTGCTGCAGGAGCTGGTCGGGTGCGACGGTGTCGCCCGGCTCGCGCACCGCGATGCCGACGGTGAGGCGCGGGGGGTTCTGCTCGGGCGTGCTGCCGCCGAACCCGGCGCGCAGCTCGCGCCCGAACGCCATGAGGTCGTCGTAGGTGCCGGCACGGGGGATCACCGCGACGAACTCGTCGCCGCCGAGGCGGGCGACCGTCGTCCCGTAGGGCGCCGCGGAGCGCAGGTGGTCGGCGACCTGCACGAGCAGCTGGTCGCCCCAGGCGTGCCCGTGGTGGTCGTTCGCGCGCTTGAAGCCGTCGAGGTCGCAGTAGACGAGCGCGACGCGGGTCCGCTCGACGTCGGCCTGGTCGAGCGCCTCGGCGAGGTGCTGGTCGAGGGCGTGCCGGTTCGGCAGGTGCGTCAGGGAGTCGGTGAACGCGGCCTGGCTGAGGCGCGACGCGAGCGCGTGCCGCTCGGCGGCGGCCGAGACGATCTGCGCGAGGTCCATGAGGAACCCGCGCTCGCGTGAGCTCGCCGCGTCGTGCTCGACCGAGAAGAGCTCGGTGACGAAGCGTCCTCGGGAGAGCGGCCGGAGCGAGCCCTCGATCGTCGGGTCGTCGAGCAGGCGGCGGCTCTCCTCGCGGGCCCGCAGGAGCAGCGCCTCGGGGTCCTTGATGAACCAGGCGGCGTTCGCGATGCGGGCGACGGCGTCACGCATGTCGTTCTGGCGCACGGCGTCGCCCTGCGCGCGGCGCAGCCGGTGGAGGCCGAGGACCTCGAGGCCGAGGCCGAGGGGGAGCGCCCACATGGTCGCGAACCCCTCGGCGGTCGCGCGGTCCTGGACCACGTGCGAGGCGACGAGCAGCGCGACCGACGCGACGCCCGAGGCGATCAGCAGGACCCCCACGGGGGTGATCCGCAGCTTGCCGACCGCCCGCACCACGTAGAGCGCGACGACGACGACGGGTGCGAGGAACGTCGCGGCGTCGAGCGGGCCGTACACCGGCAGGCCCTGGACGTACGTGTGCGTCATGACCATGTCGGTCGTGAGCCACAGCACCGCCCGGACCAGCGCGAACGCCCCCGCCGCGAGAACGTAGCGGCGCACGGGCGGCCCGGCGGTGTACGCGCGCGTCGCCGGCAGCGCGACGAGCACGACCGCGACGAAGAGCTGGGCCCGCACGAACAGCAGGGCTGCCCCGAGGACGCCCTCGGGGGCCATCGCGAGCAGGCCGTTCGTGACGAAGCCGAGCGCGAGCACCGCGGACCACAGCAGCGTCCACTTGGCGCCGGCCTGCCGCAGCTCGCCGCGCCACCACACCCACTGGAGCACGCACGAGCCGACGAGTGCTCCCGCGAGGAAGAACTGGAGAGCCGCCGGCCAGGTCGAGGCGGTTCCATCCATGGCAGGTTGATCGGCTGTCCTGGGGCTCCGCGTGAGTCGGCAACCGGGTGATCGACGCCACGGACGGTGGAAACGTGGACACCCCGGCCGCCCCGGCGGGGCCACGGTAAGGTCGGCGCCTGACAGACATTCCTTTAAGGCCCGTCCTGTGAGGCGGGGAAGGAGGTCGCCAGATGAGCTCTGGCACCGCTGTGCCGGCCGACGGCACACCCCCCGGGGCGGTCCCCGTCCCCGACGCGACGGTCGTCCTCGGCCCTCCGGAGATCTCCCGGGCACTGACCCGCATCGCGCACGAGATCCTCGAGCGCAACCGGGGCGGCTCGCGCCTCGTCCTTCTCGGCATCCCGACCCGGGGCCTGCCGCTCGCGCACCGGCTCGCCGCGCGCCTCGCGGACGTCGAGCCGGGGCTCGACGCGGCGGCGCTCGTGGGGAGCCTCGACGTGACGATGCACCGCGACGACCTCGCGCACCACCCGACCCGCGCGATCGGCGCGACGGACCTGCCCGCGGCGGGGATCGACGGCAAGATCGTCGTCCTGGTCGACGACGTGCTGTTCTCGGGCCGCACGATCCGCGCCGCGCTCGACGCGATCAGCGACCTGGGCCGGCCCGCCGCGGTGCAGCTCGCCGCGCTCGTCGACCGCGGGCACCGCGAGCTGCCCATCCGCGCGGACTACGTCGGCAAGAACCTGCCCACCTCGACGTCGGAGCGCGTGCGTGTGCTGCTCGACGAGACGGACGGCCGCGACGCCGTGCTCATCGAGGGGGCGCGATGAGGCACCTGCTCTCGGCGGGCGACCTGAGCCGCGACGAGGCGGTCCTGGTGCTCGACACCGCGGCGCAGATGGCGGCGACGCAGGCACGCGAGATCAAGAAGCTGCCGACGCTGCGCGGGCGGACCGTCGTGAACCTCTTCTTCGAGGACTCGACGCGTACGCGCATCTCGTTCGAGACCGCTGCGAAGCGGCTCTCGGCCGACGTCATCAACTTCTCCGCGAAGGGCTCGAGCGTCTCGAAGGGCGAGTCGCTCAAGGACACCGCGCTGACCCTCCAGGCGATGGGCGCGGACGCGGTCGTGATCCGCCACCACGCGTCGGGTGCCCCGCACACGCTCGCACGCTCGGGCTGGACGCAGGGCGCCGTGGTCAACGCGGGCGACGGGACGCACCAGCACCCGACGCAGGCGCTGCTGGACGCGTTCACGATGCGCCGGCACCTCGTGGGCGACGGCGGCCGGACGGACGCGACCGGCCGGGACCTCGCCGGCGTGCGCGTCGCGATCGTCGGCGACGTGCTGCACAGCCGGGTCGCGCGCTCGAACGTGCAGCTGCTGCACACGCTCGGCGCCGAGGTCACGCTCGTCGCGCCGCCGACGCTCGTGCCGGTCGGGGTCGGATCGTGGCCCGCGCGCGTGTCCTACGACCTCGACGCGGTGCTGGCCGGCGGCCCCGACGCGGTCATGATGCTGCGCGTCCAGCGCGAGCGGATGTCGACGTCGGGCGGCGGGTTCTTCCCGAGCCCCCTCGAGTACACCCGCAGCTACGGCCTCGACGCGCGGCGCATCGCGCTGCTGCCCGAGCACGCGATCGTGATGCACCCCGGCCCGATGAACCGGGGCCTGGAGATCTCGGCCGACGCCGCCGACTCCGACCGCGCCGTCATCGTCGAGCAGGTCTCGAACGGTGTCGCGGTCCGGATGGCGGTCCTCTACCTGCTGCTCGCGGGGGAGACGACGAACGTGAAGGTGGACGGCAAGTGACGACGTACCTGCTCCGCTCGGTCGCGCCGCTCGGCGGCGAGGCGGTCGACGTGCTGCTCGCCGACGGCGTGGTCGCGGCGATCGGCCCCGACGCCGGCGCGCGCGCGGACGGCGCGACCGTCGTCGAGGGGGAGGGGCTCGTGCTCCTGCCCGGCCTCGTCGACCTGCACACCCACCTGCGCGAGCCCGGCCGGGAGGACGCCGAGACGATCCGCTCCGGGACCCGTGCGGCTGCGGCCGGCGGCTTCACCGCGGTGCACGCGATGGCGAACACGACCCCGACGCAGGACACCGCGGGCGTCGTCGAGCAGGTGTGGCGGCTCGGTCGTGACGCCGGCTGGGTCGACGTCCACCCGGTCGGTGCGGTCAGCGTCGGGCTCGCGGGGGAGCACCTCGCCGAGCTGGGCGCGATGGCGTCCTCCGCGGCGCGCGTCCGGGTGTTCTCCGACGACGGGAAGTGCGTGCACGACCCGGTGCTCATGCGCCGTGCCCTGGAGTACGTCAAGGCGTTCGACGGCGTGATCGCCCAGCACGCGCAGGAGCCGCGGCTCACGGACGGCGCCCAGATGCACGAGGGCGTCGTGTCGAGCGAGATCGGCCTCGCGGGCTGGCCCGCGGTCGCGGAGGAGGCGATCGTCGCGCGCGACGTGCTGCTCGCCGAGCACGTCGGCTCGCGCCTGCACGTGTGCCACCTGTCGACCGCCGGCTCCGTCGAGATCGTCCGCTGGGCCAAGTCCCGCGGCATCGACGTGACCGCCGAGGTCACGCCGCACCACCTCGTGCTGACCGACGAGCTCGCGCGCGGCTACGACCCCGTGTTCAAGGTCAACCCGCCGCTGCGGACCGCCGAGGACGTCGAGGCGGTCCGCGCGGGCCTGGCCGACGGCACGATCGACATCGTCGCGACCGACCACGCACCGCACACCCGCGAGGACAAGGACTGCGAGTGGGCCGCGGCCGCGTTCGGCATGACCGGGCTCGAGACGGCCCTGGCCGTCGTGCAGGAGACGATGGTCGACACCGGCAGGCTGACCTGGGCCGACGTCGCGCGCGTGCTCTCGACCGCCCCCGCGTCGATCGGGCGCGTGGAGGGACACGGCCGCCCGATCGCGGTCGGCGAGCCGGCGAACCTCGTGCTCGTCGACCCGTCGGTGCGCCGCACCGTCGAGCCTGCCGAGCAGGCCACCGCGAGCGGCAACTCCCCGTTCCGCGGCCGCGAGCTCCCGGGCCGTGTCGTGGCGACGTTACTCCGCGGGCGCGCGACGGTGCTCGACGGCGTGCTGCAGGACGACGTGGACGGCTCGCACCGCGCGGCGGGACGGGGGGCAGGCGCCTGATGCGCGTGCTCGTGACCGTCCTCGTCATCGTCGCGCTGGTCCTGTTCGCCCTGTGGGGCATGCGCCGCGGCTGGGCGAGGCGCCGGACCGCCACCGCGGCCGTCGTCCCGGCGCTGCCCGTCACGCCGCCCGAGGGCGAGGGCCCGGGCACGCTCGGGCGCGCCCGCACCGAGCCGATCGAGGCGACCTACGTCTCCTCGACGCGCGCGGGCGACTGGCTCGACCGCGTCGTCGCGCACGACCTCGGGACCCGCAGCCCCGCGCTCGTGCAGGTCCGCGACGCGGGCGTGCTCGTCCGGCGCACCGGCGCGCGCGAGGTGTTCGTCCCCGCCGGCTCGCTGCGCGCGGTCGGCACCGCCCCGGGGCAGGCCGGCAAATTCGTCGGCCGGGACGGGCTCGTCGTCCTCACCTGGCGCACCGGACCCGACGACGAGCGCGGCCTCGACACCGGCCTGCGCGTGCGACGACGGGCCGACCGGGCCCGCCTGGTCGCCGCCGCCACGACCCTGATCTCGCAGAACCCGCCGCCTGCCGCACCGCAGGCGCAGAAGGAGCAGTCATGACCGACGCAGTCCTGGTCCTCGAGGACGGACGCACGTTCCACGGCGAGGCCTATGGCGCGCACGGGAGCACCGTGGGGGAGGTCGTCTTCAACACCGGCATGACCGGCTACCAGGAGACGCTCACCGACCCGAGCTACCACCGCCAGATCGTCGTGATGACGGCGCCGCACATCGGCAACACGGGCGCGAACGACGAGGACCCGGAGTCGGGGCGGATCTGGGTCGCCGGCTACGTGGTCCGCGACCCCGCGCGGCGGGCGTCGAGCTGGAGGTCCGTGCGCACGCTCGACGAGGACCTCGCCGACCAGGGTGTCGTCGGCATCTCCGGCATCGACACGCGCGCGCTGACGCGCCACCTGCGTGAGCGCGGGGTGATGCGTGCGGGGATCTTCTCCGGCGACGCGCTCACGGGCGACGGCGGCGCGCGGCGCTCCGACAACGAGCTGCTCGCGGTGGTGCTCGCCGCCCCGGCGATGCAGGGCGCCGACCTCGCGGGCGAAGTCACCACGAAGGAGCCGTACGTCGTCGAGGCGCTCGCCCCCGACGGCTCCCCGCTCGACGAGCCCGTCGCGACGGTCGCCGCGATCGACCTCGGGATCAAGGCCATGACGCCGCAGCGCCTCGCCGAGCGTGGCGTGCGGGTGCACGTGCTGCCCTCGAGCTCGACGATCGACGACGTGCTCGCCGCCGGCCCCGACGGGGTGTTCTTCTCGAACGGTCCCGGCGACCCCGGCGCGGCGACGCACGAGGTCGAGCTGCTCCGCGAGGTGCTCGACCGCCGGATCCCGTTCTTCGGCATCTGCTACGGCAACCAGATCCTCGGGCGCGCGCTCGGCTACGGCACGTACAAGCTCGGGTACGGGCACCGCGGCGTGAACCAGCCTGTCCTGGACCGCGCGACGGGCCGCGTCGAGATCACCGCGCACAACCACGGCTTCGCGGTCGACGCCCCGCTCGAGGGCGAGTCGGTCGCGCCGCACGACGGCGGGCGCTACGGGCGCGTCGTCGTCTCCCACGTCGACCTCAACGACGACGTCGTCGAGGGCCTCGCCGCCCTCGACCTGCCGGCGTTCTCCGTCCAGTACCACCCCGAGGCCGCCGCGGGCCCGCACGACGCCGCGTACCTCTTCGACCGTTTCCTCGACCTCATGCGCAGCGCGCCCACGGGCGCCGACGTGCAGACCGACCAGAAGGGTGCGGACGCCTGATGCCCCGCCGGACAGATCTCCACAGCGTCCTCGTCATCGGCTCCGGGCCGATCGTCATCGGCCAGGCCGCCGAGTTCGACTACTCGGGCACGCAGGCGTGCCGCGTGCTCAAGGAGGAGGGCCTGCGGGTCATCCTGCTCAACTCCAACCCGGCGACGATCATGACCGACCCGGAGTTCGCCGACGCGACGTACGTCGAGCCGATCACGACCGAGGTGCTCACCTCGATCATCGCGAAGGAGCGGCCCGACGCGGTGCTCGCGACCCTCGGTGGCCAGACCGCCCTCAACGCCGCGATCGCGCTGGACGAGGCCGGCGTGCTCGAGGAGTACGGCGTCGAGCTGATCGGCGCGAACATCGCCGCGATCCAGAAGGGCGAGGACCGCCAGCAGTTCAAGGAGGTCGTCGAGGTCTGCGGCGGGGAGAGCGCGGCGTCCGAGATCATCCACTCGGTCGACCAGGCCGTCGACGCCGCCGGGCGGCTCGGGTACCCGATGGTCGTGCGCCCGTCGTTCACGATGGGCGGCCTCGGCTCCGGGCTCGCGTACGACGAGACGGACCTGCGGCGCATCGTCGGGCAGGGCCTGCACTACTCGCCGACCTCGGAGGTCCTGCTCGAGGAGTCGATCCTGGGCTGGAAGGAGTACGAGCTCGAGCTCATGCGCGACCACGCGGACAACGTCGTGGTCGTCTGCTCGATCGAGAACGTCGACCCCGTCGGCGTGCACACCGGTGACAGCGTCACCGTCGCGCCCGCACTGACCCTGACGGACCGCGAGTACCAGCGCATGCGCGACATCGGCATCGCGGTCATCCGCGAGGTCGGTGTCGACACGGGTGGCTGCAACATCCAGTTCGCCGTCGAGCCCGACACCGGGCGCATCGTCGTCATCGAGATGAACCCGCGCGTCTCCCGCTCCTCGGCCCTCGCGTCGAAGGCCACGGGGTTCCCCATCGCGAAGATCGCGGCCCGCCTCGCGATCGGCTACACGCTCGACGAGATCCCGAACGACATCACGGGCTCGACCCCGGCGTCGTTCGAGCCGACCCTCGACTACGTCGTGGTCAAGGTCCCGCGGTTCGCGTTCGAGAAGTTCCCCGCCGCGGACGCGACGCTCACGACGACCATGAAGTCGGTCGGCGAGGCCATGGCGCTCGGGCGCAACTTCACCGAGGCGCTCGGCAAGGCGATGCGCTCGATCGACCGCGCCGGCTCCGTCTTCCACTGGGACGGGGACCCGCTCACGGGCGACGCGCTCGACGCGCTGCTCACGACGATCTCGGTGCCGACCGAGCACCGGCTCGTCGACGTGCAGCAGGTGCTGCGGGCGGGCGTCCCGCTCGAGGACGTGTACGCGCGCACCGGGATCGACCCCTGGTTCCTCGACCAGCTCGTGCTGGTCAACGAGGTCGCCGCGACGACGGCCGGCGCCCCCGAGCTCGACCGTGCGGTGCTCGTGCGCGCCAAGCGCCACGGGCTGTCCGACGCCCAGATCGGCGCCGTGCGCGGGATCGGCGAGGACGCGGTGCGCGCGGCACGGTGGGAGGCCGGGGTCCGGCCGGTGTACAAGACCGTCGACACGTGCGCCGCGGAGTTCGCCGCGCTGACCCCGTACCACTACTCCGCGTACGACGAGGAGACCGAGGTGCGCCCGCGGACGCGCCCGGCAGTGCTCATCCTCGGCTCGGGCCCCAACCGCATCGGCCAGGGCATCGAGTTCGACTACTCGTGCGTGCACGCCGCGCTCGCGCTCAAGGGCGAGTACGAGACCGTCATGGTCAACTGCAACCCCGAGACCGTCTCGACGGACTACGACACCTCCGACCGCCTGTACTTCGAGCCGCTCACGTTCGAGGACGTGCTCGAGGTCTACGAGGCCGAGCTCGCGGTCGGCCCGGTCGAGGGCATCATCGTGCAGCTCGGCGGCCAGACGCCGCTGTCGCTCGCGCAGCGCCTCGCCGACGCCGGGCTGCCGATCCTCGGGACGCCGCCCGAGGCGATCGACGCCGCGGAGGATCGCGGGGCGTTCGGTGCGGTGCTCGAGGCGGCCGGGCTCCCGGCACCGTCGTTCGGCACCGCGACGACCCTCGAGGGTGCGCGCGAGACGGCCCAGGGCATCGGCTTCCCGGTGCTCGTGCGCCCGTCGTACGTGCTCGGCGGACGCGGCATGGAGATCGTGTACGACGACGCGCAGCTCACCGAGTACGTCGAGCGCGCGATCGCCGCCGCGGTCAACACGACGGGCCGCGGCACCGAGATCCCGCCGCTCCTCATCGACCGCTTCCTCGACGACGCGATCGAGATCGACGTCGACGCGCTCTACGACGGCACCGAGCTGTTCCTCGGCGGCGTCATGGAGCACATCGAGGAGGCCGGCATCCACTCGGGCGACTCCGCGTGCGTGCTGCCGCCCGTCACGCTGTCGCTGTCCGAGCTCGAGCGGATCCGCCGCTCGACCGAGGCCATCGCGCAGGGCGTCGGGGTCCGCGGCCTGCTCAACATCCAGTTCGCGCTCGTCTCCGACGTGCTCTACGTCCTCGAGGCGAACCCCCGGGCGTCGCGCACGGTGCCGTTCGTGTCCAAGGCGACGGGCGTCCCGCTCGCCAAGGCCGCCGCGCTCGTCATGACGGGCCACTCGATCGCGGACCTGCGTGCCTCGGGCGTCCTGCCGCGCACCGACGCGAGCGTGCTCGACCTCGACGCGCCGATCGCCGTCAAGGAGGCCGTGCTGCCGTTCAAGCGGTTCCGCACGCACGACGGCACGGTCGTCGACACGGTCCTCGGCCCCGAGATGCGCTCGACCGGCGAGGTCATGGGCTTCGACGTGGACTTCCCGACCGCGTTCGCGAAGTCGCAGGCCGCGGCCTTCGGCGGGCTGCCGACGTCGGGCACCGCGTTCATCTCGGTCGCCGACCGCGACAAGCGCTCGATCGTGTTCCCGGTGAAGCGCCTCGTCGAGCTCGGCTTCGAGATCCTCGCGACCGAGGGCACTGCGGCCGTGCTGCGGCGCAGCGGCATCGCCTCGCGCGTCGTCCGGAAGTTCTCACGGGGCCGCGGGCCGGCGGGGGAGCCGACGATCGTCGACCTGATCTCCGAGGGCAGCGTCGACATCGTCGTGAACACGCCCTCGGGCCAGGGCGCGCGCGCCGACGGGTACGAGATCCGGGCCGCGACGACCGCCGCCGACAAGGCCATCGTCACGACCGTCCAGCAGCTCGGCGCCGCGGTGCAGGGCATCGAGGCGGCCCTCGCCGGACCGTTCAGCGTGACGAGCCTGCAGGAGCACGACGCGGCGACGCACGCACGCCGGGCGCGGGCCGCTGCCGGCGCTGTCGGTGCGGGTGCGGGTGCGGTCGCGGTGGGGGCGACGACGGACGGCGCGGTGACCGCGTGACCGCGCCGTTCGGCGCACGCCTCGCAGCGGCGACGGACGCGCACGGGCCGCTGTGCGTCGGCCTGGACCCCCACCCCGGGCTGCTCCGGGCATGGGGGCTCGCGGACGACGTCGCCGGTCTGCGCGCGTTCAGCCACGGCGTGCTCGACGCCCTCGGGGGGAAGGTCGCGGCGCTCAAGCCGCAGTCGGCCCTGTACGAGCGGCACGGCTCGGCCGGCGTCGCGGTGCTCGAGGAGGTCGTCGCGGCGGGACGCGAGACGGGCACCCTGGTGATCGTCGACGCCAAGCGCGGGGACATCGGCTCGACCATGGCCGGGTACGCGGACGCCTACCTGCGGGACGGTTCGCCGCTCGCCGGGGACGCGCTCACGGTCTCGCCGTACCTCGGCTTCGGGTCGCTCGCGCCCGCGGTCGAGGCCGCCGCTGCGTCGGGCCGCGGGCTCTTCGTGCTCGCGCTCACGTCGAACCCCGAGGGCGCGTCGGTCCAGCACGCGACCGGACCCGACGGGACCGCGGTCGCCGCGGCTGTCGCCGCGCAGGCCGCCGCGCTCAACGCCACGGAGCTCGCCTCGACGCGCGGCGCGCTGGGGTCGGTCGGCCTGGTCGTCGGTGCCACGACCGGTGACGCCGCCGAGCGTCTCGGGGTGGATCTGGCTGCCGTCCGGGGCCCCCTCCTGGCGCCCGGTGTCGGGGCGCAGGGAGCGGGCCCGGCGGAGCTCGCACGCGTCTTCGGGAGCGCTCGGCACGCCGTGCTCGCGTCGTCCTCCCGCGCGGTGCTCGCCGCCGGACCGGACCGGGCGTCGTTGCTGGCAGCGGCACGGAACGCGGCCACCGAGGCCGCATCCGCGCTCCGCTGAGCGTCGCGTTGGCGGACCCGCCCCCCGGTCGCTAGGTTCGGACCACGATCACATCCCGCGGACGAGAAGGTGACTCGAGTGGCTCTTCCCCCCTTGACCCCCGAACAACGCGCAGCAGCACTCGAGAAGGCAGCCGCGGCCCGGCAGGCTCGTGCCGAGGTCAAGAACCGACTCAAGTACTCTCAGGGCACGCTCTCCGAGGTGATCGCCCAGGGCCAGGCGGACGAGACGATCGGCAAGCTCAAGGTGCTCGCGCTCCTCGAGTCGCTGCCGGGCGTCGGCAAGGTCAAGGCGCGCGCCATCATCTCGGAGATCGGCATCTCCGAGACGCGGCGCGTCCGTGGCCTGGGTCCGCACCAGGTCAAGGCGCTCGTCGACCGCTTCGGGTGAGCCCGGAGGCACGCACCGTGTGCCTCTGACCACCCGGATCCAGCACCAGGCCAGGAGCACCGCAGCACCCATGACGACGCCAGCCCGGCTCACCGTTCTCGCCGGACCGACCGCCGTCGGGAAGGGCACGGTCTCCGCCGACATCCGCGAGCGCTACCCCGAGATCTGGCTGTCCGTCTCCGCGACGACGCGTGAGCCGCGACCGGGCGAGGTCGAGGGCGTGCACTACCACTTCGTGACGCCGGCCGAGTTCGACGCGATGGCGGCGGGCGGCGAGCTGCTCGAGTGGGCGGTCGTGCACGGCCGCAACCGGTACGGCACGCCGCGGCGCCAGGTCGAGGAGCGGCTCGCGGCGGGGTCGCCCGCGCTGCTCGAGATCGACCTGCAGGGGGCCCGTCAGGTGCGCTCGACCATGCCCGGTGCGCGGTCCGTCTTCCTCGCCCCGCCGTCGTTCGAGGAGCTGGAGCGCCGGCTCGTGGGCCGGGGGACCGAGGGGCCGGAGGAGCGGGAGCGGCGGCTCGCCACGGCGCGCGTCGAGCTGGCCGCGGAGCCGGAGTTCGACCACGTGATCGTCAACGACGACGTGCGGCGGGCGACCGACGAGCTGGTCCGGGTCATGGGACTGCCGACCAGGTAGACTGGCGTCAGTCCCACCCCTTCGTCTTTGCGGGAGTCCACCGTGTCCGGAACCGTCGCTGCACCCGTCGGCATCACCGACCCGCCCATCGACCAGCTGCTCGAGCGTGCGGACTCCAAGTACGCGCTCGTGATCTACGCCGCCAAGCGCGCGCGCCAGATCAACGCGTACTACTCCCAGCTCAACGAGGGCCTGCTCGAGTACGTCGGGCCGCTCGTCGAGACCCGCCCGCAGGAGAAGGCCCTGTCGATCGCGATGCGCGAGATCGACGGCGGGCTGCTGACGGTCGAGGCCACCGAGGGCTGACCTCGGCCCCGGTCCCTCGCGGCGTCCCGACCATGCGGATCGTCCTCGGCGTCGCCGGCGGCATCGCGGCGTACAAGGCCGTCCTGCTGCTGCGCCTGCTCGCGGAGGCCGGGCACGACGTGCGCGTCGTGCCGACCGACTCCGCGCTGGAGTTCGTCGGGCGCGCGACGTGGGAGGCGTTGTCCGGCAAGCCCGTGACGACGCGGGTCTTCGAGGACGTCGACGAGGTCCCTCACGTGCGCCTCGGCAAGACGGCCGACCTCGTCGTCGTCGCCCCGGCGACCGCGGACCTGCTCTCGCGGGCCGCGACGGGCCGGGCGGACGACCTGCTCACCGCGACGCTGCTGACGGCACGGTGCCCGGTGCTGCTCGCGCCGGCGATGCACACGGAGATGTGGGAGCACCCGGCGACGCGCGCGAACGTCGCGACCCTGCGCGCCCGAGGTGTGCACGTGCTCGACCCGGACTCCGGCCGCCTCACCGGCGCGGACACCGGGCCGGGCCGGCTCCCCGAGCCGGAGGCGGTCGCCGCGGCGGCGCTGGCGCTCGTGCGGCCCGCGCCGCAGGACCTCGCCGGCCGGCACGTCGTCGTCTCCGCGGGCGGCACCCGCGAGCCCCTCGACCCCGTTCGTTACCTCGGCAACCGGTCCTCGGGCCGCCAGGGCTGGGCGCTCGCCCGCGCGGCAGCGGCACGCGGCGCCCAGGTGACGCTCGTCGCCGCGAACGTGACCCTGGCGGCCCCCGACGGCGTCGCCGTGGTCCCGGTCGAGACCTCGGCCGAGCTGCGCGACGCGGTGCGTGCCGCGGCCAAGGACGCCGACGTCGTCGTCATGGCGGCCGCCGTCGCCGACTTCCGGCCCGCGACGGCGGCCGAGACCAAGATCAAGAAGGACGCGGGCGACGCTGCGGGTGGGACGCGCGTGCTCGAGCTCGTCCAGACGCCCGACATCCTCGCGGAGCTCTCGGCGCCCCGGCTCCGGGAGGGGCAGGTCGTCGTGGGCTTCGCGGCCGAGACCGGGGACGCCTCGGGGAGCGTGCTGGACCACGGGCGGGCGAAGGCCCGGCGCAAGGGCGCCGACCTCCTCGTCGTCAACGCCGTCGGCGGCGGGCGCGGCTTCGGGACCGCCGACAACGACGTGACGATCCTCGACGGGGACGGCGACGTCGTGGCGGTCGCGGCGGGCTCCAAGGACGACGTCGCGCACGCCGTCTGGGACGCCGTTCTGCTCCGGGGCTGAGCGTGCGCCCAGTAACCTGTGCGCATGACCGAGCCCGACATGCGCCTGTTCACGTCCGAGTCCGTGACCGAGGGGCACCCCGACAAGATCTGTGACCAGATCTCCGACGCGATCCTCGACGCGATCCTCGAGCAGGACCCCACGGCCCGGGTGGCCGTCGAGACGATGGTGACGACCGGCCTGGTGCACGTCGCCGGCGAGGTCACGACGAGCGCGTACGTGGAGATCCCGCAGGTCGTGCGCGAGGTCGTCCGGGGCATCGGCTACACGTCCTCGCACATCGGCTTCGACGGGGACTCGTGCGGGGTGTCCGTCTCGATCGGCCAGCAGTCGCCGGACATCGCCCAGGGTGTCGACAAGGCGCTCGAGGTCCGCGTGGACAGCGGCGACCTCGACCCGCTCGACCTGCAGGGTGCCGGGGACCAGGGGCTCATGTTCGGGTACGCGAGCGACGACACCCCGAGCCTCCTGCCGCTGCCGATCTGGCTCGCGCACCGCCTCGCGGAGCGCCTCGCGGCCGTGCGCAAGGAGGGCGTCGTGCCCGGCCTGCGCCCCGACGGCAAGACGCAGGTGACCATCGGCTACGACGGCGACCGCGCGGTGCGCCTCGACACCGTCGTCCTCTCGACGCAGCACGACCCGGACGTCCACCTCGAGACGACCCTCGCCCCGGCGATCGCGGACCTCGTCGTCGCGCCGGTCGTCGCCGGGCTCGACCTCGACGCGAGCGACTTCCGGCTCCTCGTGAACCCGACGGGCACGTTCGTCGTGGGCGGTCCCCAGGGCGACGCCGGCCTCACCGGCCGCAAGATCATCGTCGACACCTACGGCGGCATGGCCCGTCACGGCGGTGGCGCGTTCTCGGGCAAGGACCCGTCGAAGGTCGACCGCTCGGCCGCCTACGCCATGCGCTGGGTCGCCAAGAACGTCGTCGCGGCGGGCCTCGCGCGGCGCTGCGAGGTGCAGGTCGCGTACGCGATCGGCAAGGCGCACCCCGTCGGCCTCTACGTTGAGACGTTCGGCACGGGCACCGTCCCGGTCGGGCGCCTGACGGCCGCGATCCGCGAGGTGTTCGACCTGCGCCCGGCTGCGATCATCCGCGACCTGGACCTGCTGCGCCCGATCTACCAGCGGACCGCCGCGTACGGGCACTTCGGTCGCGACCTCGCCGACTTCACGTGGGAGCGCACGGACCGCACCGCGGACCTCCTCAGCGCGGTCGGCTGACACCGGGCGAGGGCGCCGGCATGTGCGGCGTGCTGGGCGCCGCGCCGTGAACCCGTCACCGGGGCCGCCCGTCTGACTGCACACGCCCGTCTGACCGCACTCGTCCGACCGCACTTGCTCGACCGCACTTGCTCGACCGCACTCGTCCGACCGCACCTGGTCGACAGCGTCCGCCCGCCCGGCCCTCACGTGGCCGGGCGGGCGGTCGTCGTCCCGGGCGGTGTGGTGTCGTCTCAGACGGCGTGGCGGCGGCGTGTCGTGCGGTCGCCCCGGCGAGCTGCCCCGGCGGGCGGTGCGGTCACCCCAGCGAGCCGCCCCGGCGCTGTGGGTGCTCCGCGGCGACGTCCCGCTGTGGCGGGCGACGCTTCGGCGGCCGGGACCGGTCGTGCGGTCGCGGGGCACCGCGTGCGGGCATCGGTGGACGGTGCGGTCCGCGGGGTCGGTCGTCGATGGTGAGATAGAGCCGTGGAGGCGACGGGCGGAGCAGCGGGGGAGCAGCTGACCCTCGCGGGGCTCCCGGAGCCGGTGCTCACGGGCCGTGGGCGGTCGGCGGCGCGGCGGCGGACCGCCGAGGGGCTCGAGCCGGCGGGGTCCCTGCCGGTCGCGCGGGTGTGCATCGACCTGCCGCCCGCGCACCTCGACCGGGTGTTCGAGTACCTCGTCCCGGAGGCGCTCTCCGCGGACGCCGTGCCAGGCACTCGCGTCAAGGTGCGCTTCGGGCGGCAGGACGTCGACGGGTACGTGCTCGCGCGCACCCCGGACGCCGAGCACGACGGCGCGCTCCAGCCGCTGCGGCGGGTCGTGTCGGCCGAGCCGGTGCTCAGCGACACGGTGGCGCGGTTGGCGCGCGCCGTCGCGGACCGGTACGCCGGGACCCTCGCGGACGTCCTGCGGCTCGCCATACCGCCGCGGCATGCGCGCGTCGAGTCCGAGCGAGGGGCGGCGGGCGCGGGGGGAGAACCCGGCGCAGCGAGGGCGGCCGGCGAGGCGGGGACGTCCGGTGCGGCGCGGGCGCCTGGCCCGGTGCCCGAGGTGTCCTCCCTCGCGGCCGCAGACGCAGCCGGAGCAGCAAGCGCAGCCGGAGCAGCCGCAGCCGCAGGCGCAGACGGGTCGACCGGGTCGGCCGTCACGCCGGTGGCCGGCGAGGCTCCCGGCCTCGGGACGGTCGGCGGGTCGTCGTCGGGCACGGCGGACCCGCCTCCCGCGCACGGGCGCCTGTCCGGCGACGCGTGGCTGCCGTACCGGGGCGGGCCCGCGTTCCTGCAGCACGTCGCCGCGGGCTCGTCGCCGCGTGCCGTGTGGACCGCGCTGCCGGGCCCCGCCGGTGCCCGCTGGCCCGACGCCGTCGCGCAGGCCGTGCAGGCGTGCCTCGTGTCGGGTCGGGGTGCGCTGATCGTCGTCCCGGACGCGCGCGACGTGGCCCAGGTGTGCGAGGCGCTCGACCGCGCGGAGGTCCCCGCGTGCACGCCGGACGCCCCCGGCGGGTACGTGCGCCTCGCGGCGGAGGACGGTGCCGCGCCGCGGTACCGCGCGTTCCTCGCGGCGCTGCGGGGCCGGGCGCGCGTCGTGGTCGGCACGCGCGCGGCGGCGTTCGCGCCGGTCGCGGACCTCGGGCTGGTCGTGTGCTGGGACGACGGGGACGACCTGCACGCCGAGCCGCGAGCGCCGTACCCGCACGTGCGGGAGGTCGTGCGGCTGCGCGCGGAGCTCGAGGGCACCGCGGTGCTGCTGGCGGCGCACGCCCGCAGCGTCGAGTCGCAGGCGCTCGTCGAGAGCGGCTGGGCGCGGGAGGTGAGCGCCGACCGTGCGGTGCTGCGTGCCCGGGCCCCGCGCGTGCGGGCGCTGACGTCGGTCGAGCTCGCGCGGGAGGGGGCCGCGGCGTCGGCCCGGTTGCCCGGTGAGGCGTGGCGGGCGATCCGTGAGCACCTGGCGCACGGACCGGTGCTCGTCCAGGTGCCCCGCGCGGGGTACCTCCCGGCGGTGGCGTGCGGCCGGTGCCGGGCGCTCGCGCGGTGCACCGCGTGCCACGGCCCGCTGTCGCTCGCGTCGGCCGACGGGGTGCCGCAGTGCGGGTGGTGCGGGCGGCTCGCGACGGGGTGGCGGTGCACCGAGTGCGGTGCGGGGGCCCTGCGGTCGGTGCGCGTGGGTTCGGAGCGCACCGCCGAGGAGCTCGGCCGGGCGTTCCCGGGGGTGCCGGTGCGCTCGTCGGGGGCGCGGTCGGCGACCGGGGTGCTCGCGAGCGTCCCCGGGACCCCCGCGCTCGTCGTCGCCACCACGGGCGCCGAGCCGGTGTGCGACGCCGGGTACGCGGCCGCGGTGCTGCTCGACGCGGCGGTCGCGTCGGCGTCGACGTCGCTGCGCGGGGCCGAGGACGCGCTGCGGCGCTGGCTCGCCGCGGCGGCGCTCGTGCGCCCGACGACGGACGGCGGCGTGGTCCTGCTGGTCGGCGACGGCGCTCCGCGTCCCACGCAGGCGCTCGTGCGCTGGGATCCCGCCGGTCTCGCCGCCCGGGAGCTCGCCGAGCGTCACGAGCTCGCGCTGCCGCCGTCGGTGCGGGTCGTGGCGGTCACGGGTGGGCGCGAGGCGGTCCGGGCGGTGCTGGCACGACTCGAGCTGCCGCCCGGCGCGGACGTGCTGGGCCCGGTGCCGGTCGCGGAGGGCGGCGGCGTCGTGCGCACGGGCGTCGCGTCGGGCCGGACACGTACCGCCGCGGCACCGGCGCAGGGGTCGTTCGAGCCGGAGGTGCGGGCGCTCGTGCGGGCACCCGTCGCGGTGGGCGACGCGCTCGTGCGGACCGTCGCCGCGTCCGTCGCGGTGCGCAGCGCCCGGCGCGAGGGCGGCACGGTGCGCGTGCAGGTCGACCCGGCGGAGATGCTGTGAGCGGCCCGGCTGCTCCGCGCGGGCACGCGTCCCACGGCCCCGGCGGTCCCGGCCGTCCCGGGGAGGCACCCATGCCGCTCGCGCCCGTCGACGCCGTCGTGTTCGACCTCGGCAACGTGCTGGTCCGCTGGGACCCCTACGGGCCGTACGAGGGGCGCCTCCCGCGCGCGGCGGTCGACGCGTTCTTCCGCGACGTGGACTTCCCGGCGTTCAACCACCTCCAGGACGCCGGGCGACCCTGGGCGCACGCGCGCGCCGACGTGCAGGCCCGGCTGCCGCAGCACGTGCCGGCCCTCGACCTGTACGTCGAGCACTTCCGGGCGGCGCTGCCCGGTCCGGTGCCCGGCTCGGAGGACCTCGTGCGCGACCTGCGCGCGCGGGGCGTGCGGGTGCTCGGCCTGACGAACTGGTCCGCGGAGACGTTCCACCACGCCGAGCCGGCGGCGCCCGCCGTGGGGCTGCTGGAGGGTGTGCTCGTCTCGGGGGAGGTGGGCGTCGCCAAGCCGGACCCGCGCATCTACCGCCTGCTCGCGCAGCGGTTCGCGCTCGACCCGGCGCGCACGGTGTTCCTCGACGACAGCGCGGCGAACGTCGCGGCGGCGGCGGCCGAGGGGTTCGCGGCGGTGCTCTTCACGACGGCGCCCGCAGCCCGTGCCGAGCTCGCCGCCCGGGGTGTGCGCGTCTGAGGGGGTCCGGGGACGCCGCCTAGGATCGAGCCATGCGCCTTCTCTTCGCCGGGACCCCGGACGTCGCCGTCCCGGCCCTCGACGCCCTGCTCGCCTCCCGGCACGACGTCGTCGCGGTGCTCAGCCGCCCCGACGCCCGGTCGGGACGCGGCCGGACGCTCGCGCCGAGCCCCGTGAAGCAGCGCGCGCTCGACGCGGGCCTCGAGGTCCTGACCCCGCGGTCGCCGCGCGACGCCGACTTCCAGGCGCGCCTCGCCGAGCTCGACCTGGATGCCGCACCCGTCGTCGCGTACGGGGCGCTGCTCCCCCCGGCCGTCCTCGACGTGCCGCGCCACGGCTGGGTCAACCTGCACTTCTCGGTGCTCCCGGCGTGGCGCGGCGCGGCGCCCGTCCAGCACGCGCTGCTCGCGGGCGACGAGGTCACGGGCGCGAGCACGTTCCGGATCGAGGAGGGCCTCGACACCGGTCCGGTGTTCGGCGTCCTGACGGAGCAGATCCGGGCGCGGGACACGTCCGGCGACCTGCTCGGACGGCTCGCGGTGGCCGGCGCCGGGCTGCTCGTGAGCACGCTCGACGCGATCGAGGACGGCATCCTCGCGCCGGTCCCGCAGGCGTCCGAGGGGGTCAGTCACGCCCCGCGGCTCGAGGTCGAGGACGCCCGCGTGCGCTGGGAGCACCCCGCGTACGCGGTGGACCGCCGGGTCCGCGGCTGCACGCCGGCGCCGGGGGCGTGGACGCGCACCCCGGACGGGGCCCGGCTGGGCCTCGGCCCGGTGACGTCCGCACCCGACGTCACGGACCTGGCGCCCGGTGAGCTGCGTGCGGGCAAGGACGCGGTGCTCGTCGGCACCGCGACCCACGCGGTCCGCCTCGGGGACGTCACCCCCGCGGGGAAGCGCACGATGCCGGCCGTGGACTGGGCGCGCGGCGCCCGCCCGGCGCCCGGCACGGTGCTCGGCGCGGCCGTGGTGGAGCACGCATGAGCGCCACGGGCGGTGCGGGTGGCACGGGCGGTGCGGGTGGGCGTCCGAGCGGCGGGGCGGACCGGCGGGACCGGCAGGGCCGCGAGCGCGGCGCCGCCCGCGCGCAGGGCCGGGGAGAGCGGACGGCCGCGGCACCGTCGGCCCGTCGTCGCGCGGGGGACCCGGCGCGCGGCGCCGCGTACGACGTCCTGCGGGCCGTCGACACGAGCGACTCCTACGCCAACCTGGTGCTCCCGCCGCTGCTGCGCGAGCGCCGGGTCGCCGGGCGCGACGCGGCGTTCGCGACCGAGCTCGCGTACGGGACGCTGCGCCTGCGCGGGCGCTACGACGCGGTGATCGAGCTGTGCGCGTCGCGTCCGGCCGCGTCGATCGACGCTCCCGTGCTCGACCTCCTGCGCCTGGGCATGCACCAGGTGCTCGGGATGCGGGTGCCCGCGCACGCCGCGGTCTCGGAGACCGTCGGGCTCGCCCGCGAGCGCGCCGGGACGGGTGCGTCGCAGTTCGTCAACGCCGTCCTGCGCGCAGCGTCGCGCGAGCCGCTCGACACGTGGCTCGAGCGCGTCGCCGAGGCGGCGCCCGCCGACGACACCGACCGGCTCGCGGTCACGCAGAGCCACCCGGCCTGGGTCGTGCGCGCTCTGCGCGAGGCCCTCGCCGGGTCCGGGCGACCGGTCACGGAGCTCGAGGACCTCCTGCGGGCGGACAACCAGGCCCCGCACGTGACCCTCGTCGCGCGCCCCGGCCTGGTCGACCGGGACGAGCTCGCCGCGGACGCCGGTGGTGCCCGCCCGGGCCGGTGGGCCCCGACCGCGCTGGTGCTCGACGGCGGCGGTGACCCGGCGGCGCTGGCCGCGGTCCGCGACGGGCGCGCGGGGGTGCAGGACGAGGGCAGCCAGCTCGTGACCCTCGCGCTCTCCGGTGCCCCGCTCGACGGCCCGGACGAGCGGTGGCTCGACCTGTGCGCGGGACCCGGGGGCAAGGCGGCGCTGCTCGGTGCCGTGGCGGCGCAGCGCGGGGCCCGGCTCGTCGCCAACGAGGTGCAGCCGCACCGCGCCCGCCTCGTCGAGCAGGCCGTCGCCGGGCTTCCCGCCGGGGCGGTCGAGGAGGTCCGCACCGGAGACGGGCGCACGCTCGGCACCGACGAGCCGGGCGCCTACGACCGGGTCCTCGTCGACGCGCCCTGCACCGGCCTCGGGGCGCTGCGCCGGCGCCCCGAGTCACGCTGGCGGCGGACGCCGGCCGACCTCGCAGGCCTCGCCGAGCTGCAGCGGGCGCTGCTCACGTCGGCGCTCGCGGCGGTCCGGGTCGGGGGCGTCGTCGCCTACGTGACGTGCTCCCCGCACCTCGCGGAGACCCAGCTCGTCGTCAAGGACGTCGTGCGGGCCCGGTCGAGGGCGGGCGACGGGGTCGAGGTCCTCGACGCCCGCGCGGCGGTCCTGGCCGTGGCGCCCGCGATCGAGCTGCCCGAGCGTGACGACGTGCAGCTGTGGCCGCACGTGCACGGGACCGACGCGATGCACCTGACCCTGCTGCGCCGCATGTCCTGACCGGGGAGACCGCCGGGGCGCACGGCACGAGCAGGTGGTGCGGGGACTGCCGGGCGCCGCGGCGGGCCGCGGCTAGGCTGGCCCGGTGCGCGCGCTGATCAACCCGAGCATCCTGTCCGCCGACTTCGCCAACCTCGAGCGTGACCTCGCTGCGATCGCGGGCGCGGACCACGCGCACGTCGACGTCATGGACAACCACTTCGTTCCGAACCTCACGATCGGCCTGCCGGTCGTGCAGCGGCTCGTCGAGGCCTCGCCGGTCCCGGTCGACGTGCACCTGATGATCGAGGACCCGGACCGGTGGGCCCCCGCGTTCGCGGAGGCGGGCGCCGCGTCCGTGACGTTCCACGCGGAGGCCGCCCGGGCCCCGGTGCGCCTCGCCCGGGAGCTGCGGTCCCTCGGGGCGCGCGCCGCGGTGGCGGTGCGCCCGGCGACGCCCGTGGAGCCGTACCTCGACCTGCTCGACGAGCTCGACATGATCCTGGTGATGACGGTCGAGCCGGGGTTCGGCGGCCAGTCGTTCATCGAGGGCACGCTCCCGAAGATCCGCCGCGCCCGTGCCGCGATCACGGCGGCCGGCGCGGACACGTGGATCCAGGTCGACGGCGGGGTGTCCCGCAGCACGATCGAGCGCATCGCCGCCGCCGGGGCGAACGTCTTCGTCGCCGGGTCCGCGGTCTACGGGGCGGAGGACGTCGCGGCCGAGATCGCCGCGCTGCGCGACCTCGCCGAGCAGGGGCTGCGCGTCGGGGAGTGACCGGCGCGGTGTCACCCGCGCCGCGTGACCGGAGGGGGACCGGCACCGCGTGACCGGCACACCGTGACCGGCACACCGTGACCGGCACACCGTGACCGGCACACCGTGACCGGCACACCGTGACCGGCACACCGTGACCGGCACACCGTGACCGGCGCGGCGACCGGCACCGCGGTAGCGCCGTGCACGACGACGACGCCGGCTCGTCAGGCGGCGGCCAGGAGGCCGCCGCCACGGTCCGGCGTGCCCGCGACGGGGGCGTGTCGGAACCCGGACACCCGGTGGGCGGGAATGCGGGGTGTGCCATGATCGTTGCTCAGCAAGAACACGCACACACGTGCTCCGGGGTCGGTGCAATTCCGAGCCGGCGGTGACAGTCCGCGACCCGTGAGGCTCCTCGTGAGCCGAGCGGTTGACCTGGTGGAACTCCGGGACCGACGGTGAAAGTCCGGATGGGAGGAGACGTGGCGTGCGCGCGGCCGACGGTCGCGTGCACGTGGCAGCGGCGACCCCTGGGGTCGTCCTCCGCCGAGACCCCGGAGCCCTGACCGGCACGGGAGGACGGCGATGGGTACCGAGACCCAGCACGACGCGACGCTCCTCGGCACGCCCGCACCCACCGCGGCGCCCCGCCCGGCATCGGGCGCGCCCGCGACGCTCCCCGCAGCCGCGGGGGCGGTGACCCCCGCCGAGACGGCCGCGCTGCGCCACGCGCTCGACCTCGCCCGCCGGGGACCCGCACACGGGCCCAACCCGCGGGTCGGCTGCGTGCTCCTGGCCCCCGGCGCGGCCCTCGACCCCTCCGGCGCGCCCGACCACGCCGCGGTTCTCGGCGAGGGCTGGCACGGGGGAGCGGGGACCGCGCACGCCGAGGTCGCGGCCCTCGCCGACGCCGGCCGCCGCGGTCACGACGTGCGCGGCGCGACGGCCGTCGTGACCCTCGAGCCGTGCGACCACACGGGGCGCACCGGCCCGTGCAGCGTCGCGCTCCTCGACGCGGGTGTCGCGCGCGTCGTGGTGTCCGTCGCCGACCCGAACCCGCAGGCCGCCGGCGGAGCGGACCGGCTGCGCGCCGCGGGCGTCGACGTCCACGAGGGGGTGCTCGCCGAGCAGGGACGGCAGACCCTCGGGGCGTGGCTGCCCGCCGTCGAGCGTGCGCGCCCGTTCGTCACGCTCAAGCTCGCCACCAGCCTCGACGGACGCGTCGCCGCCGCGGACGGGTCGAGCCGCTGGATCACCTCCGCGCAGTCCCGCCGGCACGCGCACGACCTGCGCGCCGACGTCGACGCGATCGTCGTCGGCACCGGCACCGCGCTCACCGACGACCCTTCGCTGACCGCCCGCAGCGCCGACGGTGCCCTGACCCACCACCAGCCGCTGCGGGTCGTCGTCGGCCGCCGGGACGTCCCCGCCGGTGCGCGCCTGCACGGCCCCGGCGGCGAGCTCGTGCACGTGCGCTCCCACGACCCCCACGAGGTGCTGCGCGCCCTGCACGCGCGGGAGGTGCGGCACGTCCTCGTCGAGGGCGGTCCCACGCTCGCCGCGGCGTTCCTGCGCGCCGGCCTCGTCGACGAGGTCCACGCGTACGTCGCACCCGTCCTGCTCGGCGCCGGGCCGCCCGCGCTCGCCGACCTCGGCGTCACCACGATCGCGGGCGCGCTGCGCCTGACCCCCCGCGAGGTCGTCCACCTCGGGCCCGACGTCCTCGTCGTGGCGACCCCGGACGCCCCCGCACCCCCGACCGGTACGAGCACGACCAGCGAGGAGAGCTGATGTTCACAGGCATCGTCGAGGAGGTCGGCGCGGTCGTCGCGCTCGAGCCCGGCACGCACGACGGCACCCCGGCCGGCGGTGCGGGGGACGCGCGGCTGACGGTCCGTGGTCCGCTCGTCGCGTCCGACGCGCACCTCGGGGACTCGATCGCCGTGTCCGGGGTGTGCCTCACGGTCGCCGCCCTTGGCGACGACGGCACGTTCACCGTCGACGTCATGCCCGAGTCGCTGCGCCGCACCGCGCTCGGCGACCTCGCCGCCGGCAGCCCCGTGAACCTCGAGCGCGCCCTGCGCGCCGACGCACGCCTCGGCGGGCACGTCGTGCAGGGGCACGTCGACGGGGTCGGGACCATCCGCGCCCGCCGGCCCGGACCGCGGTGGGACGACGTGGAGATCGCGCTCGACCCGCACCTCGCGCGGTACGTCGCCGAGAAGGGGTCGATCACCGTCGCCGGGGTCTCGCTCACGGTCACGCACGTGTCCGACGACGCGTTCGGCGTCTCGCTCATCCCCACGACGCTCGAGGCCACGACGCTGGGCGGTCTCGCGCCCGGCGCACGCGTCAACCTCGAGGTCGACGTGCTCGCCAAGTACGTCGAGCGCCTCCTCGCGGCCGGTACGGCAACCGGCAGGGTGACCCGGTGAGCGCGCCCGTGCGCCTCGGCGCCGTCGAGGACGCCCTCGACGCGCTGCGCGCCGGCCGCCCGGTGCTCGTCGCGGACTCCCCGGAGCGGGAGAACGAGGCCGACGTCATCCTCGCCGCGCAGTCCGCGACCCCCGAGTGGGTCGCCTGGACGATCCGGCACTCCTCCGGCTACCTGTGCGCGCCCATGCCGGCCGCCCGCGCCGACGCCCTCGAGCTGCCCCTCATGGTCCCGCGCAGCGAGGACCCGCGCCGCACCGCCTACACCGTCACGGTCGACGCCGCCCGCGGAGTCACGACCGGCATCTCGGCCGCGGACCGCGCCCACACCCTGCGCACCCTCGCCGACCCCGCGTCGGGCCCCGAGTCCCTCATCCGCCCCGGGCACGTCCTGCCGCTGCGCGCCGTCCCCGGCGGCGTGCTGCACCGGGCCGGCCACACCGAGGCCGCCGTCGACCTGTGCCGCCTCGCGGGCCTCGAGCCCGTCGGCGCGATCGCCGAGCTCGTCAACGACGACGGCACGATGGTCCGGCTCCCCGAGGCCGCCGGCCTCGCGGAACGCGACGGCCTCGTGCTGCTGACCATCGAGGACCTCGTCGCGTGGCGGCGCACCCACGACCCCGTCGAGGCACCCGCCCCCGGCACCACCGGCGCACCGCAGGCCCCGACCACCCCCCGCGTGCACCCGACCCACACCGCGTACCTGCCGACCCGCCACGGCGACTTCCGCATCCACGGGTACCGCGACCTGCGCACCGGCGCCGAGCACGTCGCTCTCGTCTCGACCGCCGGCCTCGCCGACGTCCCCGTGGTGCGCGTCCACTCCGAGTGCCTCACCGGTGACGCCTTCGGGTCCGCACGCTGCGACTGCGGCCCCCAGCTCGACGCCGCCCTGGCGCTCGCGGCCCGCGACGGCGGCGCGGTCGTCTACCTGCGCGGGCACGAGGGCCGCGGGATCGGCCTGCTCGCGAAGGTCGCCGCCTACGCGCTGCAGGACGAGGGCCGGGACACCGTCGAGGCGAACCTCGACCTCGGCTGGCCCGCGGACCGCCGCGAGTACGGCGCCGCCGCCGCGATCCTCACCGACCTCGGGGTCACCCGGGTGCGGCTCCTGACGAACAACCCCGCCAAGGTCACCGGGCTGCAGGCCCACGGCGTCGCCGTCACCGAGGTCCGCGGCCTCGAGGTCGGACGCACCCCGCACAACGAGGCCTACCTGCGCACCAAGGCGAGCGCCATGGGTCACGTGCTGCCCGGCCTCGACACCCGCGAGCCGCACACCGCGGACGCCGCGTCCCCCACCACCGAACCCGTGCACGTCGACCCCGTGCACGTCGACCCGGTGCACGCCTCCCCGCCCCTGCCGGGCACCGACACCACCGACCACGTCCTCGACGGCGCCACCGCACCCGCGACCACCGTCACCAGCCCCCGCACCACCCCCACGAACCAGGAGACCCCCGCATGAGCGGCGCCGGAGCCCCCACCCTCACCGTCGACGGCACCGGGCTGCGCGTCGTCGTCGTCGCCGCGAGCTGGCACACCGTCGTCATGGACGGCCTCCTCGCCGGGGCGCGGCGCGCGCTCGCGGACGCCCACGTGAGCGACGTGACCGTCGTGCGCGTCCCCGGGACGTTCGAGCTCCCCGTGGCCGCGAAGCACGCGGCCGAGCACGGCGCGGACGCCGTCGTCGCGCTCGGCGTCGTCATCCGCGGCGGCACCCCGCACTTCGACTACGTGTGCCAGGCCGCGACCCTCGGGCTCACGGACGTCGCCGTCCGCACCGGCGTCCCCGTCGGCTTCGGGGTCCTCACCTGCGACGACGACGCGCAGGCCCTCGACCGGGCAGGCCTGCCCGGGTCGCACGAGGACAAGGGCGCCGAGGCCGCGCAGGCCGCGGTCGCGACCGTCGTGGCACTGCGCGCGTCGCTGGGGGCCACGCCCGGGGGCGCACGGTGATCGACTGGCTCTTCGACGCCCAGCTCGTCGTCGCGGGCGCGCCCATCCTCGTCCGGGAGGTCGTCGGCAACCTGTTCGGGCTGGCGTCCGCGGTCGGCGGCCTGCGCCGGCGCGTGTGGGCGTGGCCGGTCGGCATCGTCGGGAACGTCCTGCTGTTCACGGTGTTCCTCGGCGGGGTCTTCGACACCCCGCAGGCCAAGGACCTGTACGGGCAGGCCGGGCGGCAGGTCTTCTTCGTGGTCGTCGCCGTCTACGGGTGGGTGCGCTGGCGCCAGGCCCGCGGCGCCGGGGACGGCCCCGCGATCGTCCCGTCCTGGGCGGGCACCCGCGGCCGGGTCCAGCTGCTCGTCGCCGCCGTCGTCGGGACCGTCGTCACCGCGCTCGTGTTCCAGGCCCTCGGGTCGTGGGGGCCGTGGGCCGACGCGTGGATCTTCACCGGCAGCCTGCTCGCGACCTACGGCATGGCCCGCGGGTGGACCGAGTTCTGGCTCGTGTGGATCGCGGTCGACGCGGTCGGGGTGCCGCTGCTGCTGCGCGCCGGGTACTACCCGTCGGCCGTGCTCTACGCCGTGTACGGCGGGGTCGTCCTCTACGGGTTCACCGTGTGGGTCCGCGCCCAGCGCACCGGGCAGGCACAGGAGGTCACCGCGTCGGCCGGTGCGGGCACCCTCGCCGTGGACGCGCCCGCCCCCGACCGCGCGGGCGTCTAGGCTCAGCGCGTGAAGACGTTCGACTCGCTGTTCGCCGAGCTCGCCGAGAAGGCCACCACCCGCCCCGCAGGATCCGGAACCGTCGCCGAGCTCGACGCCGGCGTCCATGCGATCGGCAAGAAGATCGTCGAGGAGGCCGCCGAGGTCTGGATGGCCGCCGAGCACGAGGGCGACGAGCGCACCGCCGAGGAGATCTCGCAGCTGCTCTACCACCTGCAGGTCCTCATGCTCGCGCGCGGCCTCACCCTCGAGGACGTCTACGCCCACCTCTGAGGCGCCGGCACGACCCCGGCCCGGGCCGCCGCGCACCCCCGCGCGCCCCGGGCCTCCACCCGACCGAACCACCCCGTGAGGACCACGTGCTGAGGATCGCCGTCCCCAACAAGGGCTCCCTGTCCGAGCCCGCCGCCGACCTGCTCCGCGAGGCCGGCTACCGCCAGCGCCGCGACTCCCGCGAGCTCGTGCTGCCCGACCCCGACAACGACGTCGAGTTCTTCTTCCTGCGCCCCCGCGACATCGCCGTGTACGTGGGGGAGGGGACCGTCGACGTCGGCATCACCGGCCGCGACCTCCTGCTCGACTCCGCCTCGACGGCCACCGAGCACCTGCGGCTCGGCTTCGCGCGCTCGACGTTCCGCTTCGCCGCCCCCGCCGGGCAGCTCACCGACATCGCGCACATCAGCGGGCACCGCGTCGCGACGTCCTACCCGGTCCTGGTCACCGACTACCTGCGCGAGCACGGCGTCGAGGCCTCCGGGATCGTGCGCCTCGACGGGGCCGTCGAGACCGCGATCCGCCTCGGCGTCGCCGACGTCATCGCCGACGTCGTCGAGACCGGCACCACGCTGCGCGCCGCCGGCCTGGAGATCTTCGGCGAGCCGATCCTGCGCTCCGAGGCCGTCCTCGTGCGCCGCGCCGACGGCGACGAGCCCGCAGGCCTCGACGTGCTCACCCGCCGCATCCAGGGTGTCCTCACCGCCCAGCAGTACGTCCTCATGGACTACGACGTCCCCCTCGCGCTCGTCGACCAGGCCGTCGCGATCACTCCCGGCCTCGAGTCCCCGACCGTGTCGCCGCTGCACAACCGCGAGTGGGCGGCCGTGCGCGCGATGGTCCGGCGCGACGAGACCAACCGCGTCATGGACGCGCTGTACGACGTGGGCGCGCGGGCGATCCTGGTGACCTCGATCCACGCGTGCCGGCTCTGACCCCGCAGCACCCCGCCCCCGGAGAGGAACCATGACCAGCGGCGACCCCGACGCCGGACTCCCCGCCGACCGCATCGCCGAGCTCTACGCGACGTTCCGCCCACGGCTCGCACGCGTCGTCACGCTCGCGCTCATGGTCCTCGTGCTCGCCCTCACGGCCGCCCTCGTCGCCGCCCTCCCGAGCATCGGGCCCGAGGGCGAGTCGTTCGGGGACCAGCTCGGCATGGGGCTCCTCGGCGCCGGGATCGCCTGGTTCTGCTGGCGGCAGGCGAGCGTCCAGGCCCGCGTCGACCGCGACGGCGTCACCGTGCGCAACCTCCTGCTCACCCGGCGGCTCGCCTGGGCCGAGATCGTCTCCGTGCGCTTCGGCCAGGGCCGGCCCTGGGTGCAGCTCGACCTCGCCGACGGCGACACGCTCGCCGTCATGGGCGTGCAGCGCTCCGACGGTGCGTACGCCGACGCGCAGGCCCGGCGCTTCGCGACCCTCGTCGCCCTGCACTCCCGCACCCCCCGCGACGACTGACCCGGCTCGGCGTCACCCGACCGGTGACCCGAACCGCACCCGACCGGTGACCGTCAGGCGCTCGCGGACCCCGCGGCCAGCCGCTCGGCGTGCACCCCGGCGGCGGCGACCGCCAGGAACGATGCCGGGTCGCCGTCGAGGCCGCGCCCCATCGTGGACAGCCGCACGGGCGTCCCGCGCAGCGCCTCGAGCAGCTCCGGCCCGGTCGGCACGTCGACGAGCCGGTGCCGGCCCGCGGGGGCGGCGAGGTCCCGGGCCTGCGCGCGCACCCGGGCGTCGAGCTCGTCGAGCCCGGCTCCGGCGGCCGCGAGCCCGGGGACGACGACGTCCGCGGGGCACAGCGCCACTCGCCCGTACGCGGTCGTGGAGTGGTGCGAGACGCCGAGGTGGCGCTCGCGCGCGTCCGCACCGGACACGCGCAGCGACGCCACGGCGCACCCGCCGAGGACCCCGGCGGCGTTCACGGCCTCCCCGGCGGCGACCCCGGAGAACCCCCACCGGGTCCCGGTCCCGAGGTTGCCCGGGCCCTGCGCGACGACGACGAGGTCCGCGCCCGCCACGAGCCGCGCGGCGAGCAGTCCCGTGTGCACGGTGACGGCCTCGAGATCGCCCCCGAAGGCCTGCCCGGTCGTCACGCACGCCTCGATCCAGCCGGCATCCCGCAGACCGGCGACCGTCCGGGAGAACCACGCGGGCAGCGCACCGCCGTCCGTCATGACGTAGACGACGCGCGGCGCGGGACGCCCGTGCAGCGCCGCGGAGTGCCGGGCCCCCGCGACCACGGCCGGCAGGGCCGAGTGCAGGTCCGCGACCACCACGGGCAGCCCGGCGAGGTCGTCCGCGTCGCGCAGCACGTCGTGGTGCGCGGACTCCTGGTCGTCGACGCCGAGCACCGTGGCCTGCAGGGCGGTGTACCGGGCCTTGACCAGGTGCCCGGGCCCGGGCGGCGGGTCGGCGGGCACGCGGTCGGCGAGCGCGACGACCATGGCGTAGCCGCCCGTCCCGAGCCCGCGCGCGAGCGCCGACACGTTGAGCAGCACCCGGTCACCGACCTGGGGCTCTCCGACGAGGCCCGGGTACGCGAGCGCCCGCACCCGCCCGTCCGCGGGCAGCCCGCCGACGGGCTCGCCCTCGAGCTCGACCTGCACCTCGACCGCCCCGGGCCACGACGCGCCGCCCGACACCACGACACCCGCACGCCACGTGATCACCGCTGCAGGCTACCGGCGACTACGGTGGAGCCGATGCCCGACCAGATCCACCCCGCCGAACGGCTGCTCAACCTCGTCATCGCCCTCGTGAACACCTCGGGACGCATGACGAAGGAGCAGATCCGTCGCAGCGTCGCGGGGTACGCCGACGCCCCGTCCGACGACGCGTTCGAACGCATGTTCGAGCGCGACAAGGACACGCTCCGCGACCTCGGCATCCCCGTCCTGACCGTCACCGGTGCCGGGCACGGCGACGACATCGGGTACCGCATCGACCAGGAGGCCTACGCCCTCCCGCCCGTCGACCTCACCGCCGCCGAGCTCGGCGTGCTCTCCCTCGCGTCGGAGTTCTGGCAGGACAAGTCCGTGCGCACCGACACCGAGCGCGCCCTGACCAAGCTCCGCGCCGTCGGCGACGCCCCCGAGGCGTCCGACCTCGTCGCCGGCCTCGCCCCCCGCGTGCGCGCCGCCGGGGGAGCGTTCGGGCCCTTGCTCGACGCCGTGCACGCCCGCCAGGCCGTCCGCTTCACCTACCGCGCCGCGAGCACCGGGGAGGTCCGCGAGCGCGCCGTCGAACCCTGGAAGCTCCTCGCCCGGCGCGGCGGCTGGTTCCTCGTCGGCCACGACCGCGACCGCGACGCCCCCCGCTCCTTCCGGCTCAGCCGCATCGAGGGCAAGGTCCGCACCGTCGGCGCCCCCGGCGCCTTCCCCGAACCCGACCCCGCGCGCCTCGGCACCGCCCTGCACAGCTGGGCCGCCGGGGAGGAGCGCATCGCGACCCTCGCCATCCGCCCCGAACGCGCCGAGGCACTGCGCGTGCGCGCCGTCCGCACCCCCGCCACCACACCCGACGACGTCGACCTCACCGACCCGCGCGTCGCCGCCGTCCTCGCCGACCGCGACGTCGTCCGCATCCCCTTCACCTCCCTGTGGGACCTCGCCGAGGAGATCGTCGGCTACGGCGACGCCGTCGTCGTGCTCGCCCCCGAACCCCTCCGCGCGACCGTCCTGCGCCTCCTGCGCACCGCCGCCGACCTCGTCACCCGAGGAGCCGACCATGGCTGAACGCGCGAGCGACCGCCTCCTGCGCATGCTCGGCATGATCACCTACCTCGACCGCCACGCCGGCGTCCCCGTCGAGCAGGTCGCCGAGCAGTTCGGCGTGACCCCCGCCCAGGTCATCGACGACGTCGACACCCTCTGGATGACCGGCACCCCCGGGTACTTCCCCCACGACCTCATCGACTTCGACGCCGCGTCCTACGAGGCCGGCGTCGTCCGCCTCACCGAGTCCCGCGGCATGACCCGGCCCCTGCGCCTCGGCACCCGCGAGGCCGTCGCGCTCGTCGCCGCCCTGCGCGCCATGGCGGAGGCCCTCGGCCCCCGCCTCGAACCCGCCCGCGCCGCCGTCCTGTCCTCCGCCCTCGCCAAGCTCACCGCCGCCACCGGCGAGGCAGCCGCGACCATCGACGTCCGCCTCGCCGTCGACGGCGCCCCCGAGGTCGTCGAGGCCCTCTCCGCCGCCCTGCGCGACGCCCGCCGCCTGCGCCTGCGCTACGTCAACGCCGCCGACGTCGCCAGCACCCGCGACGTCGACCCCGTCCGCCTCGTCACCGACGACGAACGCTCCTACCTCCTCGCCTGGTGCCTGCGCGCCGACGACGAACGCCTCTTCCGCGTCGACCGCATCCTGCGCGCCGACGTCCTCGACGCACCCGCCCAGCCCCACCGCGTGCGCGCCGACGCCGACGTCTTCCGCCCCGACCCCGCCGGCGGGCTCGTCACCCTCCACCTCACCAGCCAGGGCCGCTGGGTCGCCGAGAACGTCCCCGTCGAAGCCGTCCGCAACCACGACGACGGCACCTTCGAGGTCGACCTGCGCATCGCCAACCGCGCGTTCCTGCGCCACCTCCTCCTCCAGGCCGCCGACGACATCCTCGAGGTCCGACCCGCCGACGCCGCCGCCGACGTCTCCGCCGTCGCCCGAGCCGCCCTCGACGCCTACGGGCCCCTCGCCGACTGACCCCGCCCCACCCCGCCCGAGCGCACCCCGCCCGAGCGCACCCCGGGCCACCCCGCCCGAGCGCACCCCGCACCGGACCCACGACTACGCTGGCCCGATGCTCTGGTTCCTCGTCTGGACGGCCCTCGTCCTCGCCGCCGCAGCCGGCGCCGTCCTCCTCGGACGCAGCCTCTGGCGCAAGGTCCGGGACCTCGGCGACGCCGCCACCGAGGCCTCCGACGCGCTCACGCGCCTCGCCGACCAGGTCGACGCGCTCGCGGACGCCGCGGGGGAGTCCGAGCCGGTGCGGGCGCAGCTGGTCGACGACACGGACGTCCTCCGTGCACGTCTCGCGGAGCTGCGTCGCGCTGCCGCGGGGCGCCGTGCCGTGCGGCAGCTGCGGCACCAGGAGACGTACGCGCGGTGGCGGGCGTACAGCCGCTGAACAGATCCGCGGATCGACGGTCGAAGCGCTTCGACGGGGTTAGGATCGTCTGACCCACCGATGTTCGAGGGAGAGCACCCCATGTTCGGCAACGCTGTGAAGCCCACGCACATCCTGATCCTGGTGATCGTGATCATCCTGCTGTTCGGGGCGAAGCGGCTTCCCGACCTCGCGCGCAGCGTCGGCCAGTCCCTCAAGATCTTCAAGAGCGAGGTCAAGGACCTCACCGACGACAAGGACAAGGCCACCCCCTCGGCCCCCGTCGCCGGCGCGCCCGCGACCTACCCGGCGCCCGCGACACCCCCCGCGCCGTACACGAACGGGTCGATCCCCGACCCCGTCGCCGCCACGGAGCCCGTGCGCCCGGCCGAGCCGCCCGTCGAGGGCGGCGGCCAGCCCCGGGTCTGACGCGTCGTGGCTGCAGAGCGCCGCCGGGGCGAACCCGGCGGTCGGATGCCGCTGCGCGAGCACCTCCTCGAGCTCCGCAAGCGGCTGTTCCTCGCGGCGTGCGGGCTCGTGCTCGGCGCCGTCGCCGGGTGGCTGCTGTTCGACCCCGTGTTCGAGGCGCTCCAGGAGCCGCTGCTCGACGCCGCCGCCGACCGCGGGGCGTCCGCCTCGGTCAACTTCGGCGGCCTCGCGACCGCGTTCGACATGCGGGTCAAGGTCTCCCTGTTCCTCGGCGCGATCCTCACGAGCCCGTGGTGGCTCTACCAGCTGTGGGCGTTCGTCACCCCCGGGCTCACCCGGCGTGAGCGGCTTTACGCGGTGGGCTTCGTCGCGGCTGCCGTCCCGCTGTTCCTGAGCGGTGCGTTCCTCGCGTGGACGACGCTTCCCGCGGCGGTCCGGGTCCTCACCGACTTCATCCCCGAGGAGTCGACCAACCTCGTCGACGCCCAGACCTACCTGAGCTTCGTCATGCGGTTCATCCTGGCCTTCGGCGTCGCGTTCGTGCTGCCGGTCATCATGGTGTGCCTCAACCTCGCGGGGCTCGTCCGCGCCGCGACGTGGGGCCACGGCTGGCGCTGGGCGGTGCTGCTGGCGTTCGTCTTCGCCGCCGTGATGACGCCCACGCCGGACGCCGTGACGATGATCGTGATGGCACTGCCCATCTGCGGGCTGTACTTCCTGGCGCTCGGTGTCTGCCTCGTGCACGACCGCCGCGTGGACCGCAAGCGGCTCGCGGAAGGGCTGCCGAGGCTCGACGGCTCGGTCCCCGGCGAGGGCCTCACCGCGTCGTGAGCCGTCGCCGCCGCACGCCGCCGGCCCCCGCCCGGTGAGCCGGCGCACGCCTCCCGCACCCGCCCGCGCACCCGGTCCCGTGTCATGAGCCGTCTCGGTGTCGTCGTGAACCCGACCGCCGCCCGCGGCCGGGGCGCACGGGTCGGGGCGGGGACGATCGCGCAGCTGCGGGCGCGCGGGCACACCGTCCTCGACCTCTCGGCGCCCGACGCGGAACGGGCTCGGGCAGCCGCGCGGCACGCCGCGGTCGAGGGGCTCGACGCGCTCGTCGTGGTCGGCGGTGACGGCATGGTGCACCTCGGCGCGAACGTCGTCGCCGACACCGACCTGCCGCTCGCGATCGTGCCCGCCGGCACGGGCAACGACCTCGCCCGCGCGCTCGGCATCCCGCGGCGCGGCGTCGAGGAGCACGTCGCGGCGATCGAGCGCGGGCTCGCCGCCGGCGCCCGGTCCATCGACGCCGTGAGCGTCGGTCCGCCCGAGCACACGGCGCGCGAGTGGTACCTCGGGGTGCTCTCGTGCGGCATCGACGCCGCGGTGAACGCCCGCGCGAACGCGCTCACGTGGCCGCGGGGAAGCGGGCGGTACGTCCGGGCCCTGGCGGGTGAGCTCGCCCGGTTCCGGCCGTACGGCTACCGCCTGACGCTCGACGACGTCGTGTGGGAGTCCGCCGGGACGCTCGTCGCCGTCGCCAACGCGCCGTGGTTCGGCGGCGGCGTGCACATCGCCCCCGGCGCGCTGCTCGACGACGGCCTGCTCGACGTCGTCGTCGCCGGGCCCTTCACGAAGGCCGGAGTCGTGCGCATCTTCCCCGGCATGTACGCCGGCAAGCACGTGACGCACCCCGCCGTGCAGGTCCTGCGCTCACGCTCCGTGCTGATCGAGCCCGTCGAGCGGCTCGGCGCCGAGCCCCCGCACGCGTTCGCCGACGGCGAGCGCCTGGGGCCGCTCCCGCTGCACGCCGACGTGCACCCCGGCGCTGTCCGGGTGCTCGGGGGCACCAGCACCTAGGGTTGTCGCGTGGCACGCACCGAACGATCGCGACCGGCGTCGCACCCCGCAGCCGGCTCCGAGGCGCTCTCCCCGGCCGAGCGGTACGCGGCGGCCCGGCGGCGCACCGCGGCGGAACGCACCGAGCTCGCCCGGTTCGCCGAGGGCTTCGAGTTCGGCCTCGACCCGTTCCAGGTCGAGGCGTGCGAGGCCGTCGAGCGCGGCAGCGGCGTGCTGGTCGCTGCGCCGACCGGGGCGGGCAAGACGGTCGTCGGGGAGTTCGCGGTGCACCTCGCGCTCGCGTCGGGACGCAAGGCCTTCTACACGACGCCGATCAAGGCGCTGTCGAACCAGAAGTACGCGGACCTCGCCCGGCGGCACGGCGCGGACAACGTCGGGCTCCTCACGGGCGACACCTCCGTCAACGGCGACGCGCCCGTGGTCGTGATGACCACCGAGGTGCTGCGGAACATGCTCTACGCGGGCTCGCGTGCGCTCGACGGGCTCGGCTACGTCGTGATGGACGAGGTGCACTACCTCGCCGACCGCTTCCGAGGTCCGGTCTGGGAGGAGGTGATCATCCACCTCCCCGACGACGTGCAGCTCGTCTCGCTCTCCGCGACGGTGTCGAACGCCGAGGAGTTCGGCGACTGGCTCACGATGGTCCGCGGTGACACCCAGGTCGTCGTCAGCGAGCGCCGGCCCGTCCCGCTGTGGCAGCACGTGCTGGTGCGCGGCGACCTGCTCGACCTCTACGCCGGCCAGGTCGACCCGACCGACCCGGGCCCGAACCCGCCGATCAACCCGGAGATCACGCACCTGCTGCGTCGGCAGGAGCGCATCGACGGCCCGCACCGCGGCCGCCGTGGTCCGGGCGACCGGGGGTTCCGCGGGCGCGGTCACGGGCCGTCGAACGCGCTGGGAGGGAACCGGCCGACGCCGCGGTTCGCGGTCGTCGACGTCCTCGAGCAGGCCGAGCTGCTGCCCGCGATCTTCTTCATCTTCTCGCGCGCCGGGTGCGAGGGCGCCGTCTCGCAGTGCCTCGCCGCCGGGCTGCGGCTGACCACGCCGGCGCACGAGGCGGAGATCCGCCGGGTCGTCGAGGAGCGGTGCGCGTCGATCCCGCCCGAGGACCTCGAGGTGCTCGGCTACTGGGCGTTCACCGAGGCGCTCGCGCGCGGCATCGCGGCGCACCACGCGGGCATGCTGCCCGTGTTCAAGGAGACGGTCGAGCACCTGTTCGCGCGCGGGCTCGTGCGCGTGGTGTTCGCGACCGAGACCCTGGCGCTCGGGATCAACATGCCGGCGCGCTCCGTCGTGCTCGAGAAGCTCGTGAAGTGGGACGGGTCGAACCACGTCGACATGACCCCGGGGGAGTACACCCAGCTCACCGGGCGGGCGGGCCGTCGCGGCATCGACGTCGACGGGCACGCGGTCGTCGTCGAGCACCCCGGGCTCGACCCGGTCGCCCTCGCCGGGCTCGCGTCCAAGCGGCTCTACCCGCTCAGGTCGAGCTTCCGGCCGACGTACAACATGGCGGTGAACCTCGTCGCGCAGGTCGGCCGTGACCGCGCCCGCGAGGTGCTCGAGACGTCCTTCGCGCAGTTCCAGGCGGACCGCGGGGTCGTCGGGCTGGCCCGGCAGGCGCAGGCGCACACCGAGGCCCTCGACGGGTACGCCAAGGCGATGAGCTGCCACCTCGGGGACTTCTCCGAGTACGCGGGCATCCGCCGGGCCATCAGCGCCCGCGAGCGGGCGATCGCGAAGGAGTCGTCCGCCGCGCGGCGCGCCGACGTGGTCCGCTCGCTGGAGGGACTGCGGGTCGGCGACGTCATCGAGGTGCCGTGGGGGCGCCGCGGCGCGCACGCGGTGGTGCTCGACCCCGGGACGGCCGGCGGGTTCGACGGACCCCGACCGACCGTCCTGACGACCGACCGGCAGGTCCGGCGGCTCGCCGTCGCCGACGTCGGCACCGGCGTGACGACCGTCGGGCACCTGCGCGTGCCCAAGGGCTTCAACGGACGCGTCGCCGCCGCACGGCGCGACCTGGCGGCGACGCTGCGGGACTTCGCGGCCGACCTCCCGTCCGGCGACGGCACGCGGCGCGACGGGGGTCGTCGGGCCCGCGGGAGGTCCGGCGCCCGCGAGGACACCACGCTCGACGAGCTGCGTCGCCGGCTGCGCGCTCACCCGTGCCACCAGTGCCCCGACCGCGAGGAGCACGCACGCTGGGCCGAGCGCTGGGAGCGCCTGCGCGCCGAGCACGACTCCCTCGTGCGCCGCATCGAGGGACGCACCGGGTCCATCGCCAAGGTCTTCGACCGCACGTGCGACGTCCTGCTCCGGCTCGGCTACCTCACGACCGCCGAGCCCGCGCCCGTGACCGCGCCGGGCACGCCCGAGGACGGCGACGGTGCGTGGCCGCCGGTCCCGTCGCGTGGGACGGTCGCCGGACGCCCGGGCGCCGGCTCGCGCACCGTGGTGACCTCCGACGGGCGGTGGCTGCGCCGGCTCTACGCCGAGAACGACCTCCTGCTCGCGGAGTGCCTGCGCCGGGGTGCCTGGGACGAGCTCGACGCCCCCGGCCTCGCCGCCGCGGTGTCCGCCCTGGTGTACTCCGCGCGGCGCGACGACCGCGAGGCCGAGCCGGGCATCCCCGGTGGTCCCGCGGGAACGCTGGGGCGCGCTCTCGACGAGACGGTCCGGATCTGGTCCGAGCTCGAGGACCTCGAGCGGGAGCACCGCCTCGAGACCCTCGCGCCGCCCGACCTCGGCCTCGTGCAGTCCATCCACCGGTGGGCCGCGGGCCGCAGCCTCGACGCCGTGCTGCGGGGCAGCGAGCTCGCGGCGGGCGACTTCGTGCGCTGGTGCAAGCAGGTCATCGACCTCCTCGACCAGCTCGCGCAGTCGGCACCCGACCCCCACCTCCGTCAGACGGCGGGACGCGCGGTCGGTGCGCTGCGCCGGGGCGTGGTCTCCTACTCGTCGCTGTGAGCGGGCTGTGCGGCGCCTGGGACGGTCGCGTGGGAGCGGACCGGCGGTCCCGCGCAGCCCACGTGCCCGCTCGTGCAGGCTCCTTCGCAGGTCAGGCGCGGTGAACCTGGCTATCGTGCGGGTGTGACCTCCACCCTGTACCGGCGCGGCGTCGTCCACTCGTCCGCGGACCCCTTCGCCGAGGCCCTCGTCGTCGAGGACGGGACGATCGTGTGGATCGGTGCCGACGACACCGCCGACGGGCTCGCGGACCGTGCCGACGAGGTCGTCGACCTCGACGGTGCGCTCGTCGCCCCCGCGTTCGTCGACGCGCACGCCCACGTCCTCGAGACCGGCTTCGCGCTCGAGGGCGTCGACCTGTCGGCCACGGCCGGCGTGACGTCGCTCGCGGACCTCCTCGACGCCGTGCACGCCGCCGCCGAGGAGGTCCGGGCCACGGGCGGGGAACGCGCCGGCCTCCCGCTGCTCGGCCACGGCTGGGACGAGCTCACCTGGCCCGAGGGCCGTGCGCCCACGCGCGAGGAGCTCGACCGGGCGGCCGGCGGCGCACCCGTCTACCTCGCCCGCGTGGACGTGCACTCGGCCGTCGTCTCGACGTCGTTCGCCGAGGCCCTCGGGCTCCCCGCACTGCGCGGCTGGCGCGACGACGGCCTCGTGACCCTCGACGCGCACCACGCGGCGCGCGACGCAGCACGCGACGTCGACGCGGCGCGCCGCGACGCGCTCTACGCCCGCGTGCTGCGCACCGCAGCCGCCGCAGGCATCGTCGCGCTGCACGAGCACAGCGCACCGCACGTCGACACCCGCGAGGGACTCGTGGCGCTGCTCGGGATGACGGCCGACGCCGGCTCCGGCCTGCCGCACGTCGCCGGATACCGCGCCGAGCTGTGCGTCACGAGCGACGACGCCCGCCACCTCCTCGCCGCCATCCCCGGGCTGACGGGCATCGGCGGCGACCTGTCGGTCGACGGCTCGCTCGGCTCGCGCACCGCCGCGCTGCGCTCCCCGTACGCGGACGCCCCGGCCGGAGCCGAGCACGCCCACGGCGTCCTGCACCTCGACGCCGGCGCGATCAGCAACCACGTCGCCGCGGTCACGCGCGCCGGTTCCCACGCCGCCTTCCACGTCATCGGCGACCGCGCGATGGACGAGGTGCTCGTCGGCCTCCGCGTCGCCGTGGACGTCGAGGGGGTCGGCGCGATCCGCGGCGCGGGCCACCGCCTCGAGCACGCGTCGATGATCGACGCCCCGACGCTCGCCGCCCTCGTGCTCCTCGGTGTGCGGGTCAGCACCCAGCCCGCGTTCGACGCCGCATGGGGCGGCCCCGGCGGCATGTACTCCCGGCGGCTCGGCGAGGGGCGCTCCGACGCGCTGCACCCCCTGGCGGACCTCGCCGCCGCGGGCATCCCGCTGGCGTTCGGCTCCGACTCGCCGGTGACACCGTTCGACCCCTGGGGGGCGGTCCGCGCCTCGGTCACGCACCACGCCCCGGACCAGCGCATCTCCGCCCGCGCCGCGTTCCGTGCCCACACGCGCGGCGGCTGGCGCGCTGCCGGGCTCGATGACACCGGCGCGGGGGAGATCCGGCTCGGCGCACCCGCGCACCTCGCCGTGTGGCGGGCGGAGCACCTCACCGTCCAGGCCGCGGACGGTCGTGTCTCGGCGTGGAGCACCGACGCCCGTGCCGGCACGCCCCTCCTGCCCGACGTCAGCCCCGGCGCACCCGCGCCGCGGTGCCTGCGCACGGTGCGCGCCGGCGTCGTCCTGCACGACGAGCTCGGCTGACCGCACCGCAGCACCACCCCAACGGGCGGACGTGTCGAGCGTCGCGGCGACACACCGGGCGACACGCCGGAGCCTCCTGCCACAACACGCCCGCGGGGGCGGCGCTGACCAGCCGCTCGACGCGTGACCTGCGGCGACGCGGCCTTGACACGTGCCCAGCAGCCGGTAGGTTCACGTGGTGTTCCGCTCTGGCGGACGACGGTCGGTCCGGAATGCGCTCAGCACCCAGGACCCGCCGCCCGTACAGGAGGACCCGGCTGGGCCCGCGTGTTCAGTAGAAAACGTACGCCGCACCACACGGTCGTGGCGTCCGGCACGAAGGACACGCGGGCCGGTCGGCCGGGTCACCCGGCTGACGTAGGCTTCTGCGGTGCCAGCCCGAGAGCCCTCACGCGCGCTCAGCCTCGCGCTCGCGGCCGTCGGCGGTGTGCTCGCCTGGACCGCGTTCCCGGACCTCGGGTGGTGGGGGACGGCCTACCTCGCCGTCGCCGCCCTGTTCCTCGCGATGCGGCGCGACAGCGCCCGGTGGAACACCCTGCTCGGCCTCGTCTGGGGTCTCGTCTTCTTCCTCCCGCACATCGCGTGGGCCGACTACGCCGTCGGCCCCGTGCCGTGGGTCGCGCTCTCCGTGGTCGAGGCCGGCTTCGTCGCGCTCTTCGGTGCCGCGTGGACCTGGGCCCGGCGCGGTAACGCCGTGTGGCGTGACGCCCGCCTCCAGCTGGTCGTGTTCGCTGTGCTCTGGGTCGCCGTCGAGGAGCTCCGGTCCGCGTGGCCCTTCGGCGGGTTCCCCTGGGGCCGGCTCGCGTTCTCCCAGGCCGGCTCACCGGTGCTCGCGTACGCCTCCTGGGGCGGTGTACCCCTCCTCTCGCTCCTCACTGCCGCAACCGGCGTCCTGCTCGCTCTCGGGATCCTCGCGGCACGTCGGCTCGCGGTCGGGAGCACGGCGCTGCGCATCGGCGCTGCGTTCGCGATCGTCGTCGGGGCGCTCCTCGTGCCGCTCCCGTCGAACTCCGAGGCCGGGCGCCTCGAGGTCGGGGCGGTGCAGGGCAACGTCCCCACGCCCGGCCTGGACGCGTTCGCTCAGCAGCGCGAGGTGCTGCACAACCACGCCGTCGGCACCCACGCTCTGCTCGACCAGGTCGAGCCCGGCGAGCTCGACCTCGTGCTGTGGCCCGAGAACGGGACCGACGTCGACCCGCAGGTGGACGCGCAGGCCGCGGAGGAGATCGACGCTGCCGCGCGGGCGGTCGGGGCGCCGATGCTCGTGGGGACCGTCGAGTACCCCGAGTCGGGGGGCCGGTACAACACCGCGGTCTTGTGGGTCCCCGGACAAGGCGTCGTGGCGACCTACTCGAAGCAGCACCCCGCGCCGTTCGCCGAGTACATCCCGCTCCGGTCGCTCGTCCGGCCGTTCTCGTCCGCGGTCGACCTCGTCCGCAACGACATGCTCCCCGGCACGGAGGTCGGCCTCGTGCCGCTCGAGTCCGAGCGGCTCGGCCGCGTCGTCGGCATCGGGGACGTGATCTGCTTCGAGGTCGCGTACGACGAGCTGGTCCGCGACGCCGTCCGGGCGGGTGCCGAGGTGCTCGTCGTGCAGACGAACAACGCCTCGTTCGGCTACACCGCCGAGTCGACGCAGCAGCTCGCGATGTCCCGCGTGCGGGCCGTCGAGCACGGGCGGGCGACGGTGCAGATCTCGACCGTCGGGGTGAGCGCCGTGATCCAGCCGAACGGCGTGGTGAGTCAGCAGACCGGGCTGTTCACCGCCGAGCAGATGGTCGCGTCGCTGCCGCTGCGGGACTCGCTGACGCTCGCGTCCCGCCTCGGTGGGTGGCCGGCGTGGGTGATCGAAGGGCTCGCGCTGTGCGTCGTCGTGACGGGGATGGCGGGGGCCCGCCGCATCCGACGTGACGAACGGCCGGACGGGGTCGGCTAGGCCGGGCGCGGAGGAGACCGCGGACGCGGCACGACGAAGGGCGGGTTCCGGCATCCGCCGGAACCCGCCCTTCGTGGATCCTCACCTCATCGCGGTGCGGACACCGTCACGGCGTCACGCGCTGCGGCGCAGCTTGCCCGCCCGGAGCAGGCCGAGACGCTCGTCGAGGAGCTCCTCGAGCTCCTTGACCGTCCGGCGCTCGAGCAGCATGTCCCAGTGGGTGCGCGGCGGCTTGCCGGCCTTCGGCTCCGGTCGCGACGCGTCGCGCAGGAGCGCCTCCTCACCGCAGCGGCACTCCCAGACGAGCGGGACGTCGGCCTCGACGGAGAACGGGAGGATGATGGTGTGACCGTTGGGACAGTCGTAGTGCGCCTGGAGGCGAGGGGCGAACTCGACGCCGTCCTCGGTCTCCATACTGTGAGAACCGATGCGCATCCCGCGCAGTGACCGGTTCGACATCTGTGGACCTCCGTGCTGTTGCCTTACGAGATCTTCCACCGGGCTCAACGATGGAGGGACCCTGGGTGTTCCAGTCTGCCGTGAAGGTCTCGTGAACGCGCGCGGGGCCCGGAGCAGCGCAGACGCGGAGTCGGGCATACCCGGACGAAACCCGACAGGGGGCGGTCCGGTGGTGTGACGGACGTCTCGCCTACCGGCCGGTCGGCGTCGGTCGTGACCCGGCGTCGAGGATCCCTTCCCGCGTGACGCCCGTCACCAGCGCGGGTCCAGCACGCGGGCGCGGTCCTGCCCGAGGGCCGCCTCCACGCGGATACGCACGCCGGCCCGCGCGGCCTCCGCCTGCAGGACTCGTGACCACCCGCCCTCGAACGCACCGCGATCCCCACCACCGCGCCGCACGTACGCCACGAGCAGCGAGCCGCCCGGGGCGTCGTGCTCGAGGACGTGCAGCAGGTTCGCCGCCACGACCGGGTCGGCGACGAGCGGGACCTCGGGGATCGGCAGGACGACGGGGAGCACCCGGTCGTCCGCGTCGAGCAGCACGAACCACAGCGCCGGCGGCCCCGAGCGGTCGCGACCCACGAGGCCGAGCAG
This sequence comes from Cellulomonas sp. NPDC055163, assembly GCF_053607065.1. Taxonomy (NCBI): domain Bacteria; kingdom Bacillati; phylum Actinomycetota; class Actinomycetes; order Micrococcales; family Cellulomonadaceae; genus Cellulomonas; species Cellulomonas sp. NPDC055163. The sequence continues at coordinate 101,813 of NZ_JBSGSU010000005.1, read as the reverse complement.
GAGCGCGAGGGCCTCGTCGGCGCTCTCGAGCGTGCGGCCGACGGCGTCGGGCGTCTCGTGCTCGGGGAGCCGGAGGGCGTCCCAGGGCTCGGGCGGCGGTGTGGGCGCCACGCGTGGGTCCGGCGGGGGAGCGTGGGGGCCGCGTGGGCCCTCTGCGGGGGAGTGCGCGGGGGGCACGTCCGGCGGGAGGGCCTCCCGGTGGGGGCGCGGGCGGGGGAGCAGCTGGTCGTCGTCGGGGCTCATGGCGTGACCGTCGCCGACCGGGGCGCCGGGGTGGCGGCGCGCCGGCACGCACGGCGGTCGGGGCGGCGGACGCCGGGTCTGTGGGTGGCCGTTCGGGCTGCGCACCGACGAGCGACGAGTGCGACGGCCGCGGGCGGATGGGTCGGCGGCGGCGAGGCCGATGACCGGCGCGGACGGCGTCGACGGGCCGGAACGCCGGGCCGACGTGCGCCGTCGGCCCGGCGTGGGGCGACGGTCAGGCGGGCGGCGACGCCGGCTGCGCCATGACGACGCCGTCGGTGAACATGACCCCGTCGGAGAACCGGGCCTCGACCCGCCCGCCGCCGAACTGCTCCGCGTACAGGCGTGCGTACAGCCCGTCGGGCGCGGCCACGAGCTCCTCGTGCGAGCCTCGCTCGACCACGCGGCCGTCGTCGACCACGAAGATCACGTCCGCGTCCCGGATCGTCGAGAGCCGGTGCGCGATCGCGAGCGTCGTGCGCTGGCGCACCGCCCGCGCGAGCGCACCCTGCACGAGCCGCTCCGACGCGGTGTCGAGCGCGGACGTCGCCTCGTCGAGGATGAGGACCCGGGGGTCCTTGAGCAGCACGCGCGCGATCGCGATGCGCTGCTTCTCCCCGCCGGACAGGCGGTAGCCGCGCTCGCCCACGAGGGTCCGGTAGCCGTGCTCGAACGCCTCGATCCGGTCGTGGATGTTCGCGGCCCGGCACGCCTCGACGAGCTCGTCGTCGGTCGCGTCGGGACGGGCGTAGCGCAGGTTGTCGGCGATCGTCGCGTGGAACAGGTACGGGTCCTGCGTGACCATGCCGACGGTGTCGGCGAGGCTCGAGAGCGTGAGGTCGCGGACGTCGTGGCCGTCGACGCGCACCGCACCGCGGTCGACCTCGTACAGCCGCGGGACGAGGTAGCTGAGCGTCGTCTTGCCCGCGCCCGACGGGCCGACCAACGCAGCGAGCTGCCCGGGCTCGACCACGAGCGACACGTCGCGGACGGCCCAGGGGCGCCGTCGCGACCCGGCGAGCGCGTCGCCGGTCCCGGGTGCCGGCTCGTCACGGGGCAGCCGGACCGCGCCGCCTCCGCCGGGGTGCCCGCCGCCGGACGGGGCAGCGAGGCCGACCATCGCCCCGCGCATGCCGAGGCCGCCGCCTCCGCGTCCTCCCGGCACGGGAGCCGGCTGCGTCAGCCGCGGCGGGGGCGGGTACCGGAACCACACCTGGTCGAGCTCGACCCGGCCCTGGGTCCCGCGTGGGTCGAGGTGCACGGCGCCCGGGCGGTCCGTGATCGCCGGCGTGAGGTCGAGGTACTCGAAGATGCGCCGGAAGAGCGCGAGCGACGTCTGCACGTCGAGCGCGACGCGCATGAGGGAGATGACGGGCATGAGCAGGCGGGCCTGAAGCGTCGAGAACGCCACGAGCGTGCCCGCGGTCAGCGTGTCCGTCCCGGCGCGTCCGGCGATCATGTATCCCGCGACGAGGTACACCAGCGCCGGGGTGATCGCCATGAAGGCGGTGACGACGCCGAAGAAGCCCTGCCCGGCCATCGCCTGCCGGACCTGGAGGGTGACCTGCCGGTCGTTCTCGGCCCGGTACCGCGCGATCTCGGTGTCCGAGCGGTTGAACACCTTGGTGAGCAGGACCCCGGAGACGCTGAGCGCCTCCTCGGTGATCGCCGTCATGTCCGAGAGCGACTCCTGCGTCTGGCGCGCGATGACCTGCCGCCGGGCGCCGACACGGCGCTGCAGCACGACGAAGACCGGCATGAGCGCGACGGCGACGACGGTGAGCTGCCAGCTGAGCAGGAGCATCGCTACGAGGGAGGCGAGCACCGTGACGGTGTTCGAGAGGATCGACGACGCGGTCGTGGTCAGGACGGAGCGGACGCCGCCGACGTCGTTCGCCAGGCGCGACTGGATCGAGCCGGTCTTCGTCGCGGTGAAGAACGCGAGCTCCATCCGCTCGAGGTGCTCGAACAGCCGGCCCCGCAGGTCGGCCATCGCGAGGTTGCCGATCTTGGTCGTGAGGTACGTCTGGCCGACCCCGATCGCGGCGCTGAGGAGCGGGATGACGATCATGGCGGCGACGAGGCCCGTGAGCAGCGGCAGGTCGACCCCGGAGCCGTCGACCGGGAACAGCGCGTCGTCGAACACGCGCTGCGTGAGGAACGGCGTGACGATCCCGAGCACCGACGCGACGACGATCGAGAGCGCGACGAGCAGCAGCGCCCCGCGGTGCGGCGCGAGCAGCGCACCGATGCGTCGCAGCAGGCCCGAGTCGCCGGTGCGTTCGGCGGCGCGGGCGGATGTGGGGGTGGTCGTGGGATCGGTGGGACGCGAGGTGCCGGGCAGGCCGTCCGGAGTCATGGGACCAGTCTCAGGCAAGCGTCGCCTGGACCGCGCGGGCGACGAGTGCGGCGTCGTCCGCCCCGTCCTCACGCCACCGGCGCTGCCGGACGGCGCCGTTGCCGCGCGCGAGGACCTCTTTGAGGTGGCTCGTGACCCACTCGAGGTCGCCGGACGCCTCGAGGGCCGGCCGCACGTGGGCCAGGAGCGCGGCGACCGCGTCGGCGGCGGGCACCGTGGTGCCGTGGACCGGGTCGACGAGTCCGCCGCTCAGGCCGGACCGTGCCGCACGCCACGCGGCGACGCGCACGAGCTCGGTCCGCGGCTGCTCGAGGAGGGCCGGCCCCTGCGCCTCGGCGACGGCCGTGTCGGCGAGCGCGCGGACGAGGGCGCCCTGCAGCACCGCGTCCGCGGGGTCGAGGCACACGTCCGGCACGCGCACCTCGACGGTGGGGTAGCGCGCGGACAGCCGGGCGTCGAAGTAGACCATCCCGTCGTCGAGGATCGTGCCGCTCGCCAGGAGGTCCCGGACCACGGAGCGGTAGGTCGCGACGTCACCGAAGGGCGCGGTCGGCCCGGCCGTGGGCCACCGTCCCCACACCTGCGAGCGGAAGCTCGCGTAGCTCGTGTCCACGCCCTGGTAGTAGGGGCTGTTCGCGCTGAGGGCGAGGAGCACGGGCGTCCAGCGGCGCAGGTGGTCGATGATGACGACGCCCTCGTGGTCGTCCTGCACCGCGACGTGGACGTGGCACCCGGAGGTGAGCTGGTCACGCGCGACCTGCCCGAACTCCGACCGGATCAGCCGGGCCCGGTGGTTCGCGATGACCGTGGCAGCGACCCGCTGCGGTGCCGTCCCGAGAGCGGCGACGCGGGCGCCCGCGTGCTGGGCGGACGCGTCGGCGCGGGCACGCCCCGACCGCACCTCGGTCAGCAACGCTTCGAGGTCGGTGCACGGGTGCGTCGAGGTCTCGACCTGCTCCTGCGTGAACTCCTTCTCGAGCTCGCCGCCGGGCGTGGAGCCGGGAGCCGGCTCGGGCATGCGGGCGGACGCGTGCTGCAGCACCGCGGCGGCGACCGCTCGCGGGGCCCCGTCGGGGGAGACGAGCAGGAACTCTTCCTCGATTCCGATGCTGCGCATGCGCACAGTGTGGAGGGGAGCGGCGTGCGTGTCCTGTGCAGGGCGTGCACCAAGGGGCGGGAACGCGGAACAGCTCGCGAGGTCGTTCGGCTCGAGTTCCAGGCCCGGCATGCCGAGAGAACAGGAGAGCGTGAGCATGCGATAACGGAAACAAGCGTTCTCGTGTCGCGTCCTGGCGCGGTTCGGCCGCCCCGCCGTGCGCGCTGCGCACGGCGAGCAAGGAGGGGAGCACCAGGGGCTAGTTTCCGTTATCGACGCGATAGCGCGGCGGGACGCACGATGTCGGTGAGAACCGGTACACCTGTGCCATGAGCAGCGCAGGTCGATCCCTGACCATCCACGACGTGACCGATCGGTACCTCGCTGCACTGGAGGCGTCCACGTCGACCCTGCGTCAGCGACGGTGGGCGCTGCGCGACCTGTGCGAGCACGCGGAGGAGTCGGGGCGAGCCCACGCCCAGGACGCGCTGCAGCCCGGCGCCCTCGCCGCCTGGCTGGCGGCCCGCGAGACACCCGAGGACGGTCGCCCCGCATCCGTCGCAGGCGTCCGGGCGCGGGCGAGCGCCGCGCGCGCGCTCACCGAGTTCGTCCGGGACCACCACCTCGTGCCCGGGCTCGCCGACGTCGGCGACGCCCTCAGCCGCCCGGACACGGCAGCCGCCGTCCACGACCCGCGCGCGGGCCGGTACCTGCTCTCCATGGCGTCGTCAGGAAGCCCCTGGGGAGTGCCCGCCGCCGTCTGGGCGCGCTTCTCCGCGCACGTCCACCTGCTCGCCGCGACCGGCGCCGGCGAGAACGACCTGGCGCGGCTGCGCGTCGAGGACCTCGGGCCGCACCGCGACACCGTGACCCTGCGCACCGGCCCCGTCCCGTTGCCCGACCCCGCGCGCCGGTCGCTCGAGGTGTGGCTCGCCGCGCGGAGCGACGTCGTGCGCCGGCTCAGCGGCTCGGACCCGGCGGCGCTGTGGATCCGGATCCACCCGGGCAAGGACCGCCGCACCGGAGTCGTCGCACCGGCGGGACTCGCGATCAGCGCGCGAGGGCTGCGTCTGTCGTTCCAGACCGTGCGCGCCGCCCTCGCCGCCGAAGACCCCCGCGTCGCCGAGGTCAGCGTCCGGGACGTCCGGGCACTGGGCCGGCTCGAGGACGCCCGCGCCTGACGCGAGCGCCCACGTCAGCGCCGCGCGTCCGCCGCCGCGTCAGGACGCGTCACCTCGTGCACCAGGTGCGCACCGGGATTCGCCTCGACCGCGTCGCGCAGGCCGTGCCCGACCGACTGCAGGTACCTCTTCGTGGTGTCCAGGCTCTCGTGCCCCAGGAGCTCCATCACCTCGACGATCGACGCCGAGCTGTTCACGAGCTGGGTCGCGAACGTGTGCCGCAGCGCATGCACGCACGACTCTCCGCGAGGCGTGATCCCGGCGCGCGCGTACCAGCGGTAGACCAGGTGCTGCATCGCCCGCGGCGTGAACGGTCGACCGTCCCGCTGGACGAAGAGGGCTTCGGACGGGCGCGGCTCGCCGACCCCGTGCTCCCGCTCCGCGAGGTACGTCTCGAGCGTGCCCACCGTCGCGCGCGCCAGCGGGACGGTGCGGTGCTTGTTGCCCTTGCCGAGCACGTGCAGGTGGGGGGAGCCGGTGAGGTCGCGCACGTCCCCGACGGTCACGGCGCAGGCCTCCGAGAGCCGGATGCCCGACGTCAGCAGGACCGACGCCAGCGCGAGGTCGCGTGCGGGCCACGGGCGCCGTGACGTCCGTGCGGCGTCGGCGGTGGCGACCGTCCGCAGCAGGCGTTCCGCCTCGTGGAGCTCGAAGGGCGTGGGGGAGTAGGTGGGCTTGGGGCCCCTGCTGATGCGCGGGTCCTTCATCGGGTTCGCCGCCAGGAGGCCGTGGGCGCGCGCGTGCTCGCACAGCGCCGTCCACGCGGCCGCCGCACGTCGACGGGTCGCGGCGCGGCGCGGCTCGGTCTCGATCCCGGGACGCACGACGCGGCGCCGGTCCGGGGCCGACGAGCCGAACGCCGCGAACGCCTCCGCGAGGTGGCGGGGATGCAGGTCACCGAGCGTCAGCACGGACACGAGCCGGACCGTCTCGCGGTAGGCCGTCGGGCTGACACCGGCCGGCACCCGCTCCGCCGGCACCCGCTCATCCGGGCCGCGCTCTGCCACAGGCCCGTCCTCGGGCGGTGGCACTGCTCGTCCCAGGACGTCGGTCAGCGCGCGAGCGACGAGCTGGACGTCGGCGACGTACGCACGGACCGTCGCACGCGACTTCTCGCCCGTGAGGACGGTGACCCAGTCGACGAAGACGGGAAGCAGCGGTGAGTCGGGGCTGACGTCGACCTCGTCCGCAAAGCTCAGGCCGCCCATGCGAGCAGTCTGCCGCCCGCCACCCACATCGCCGGACGCGTCCCGAACGTGCGGAGCACGGGGGAGTGGTCGGCGCTCACTGGACCTTCGGTGTTCTGCGAGCCGTAGGGGGAGCACTCACGATTGCCACGGCCGCGAGCCGGTCGGGACGTGGGGTCCTGGCGAGCATGCGCACCGACGCCGAACGAGGACGGCAGGCGAGGGGAGACCGAAGCGGTGCCGAGCGGTAAGGTCAAGACCCTGTGCGCTCCGAGTAATGCGTAGATAATGTCCGTTATCTACCTGTTCAACGACGATCGGGGCCCGTCGAACCGTGGCACGCGCGCCGAGAGGGTTCTCGAGCCGTCTCGCGCGAGAGCGTGCAGACCCCGCAGGCGCACGGCCGGCACTCTGTGCGAATCAGTCCGCGAGCGCTGGTGGGCCGTCGTTGCGGCGCTGTGAGAGCGAGCCGCGGCCCGGTGCACGGCGGCAGTCGAGTCGCGACGGTCGCCGGGCCGGACGTCGGCACGTGGCGCTGTCACTTGTGTCGACGTGAGCCGTCGGTGCCGCCGGAGCCGTTCGACGTGCGCCGGCCAGTTCGCAGCCGGCGTGTCGGTGCGTCGCGCCTGGATGCACTCGTCGTGCCGTGACTGCGGCGCCGGTCCGCGTCGCGCAGCCCGGCGTCGCCGGACACACCAGGCGCTGCCGTGAGAGCTCGCACGACACCGCGGGACCCGCGCGTGGCACTCCGATCACCTCTGCGCCACACCCCAAACGTAACGCCGATAATGCACATTATGACATTCCAGCGTGGAGAGGCGGTCCTACTAGTCCCTGCGGCCGCCGCTCAGCTCTCGTTGTCGATACGCACGTCGCGGGGCGAAGGCGCACCCGTGCCGGTCTCCACGAGCGACTTGAGGCTCAGGAGGGACGACGCCCACGTGGTGCTGCATGAACTCCACCGGCTCGCGCCAGCTGCGGTGCGCGAACAGCACGGTCGCGTGCTCGCCCTCCTGACGCAGGTCCCACTCGACGGTCGCCCCGACCCACTCCGCGGGTCCGTCGACGACCCGCCACACCACGCGCTCGGACGGCACGAGCTCGACCACCTCCATGTCGAAGCCGCCTGCCGGGAAGCGGAACGCGAGGGTGCCGCCGCCGACCGTGTCGCCGCTCCCCCGCGTGTCCTCGGTCCACCAGCCCGCGAGCGCGTCGACGCGTGTGAGGGCGTCGTACACGGCGGCGGTCGTCGGGGTCACAGCCCCGACCCTGTGCGGGATGTCGACCATCTCGTCTCTCCTCGTGCGTTCGGTGGTCCGCGTGTTCGGTGGTTCGTGTGCCGCCCGGCCGGGTGTACTGCGCCCGACGCCCGACGCCCCGCGCTCGAGGTGGCCCGCGCGCGGGACCAGGGTGTGTGCGCGCGCAGAGCCGCTCCCATGACGCACGGACGTGCGGCGGACGGGCGGGACCCGCGCTGCACGAGCGCCTCTGACGCCCCGCCGGCGCCGCCCGTGCGGCCCCAGGCAGGCCGCAGCGGCCCACGGTCGGCCCAGTGCGCGCCCCTCAGGCCTGCTGAGCGCCCTCGATCGCCTCGGCGATGCGCTTGATCCGCTGCAGGCGGGCATCCCAGGTGGACCCGACGGAGGTGAGCTGGGCTACCGCTCGTGCGAGCTGCGCCTCGGCGACCTGGTAGCGCCGCTCCCGGCCTGCGGGTGCCGCCGTGACGAGGCCGACGCGGTCGAGCACGCCGAGGTGCTTGGCGACGGCCTGACGGGTCACGGGGAGGTGCTGGCTGAGCGTGGTGGCCGTCCCCCCGCCGTCGGCAAGAAGCAGGTCGAGCATGCGACGCCGCGTGGGGTCCCCGACAGCCGACCAGAGGTCGTCGTCGACGGGCGCGGTCGTCGCAGCGTTCACGGTCGCACCTCGAGGGTTGCGACGTAGGGCGCTATCCGTGGCAGGAAGAAGTCCCAGCCTGTGACGTGCTCGCGGTACTGGCGCTCGAGGACGGCGGCCTCCCAGCCGAGCTCGCGGAAGCCGGTCTCGGTCATCCGCAGGAGGGTTCCCCTGCCCGACGAGGTCAGCTCGAAGGTGACGAGCAGCGAGTTCCCGGCGGCGGCAACCTCCCCTGCGGGGTGGGTCCACCGGAACGAGAACGTGCGCGGCGGCTGCGAGTCGACGACGGTGAACGCCACCGCTACCCCGCCGTCCGTCGGATCCCCGAAGACGATCTCCCCCGGCGCGCCGGGCACCTGCTCGTAGTGCGCCTCGTCGGGCCACCAGCCGGTGAGGTGCTCGGGGCTGCTCACCACGTCGAACACGACGTCGGGCGACGCGTCGACGTAGATCTCCCGCTCGATAGTTCCCAGCTCCACGGCGTCCTCCTGCAACGTTTGGTTGCGGATAACGGTACGCTGCGTCACGTCTGCGCGCAACCATCAGTTGCGCAGTCGATCGATGCGTACCTCCCCGCGCCCTGTCGCTGTGAGCACCCGGTCCCCGCACCGGACACGCCACACACGATCGTCGACCGCCCCGTGCCACGAGAGACCCCGCACCGGCCGCCCACGGCCTCCGACCTCCTCCGCCACGCTGCGAGAGCGCCGGCTCCACCCCTCACGCGGTTGCGGCGCTCCCCGGCGGCAGCACCCGCGCGTACCGGAGCTCGACGAGCCCCTCACGCCCGGGAACGGGGTGCCGCTCCCCCGTGGCCGCGAAGCCCAGCCTCTCGAACAGGCGCAGGGCCGCGGTGTTGTCCTCGCGCACCCACAGCGACAGCGTCTCCGCCCCCGCCCGGGCCGCCTCGCGCTCGGCCGCGGCGAGCAGAGCTGTACCGACGCCGCTGTTCCTCGCCCCTGGCTCCACCCACAGTGCGACCAGGTGACGGTCGGAGCTGGGTGACCCCGGCTCCTCGATCAGGCAGGCGAGCCCGACCGCGGGGCCGTCCTCCCGTGTCGCCACCCACCACGGGCTCGAGCGCAACCGCATCCGCCAGTGCTGCTCCCGGAACAGCTCCTCACGCGCGAGCGACGACGCGAACGCCTCCGGGTCGCTGCGCAGCGCGCGCAGCCGGATCTCCGCAAGCCGCTCCCAGTCGTCCTCGTCGAGCCGCGTGATGCTCGCGGTCACGGCACCTCGCGGGCGGTGACACCGGCGTCGGGGCTGCCGCCGTGGCCGTCCGGGTCAGGGAGCGAGCGGGCGACGTCCGCGATCTCCTCCTCCGGGCGCGGCGGAACCGTCTCGTCGACCTCGAGGAGCTCGACCTCCTCGGACGCCCCCGGGATGGTGGCGGGCTGGGCGACGTCGCTGTTCTCGGGCACGGGGATGGTCACGGGGTGCTCCTTCGGTCGGGTGCGTCCACGGTAGCGGCGGTGCGCGTGGCGGGCAGCGCGGCGTACCGCCGCGTCAGCCGAGCGTGAGCCTGTCCCCCATCGCGAGCCGCCGGTACTCCCCGGGCGCGAGCCCGGACAGGAGCCGGTCGACCATCGCGTTCCCGACCCCGCTCAGGGGGGCGTCGTGGATCGGGACGAGCGTGCGCGCACCGATCTCCCGGGCGAAGTCGACCGCCTCGCCGAGCTTCAGCCACGGCGCCGCCACGGGCAGGCACAGCACGTCGACGCCGCGCGCGGCCTCGGGGACGTCGAACGAGTCGCCGGGATGCAGCACGGCGCCGTCGACGAGGTAGCCGACGTTCGCGATCCCCGGGACGTCGGCGTGGATCTCGGCGTGGCTCCCACCGACGACCGCGACGTCGAAGCCGCCGGCGGTGAACCGGTCCCCGGGAACCACCGCGTGGACGCGCTGCACAACCCCCGCCACGCCCGCGAGCTGGTCGGCGACGGACGCCGGGGCCCACACCTCGAGCTCGGGCTGGGCCTCGAGCGCCGCACGCAGCTGGTCGGGGACGACGTGGTCGGGGTGCTCGTGCGTCACGAGCACCGCCTGCGCGCCGGTCACGGCGTCCGGAGAGCTGAACGACCCCGGGTCGACGACGAGGCGCCGCCCCTCCCGGTCGAGACGGATGCAGGCGTGGCCCCAGAAGCTCAGCTCGGTCGTCATGGACCCAGCATGTCCTCCCCCTGGGCCCGCCCGCCAGGCGAGGTCGGCCGACGGTCCTCGTCGGCCGACCTCCGCCGGTCAGGCGACGACCATCACCAGGTCGCCGCCCTCGAGCTGCTGGACCGCGCCGATCGCGAGGCGCTGCACCTTGCCCGCCACGGGGGTCGTGATCGCGGCCTCCATCTTCATCGCCTCGACGGTCGCGACGGTCTGCCCGGCCTCGACCGACTGGCCCTCCTGCACGACCGGGGTGACCGCACCCGCGAACGGAGCGGCGATGTGACCCGGCGTACCGGGGTCGGCCTTCTCGGCGGTGGCGATGTCGACCTCGACCGTGCGGTCGCGCACCTGCAGAGGGCGGATCTGCCCGTTCAGGGTGAACATCACGGTCCGCATGCCGCGCTCGTCGGCCTCCCCGACGGCCTCGAGCCCCACGAGGAGCCGCACGCCGCGCCCGAGCACGATGTCGACCTCGTCGCCCGCCGCCATCCCGTAGAGGTAGCGCGTCGTGTCGAGCACGCTCACGTCGCCGTAGGCGCGGTTGAACGTCTCGTACTCCTTGGTCGGCCCCGAGAACAGCAGGTGGTTGAGCCGGTCACGTCGGGTCGCGGAGTCGGCGTCGAGGTCCTGGCGGTCCTGGTCGCTCAGCGGGGTGATCGCCGTGCGCACCGTGCGACCCGCGAGGGCACGCGAGCGGAACGGCTCCGGCCACCCGCCGGGCGGGTCGCCCAGCTCCCCGGAGAGGAAGCCGATCACCGAGTCGGGGATGTCGAAGTCCTGCGGGTTCGCCGCGAACTCCGCCGGGTCCGCGCCGCGCGCGACGAGGTGCAGCGCGAGGTCACCGACGACCTTCGACGACGGTGTGACCTTCACGAGGCGGCCGAGGATGCGGTCGGCCGCCGCGTACGTCGACTCGATGTCCTCGAATCGGCTGCCGAGGCCCAGCGCGATGGCCTGCTGGCGCAGGTTCGAGAGCTGACCGCCCGGGATCTCGTGCTCGTACACACGGCCCGTCGGTCCCGGCAGGCCCGACTCGAACGGGCGGTACAGGCGGCGCACCGCCTCCCAGTACGGCTCGAGGTCGCACACCGTGCGCAGGCTCAGACCCGTGTCCCGCGGCGTGTGCTCGAGCGCGGCGACGAGCGCCGACATGGGCGGCTGGCTCGTGGTCCCGGCCATCGCGGCGCTCGCGGCGTCGACCGCGTCGACCCCCGCGTCCGCAGCGGCGAGCAGCGTCGCCATCTGGCCCCCCGTCGTGTCGTGCGTGTGCAGGTGCACCGGGAGGTCGAAGCGCGACCGCAGCGCCGTCACGAGCTTCGTGGCGGCAGCCGGACGCAGGAGACCCGCCATGTCCTTGATCGCGAGGACGTGCGCGCCGGCCTCGACGATCCGGTCCGCGAGGCGCAGGTAGTAGTCGAGCGTGTACAGGTCCTCCGCCGGGTCGAGCAGGTTGCCCGTGTAGCAGAGCGCGACCTCCGCGACCGGGGTCCCCGCCTCGCGGACCGCGTCGATCGCCGGCCGCATCTGCTCGACGTCGTTGAGGGCGTCGAAGATCCGGAAGATGTCGATGCCCGTCGCGGTCGCCTCGCGCACGAACGCCTCGGTCACCTCCGTCGGGTACGGCGTGTAGCCGACCGTGTTGCGGCCGCGCAGCAGCATCTGGATCGCGAGGTTCGGCATGGCCTCGCGCAGCGCCGCGAGCCGCTCCCACGGGTCCTCGCCGAGGAACCGCAGAGCGACGTCGTAGGTCGCCCCGCCCCACGCCTCGACCGACAGCAGCTGCGGCAGCGCGCGGGCCTGCGTCGACGCGACGCCCAGCAGGTCGTGCGTGCGCACGCGCGTGGCGAGCAGCGACTGGTGGGCGTCACGGAACGTCGTGTCCGTGACCGCCACCGCGCTCTGCTCGCGCAGCGACCGCGCGAAGCCCTCGGGACCGAGCTCGAGCAGGCGCTGGCGGCTGCCGTGCGGCGCCGGAGCCGTCAGGTCGACCTTCGGGAGCTTGGTGCGCGGGTCGATCGCGTCCGCGGGCCGTGCGCCGTGCGGACGGTTGACCGTCACGTCCCCCAGGTAGGACAGCAGACGGGTCCCCCGGTCGCGGTTCTCCCGGGCTGCGAGCAGCTCGGGCCGCTCGTCGATGAAGGACGTCGACACCTGACCCGCCGCGAACTCCGGGTCGGCCAGCACCGCCTGCAGGAACGGGATGTTCGTCCGGATCCCCCGGATGCGGAACTCGGCGAGCGCGCGGCGCGCACGGCGCACCGCCGTCGGGAAGTCCCGCCCGCGGCACGTGAGCTTGACCAGCATCGAGTCGAAGTGCCCGGAGATCTCCGAGCCGGCCGTCGCCGTCGCACCGTCGAGGCGCACACCCGCGCCGCCGGGCGAGCGGTAAGCGATGATCCGGCCCGTGTCGGGACGGAAGCCGTTCGCCGGGTCCTCGGTCGTGATGCGCGTCTGCAGCGCCGACCCATTGACGCGCACCGTCTCCTGCGAGATCCCGAGGTCCGCGAGGGTCTCCCCCGCCGCGATGCGGATCTGCGAGGACACGAGGTCGATGTCGGTGACCTCCTCGGTCACCGTGTGCTCGACCTGGATGCGCGGGTTCATCTCGATGAAGACGTGCTCGCCCGCGCGCTCGCCGACCGTGTCGAGGAGGAACTCGACGGTGCCCGCGTTCTGGTACCCGATGCTCCGGGCGAACGCCACAGCGTCGCGGCACAGCGCGTCCCGCACCGCCGGGTCCAGGTTCGGCGCCGGGGCGATCTCCACGACCTTCTGGTGGCGGCGCTGCAGCGAGCAGTCGCGCTCGAAGAGGTGGACGACGTTGCCCTCGCCGTCCGCGAGGATCTGCACCTCGATGTGGCGGGGGCGCAGGACGGCGCGCTCGAGGAACACCGTCGGGTCCCCGAACGCCGCGTCCGCCTCGCGCATCGCCGCGGCGAGGGCGTCGGGCAGCGCGTCCCGGGTGTTGACCCGGCGCATGCCTCGCCCGCCGCCGCCCGCGACGGCCTTGACGAAGATGGGGAAGCCGACCTCGTCGGCCGCGGCGATGAGCTCGTCGACGTCCTTGGACGGCGCGGTCGACGGCAGCACGGGGATGCCCGCGTCGCGCGCCGCCTGCAGCGCGCGGACCTTGTTGCCCGCGAGCTCGAGCACCTCGGGAGGCGGGCCGATGAACGTGATCCCGGCGGCCTGCGCGGCGCGGGCGAGGTCGGGGTTCTCCGAGAGGAACCCGTAGCCCGGGTAGATCGCGTCGGCGCCCGAGTCGTGCGCGACGCGGATGATCTCCTCGATGTCGAGGTACGCACGCACCGGGTGACCGGGCGTCCCGATCGGGTACGCCTCGTCAGCCTTGAGCCGGTGCTCGGAGTTCCGGTCCTCGTGCGGGAAGACGGCGACGGTGCGCGCGCCCAGCTCGTACGTGGCGCGGAAGGCCCGCACGGCGATCTCAGCGCGGTTCGCGACCAGGACCTTGGAGAACACGACTCACCCCATCCGTAGATTCGGCAGCACCGTAGCGACCGGCGCCGGGGCCGGTCATGACCAACCGCATACCGAACACCGGTGCGGGGCACCGGTCGGAATCCTGCCACGGTTCTGATTCGGCGCAGGGATTCGTGCAAGGACTGAGCACGGCGTTACCGTGACGCCGTGCTGGTCCTCGGAGTGTGCAGCCTCAAGGGTGGTGTCGGGAAGACGTCCGTCACGCTCGGCCTTGCCTCGGCGGCGCTCGAGCTCGGCCTGCGGACGCTCGTCGTCGACCTCGATCCGCAGGCGGACTGCACGCTCGCGCTCGGCACGGGTGCGGACGGCCACGACGACGTCGCCGCGGTGCTCGACGCACCCAGCGCGGAGACGATGCAGCGTGCCACCGTGCCCAGCTCGTGGGCCGACGACGGCCTGGACGTGCTCGTCGGCTCCCCCCGCTCCGTGCGCCACGACCGGCTCGACGAGGTGGGCGGCGGCCTCGACGGACTGCGATTCGCGCTCTCCTGGGTCAGCGGCTACGACCTCGTGCTCGTCGACTGCCCCCCGTCGCTGGGCGGGCTGACCCGCACCGGGCTCGTCGCGAGCGACCGCGCCGTCATCGTCACCGAGCCCGGGCTGTTCTCCGTCATGGCCGTCGGGCGCGCGATGCGCACGATCGACGAGCTGCGCCGCGGCGCCGCACCGTCGCTCCAGCCGCTCGGCGTGGTCGTCAACCGGGTGCGGTCACGCTCCGTGGAGCAGGCGTTCCGGCTCGAGGAGCTCCGCACGCTCTACGGACCGCTCGTGCTCGCGCCCCAGATCCCGGAGCGCGCCGCGCTGCAGCAGGCGCAGGGCGCCGCCCAGCCCGTGCACGCCTGGCCCGGTGCCGCGGCCGCGGAGCTCTCGCAGGTGTTCGAGGACCTCCTCGAGCGGGCGCTGCGGGCACCCGGCGCGCGCTGACCCGTCACCCCGCACGCGGCCGGACGCGTGCGGTCCGGCACCGGGCTCACGCCGGGCCGTCACCCAGCGCACGCGGCAGGACCCGGACGCGCGGTGCGCACCCGGGTCCTCAGGCGTTCCGGTCAGCCGGCGGTGCGGGCCTGCCGGCGCGCCGCGAGCTCGTCCGCCGCGCTCGGCTGGGCCGGCACGGCGTCGTGCGCGTCGTCGTCCGCGCGCTCGGTGGGCAGCTCCGCGAGCGTGCCCTCGACCTCGCGCCAGACGCGCCCGACGGCGATGCCGAACACTCCCTGCCCGCCCTGCACCAGGTCGATGACCTCGTCGGCGGACGTGCACTCGTAGACGCTCGCCCCGTCCGACATGAGCGTGATGCGGGCCAGGTCGTCGACGCCGCGCTCGCGCAGGTGGCCGACCGCCGCACGGATCTGTTGCAGCGAGACACCGGTGTCGAGCAGGCGCTTGACGACCTTGAGCACGAGGATGTCGCGGAAGCTGTAGAGGCGCTGCGTGCCCGAGCCGGTCGCCGGCCGGATCGTCGGCTCCACGAGCCCCGTCCGCGCCCAGTAGTCGAGCTGGCGGTAGGTGATGCCGGCGGCACGGCACGCCGTCGGACCGCGGTACCCGGTCGCCGTGTCGAGGTCCGGCAGCTCGTCGCCGAACAGCAGCCCCTGTGCGCGCTGCGGGATCCCGCCCGCGACCTCCACGCTCTCCCCGCTGCCGCTCACGAGTCCTCCACTCACGCCCGCACCCGCCCTGATCGGCGCCTGCTCAGGAGCCCGCGTCGTGCACTGCGGCGCCGTCCTGCCTCGGATGTCTGACCTTGCAACGCTAAGCCTGCACCCTGGGGGCGTCAACGACGCGGAACGACGCGCCGAATCGGCGTGTCGCCCCGGCGTGTCTCACCCTGTGCTTGAGGGTCAGGCACCCGCGCCCGGCCGCCGCTCGGGGTCCTCCCCCTCGTCCTCCCCCTCGGGCGCCCCCGGCTCACCGGGCTCCTGCCCGGTCAGGAAGTCCTCCGCGCTGACCTGCTCGAGGAACGCGCGGAAACGCTCGACCTCCTGCTCCGACGGTCCGTCCGACGCCTCGATCCCGGCGATCGCGACGACCTCCGCGGCGCACAGCACCGGGCACCCGACGCGCACCGCCACCGCGATCGCGTCGGACGCGCGGGAGTCGACGCGGACCCCGGACGCCAGCACGAGCGCCGCGTGGAAGACGCCCTGACGCAGCTCGGTGATCTCGACCGTCGCGACCGCCGAGCCGAGCGCCGCCACGACGTCGCACAGGAGGTCGTGCGTCATGGGCCGACGCGGCACGATCCCCGCCTGCGCCGACGCGATCGCGGTCGCCTCGGTCGGGCCGATCAGGATCGGGACGAACAGCTCCGCAGCCGGGTCGAGGAGCAGCACCACGAGCTCGTCGTCCACGAGGTGCTGGCGCACCCCGACGACCTCGACCTGCACCAGCTGCTCGTCGTCCGCCACACCCTCACGCTACGACCCGAACGGCCGTGCGTCTGCACGAGAACCCCGCGCGCTCGGGCGCCTCGTGGCGCGGCGCTCAGGACGTGAGACCCGAGACCGCCGAGCGGAGCAGGGCCGTGTGCAGCTGCGTGCAGAGCTCACCGACCTCGGCGGCCAAGGTGCCGGCGCGCGCACGCGACGACGCCGCGTTCTGCCCACGCCAGGGCGCGACGATCTGCTCGACGAGGTCGGCCTGCCGGTCCGCCGCCGCACGGAAGACGCGCAGGTGACGCGCGTCGACCCCGTGCTCCCCGAGCGCCGCCGCGAGCACGACGACGTCGCGGGCCCACGGGTCGAAGTGCCCCGACACGCTCGGACGCAGCACCCCCGAGCGCACGAGCTCGTCGACGAGCGCGACGTCGACGCCCGCCTCCCGGGCGAGCGCGTCCCCGGTGTAGCGCGCAGCGACCGCAGGGCCCTGCACCACGCCGTCGCGCGTCGCGAGCTGGGCGCGCGGTGCCGGCTCCTCGTCCTCGCCCGCGTCGAGCGCGGCGAGCTGCTCGCCGATGACCTTCAGCGGGACGTACCGGTCACGCTGCTGGCGCAGCACGTAGCGCAGCCGCTCGATGTCCGCCGGGCTGTACTGCCGGTAGCCCGCGGGCGTCCGGACGGGCTCGACGAGCCCCTGCTCCTCGAGGAAGCGCAGCTTGCTGTTGGTGACCGCGGGGAACTCGATGCGCAGCGCCGCCAGCACGTCGGAGATGCGCATGGACGCACGGCGCGAGATGCCCCGCGGCCACGGCTCGACGACGACGTCCTCGCCCGACCGCGGGTCAGGCGTCCCCGCGCGGGTCGGCGCGAGATCCTCGGAGCCTGCGGCGAGCCGGGACGCGCGCTCGCCCGCCCTCATGACCGGGCGTCGGCAGAGCTCGCAGGGCCGCGACGGTCGCCGTCCCGCGCCGGGCTCGGGTGGAACGTCAGGCGGTACTTGCCGATCTGCACCTCGTCGCCCGCACGCAGCGCGGCCGCGTCGATCCGGCGGCGGTTCACGTAGGTGCCGTTCAGCGAGCCGATGTCACGGACGAGGAAGTCGTCGCCCTCGCGGACGAACTCGGCGTGCTTGCGCGAGACCGTCACGTCGTCGAGGAACACGTCGGCGTCCGTGCTGCGCCCGGCGACCGTGCGCTCGGCGTCGAGCAGGAACCGCGCACCGACCGACGGTCCCCGCTGCATGATCAGGAGCGCCGACGTGGGCGGAAGCGCCTGGACCGCCGCGAGCTCGTCGGCGGTGAGGCCCGAGGGGGCGACCAGGTCGAGGTCGACCGGGTCCAGGTTCCCGAAGCTGATCGTCGTGTCGGACGACGTCCGGGCGATCTGCCCCGCGTCCTGCGCACCACGTTGCTCGGGCAGGTGCCGTTCGTCGCTCATGCCGCCTCCCGGGACTCGTCGTGCCTACGACCTCGGCACGGGTGCCGGGTCGCGCACAGCCTATGCGGACGCGGCCCCTGCATGCAGCACGCGACGCCGGTCGAGCCGCACGGACGGCCCGACCGGGACGGGTGTCAGCCCTCCTCGGGCGCGAGCGGCGTCGCGAACCGGGGCTCGGGAACCGTGCGGGTCGCCAGGATGCTGAGCTCGTCCTGCTGGACGGCGGTGGGACGCCCGCCGTCGTTGCGGATGGTCGCGAAGGCCCCGCCCGGGATCTCCATCGCGTTGCCCATCGTCGCCGGGTCGCCGATCACCAGCCACCGGTACGGGGGCTCGACCGCGACGCCGTCGACCACGACACCCCGGCCGTCACCCTCGACGACGTAGCTGCTCGCGGTGATGCGCAGGTCGTTGAGCTGCACGGCCTCGGCGCCGGCGTTGCGCAGCTCCTCCAGCAGGTTCAGCAGCGACCGCGCGGCAACCGCCCCGTCGGGGTCGGTGACGGTGATGCTCAGGCCCGGGCCCTCGGCCGGCAGACGACCGGCCAGGATGCCCTGCGTTGCGGCGCTGCTCATCGCGGCGTCGAGCGCGGCCTGGCTGCTCGTCGAGCCGGTGAGCAGCTTCTGGCGGGTCCGCTCGAGCGAGTCGGCCTCCCGCTCGAGCTCGTCGCCCTGCCGGGTGGTCTGGTCGAGGATGCCGACGAGCTCCGACTGGCGCAGAGTCGAGAGGCCCTCGTCGTGGGTCTGGCGGACCTGCACGACGACCGCGAAGCCGAGCATCCCGCACAGCAGGCCCGCGAGGACCTGGGCGCGGTTGGCCCGGGGTCGCAGGCTGCGGCCGAGCGTGCGCCACGCCCCGGGGGCCGGAGCGGCGCCGGACGCCTGGCCCGCCCCAGGCGCCGGCTCGCGGGCGGGCACGGCAGGCACCGGCACCGGAGCGCTCGGGTGAGCGGCGGCCGGGTCCGTCGCCGCGAGATCCGGTGCGGCTCCGACGGGGCCGTGCGGGGGAACACCGTCCGCCGCCTCGTACGCGTCGTGGCCGGACGCGTCGACGTCGGATGCCTCGACGTCGTGCGTGTCGATGTCGTGCGCGTCGAGGTCGCGCGCCCCGGGGTCGTGCTCGTCCAGGTCACGCGCCCCGGGGTCGTGCTCGTCCAGGTCACGCGCCCCGGGGTCGGGCTCGTCCAGGTCACGCGCCCCGGGGCCGGGCTCGTCGAAGGCCGCTGCCTCGCGGTGGCTCGCGGGCTCCTGGTGGTCCTCCGGGTCGGACGCGGGCAGCTCGCCGCGCACGTCGAGCGGCCAGAGGTGCTCGTCGCGTCGCGGTGCGCTGCCCGCGGCATCGACCCCGGACGCGTCCTCCACGGACGCGTCGGCGGCGGACACGTCGGCGACGGACGTGTCCGCCGCAGCGCCGGGGCCCGGGTCCTCGCTCGGGGCCGGCTCGACGCGCGGCACGAGCCGGGTGGGGGGCGCCGCCTCGTCACCGGGCATGTCGGTCCACGTCCCCGCCGCGGTGAGCGGCGCCTCGTCCCGGGCCGCAGCGCGCGCGGCACGCTCCCAGGCCGCCTCGTCCGAGGGCACCTCGTGCCGCACCTGCTCCGTCCGGAGGTCCCCCGCGAGGAGCTCGTCGGCCGGGGTCGGCTCGAGGGGCGCGACCGCCTCGGCGGGCACGTCGACCGGTCCCGCGTCGACCTCCGCCCGCTCGCCGGGCTCCGGTGCGCGCGTCATGCCTTGAACAGGTGGCGGCGGATGGACGCGGCGTTGGAGAAGATCCGGATCCCGAGGACGACGACGACACCGGTCGAGAGCTGCGTGCCGACCCCGAGCTGGTCACCGAGGAAGACGATGAACGCCGCGACCACCACGTTGGACAGGAACGACACGAGGAACACCCGGTCGTCGAAGATCCCGTCGAGCAGCGCCCGCAGGCCACCGAAGAGCGCGTCGAGCGCCGCCACGACCGCGATGGGCAGGTAGGGCTGCAGACCGACGGGCACCGTCGGCTGCACGAGGAGCCCGGCCACGACGCCCACGACCAGGCCGATCACTGCGATCACGGACAGCTCCTCCTCGTGCGCGTCATCCCCCGGACCCCGCCGGGTCCTGCTGCTCGCCCGTCACGGTACCCGTCGGCGTGCCCGTGCCCACCGGACCCTCCTCCGCGCCACCCAGGAGAGGGACGCCGAGGGGCACGCTCGCGGACCGCAGGCCCGGGCGCGCGGCGGACGGCAGCTCGAGCTCCGTCTGCGACGCGATGTCGACGCCGATGCCCCAGCTCGCGGTGAGGTCGCTCAGGTACGGGCCGACGGTGGACCGCGCGAGGCCGGTGTGCATCGCCTGGGTGTCGCCGATCGCCTCGACGACGTAGGGCCCGGAGAGCGGGACGAGGTCGACGAGGATCGCGCTGCCCGCGCTGCGGATCGCGGTCGTCGACGTCAGGCGCTGGCCATCGACGGCGACCGCCTCCGCTCCGGCAGCCCACAGCCCGTTGACAAGGACCTGCAGGTCCTGGTCCTGGACGCGGGACAACGCCTCCTCGTCCGGTGCACCGGCGGGGCCGTCCTTCATGGTGATCCGCAGGCCCGGCCCGGACACGGGCACCGCACCGGAGACGAGGGAGTCCGCGGCGGTCCGCTCGAGCAGCTCGCTGTCCTCGGCGGCGAGCACCGCGGCCTGCAGCTCCGCGATCTCCCGGCTGCGGTCGGCGTTCTCCTCGCGCAGCCGCTCGACGCTCGCCGTGCGCTCCGCGATCTGCTCCTCGAGCAGCGTGCGCGCCGCCAGCACCGACGGCTCGGGGGCCCGGAGCGCCAGGGTCGCCGCCGTCGTCGCGATGCCCAGACCGACGGCGGTCAGCAGGAGCAGCACCCGGCGCGGCCTCGAGCGTGGCGGGTCTCCCTGGGTCCGGCGGCGCTCGGCGACCATCGCGTACCCGGGGTCGAGCGGGCGACGGATGACCTCGTTGAGCAACGTCATCGACGCGTCCGCCACGCGGGGCACGGTCGTCGGCGGCGGCGCGGGACGGTGCCGGGAGGTCATGCGTCGCTGCGCTCGTCGACAGCCAGGAGCCGGCGCGCCTGGACCACGTAGAGCAGTCCCGCGAACCAGTACAGCGCGAGGCCCCACCACGCGAACGCCCAGCCGAGGACGTAGGAGACGGTCCCGATCGGCGCGCGCCACTCGGCGAGCAGCAGGAGCGGGAACGCGTAGAGCAGCGCGAACGTGCCGGCCTTGCCCGCGAGGTGGACCGGCAGCGGGCCGTAGCCGTGCCGCGCGACGACCGCGAACAGACCGAGCAGCATCACGTCGCGCGCCACGAGGACGGCGACGAGCCACCACGGGACGAGGTCGCGCCAGGCCAGCCCGAGCAACGTCACGAGGATGAAGAGGCGGTCCGCCGCGGGGTCGAGCATCTGGCCGAGCTTCGACACCTGGCCCAGCCGCCGCGCCAGGACCCCGTCGAGCCAGTCGCTCGCGCCCGAGACCGCGAGGACCACGAGCGCCCACCCGTCGTTGCCGACCGCGATGAGGACCGCGAACACCGGGACGAGCACCAGCCGACCGAGGCTGATCACGTTCGGGACGGTCAGGACGCGATCCGAGACGGCACCCTGCTCGGTCACTGCCTCCCCTGACGTCGACCCGGATGGACGGGGACGATCCTATGCGCGAGCGCGGGCACGCCCGACCGGCACACGCGGGGCACCGGCGGTCACGCCCGGACGCGCCCGGTGCGTCGCCCGTCGGGTGCGCTCGCCCGGCAGCCGGTCGTCGGGAGGTCTCAGCGTCGCGCGCGTGCCGCCGGCGCGTGCGTACCGGTCGTGTCGAGCGCGAAGCGGACGTCACGGGCGTCGACGTCGGCGCGCACGAGACGCACGCGGACGCGCTCGCCGACGGGCAGGTCGTCGCCGTCACAGCGGGCCACGACCGCGGGGTCCGCGACCTGCACGGTGTCGTGGTCGAGCGCCACGCCGTCGAGGACGGCACCGACGTGCGGGGCCAGCACGGCCGCCTCGACGACGTCCGTGCACGCGCGGTCGACCGCCGACGAGCGCCGGGCGGCCTGCGCCATCTCCTCGCCGAGCGTGGGGAGCGCCGCCGTGACCCACCCCGGGACCGGCCGGCCGGCGTGCGCCGCGAGGCTCACCTCGAGGCCGTACCGGTCGACGAGCCGGCGCAACGGCGCCGTCACGTGCGCGTACGGCGCCGCGATCGCACCGTGCAGCACCTGCGCGGGCGGGGTGCCGTCGAACGGCGTCCACGCGGCCCCGCGGAAGAGCGCGGTGGCGGCGGAGAGGAACGCGGCCGTCCGCGGCTCGGCGTGGTCGAGCCGGGCGAGCACGTCGCCGTACTCCTCGCCCTCGGCCCACGCGACGCCCAGCGCCCGCGCCTGACGCCGCAGCCGGGCGAGCGCCTCGCCGTCGGCGGGGGGCATCGTCCGCAGCACGCCCACCCCGGCCTCGAGCATCAGGCCCGCGGCGGCCATGCCCGTGAGCAGCGAGATCTGCGCGTTGTGGTCCTCGACCGGCAGCGGTGCCCGGAGCTCGAGGCGCCAGCCGTCGCCGTCGGGGACGACCTCCTGCTGCGGGCGCCCGAGCGAGACACCCCCGCGGGCCCGTTCCTGCTGCGCGCGCAGCGTCCCGATCTCCGCGAGCAGGGTCGGCAGCTCGTCGCGGCCCGCCGAGGCCAGGGCCGACTGGACCCCGGCGTAGTCGAGCTGCGCACGGCTGCGCACCCGGCCACGACGCACGTCGGTCGAGGTCACCGCGCCGTCGGCGTCGAGGTCGAACGTCCACACGACGGCGAGCCGCTCGACGTCGGCGAGCAGCGACGCCGCGCCCTCGGACAGCACCTCGGGGTGCAGCGGGATGCGCCCGTCCGGGCAGTACACGGTCTCCCCGCGCCGATGGGCCTCGGCGTCGATCGCACCGCCCGCGCGCACGAACGCGGCGACGTCCGCGATCGCGTACCGCACCCGGTAGCCGCCCGGCCGGCGGGCGAGGTGCACCGCCTGGTCGAGGTCGGTCGACCCGGGCGGGTCGACCGTCACGAACGGCACGTCGCGCAGGTCGGCGCGCTCGCCCGCGTACGGGTCGGTGCCCGACGTCGCGGCGGCGTGCGCCTCGGCGAGCACCGCGGCGGGCATCACCTCCGGCACCTCGAGCTCACGGCGCACGGCGGCGAAGGCCCCGCGCAGGACGTCACCGTCGGC
The DNA here is from genome assembly GCF_053607065.1 of Cellulomonas sp. NPDC055163. Lineage (NCBI taxonomy): Bacteria > Bacillati > Actinomycetota > Actinomycetes > Micrococcales > Cellulomonadaceae > Cellulomonas > Cellulomonas sp. NPDC055163. The sequence goes on along the minus strand of NZ_JBSGSU010000005.1, from coordinate 79,170 downwards.
GGCCAGGGTCAGCGATGGTCTCGGCACGCCCTCACAGTAGGGCGGGACCCCGCGGCCTGCCGGGTGCCTGCCCGGCGCCCGGGCGCTGTGCTCGGTGGGCCGCTGTGCTGGGTGGGCCGCTGTGGTTCGCTGGGCGGGTGAGCCACGTCAACGACCCCGCGGTGATCCACCGGCTCCTGACGACCCGGGCGCGCTGGGCGGTCGTCGGGCTGTCGACCAACCGCGCGCGCGCCGCGTTCGGCGTCGCGGCCTACGTCCAGGGCACCCTCGGGCACGAGATCGTCCCGGTCCACCCCCGCGCGGACACGGTCCACGGCGCACCGGGGTACCGGGCGCTCGCGGACGTCCCCGGGCGCGTGGACGTGGTCGACGTCTTCGTGAACTCGCGGCTCGCCGGTTCCGTCGTCGACGAGGCGATCGCGATCGGGGCCGGTGCGGTGTGGCTGCAGCTCGGCGTGGTCGACGAGGAGGCCGCGCAGCGGGCGCTCGACGCCGGCCTCGACGTGGTCATGGACACGTGCCCCGTGATCGAGGGACGTCGCGGCGGGCTGGCCTGACGGGCGCGGGGCGGCGGACCCGTGTGCCCGACGTCACCCCCGGTCGCCGCACCAGGACCGCGCCCGCCCGGTAGTCTGGAGTCACCCCCGGAGTTTGTCGCGCTTCCCTCGTGTGTCTGTGCCGGTGTCCGCACCGTCGATGTGTTCGGGACAAGCGACCTCCTGGACGGCCCTCCTGGCCGGCCACGACGCCACTCCCCCGCACATGATCGGTGACCCCACATGACCCTGACAGACCCCACCCTGCCTGCGACCGCCCCCAGCGGCCCCGCCTTCGCCGACCTCGGCCTGCCCGAGGCCCTCGAGCGGGCGATCGCCGACCTCGGCTTCGAGACGCCTTCGGCGATCCAGGCCGAGGCCATCCCGGCCCTGCTGGCCGGCCGCGACATCACGGGCGTCGCGCAGACCGGCACCGGCAAGACCGCCGCGTTCGGGCTGCCGCTCCTCGCCGCGATCGACCCCGAGCTCCGCCAGGTCCAGGCCCTCGTCCTGACCCCGACGCGCGAGCTCGCGATGCAGGTCGCCGAGGCCATCGAGTCCTTCGCCCGGCACCTGCCGGGTGTCGAGGTCGTCGCGGTCTACGGCGGCTCCCCGTTCCTGCCGCAGCAGCGGGCCCTCGCCCGCGGCGCCCAGATCGTCGTCGGCACGCCTGGCCGCGTCATGGACCACCTCGACCGGCGCACGCTGCGCCTCGACGACGTGCGCTTCCTCGCGCTCGACGAGGCCGACGAGATGCTGCGCATGGGCTTCGCGGAGGACGTCGAGAAGATCTTCGCGTTCGCGCCGACCCAGCGCCAGGTCGCGCTGTTCTCCGCGACGATGCCGCCCGCGATCCGCCGCGTCGCCGCGCACCACCTCACCGACCCGGTCGAGATCACGGTCTCGCGCCAGTCCTCGACGGTCACCGACATCCGCCAGACGTACGCGGTCGTCCCGTTCCGGCACAAGACCGGTGCGCTGGCCCGTGTCCTCGCCGTGTCGGACGCCGAGGCGGCCATCGTCTTCGTGCGGACCCGCGGCGCGGCCGAGGAGGTCGGCAGCGCGCTCGTCGAGCGCGGGGTCCCCGCGGCGTACATCTCGGGCGAGGTCGCGCAGGGTGACCGCGAGAAGATCGTCGAGCGGCTCCGCAACGGCACGCTCGACGTCCTCGTCGCGACCGAGGTCGCCGCACGCGGCCTCGACGTCGACCGCATCGGCCTCGTCGTCAACTTCGACGTCCCGACCGAGCCCGAGGCGTACGTGCACCGCATCGGCCGCACCGGCCGCGCCGGGCGCACGGGCGAGGCGCTGACGTTCGTCACGCCGAGCGAGCAGCACCGCCTGCGCGCGATCGAGCGGACGACCCGGCAGCGCCTCGAGGAGATCCAGATCCCCTCGCCCGCCGATGTCTCCGCGCACCGCGTGACCAAGCTGCTCGGTCAGGTCGAGGAGCGCGCCGCACTCGGCCGTCTCGACCTGTACCGCACCGCGGTCGGCGAGTACCTCACCGCGAACCCGGGTGTCGACCCGGTCGAGCTCGTCTCGGTCCTCGCGGCGCTCGCGGTCGGCGACACGGGCCCGAGCGCGCGCCCGGCGCACGGCGACGACCTGGACGACGCCCTGTCCCGCGCGTCCCTGTCCCCCGAGCGCGACGGCCAGCGGTCGTCCGCGTCGGGCTCCGGGCCGCGCCGGACCAGCCACCGCCCCGACGGCGCGCTCCGCTACCGCATCGCGGTCGGGCACACGCACGGTGCGCAGCCGGGCGCGATCGTCGGTGCGCTCACGAACGAGGGCGGGCTGACCGGCAAGGACCTCGGGAAGATCGACATCTTCCCGAGCTTCTCGCTCATCGAGATCCCGGGCGGGCTGACCCCCGAGGCGTTCGACCGCATCGGGCGCGCCCGCGTCGCCGGCCGACCGCTGCGCATCCGCGTCGACGAGGGACCGGGCCCGCGCAGCGGCCAGGGCGCCTCGCGGCCGACCGGCCCGAGCACGCACCGTGGCGAGCGCCGCCCCGAGAACCGCTCGGACTCGCGCGAGCGCCACATCCGGCCGCACGCCGCTCGTTGAGCCGCCGGGCCCCGGCCCGGACCTCGCCCCGCACGTCGACCCGGCCCCCGGCCGCCCTCGATCGGTGCGCTGAGTCGATCAGCGCACCGTCGAGCGGCGCCGGGGGTCGGGCTGCGTCTGGGCCCGCAGCAGTGCGATGTCGGCCTCGCGCAGCGCGTCGTCGGCGTCGTGGAACCGCTGGATGCTCGACAGGACGCCCACGGCGACGTCGACGCCGAGGTCGGTCCGCACGTGCGTCAGCAGCTCCTCGACGCGCACCGGGTCACCGCCGGCACCCACGTCGTCGAGCAGCACCGCGAACTCGTCCTGACCGAGCCGCGCCGCCGAGTCCCCCTCGTGCAGCGCACGCCGCAGCCGGCGCACGACCTCGCGCCGCACCTCGACGTCGCCGTCGCCCAGCTCGGTGCCGTCGTCGCGCAGCGGGTGGCCCGGCTCCGCGACGACGCGCAGGAGCACCACCGTGCAGTCGAAGTCGCCCGAGCGGCGCGTGCGCTTGATCGCCGCACCGAGCCGGTCGAGGAAGAGCATCCGGTTCGCGAGCCCGGTCTCCGGGTCGCGCAGCGCGTTCCGGCGCAGCGCGAGCTCCTGCTCCTTGCGCTCCGTCATGTCGACGAGCGCGCCGACGAGGCGGGCCGGGCAGCCGGCGTCGTCGAGCACGGTGACCGCGCGGCACATCATCCAGCGGTAGTCGCCCGACGACGTGCGCACGCGGTGCTCGAGCTCGAGCGGCGTGCGCGCCCCGCCGAGCTGCGCCGCGATCGACGCGGAGAGCTCGTCGCGGTCGTCGGGGTGCACCCGCTCGAGCCACTCCGTCGGGGACGCGCCGATCTCGTCCTCCTCGTACCCGAGGGTCTGCTTCCACCGCGGCGAGTAGTAGACCGTGCCCGCGGACACGTCCCAGTCCCACGTGCCGTCCTGGGCGGCCATCGACGCGAGCGCGTACCGCTCCTCGCTCGCCCGCACGGTGTCGGCCAGCGCGCGCTCGCGAGCCGCCGCCTGCTCCAGCGCCCGCCGCTGGTCACGCAGCGAGGCGACGAGCCTCTCCTGGTCGAGCGCGACCGCGAGCAGGGCGGCCCAGTGGTTGTACTTGTCGCGCGCGCTCGTCATACGGGTCTCGACGTTGCCGTCGATCGCGAGCAGGCCCCAGTCGCTGCCGCCGAACGTCACCGGGATGACGAACGTGAGCTCCGTGCTGCCGATCGTCCCTGCCCGGGTGAGCGCCGGGGGTGGAAACTGGCTCGCGGGCGTGCGCAGCCCGATGAGGCGCGACAGCGTGCCGGAGGTGTCGTTGACGCCGACGATCTCGATCTCCCGGTCGCCCGGCGAGCGCTCGTGACCGACCCACAGGCCCAGGCACGCCGGTCCGCGCACGGCCCGCGGCAGCCACGTCAGGGCGCGGGGGCTCGGTCCCTTGCCGCGCAGGAGGTCCATGTCGACCTCGTACTGGTCCGCGATCGTCCGCTCGAGGTAGCCGCTGCGCGCGAGCATCGGCCGGGTGCAGCCCTTGGTCAGCGTGAGCAGGACCTCGGTGGTCACGCGGCGGAGCACGGGGAGCCGGTCCGACGACGGTGGGAGCGCGCCCATCAGCTCGCTCTCGAGGTCGCGGACCGCCGACACGAGCTGCTCGAGCGCCTCCGGGTGCGGCTGGAGGGCTGACGTGAGGTCCGCGAGACGGCCGAGGGCGACACCCGAGGGAGCCGACCCGCGCTCGGCGGCCGCCGCGACCGGGTCGACCACGGCGTGCAGCCAGCTCGTGCGCGCCTCGTCGCCCGCCCGGCGCGTCCCCGCCGCCGCCGAGGGACCTGCGAAACCGGTGTCGGACAGGCGTCGCAGGCGCGCCCGGGCCGGGGTCGAGCCGTACGTGTCGAGCGCCCCGTCGTCGTGGCACGCGTCGGGTGTCGCGCTCGGCTCGCCGCAGCCGCAGGACTCGCGCGTCACCAGCGTGGCCGGGGCCCGGTGCGCGCCCGTGGCCACCTCCTCGCCCCGCAGGCGCGCCAGCAGCAGCTTGACCGCGAGCTCGCCGACGCGGTCGTTGTGCGGGTCGACGGTCGACAGGCGCGGGACGAGGCGCGCGCCGCTCTCGGTGTGGTCGAAGCCGACGACGGCCTGGTCGCGGGGCAGCACGAGCCCGCTCGCGCGCAGCGCCCGCAGGAAGCCGATCGCGTTGCGGTCCGTGGCCGCGACCGTCGCGGTCGTCGGCACGCCCGCCGCGAGGAACCGGGCCGCCGCGTCCGCGCCGCCCTGCTCGTGGTTGTCGACCGTCTCGTAGAACCACTCCGGGTCCGGCTCGACACCGTGCTCCGCGAGCGTGTCGCGGTACGCCTCGTAGCGCTCACGGATGTCCCGCTGCGCGAGGTTCCCGATGAACGCGATGCGCGTGTGGCCGTGCTCGAGCAGGTGCTCGACCGCCGCGCACACCCCGCCCCCGTTGTCCGGGACCACGACGGGCGCGGGGAGCTGCGTCTCGTCCTCGCTGATCATGACGACCGGGCGGCCCCACTCCTGGACCGACGCGAGCCGGTCGTGGCGCACCGCCTTCGCGATGATGATGATGCCGTCGACCGCGCCCAGCGCGACCGGGACCTCGAGCAGGGGCTCGTCGGGGTAGCGCTCGCGGTCGAGGCCCGCGGGGTACGTCTGCACCGCGACGACGCGGTGACCCGCCGTCCGTGCCGCGCGCGAGACGCCCGCGATGAGCCCGCCGAAGTAGAAGCCGCCGACCACCGGGGACAGGACGCCGATGGTCCGCCGAGCGCTCGCCGCCACCGGGCCGCGCCGAATCGTGCCCATGCACACTCCTCGTCCACGTCATCGGAGCCGAGACGATGCGCTCGCACGCATCGGGCGACACACTAGGCGATTGTGGTCACACCCGCAGCAGACAACCCAGGATCGCTCACCCGCCGCCCCACGATCTCCGACGTGGCTCGTGCGGCCGGCGTGTCGATCGCCGTCGTCTCGTACGCGCTGAACGGTCGGCCGGGGGTCTCGGCCGCCACGCGCGAACGGGTCCTGCGTGTCGCGGACGAGTTCGGCTGGCGCCCGAGCGCGGCGGCACGCTCGATGCGGACGGGCCCGCGCGCGGTCGGTCTCGTGCTCAGCCGCGGGGCGGGGGCGGCCGCGCACGCGACGTCGTTCCTCGACTTCGTCACGGCGACGCAGGACGTCGTCGCCCAGCGCGGGCTGGCGCTCGTGCTGCAGATCGTGGACTCGGCCGAGGCGGCCGTCACGACGTACCGCGAGTGGTGGGCCGAGCGGCGGTTCGACGTCATGGTGGTCACGGACGTCCTGACGCAGGACCCGCGGGTCGAGGCGCTGCGCCGCATGCGGGCGCCGGCCGTGGTGCTCGGTCCCCCGTCGGTCGCGCAGGGGCTCGCGTCGGTGTCGCTCGACGAGGACGAGGCCTACTCCCGCGTCGCGACGTACCTGCTCGAGCTCGGTCACCACGACGTCGCGGCGGTCACCGCGCCCGCGACCCTGCACCGCACGCGGCTGCGGCTCGACGCGCTCGGCCGGGCGATGGACGCGGTCGGCGGGACGCTCGTGCACGAGGCGACGAACGCGACCCCGGAGGAGGCCGCGGCGGCGACGCGGCGGCTGCTCACGGCGCCGGTGCCCCCGTCCGTGATCGTGTACGACTCGGACCAGATGGCGGTCGCAGCGCTCGATGTGGCGCGCCGGACCGGGCTCGAGGTGCCCTGGGACCTGTCGATCCTCGCGGGCAGCGACTCCGCGCTGTGCCGGCTCGCGACCCCGTCGATCACCACGCTCCCGCTGCCTCTCGGCGACCTCGGCACGGCGGCCGGCGAGGCGGTCCTCGCCGTGCTCGACGGCACGCCGGACGTCGAGCGCACCGTCCCGATCGGCGGGATCGCGGTGCGCGGCAGCACGGGACCGCGGTCGCGCTGACCTGCGCACGCGCCGGCCGGGCGCCCCTCTGACCAGGGCGGACACCGGGGTGGGCGCGTGCTGTCGACGGTTCCCCCGCCCCGTCGCGACCGTTCCGGGAAGGTCACGATTAGGTAACGCGGAAACGCCTAATCGCTTCACCCGCTGCCCGCGCCACACCGCCGCGTGTGAGGTTCACGGCAGTCGCCGAGGACTCACCCCGGGCGACTCGTGCCCGGGCCCTCCTGCTTCGGGACCGGCACGCCGATCCCAACCCGGAGGACCGTGTGTCCAAGATCCCCAAGCGGCTGAGGGCCGCCACCACCGCCGCGGCTGCCGCGGCACTCGTCGCCGCGCCTCTGGCGTTCGTCGCCACCGGCGCCCAGGCGGCCGAGGCGCACGTCGACAACCCGTACGCGGGTGCGACGCAGTACGTGAACCCGACCTGGGCCGCCTCGGTTGAGAGCGCTGCCACGCGGGCGTCCGACCCCGCCCTCGCCGCGAAGATGCGTGCGATCAAGGGGCAGCCGACCGCCGTGTGGATGGACCGGATCAGCGCCATCGCCGGCAACGCCGACGGCAACGGCCTGAAGTTCCACCTCGACAACGCCGTCGCCCAGAAGAAGGCCGGCACGCCGATCGTCTTCAACCTCGTCATCTACGACCTGCCCGGCCGTGACTGCTACGCGCTCGCGTCGAACGGTGAGCTGCCCGCCACGGACGCCGGGCTCGCGCGCTACAAGACCGAGTACATCGACCCGATCGCAGCGCTCCTGGCCGACCCGAAGTACCAGGACATCCGCGTCGCGGCCGTGATCGAGCCGGACTCGCTGCCGAACCTCATCACGAACATCTCGGAGTCGACCTGCCAGCAGGCCGCGCCCTACTACCGCGAGGGCGTCAAGTACGCGCTCGACAAGCTGCACGCGATCCCGAACGTCTACAACTACATCGACGCGGCGCACTCGGGCTGGCTCGGCTGGGACTCCAACGCGGGCCCGGCCGCGAAGCTCTTCGCCGACGTCGCCAAGACGACCCAGGCAGGCGTCGCCTCGATCGACGGCTTCGTCACCAACACGGCCAACTCGACGCCGCTCGAGGAGCCGTTCCTGACCGACTCGACCAAGCAGGTCGGCAGCGGCCAGGTCCGCTCGGCCAAGTACTACGAGTGGAACCCCGACTTCGACGAGATCGACTGGACGGCGCACCTGCACCGCCTGCTCGTCGCCGAGGGCTTCCCGTCCTCGCTCGGCATGGTCATCGACACGTCGCGCAACGGCTGGGGCGGCCCCGCCCGCCCGACCGCCGTGTCGACGAGCACCACGCTCGACACGTACGTCGACCAGTCGCGCATCGACAAGCGCAACCACCGCGGCGCCTGGTGCAACCCGCTCGGCGCCGGCATCGGTGAGCGCCCGAAGGCCACGCCGTCCGGCTACGCGGCGTCGCACCTCGACGCGTTCGTCTGGGTCAAGCCTCCGGGCGAGTCCGACGGCGCCTCGTCGGAGATCCCGAACGACCAGGGCAAGCGGTTCGACCGCATGTGTGACCCGACGTTCAACTCCCCGAAGCTCGCCGGTGCGCTCACGGGCGCCACGCCGAACGCCCCGCTCGCGGGTCAGTGGTTCGAGGAGCAGTTCGTCACCCTCGTGAAGAACGCGTACCCGGTCATCGAGGGCAACGGCCCGGTCGACCCGACCGACACCACCGCCCCCACGGCGCCGTCGGGCGTCACCGCCGGCACGGTCACGAACACCTCGGTCGCGCTGTCGTGGACCGCCTCGACCGACGCGGTCGGCGTCACGGGCTACGACGTCTACCAGGGCACGACGCGCGTCGGCTCCTCGACCACGACGAGCCTCACGGTGACCGGCCTCACGGCCAACACGGCGTACTCGTTCACCGTCCGGGCCAAGGACGCCGCCGGCAACGTCTCGTCGCCGTCGAGCGCGGTCTCGGTCCGCACGACGAACGACACGACGGTCCCGCCGGTCGACACGACCGCTCCCACGGCGCCCTCGGGCCTCGTGGCCGGCACGGTCGCCCAGACGTCCGCCGCGATCTCCTGGACCGCCTCGACCGACGCCGTCGGCGTGACGGGCTACGAGATCTTCGCCAACGGCACGTCCGTCGGCACCTCGACGACGACGAGCTTCACCGCGACGGGTCTCACGGCCTCGACGGCGTACTCGTTCACCGTCAAGGCCAAGGACGCCGCAGGGAACGTCTCCGCCGCGTCGACCGCCCTGTCGGTCACGACCAAGGCGAACGACACGGTCCCGGCCGGCACCTGCAAGGTGGCGTACTCCGCGAACAGCTGGAACTCGGGCTTCACGGCCTCGGTGAAGGTGACGAACACGGGGACGACGCCGCTGGCCAACTGGAAGCTGACGTTCTCCTTCGCGAACGGCCAGACGGTCCAGCAGGGCTGGAGCGCCACGTGGAGCCAGTCGGGCTCGGCCGTCACGGCCGCCGGTGCGTCGTGGAACTCCACGCTCGCGCCGGGTCAGAGCGCGGACATCGGCTTCAACGGCAGCCACTCGGGCACGAACAACGCCCCGACGTCGTTCGCCGTCAACGGAGTCGCGTGCCAGTGACGCCGTAGCAGCACACCGTCCGTGGTCCCCGCTCAGCACCGAGCGGGGACCACGGGCGGCGTACCACCCGCACCACCGCCGCCCCTCCCCTCCCGGCCCCGCTCCGCCCCACCGCCTCCCCTCGCCGCACCGTCGGCCCCTCGCTCCTCGTACCCCGGAGGTACCCGTGTCACTCGCCCCCTGGTCGGCGGCTCCCCGTCGCGTGCGCGCCGCCGTGTCGGCGCTCGCCGCGGCCGCGGTCGTCGCCGGTCCGCTGGTCCTCGCCGCCCCCGCCCACGCGGCCCCGACGCAGGACTGGCTCCACGTCGAGGGCAACCAGATCGTCGACGAGGCCGGCCAGGAGGTCTGGCTGACCGGCGTGAACTGGTTCGGCTTCAACGCGAGCGAGCGGGTGTTCCACGGCCTGTGGTCCGCGAACCTCGAGCAGACCACGAAGGCCATGGCGGACCGCGGCCTCAACGTCGTGCGCGTGCCGATCTCCGCGCAGCTGCTCCTCGAGTGGTCCCAGGGCAAGACCGTCGCGGCACCGAACGTCAACACGTTCGCGAATCCCGACCTGGTCGGCCTGAACAACCTCCAGATCTTCGACCGGTTCCTCGAGCTGTGCGAGAAGTACGGCCTCAAGGTGTTCCTCGACCTGCACAGCGCCGAGGCGGACAACTCCGGGCACGTCTACCCGATGTGGTGGAAGGGCTCGATCACGACCGAGAAGGTCTACGAGGCGTGGGAGTGGGTGACCGCGCGCTACAAGACCAACGACACGATCATCGGCGCGGACGTCAAGAACGAGCCGCACGGGTCCTTCTCGGAGACCGAGTTCGCGAAGTGGAACGACACCACCGACGCGGACAACTTCAAGCACTTCGCCGAGACCGCCGGCAAGCGGATCCTCGCGATCAACCCGAACCTCCTGATCTTCGTCGAGGGCACCGCCGTGTACCCGAAGGACGGCGCGAGCTGGACGTCCACGAACAAGGACGACTGGTACAACACCTGGTGGGGCGGTCAGCTGCGCGGCGTCGCCGAGCACCCGATCGACCTGGGCGCGAACCAGGACCAGCTCGTGTACTCCCCGCACGACTACGGCCCGCTCGTGTTCGAGCAGCCCTGGTTCACGGGCACGTGGGACGCGACGACGCTCGAGCGCGACGTGTGGGACCCGAACTGGCTCTACATCCACAAGCAGGATGTCGCGCCGCTGCTCATCGGTGAGTGGGGCGGCTTCATGGACGGCGGGCCGAACCAGAAGTGGATGACGGCGCTGCGCGACCTCATCGCGAAGTACCGGCTCCACCACACGTTCTGGGTCCTCAACCCGAACTCGGGCGACACCGGTGGGCTCCTCGGCAACGACTGGGTCTCGTGGGACGAGGCGAAGTACGCGCTCCTCAAGCCGGCGCTGTGGGCGCAGGGCGGCAAGTTCGTCAGCCTCGACCACCAGGTCAAGCTCGGTGGCACGGCGAGCACGACCGGCATCTCGCTGAGCGAGGCGACCGGCGGCGGCGAACCGGCCGACACCACCGCGCCCTCCGTCCCGACCGGCGTCACCGTCGGCGCGACGACCACGTCGAGCGTCGCCCTGAGCTGGGCCGCGTCGACCGACGCCGGGTCGGGCGTCGCGGGCTACGAGGTCTACCGCGGGACGACGCGCGTCGGCACGTCGACCTCGACGTCGTTCACCGCGACCGGGCTCACGGCGGACACCGCCTACACGTTCACGGTGCGGGCCACGGACCGCGTCGGCAACGTCTCCGCCGCCTCGACCGCGGTGACCGCCCGCACCCAGACCGGCACTACGCCGACCGACACCACGGCACCGAGCGCGCCGACAGGGCTGCGGGCCGGCACGGGGACGTCGACGTCGGTGGCCCTCGCCTGGGACGCCTCGACCGACGAGGCGGGCGGCAGCGGGGTCGCCGGGTACGACGTGTACCGCGGGACGACGCTCGTCGGCACCAGCACGACGACCAGCCTCGGCGTGACCGGGCTCAGCCCCGCCACGGCGTACAGCTTCACGGTCCGTGCCAAGGACCTCGCCGGGAACGTCTCGGCCGCGTCGGCGCCGCTCGCGGTGACGACCCCGCCCGACCGGGCCACGGGTGCGTGCACCGTGAGGTACACCGCGAACGGCTGGAACGCCGGCTTCACGGGGACGGTGCGGCTCACCAACACCGGGACCTCGGCGCTGTCGAGCTGGTCGCTCGGGTTCGCGTTCCCGTCGGGGCAGACCATCACGCAGGGCTGGAGCGCGACGTGGTCGCAGACCGGGACCGCCGTCACCGCGACATCCCTGCCGTGGAACGGGAGCCTCGCGCCCGGCGCGAGCATCGAGATCGGCTTCAACGGCGCCCACACCGGGACCAACACCGCACCGACCGCGTTCACGCTGAACGGCGCGACGTGCACCGCCGGCTGAGCGCCGGCCCCTGAGCACAGGTGCGGGGGGCGGGCGGATCGCCCCCCGCACCTGTCACCACGTGTCACCCCCCGTGATGTCCGGGTGACAGCAGCGAGGGGCAAAGGGGAGGGGGGGGCCCCCCGCCTGGGGGGGGGATGGGGTGTGGGGGGGGGGGGGAGAGGGCGGATGCAATCGCAACAAGGGGAGAGAACGCACCTGCCTCCTTCCCACCCGTTCCACCCCCGGGGGGTTGGGGGGAAAAATAGGCAATCCCCCCCCCACCCGCCCCCCCCCTGTTCCGCCGGGGCCTCGTGCGTGCGGTCAGACGCGCGCGAGCTCGCCCTCGAGCGCCGCGACGAAGCCGTCCACGTCGTCCTCGGTGGTGTCGAACGAGCACATCCACCGCACCGAGCCCGTGGCGGGGTCCCAGTCGTAGAAGCGCCGGACCTCGCGCAGCCTCTCGGCCACCGGGGGCGGGACGACCGCGAACACCGCGTTCGCCTGGGTCGGCAGCGTCAGGGTGACGCCGTCGAGCCGCTCGACCCCCGCGCGGAGCCGGGCCGCCATCGCGTTGGCCCGCCGCGCCGAGCGCAGCCACAGGTCGTCCTCGAACAGCGCGACGAGCTGGGCGGAGACGAACCGCATCTTCGACGCCAGCTGCATGTCGATCTTCCGCAGGAAGTCCACCCCGGTCACCGCCGCGGGGTCCAGCACGACGACGGCCTCGCCGAACATCGCCCCGTTCTTCGTCCCGCCGAGCGACACGAGGTCCACGCCCGCGTCCGTCGTGAACGCGCGCAGCGGCACGTCGAGCCACGCCGCCGCGTTCGCGATCCGCGCGCCGTCCATGTGCACGCGCATGCCGAGGCCGTGCGCGTGCTCGGTGATCGCCCTGACCTCGTCGGGCGTGTACGTCGTGCCGAGCTCGGTCGACTGGGTGAGCGAGACGACGCCCGGCTGGGCACGGTGCTCGTCGCCCCACCCCCACGCGTGGCGGGCCACGAGCTCGGGCGTCAGCTTGCCGTCGGGCGTCGGGACGGTCAGCAGCTTCAGGCCGCCCACCCGCTCGGGGGCGGCGTTCTCGTCGGTGTTGATGTGCGCGGTCTCGGCGCAGATGACGGCGCCCCAGCGCGGGAGCGCCGCCTGCAGCGCGAGGACGTTCGCGCCCGTCCCGTTGAACACCGGGTAGGCGTGCGCGCCGGCCCCGAAGTGCTGGGCGACGACCTCCTGGAGGCGCGCGGTGTAGGCGTCGCCGCCGTACGCGGTCTGGTGACCCCCGTTCGCGGCCGCGATCGCGGCGAGGACCTCGGGGTGCACCCCGGCGTAGTTGTCGGACGCGAGCTCGCGCCGCTCGGTGTCGTGCAGTCGGTTCACGCGTCCCAGTCTCTCCCACGCCGCGGCACGGTCCGCGCCGTGCGGAGGCGACCCGGGGTCATGACGCGACGCGGACCCCGCGGTCGGGTCTCCGCGGGGCGAAAGCGTCGCGGGTGCCGGCCGGGCGAGGGCGTCGTGGGTGGTGCCGGCCGGGCGGGGCGTCGCGGTCCCCGCGGGGCGCTCGCGGCCGGCGGCGCCGTCAGTGCTGCGCGCTGCGGGCCGCGCGGCAGTCCGCGCACGTGCCGACGAGCTCGATGGTGTGCTCGACGTCGACGAACGCGTGCGCCGCCGCGATCTGGTCCGCCCAGGTCTCCGCGGCGGGCCCGTCGATCTCGACGGTGCGCCCGCAGTACCGGCACACGAGGTGGTGGTGGTGGCTGCCGCGGCGCTCGCACCGGCGGTACACCGACTCGCCGTCCTCGCTGCGCAGCACGTCGACCTCGCCGCTCTCGGTGAGCGACTGCACCGCGCGGTACACGGTCGCGAGGCCCGTCGAGGACCCCTGGGAGCGCAGGAGCTCGTGGAGCTGCTGGGCGCTGCGGAACTCGTCGAGCCCGTCGAGGAGCGCGAGGATCTCGGCGCGCTGGCGCGTGTTGCGCTGGATCACGGCCACGGGGTTCTCCTCCGTCCGGTCACGCCGCGGGTGGGGGTGCGGGCGGGACGAACCGTCCGCACCGGCGATTCTAGGCGAGCGGCACACCCGGGCCCGGCCCCTGCGCCGGAGCGCAGGGCACGCCTGCCGACCGCACGGCGCGGGCCCCCGTGCGATCAGCACGAGGGCCCGGGCCGGTCGGGCGCCCGGATGCGGCGCCCGCGGGGGTGCGACTACTTGGCGACGGCGCGCTTGAGGGCGCTGCCGGCCGTGAGCTTCACGCGGTAGCCGGCGGGGATCTCGAGCTTCTCGCCGGTCTGCGGGTTGATGCCGGTACGAGCGGAACGGTCCGCACGGGAGACTGCGAGCAGCCCGGGGATGGTGACGCTCTCGCCGGCGGAGAGCTGCTCGACCAGGACCTCCTGGAAGGCCTTGAGCGCCGCGTCGGCGGCGGTGTTGGTCAGACCCGCCTTGGCGGCGATGGCCTGGACGAGCTCGGTGCGGTTCACGCTCACGGGATGTGCTCCTTGTAGGTCGGACGTGCCTGCCCGGGCGACACGCCCGGACGTTCAGGCCGCACCCGTGGCGGCGGGGTGGGGACCCCTCCGCCGTCGGCCTGTCGCGGACGACCTTAGTGGCCGCTCAGGCTCGCGCACGCCAGGACGGGCCTCGAGCGCGTCACCCGACCAGCCGCTCCGCACGGTCGAGGAGCCTCTCGACGGGCCACGCGCACACGATCCGGTCCGGGCCGAGGCCGTGCTGGACGGCGCGCTCGCAGCCGGCGACCTGCCAGTCGAGCTGCCCGGGGGCGTGCGCGTCGGAGTCGATGCTGAAGACGCACCCGGCCTCGATCGCGACGTCGAGCAGGGCGTGCGGCGGGTCGAGCCGGTCGGGGCGGCTGTTGATCTCGACCGCGACGCCGTGCGCGGCGCACGCCTCGAACACCGCGCGGGCGTCGAACTCGCTCTCGGGACGGGGTCGACCTGTCAGCCGGCGGCCCGTGCAGTGCCCGAGGACGTCGGTGCGCGGGTCGCTGACCGCCGCCACCATGCGGCGCGTCATCTCCTCCCGCCCCATGCGCAGCTTCGAGTGCACCGACGCCACGACGACGTCGAGCTCGTCCAGCAGGTCGGGGTCCTGGTCGAGGGAACCGTCGTCGAGGATGTCGACCTCGATCCCGGTCAGCACCCGGAACGGCCCCACGGCGCGGTTCAGCGCCGCGACCCGCTCGAGCTGCGCCCGCAGGCGCTCGGCGCTCAACCCGTTCGCGACGGTCAGGCGCGGCGAGTGGTCGGTGATCGCCAGGTACTCGTGCCCCAGGTCGATCGCCGCGAGGACCATCTCCTGCAGCGGGCTCGACCCGTCGCTCGCCTCGGTGTGCGCGTGCAGGTCCCCGCGCAGCGCCGCCCGCAGCTCCGCCCCGGGGCCCGCGTCCGACGCACGCGCCCCGAGCCGCTCCTCGAGGTCGGCGAGGTACTCGACCGCTCCCCCGGCCGCGACGTCCGCCGCGACCTGCGCCGTGCGGGCGCCCACGCCCGGGAGGTCGGTCAGCGTGCCGGCGCTGACCCGGGCGGCGACCTCGTCCGCCCCGAGCCGCTCGACCGCGCGCGCCGCCCCGCGGAACGCCTCCGCCCGGTACCCGCTCTCCTGCGCCCGCTCCAGCAGGAACGCGACGCGACGCAGCGTCGCGACGACGCGCTCACGCAGGTCTCCCGCCGGGTCGTGCCCCACGGACGTCAGGACGCCCGGCGACGCGACGCGGTCTTCGCGGGCTCCTTCGCGGCGCTCGACCGCGCCGTCGACGCGCGCTTCTTCGGTGCCGCCGCCGTGTCACCGTCGTCGTCGGCCTTCGTGCGGCGCGACCTCGTGCTCGCCGCGGGTGCGTCGTCCTCCGCGCTCGCGGACGCCTTCGACGGGCGCTTCGCCGCCGGCTTGCGCGCCGCACCCGAGTCGCCGTCCGCGTCCGACGAGGCACGCGTGCGCTTCGCGGGTGCGGGCTCCTCCGCGTCCGCCCCGGACTCCGCCGCCGCTCCTCCGCGCCCCGCACGGGCCTTCTCGACGCTGCGCTGCAGAGCCGCGAGCAGGTCGACCACCTCGCCGCCGCCCGTCTCGTCCTTCGCCGCGGTCGCCGGGACCTGGCGCGTGCTGCCCGACGAGACCTTGGACTCGATGAGCGACTCCAGCGCAGCCTGGTAGGAGTCCTCGAAGCCCGAGGGGTCGAAGTCCCCCGCGAGCGACTCGACGAGGGAGGACGCCATCGCGAGCTCCTGCGGGCGGACCGTGACGTCGGTGTCGAGGATCGGGAAGTCCGCCTCGCGCACCTCGTCGGGCCACAGCAGCGTCTGCAGGCAGATGACGTTGTCGCGGACCCGCAGCACCGCCATCGACTCGCGCTGGCGCAGCGCGACCTTGACGACCGCCATCCGGTCGCTCGCCTCGAGCGCCTCCCGCAGCAGCGCGTAGGGCTTCGCGGACGTCTTCTCCGGCTCGAGGTAGTACGTCTTGGCCAGCAGGATCGGGTCGACCTGCTCCGAGGGCACGAACTCGACCACAGAGATCTCGCGCTCGGTCGCGAGCGGGAGCTCCGCGAGGTCCTGGTCGGTCAGCACGACGAGCTCGCCCTCGTCGGTCTCGTAGCCCTTGGCGATGTCGCTGAACTGAACGGTCTCGCCGCAGACGCTGCAGACCTTGCGGTAGCGGATCCGCCCGCCGTCGTCCTTGTGCACCTGGTGCAACGGGACCTCGTGCTCGCCGGTGGCCGCGTAGAGCTTCACCGGGACGTTGACCAGACCGAAGGCGACGGCACCCTTCCAGATGGCACGCACCGACGACCACCTCCTCGAGCTCCGTGTCGCGCAGCCTCGCCGGTCCGCAGAGCGCGCTCGAGCGCGCGCCGAACACGGCCTACCTGGGCAGGATGGACCCGTGCAGCCCATGCTCGCCACCCCTACGGCCCCCGGGTCACCCCTGCCGAGCGGGCCGGGGTGGGCGTTCGAGATCAAGTGGGACGGGGTCCGGGTGCTCGCCGACACCACCGCCGGACGGCTGCGGCTGCACGCCCGCAGCGGTCGGGAGGTCACCGTCGCCTACCCCGAGCTCGCCGCGCTCGCGGGCCTCCCGGGGGCGGTGCTGGACGGCGAGGTCGTCGCGATGGCCGACGGCATCCCGTCGTTCGAGGCGCTCGCCTCCCGCATGCACGTGCGCGACGCGGCCCGTGCGGCGGCGCTCTCGCGTCAGCTGCCCGTGAGCTACCTCGTGTTCGACGTGCTGCAGCTGTACGGCGTCGACGTGACCCGCCGGACGTTCGACGAGCGCCGGGCGACGCTCGAGCGCCTCGAGCTGCCCGCGCCCGCGACCCTCTCCCCCGTGTACCCCGACGGCCCCGAGCTGTGGGAGGTCACGCGCGCGCACGGGCTCGAGGGCGTGGTCGCGAAGCGCCGGTCCTCGACGTACCAGCCCGGCCGACGTTCACCCGACTGGCTCAAGGCGGCGCACCGCTCGACGCGCACCGCGCTCGTCGCCGGCTGGCGCCCCGAGACGACCGGCTCGGGGCGGCTGGGGGCGGTGCACCTCGCCGCGCCGGCGGCCGACGGACGGCTGCGCTACCTCGGGCGCGCCGGCAGCGGGCTCGCCGGGGAGCTCGGACGGGACCTGCGGCGGCGGCTGGAGCCGCATGCGCGGGACGACTGCCCGCTCGACGAGCAGCTCGCGCCCGTCGACCGGCGCGACTCGTTCTGGTCCGACCCCGTGGTGCAGGTCGACGTCGCGTACCTGGGGCGCACCGGTTCGGGGCGGCTGCGCCACCCCGCGGTCCGGGGGGTGCGCGACGAGGTGCCGGTCGACCCGTGGGAGGACCGGTGACGCCGAAGGACGACGCCCAGGTCGTCGACGTGGGCGGGCGTCCGGTGCGGCTCACGCACCTGGACCGGGTCATGTACCCGTCGACCGGGACGACGAAGGGCGAGGTGCTGCACTACGTCTCGCAGGTCGCCCCCGCGCTGCTGCGCCAGCTCGCGAACCGGCCCGTGACCCGCATCCGGTTCACGGCCGGCGTCGACGGCGAGACGTTCTTCGAGAAGAACCTCCCGGGGTCGGCGCCCGACTGGGTCCGGCGCCAGACGCTGCGCGCCGCCCCCGGGGCCGAGGACGAGGGCAAGGAGCTGACGCTGCCGTTCCTCGACGACCTCGCGGCGCTCGTGTGGGCGACGAACCAGGGAGCGCTCGAGCTGCACACGCCGCAGTGGCGCGTCGGTCCGCGCGGCGGCGTGCGCCGGCCCGACCGGCTCGTGATCGACCTCGACCCGGGACCGCCCGCGGGGCTCGACGCCTGCGCCGAGGTCGCCCTGCTCGTGCGCGAGCGGCTGCACGCGGACGGGCTCGAGTGCCGGCCCGTGACGTCGGGGAGCAAGGGCATGCAGCTCTACGCACCGCTGCCGGGACGGCGCACGGTCATGGAGGTCCGCGCGTACGCCCGCGACGTCGCGCACGAGCTCGCGGCCGCGCACCCGGACCTCGTCGTCGCGATCATGCGCAAGGAGCTGCGCGCCGGCAAGGTCCTGCTCGACTGGTCCCAGAACCATCCCGCCAAGACGACCATCACGCCGTACTCGCTGCGCGGCCGGGAACGGCCGGCGGTGGCTGCGCCCCGGTGGTGGGACGAGATCGGGCCGGGTCTGACGCAGCTCGGGCCCGACGAGGTCGTCCGGCGCCTCGAGGCGGACGGCGACCCGCTCGGCTGAGACCGGGCGCACCGGACCCGCCGGGATGCGATGCTGACCGCATGCTCGAGGCGCTCACCGGCACCGGCCTGGCCACCGCGGCCGGGCTCAACGCGTACGTCCCGCTGCTGGTCATCGGACTGCTCGGCCGCTGGACCGACCTCGTCGACCCGCCCGTCGGGTGGGAGTGGCTGACGAACGAGTGGGTCCTCCTGGTGCTCGGGGCGCTCCTGCTGCTCGAGGTCGTCGCCGACAAGATCCCGGGCGTCGACTCGATCAACGACGTGGTCCAGACGGTCGTGCGTCCCGCCGCCGGCGGCATCGCGTTCGGCGCGGGCTCGTCCTCGCAGACCGCCGTCGTGACCGACCCCGGCGCCTTCGTCCAGTCGGGCCGGTGGCTGCCCGTCGTGATCGGGATCGTGCTCGCGCTCGTGGTGCACGCGGCGAAGTCGACGGCTCGGCCGGTCGTCAACGCCGCGACCCTCGGCCTGGGCGCCCCGTTGGCGAGCACCGCGGAGGACGCGACGAGCGTGGGCCTGTCGTTCGCGGCGATCCTGGCCCCGGTGCTCGTTCTGCTGCTCGTCGTCGCGCTGGCCGTGGTGTGGTGGCGGTTCCGTCGCCGGCGCTCCGCTGCCGCTGCCGCCCGAGTGGCGGCCGAGGGTGCTCCGCCACCACGGGTCGGCTGACCGGGCTCAGCCCGGCTGCTCGACCGTGCGCAGCGCGAGACCGTCGAGCAGCAGCGCGAGGCCGAGCTCGAACCGCTCGTCGGCGTCGAGCCCCGCGCGCGCGACGGCGGGTGCGGCGGTGAGCTGCGCGTGCCACTGCTCGTGCGCGGTGTGGCCGAGGACGTAGTGCACGAGCGCGGCGGCCCCGGCCGCGGCGTGCACGCCGGGGACCCCTGCGGCGCGCACACCGTCTGTGAGCGCGGCGACGGTCGGGTCCTCGTCCGAGCGCAGGGCGTACGCCGCCGCGACGACCTCGGCGCCGTCCCGGTGCGCGAGGAGCGTGCGGCGCAGGGCGCGCGCCCAGCCGGCGACGGCCGGGAGGGCTCCGTGTTCGTCGACTGCGGCGGCGAGGGCTCTGGGTGCACCGGCGGCGGTCGGGAGGGCTCCGTGTTCGTCGGCCGCGGCGGCGAGGGCTCTGCGGGGACCGGCGACCGGACGGACTCCGGGCGCGGCGGCGGCGTCACCTGGGGGTCGCGGTGTGCTCCCCGTCGGATCGTCGCCGGTGGTCGGCAGCGAGAGCTCCGCGACGATGGCGTCCGCGACGTCGGCGAGCAGCGCCTGCTTGTTCGCGACGTGCCAGTACAGCGCCCCGGGCTGGACGCCGAGCGAGCCGGCGAGGCGCCGCATCGTCAGGTCGCCGAGACCGTACTCGTCGAGGATCTCGAGCGCGGCGGCCACGACCTGCGCGCGGGTGAGCGCCACGTCCTCTCCTCCCGGTCGTCGCGCTCCGGAGCGATCTCCGGCGCGCCTTGACGCTACTGCAGCGTGCGGCTAACTTGAACGCCGTTCAGTCGTACTGAACGCCGTTCAATCACCCGGGAGCCCTGGTGGAGACCACTCTGCTCGACCGCCTGACCCGTCGCGCCACCGCGCTCGAGGTCCAGGACCGTGCCGATCTCCTCGCCGTCCTCGCCGCGCCCGACGACGCCGTGCTCGACGTGGTCGCCGCCGCGGCCCGGGTACGTCGACGGTTCTTCGGCAACCGCGTCAAGGTCGCCTACCTCGTGAACCTGCGCAGCGGGCTGTGCCCCGAGGACTGCACGTACTGCTCGCAACGGCTCGGCTCGGCAGCCGAGGTGCTGACCTACCCCTGGTTGACCACGGAGCAGGCGCTCGCCGCCGCCGGCCCCGGCATCGCCGCCGGCGCGGCGCGCGTGTGCCTCGTCGCGAGCGGCCGCGGCCCCTCGCGCCGGGACGTCGCCCGCGTCGCCGACATCTGCGGCGCTCTCAAGGAGCAGCACCCGGGCGTCGAGGTGTGCGCGTGCCTCGGGCTCCTGCGCGACGGCCAGGCGGACGACCTGCGGGACGCCGGCGTCGACGCCTACAACCACAACCTGAACACCGCCGAGGCGCGGTACGCCGACATCTGCACGACGCACACGTACACCGACCGCGTCGGCACCGTCGAACGGGTCCGCGACGCCGGGCTCACCGCTTGCTCGGGACTGGTCGCCGGCATGGGCGAGCGGGACGACGAGGTCGTCGACGTCCTCCTCGAGCTGCGGCGGCTCGGCGCGCGCTCCGTCCCGGTGAACTTCCTCGTGCCGTTCGAGGGCACGCCGCTCGCCGGCCACCACGAGCTGACCCCGCTGCGCTGCCTGCTGCTGCTCGCCGCCGCACGGTTCACGTGCCCCGACGCCGAGATCCGGGTGGCCGGCGGCCGCGAGCTGCACCTGCGCACGCTCCAGCCGCTGGCCCTGCACGTCGCGAGCTCGATCTTTCTCGGCGACTACCTCACGAGCGAGGGACGCCCCGGCAGCGAGGACCTCGCGATGATCGCCGATGCCGGGATGGTCGTCGACGGACTCCCCCACGCGGCGTCGTCCCGCCTCTCGGCCGGAGCGGATGCGGACGCGGATGCGGACGCGGGTGCGGGTGCGGGTGCGGGTGCGGGTGCGGACCGCACACCGGTCGCCCTGCGCCGGCGCGGCGCCGGCACCTCGCTCGAGCCCAACGCCTGACGAGCGACGAGCGACGAGCGACGAGCGACCGTCGCCGATCGCCGGACGGCTCCCGTCACCACCCCGCCACGCACCGCAGACCCATGCCGCACACCCACCCCGCACACCCGACCGAGGAGCCGTCCATGACCACCGTCAGCCTCTCCGCACCACGCCCGCTCGTCCTCGCCGACCTCGTCCCGGCGGCGCGCGCCCGCGTCGCCGTCGACTCCGCGCTCGTCGTGGCGGGGACGCTCCTGATCGCGGCGTTCGCGCAGCTGACGATCGCGCTGCCGTTCACCCCGGTGCCCATCAGCCTCTCGACGCTCGCGGTGGTGTTCGGCGGCGCCGCGCTCGGCGCCCGCCGCGGCTCGCTCAGCGTCCTGCTGTACGTGGCGTGCGGGGTGCTCGGCGCACCCTTCTACGCCGACGGGAACAGCGGGTGGGAGATCGCGTCGTTCGGCTACATCCTCGGCTACCTGCCGGCCAGCGCGCTCGCCGGCCACCTCGCGCGGCGCGGCGCGGACCGCGGGCCCGTCCGGGCGTTCGGTCTCGTCGCACTCGCGTCGGCCGTCGTGTACCTCGGCGGCGTTCCATGGCTCATGGCGTTCCTCGACGTCAACCTCGCCACCGCCGCGCAGCTCGGCGTCTGGCCGTTCCTCGTCGGCGACGCCATCAAGGCGGCCCTCGTCGCACTGGCCCTGCCGGGGGCCTGGCGCCTCCTCGGCCGGCACGCCCACCGTCCCCTCCCGGCGCCCGCACCGGAGCCCTCCGCCGCCACCGCCACCGGGACGGACGCGCAGCGCTGACGGGCGCGTCCGGCTCTCGCCCGCGACGCGCCCACCTGCGCGCTCGCGGGCGAGACGGCCCGCGCACCTGCGGTGACGCCCGGATGCGACCCCGCCGCTCGTAGGGCACGGTGGAGTCACACGAATCCAGGCGCCCGGACGGCGCCGGACCCGAGGAGGCACCCCACCATGGCCCGTCGTACAGGTCTGCCCAAGTTCACCGTGCCGTCGATCTCCCCCGAGGACGGCGCCGCGCTCGCCGAGATCCTGCAGACCCGCCTGAACGCGCTCAACGACCTCGCGCTCACGCTCAAGCACATCCACTGGAACGTCGTCGGCCCGCACTTCATCGCCGTCCACGAGATGCTCGACCCGCAGGTCGAGGCGGTCCGGGCGATGGTCGACGCGATCGCCGAGCGCATCGCGACGCTGGGCGTCCCCCCGCGCGGCACGCCGGGCGCGATCGTCGCGGAGCGAACCTGGGACGACTACTCCATCGGCCGCGCGGGCGCGATCGAGCACCTGGGTGCGCTCGACGAGGTGTACCAGGGCGTCATCACGGACCACCGCAAGGCGGCCAAGGACACCGAGGAGCTCGACGACGTCACCAACGACCTGCTCGTCGGCCACCTGCACGAGCTCGAGCTGTTCCACTGGTTCGTGCGCGCCCACCTCGAGTCCGCGGGCGGCGCCCTGAGCACCGACGGCGCGACGACCGAGAAGGCGGCGGCGAGCAAGTCCGGCTCCGCAGCCAAGGGCGCGGCGGACCGCTGAGCGCCTCGATGAGCCACCACGCGCGACCCGTCGCGACCACGACCCAGCGTCCGCACCGCGCGGCGCGCTACGAGGACGCGCTCAACCGGCGGGTCGCGCGCTGGCTGTCGGGACGCGGGTGGACCGCCCGCGTCGAGCCCTACGTCGGCTACGGCTCGTCGGCCGGGTGGGTGCGCGTGCTCGCGCGCGTGCTGCTCGCCTCCCCCGCAGTGCCGGACGCCGAGCTGCCGGGCGCGGGGACCGCGACGAGCGAGCGCGAGGCCCGCGACGTCGGTGCGGTCCGTGGCTGGCGGTCCTTCGCGACCGCTCAGGTGCCCGAGGCGCGCGTGGAGATCGAGGTCTCCGGCCGCACGTTCACCGCCGTGGCGGACCGCGGCGGGTACGTCGACACGGTGGTCGAGGCCGATCTCGCACCGGGCTGGCACGACGTGACGGTCCGCGCGGAGGGCGGGGCGAGCCAGTCGGTCCCCGTCCTGGTGATCGACCCCGGGACTCCCTACGGGCTCGTGAGCGACATCGACGACACGATCATGGTGACGCGCCTGCCGCGCCCGTTGATCGCCGCGTGGAACAGCTTCGTGCGGCACGAGAACGCGCGCGAACCCGTGCCGGGCATGGCCGCGCTCTACCGTGCGCTGCTGACCGACCGCCCGGACATGCCCGTGATCTACCTGTCGACGGGCGCGTGGAACGCGGCTCCCACGCTCGGGCGGTTCGTCCGCCGCCACCGGTTCCCGGTCGGGCCGCTCATGCTGACCGACTGGGGACCGACGAACACCGGGTGGTTCCGCAGCGGGCAGGAGCACAAGAACCAGACGCTGCGCCGGCTCGTGCACGACTTCCCCGAGATGCGCTGGGTGCTCGTGGGCGACGACGGGCAGCACGACCCGGAGATCTACGCGAGCCTCGTGCGCGAGCGGCCGGACCGGGTGCACGCGGTGGTGATCCGGCAGCTGACCGGGGCCGAGCACGTGCTGGCGCACGGCGCACCCACGTCGACGGACCAGGCGAGCCGCGCGGAGGGCCGCACGCAGGCCGAGGGCGTGCCGGTGATCCAGGGCGCCGACGGCAGGGCGATCCTGCAGGAGTGGCGGACCCGGGGCGTGACGCTGACCTGACCCGACCGGCCCGTCCCCCGCACGGACGGCTCCCCCTGCACGCAGATGCGCCCGACCCCGGTGAGGGGTCGGGCGCATCTGCGTGTGCGGGTGGTCAGAGGCGCGCGGGGTCGTCCCACTCGTCCGCGGCGGCGATCGCCTCGTCGTCGGCCTGCTGCTCCGTCGAGGAGAGGGAGTGCGGCGCGCGGCTCGGGTCTCCCCCGGTCCGGGCGTCCCCGGCGAACGCCTCGGCCTCGGTCAGGGCGCGCTCGGCGCGGTGGTCGGCGGCGGTGTCGGACGTCAGGTCGCGCGGGACGGTGCTCATGGTCTCGTTCTACCGCCTCCGGCGTGCGGGCGCATCCGTCGCCGGCTGCTGAACGCCGACGTCAGACTGTGATCGGCGGCCGTCTCGCCGCGGCTCGGGCCGGGCTCGCCCCTGGTCGTCCGCTGCCGGTTTTGTGCTGTTGTGTGTGCCGATCACGGCGCATGTTTCCGTTATCGCACCCGCAGCTGGACGTCCGCACGTCTTCTGCGTCTCGTTGACACCGTGTTGAGCCCCTGTTGAGCGGCGTCGGACACGCTGCCTCCATGACGACGACTGCCACGCGTCCGACGCCGACCCTTCGTCCTGCTGCCCCGACGGGCGACCGCGCCACCCACCTGCGCCCCACGCCGCTCCCCCGCGTCCACGTCGCCGTGCACTGCGAGGACACGCTCAGCGCCGCCGGCCTCGAGATGCTCCTGCGCGACTGCGCCGACCTCGTGCTGGTGCCGCGCCCCGAGCGTGGGGCGGCCGACGTCCAGCTCCTCGTGCTCGACCGCGTCCGCGCGGAGGACCTCGCCTCGGCCGACCCGGGCGGTCGTCCGCGCCCGCGCCGCGTCCTCGTGGTCGCCGAGCTCGACGCCCACGACTTCGCGCTCGCGCGGTCGGCCGGCGTCGTGGGGGTGCTGTGGCGGCGGGACGTGACGCGGACGAGCCTCGCCGCGCTCCTGCGTGCGGCGTCTGCCGCCCCTGCACCGCAGGTCGACCACCCCCGACCGGCCGCCGCGCACGGCGCCGCACACGGTGGCGGTCACCCCGCACCGGGCGCGGGCGCCGGCGGCGAACCGGCGCTGTCCGAGCGCGAGATCGAGGTCCTGCGGATGCTCGCCGCCGGCTCGGACACGCGCGAGATCGCCCACCGCCTGTGCTACTCGGAGCGCACGGTCAAGACCGTGATCCAGGACATCACCCGGCGGTTCGGGCTACGCAACCGCTCGCACGCCGTCGCGTACGCCGTGCGCCACGGGCTGGCCTAGAGAACGGTCGCTCCTCCGGAGCGCTCGACCGGCTGCCGAGCCGCGACCGCCTGCCGGGTGGCTGCCCAGCCGCGAGCCGCCGCCCGGGGTCGAGCGTCCGCCCGCGCCTGCGTGCACCCGCCGCACCGAGCCGCCCGCTCCCAGCCCGGCCCGCTCCCAGCCCGGCCTGCTCCCAGCCCGGCCTGCTCCCAGCCCGGCCTGCCCCGAGCCAGGCCCGCCCCGCGCGTGACCCACCTCCGCGCAGGGCGTGCGCTCAGGACGGCGAGCGCCTCGGCATCGACGCGACGAGCGGACCAGCCGCACGCACGGCGCGGACGGGGACGGTCCGGGCCGGGTCCTCGATCGCCCGCCCGGCCGTCGACGGCCGCGCGGGACCGGGCCCGACGAGGACGTCGAGCTCGCGCAGGATGCCGGCGTACGCGCGGCGCGCAGCCGCGGCCGCCGCCGGCTCCCCCGCCTCGTCGAGGGAGAGAGCGAGCCGCTGCCACAGGCCGTCCTGGTAGGCGTCGACGGCGAGCCCGCGGCGGCACACCTGGATCGCCGCAGCGTGGTCGCCCGCGCGGGCGTGCCGGTCGGCCAGGACCCGGCACGCGGACACCGCGGCGCTCCGCAGCCGGTCGCGCTCGTGCACGACCCACTCGCTGACCCCGTCGTCCGGTAGGAGGTCGGCGGGGTACGCGTCGACCGCAGCCTGGTAGAGCGCGGTGCCCGCGGCGCCGTCGGCGGCGATCCGGGCGTCGTGCAGCAGGCGCTCGAAGGTGCGGGCGTCGTGCTCGTCGTCCGGCCCGAGCTGCAGACCGTAGCCGCCGGCGTCCCGGCAGATCACCGAGCCGCGCGTGCCCGTGGGGGCCGGTTCGAGGAGCTTGCGCAGCTCGCTGACGGCGACCTGGAGGCTGTGCTGGGCGCGTTCGGGGTCGCGTCCGGGCCAGAACCACTCGAGCAGCCGGTCGCGGTTCACGGGGGCGCCGGCGTGCGCGCACAGGGCCCGCAGGAGGGCCTGGTGCTGGGGGCGCAGGTGCGTGTGGGAGACGGGGCGGCCGTCCCGTGCGAGGGAGAAGCCTCCGAGGCAGCGCACGACGAGGCGCGTGGGGCGGGCGGCGGGCACCGCGGCGCGTGAGGGCGGGGAGGTGGGGGGTGCGACGAGCGCGTGGGGCCGGGTGGCGATGTCGAGGGCGGCGGCGGTCCGGCCGGGCTCGAGCCGGGCGCGCTGGGCCCACGGGTGCGCGGGCTGCGTGCCGGGGGTGGGGGCGGTGCGGCGGGCTGCGGTGAGCGGCACGACGCCCGCGGACCCGGTGGGGCTGGGCGGCCGGGTGTCCGCGTGGGCGGCGTCGAGGGTCCGGGCGACGGCGTCCAGCCAGCCGGGCCCGGAGGGCGTGCGGGGCGTGGCCTCGGTGCCTGGAGGCCGGTCGTCGGCGCGCCCGTCCGTGGGGGCGGGCGTCGGCGTGCGTGGCGCGGCGGTACGGGCGGGCTGGTCGAGCGCTGGACGGGCGTTCGTGAGCCGGACGAGCGCGGCGGGCACCCCGGTGAGGTGCGGTGCGGGCTTGCCGGCAGCGCGGTCCGGCACGCCGGTCTCGCGGTGCCGGGCGGGGGCCCGGGGCGTGGTCCGTGCGCAGGCGTGGGCGCGGGCGACGACGGCGAGGGCGGTGCCCCACGCGGCGAGCGCAGGTGCGTCGAGGGCCTCGAACCGGGCGCGGGCGTCGTCGGCGTCCTCGGGGGTCGCCGTGCGCCGCACCACGTCGGCGCACAGTGCGAGGAGCCGCAGCACGGCGGCTCCCCAGTCGTCGCCGGCGGCCTCGGCGCTCCGGGTCAGGTGCTGCAGCGCGCGCGGGTGCGGGCGGGGACGGCAGGCGAGCTCGAGGCCCTCGGCGGCACGTTCGAGGGCGGTGCTCGGGAGCAGGTGGGCGGCGGTGGTGGCGCGGGTGCGGGCGCCGGGCGCCGCGGCGTCGCCGACAAGGCTGAGCGCCGCCGCGTGCGCGAGGAGCGCGAGCGCCTCGACGGCGGGCGGGGTGGCGCCGGCGTCGAGGAGCGCCCGGAGCTGCGCGGCGGCGCGGACGGGGTCGCCGGCGACGAGCTCGGCGAGGGCGGGGGCGAGGGTCGGTGGATCGTCGGGGATGAGGCCGGCGCGGCTGCGGTCGGGGGCGACGAGCGCGGCGCGGGCGGGTTCGCGTCGGACGGCCAGCCGGTCGGCGCCCGGGACCCATGCGGACGCGTGCGCGAGCTCGCGCTGGATCTCGGCTCGGTCGGCCGGGGTCGAGGCGTGGTCGAGCGCCGTGCGGTAGGCGCGGGACGCCCCGCGCAGGTCGCCCTCCGCGAAATGTCGCCGCGCGTCGGCGAGCACCGCCCACGGGTCGCTCGCGCGCAGCACGTCGGGCAGGGCGTCGAGCCAGGGGCCGGGGCGCCGGGCGAGCGCCGGACCGTCGACGGCGAGCAGGTGGTGCACCGTGGCGTGGTCGTGGGCGCGGCACGCGGCGTCGAGCGCGTCGTGCGGGTCGCCGTCGTCGGCTGCGACGCGCGCGGCGGCGGCGTGCAGGGCGCGGGTGCGTGCGGGTCCGTCCCGGTGGGCGAGGGCGTCGAGGAGGTGGGCCCGCAGCGGCCCGGTCAGCCGGAGGCGGCCGGGGTCGCCGGGGGCGGCGGTGAGAAGACCGAGGCTCTGGGCGGTGTCGAGGTGCCGGCGTGCGTCGTCCGTGTCGAGCAGGGCGGTGCAGCGGGCAGGTGTCAGGTGCGCGAGGACGCTCGTGGTGACGAGGAGCTCGCGGGTGGCGTCCGGGAGATCACCGAGCACGTGCCGGTCGAGGTACTCGTGCGTGAGGTCGGCGCCCTCACCCGGGACGGCGCGGCGGCGCGACGCGGGCAGGCGGCTGGTCGCGAGGTGGAACAGCTCGACGCCGGCGGGCCAGCCGCCCGTGTGGTGCACGAGGTCGTCGGTCTCGCGGGCGGTGACGGGGCTGCCGTGCAGCCGGGCGAGCTCGGCGGCCTCCCACGTCCGCAGGCGGAGGTCGTCCGCGTCGAGCTGGGTCGCGGTGCCGCGCAGCCGCCGGGTGAGGAGCGCGGCCGGCGTGGTCCGGGAGGCGAGCAGCACGCGCAGCCGCGAGGGCTGGTGGCGCAGGAGGAGCGTCACGGTGTCCGCGGCGGGGCCGGCGCCGAGGGCGTGCAGGTCGTCGAGCACGAGCAGCCCGGGCGGACCGGGCTCGTGCAGCGCGGCGACGGCGACCTCGGCGGTGACCCAGGGCTCGCTCGTGTCGGTGAGCTCGGTGCAGGCGAGCCGGAGGTGCTCGAGCAGCGCGGCGGGGTCGCGCAGCGCGGCGTCGAGGGTCAGCCAGCCGCGAGCGCCGGTGCTCGTCGCGGTGGCGTCGGCGAGGAGGGTGGTCTTGCCCCAGCCGGCGGGGGCGACGAGGGCGGCGAGGGGTGGGGTGTCGGGTCCGAGGAGGGTGTGGAGGAGGTGGGGTCGGTGCAGCGGGGGTGCGGGGGGTGGCCAGGTGCGGCTGCGGAGGAGGGCCGGGTGGCCTGATGTGGTCATACGCACCTCGCTTGGGTGTCCCGTTGCGTCGTTGCAACTGCCCTCGTGCCCCTCGTGCCGCGTACGGGTGCACAGTATCGGGTGGGCGTTTCGGGGGGAATGGGCGGCTTCGGGTGGGCTGAATTGTTTCGCGGCCTCGAAGTCGTCGAACCGCTTCGATACGGTCGGGCGCCGCCGCGGCCCACTGTCCGGGCCCCGGGGGCACCTCACCGTTCCCGAAGGAGTGAAGCGGATGCGTGTCCTACCAGTGATGGCGCCACTGACGGCGATCGGTCTGGTCGCTGCGGCGGCCGTGGGGGTGAGCGCGGCGGACGTCGCGTCGGCGCCCGGGGCGGCTGCGGCCACCGGGTACGCCTGGGGCAACGTGGAGGTCGTGGGCGGGGGTTTCGTGCCCGGGATCGTCTTCAACCCGACGGAGAAGGACCTCGTGTACGCGCGCACCGACATCGGGGGCGCGTACCGGCTCGACGCGACCACCCGGCGCTGGGTGCCGATCACGGACCACGTCGGCTGGGACGACTGGGGGCACAACGGGATCCTGAGCCTCGCGACCGACCCGGTCGAGACGAACCGGGTGTACGTGGCGGCGGGGACGTACACGAACGGCTGGGACCCGAACAACGGGGCGATCATGCGCTCGACCGACAAGGGCGAGACGTGGCGGACCACGGTGCTGCCGTTCAAGGTCGGCGGGAACATGCCGGGCCGCGGCATGGGTGAGCGCCTGAGCATCGACCCGAACCGGAGCTCGGTCCTGTACTTCGGTGCGGAGAGCGGCAACGGCCTGTGGCGGAGCACCGACTACGGGGCGACGTGGAGCAGAGTGACGAGCTTCCCGAACGTCGGGAACTACGTGCAGGACGCGTCCTTCGACTACACGGCCGACAACCAGGGCGTGCTGTGGACGGTCTTCGACCCGTCGACGGGCACGAGGGGCCAGGACACGAGGACGCTGTACGTCGGGGTGGCCGACAAGGAGAACAGCGTCTACCGCTCGACCGACGCGGGCGTGACGTGGGAGCGGGTCCCGGGTCAGCCGACCGGGTACCTGCCGCACAAGGCCGTCCTCGACCACGTCGGCAAGCAGCTGTACGTCGCGACGTCCGACACGGGCGGCCCGTACGACGGCGGCAAGGGCGACGTGTGGCGCCTGGACACCACGACGGGCACGTGGACGCAGGTCAGCCCGGTCCCCTCGTCGAGCGCGGACAGCACGTTCGGCTACTCGGGCCTGACGATCGACCGGCAGGACCCCGACACGATCATGGTGACGACGCAGGTGTCGTGGTGGCCGGACATCAACGTCTTCCGTAGCACCGACCGCGGTGCGACGTGGACGCGGATCTGGGACTGGGCGGGCTACCCGGCGCGGACGCTGCGGTACACGCAGGACATCAGCGGCGCGCCGTGGCTCACGTTCGGCAAGCAGTCGGCCGAGCCGGAGCTCAGCCCGAAGCTGGGCTGGATGACGGAGTCGTTCGAGATCGACCCGTTCGACTCGGACCGTGCCCTGTACGGGACGGGCGCGACGATCTACGGGACGGACGACCTCACGCGCTGGGACGCCGGCGGGAAGATCGACATCGCGGTCCGCGCGCAGGGCCTCGAGGAGACGGCGGTGCTCGACCTCGCGGCTCCTCCGGGTGCGGTGGAGCTGGTCTCGGGGCTCGGGGACGTCGGCGGGTTCGTGCACACCGACGTGACGAAGGTGCCGTCGACGATGTACACGCAGCCGTACCACGGCTCGGTGACCGGGGTGGACTTCGCGGCGCTCGCGCCGGCCACGATGGTGCGCGTCGGGCAGGCGGTCGACGGCGCGGTCGAGTCGCACATCGGCGTCTCGACGAGCTCGGGCAGCAGCTGGTGGGCCGGGCAGGAGCCTGCCGGGGTGACCGGCTCGGGCACCGTCGCGATGGGCGCCGACGGCCGGGCGATCGTGTGGAGCCCCGAGGGCACCGGGGTGCACGTCTCGACGACGTTCGGGTCGTCCTGGACGGCGTCGACGGGGGTGCCGGCCGGTGCGCGCGTCGAGTCGGACCGCGTGGACCCGAGGACCTTCTACGCCTACGCCGCAGGGACGCTGTACGTGTCGCGGGACGGGGGCGTGAGCTTCGCGGCGTCGGCCGCCACGGGCCTGCCGACCGAGGGCAACGTGCGCCTCGCGGCCGTCCCTGGCGCCGCGGGCGACGTGTGGCTCGCGGGTGGTGCGGCGACGTCTGCGTACGGGATCTGGCGCTCGACGGACTCCGGGGCGACGTTCACCCGGCTCGCGAACGTCGACCAGGGCGACGTCGTCGGCTTCGGCAAGGCGGCCCCCGGCAAGGACTACCCCGCGGTGTACACGTCGTCGAGGATCGGCGGTGTGCGCGGGATCTTCCGGTCCGACGACGCGGGCGCCACGTGGGTCCGCATCAACGACGACCGGCACCAGTGGGCGTGGACCGGCGGGGCGATCACCGGCGACCCCGACGTGTACGGCCGCGTGTACGTCGGCACGAACGGGCGCGGCATCGTGGTGGGCAACCTCGACGGGACGGTGCCCACCCCGACGGCGACGCCCACGCCCACGCCGACGCCGACGCCGACGCCGACGCCCACGCCGACGCCCACGGTCACCCCGACCCCCACGCCGACCCCGACCGCTCCCGGGGCGTGCCGTGTCACGTACACGACGAGCGACTGGGGATCGGGCTTCACGGCGTCGGTGAGGATCACCAACACGTCCGCGAGCGCCCTGTCGTCGTGGCGGCTGGGCTTCGCGTTCGCGGGGAACCAGAAGGTCACGAACGGGTGGTCGGGCGAGTTCGCGCAGAGCGGCGCGGCGGTGACGGTGTCGAACGCCGCGTGGAACGGCGCCCTGGCGGCGGGTGCGTCGACCGAGGTCGGGTTCAACGCCTCGTACTCGGGGGCGAACGCGCGGCCGTCGGCGTTCACGCTGAACGGCGCGGCGTGCACGTCGGGCTGAGCCGGCGGGGCGTGCGGCGGGTGCGCGGCGCCCGCTGACCTGCTCGATCCGCGCGTCGGCCCGTCCTGGGAGCCCCGGGGCGGGCCGACGTGCACCCGCGGCGAGGCGCACCGGGCGGACCGACGCGCGCGGGTCTGCCGCGGGGCGGGGCGGCCTGGGACAGTGGGGGCGTGACGAACCTCGAGGTGCGGCCCGACGAGACCCTGTGCCACCCGGTGCTGCAGCGTGGCCCGGTGCACCGTGTCCTGGAGCCGCGTGACGTCCCGCTGGGCGGGTTGCGGGCGATGCAGGTGAGCCGCACGCTGCCGCAGCGGGACCTGCCGCTGGTCGGGGCGTGGTGCTTCCTGGACCGGTTCGGGCCCGACCGGACCGACATGCGGGTGCTCCCCCACCCGCACACGGGGCTGCAGACGGTGACGTGGCCGCTCACCGGGGAGATCCACCACCGTGACAGCCTGGGCAGCGACGTCGTGGTGCGCCCCGGCGAGCTGAACATCATGACCGCGGGCCACGGCATCGCCCACTCGGAGATGTCGCTCGGCGAGCAGCCGCTGCTCGACGGCGCGCAGCTGTGGGTCGCGCTGCCCGCGAGCGCCGCGGGCGGCCCGGCGGCGTTCGCCCAGCACCGGGACCTGCCGCGGGTGAGCGGCGACGGGCTGGTGGCGACGGTGCTGGTGGGTGAGCTGGGCGGGGCGGCGTCGGGGGCGGTCGTGCACACGCCGTTGCTGGGGGCGGACGTCGAGGTCGCGGCGGGCACGTCGGCGCAGGTGGGGCTGCGGCGGGACTTCGAGCACGCGGTCCTGGTGCTGGCCGGCGAGGTCGAGGTCGACGGGGCGGTGCTGCCGGTGGGTCCGCTCCTGTACCTGGGTGCGGGCCGGGACCGGCTCGCGGTGGCGAGCGGTGCGGGCGGTCGGTTCCTGCTGCTGGGCGGGGAGCCGTTCGCGGAGGAGATCGTGATGTGGTGGAACTTCGTGGGGCGCAGCCACGACGAGGTGGCTCGCGCGCGGCACGACTGGGAGCACGCCCGTGAGGAGCGCTTCGGGGTGGTCGACGGGCACGGTGGGGCGCGCATCCCGGCCCCGGAGCTGCCGAACGTGCACCTGACGCCGCGGCGGCGGCGCGTGGACTGACGCCCGGGCGTCGCGAGGTGGTGCGCGGCGGCCCGGTTGGCGTGCACCTGGTGGGGGCACGGACGGTCGAGCGCCGCGACGGGCGTCGCGTGCTCGCCGCGGGGCGTGACGACGCGATCGAGGAAGCAGCCGTCGTCGGTGGTCGTGGGTAGCCTGCGGGCACACCGAGGGAACGGACGACCCGATGAGCAGCGCACACCCCGCACCGGCCGGCCCGGCCGCCCTGACGGCCCTCGCGGGGCGTCTGCGCGCGGGCGCGAGGGCGTACTACGACACCGACGCCCAGCTCATGACGGACGCGGAGTACGACGACGGGATCGAGCAGCTCCGCATCGCGGTGGCGGACGACCGGGCGCTCGCGCCGCAGTTCGCGGACCTGCTGGAGCGGGTCGCCGCCGGGCAGTCGGCGGGCGGCGACGTCGCGCACTCGAGCGTCATGGGGTCGATGGACAAGGTCGTCGGCACCGACGCCGTCGCGGAGTTCGTCACGGCGGTCGGCGGTGACGTGGTCGTGGAGCCCAAGCTCGACGGGCTCGCCGTCACCGCCGTCTACCGCGACGGTCGCCTGACGCTCGCGGCGACCCGCGGGACCGGGACCCACGGGGAGGACGTCACCGCGCACGTGCGCCGACTCGCCGTCCAGGGCCTCCCGGACCGCACGGTAGGGGACCTCAGCGTCGAGGTCCGCGGCGAGGTCGTGCTCACCGACGCCGACTTCGCGCGCGCCCAGGAGCTGCGGACCGCCGAGCCGAAGGCCAAGGCGTTCACCAACTCGCGCAGCGCCGCCGCCGGCATCCTGCGCAAGGGCGACCCCGCCTACGCCGGGGTGCTGACGTTCGCCGCCTACGAGGTCCTGGCCCTGCCCGGCGGTGACCTGCCCGGCGCGGACCACGCCGAGCGCCTCCGCGCCCTCGCCGCCGCGGGCCTGACGACGGTCCAGGCCCTCGTGCCCGCGCTCCCGGTCACCCCGACGAGCGACGTCGAGGACGTGCTCGCCCGCGTCCAGCACCTCGGGGACCACCGCGCCGACCTCGGGTTCCCCATCGACGGGGCGATCGTCAAGGCCACGGGCGACGACGTGCGCGCCGCCCGCGGGCACGGCTCGCGCGCACCCCGGTGGGCCGTGGCATACAAGTTCGAGGCCGAGACCGCCACGACCGTCGTCAAGGCCATCACGACCGCCGTCGGCCGCACCGGGCGGCTCGCGATCCGCATCGAGGTCGAGCCCGTGTTCGTCGGCGGCACCACCGTCACGTACGCGACCGGCCACAACGTCGGCTGGATGCTCGAGCGCGACGTGCGCGTCGGGGACACCGTCACGATCAAGCGCGCCGGCGACGTCATCCCCTACGTCGTCGACGTCCTCCTCGACGCCCGGCACGCGGGCTCGACTCCGTGGGCGCCGCCGGAGACGGACCCGGCCGGCAACCCGTGGGACACCTCGACGCTCCTGTGGCGCTCGACGTCCCTCGAGCTGTCCGTCCTCGGCCGCATCGTCTACGCCGCGTCGCGCGACTGCCTCGACATCGAGGGCATGGGCACCGAGGTCGCCACCGCGCTCGTCGAGCAGGGCCTCGTGAGCGACCTCGCCGACCTGTTCGACCTCACGCTCGACCAGCTCACCACCCTGACTCTCGGCGGGCGCGCCCTCGGACCGGCGAACGGCCGCAAGGTCCACGCGGAGCTCGACCGCGCCCGCGCCACGCCGTGGAACCGCGTCATCACCGCGCTCGGCATCCGCGCGACGGGCCGCACGATGGGCCGCCGCCTCGCCGCCGCGTTCCCGACGATGGCCCGTCTGCGCGCCGCGTCCGTCGAGGACCTCGCGGGCGTCGACGGCATCGGACCCATCAAGGCCGAGCTCGTCCACGCCGGCCTGCGCGAGCTCGAGACCGCCGGCGTGCTCGACCGCCTCGCCGCCTCCGGCCTCAACATGGGCACCGAACCCGAGGTCGACCCCGACGCCCCCGCCCGCCCGCTCGCGGGCGAGACCGTCGTGGTGTCCGGCGCCGTCCCCGGGCTCACCCGCGGCGAGGTCGCCGAGGTCATCGAGGCCGCCGGTGGCAAGGCCTCCAGCAGCGTCTCGGCCAGCACGACGCTCCTCGTCTCCGAGCCGTCCACGTCGAGCAAGTACACCAAGGCCGCCGCGCTCGGCATCCGCATCCTGACCCCCACCGAGCTGCTCGCCCTCCTCGGACGCTAGGGCCACGCACACCCACGTCGTCGGGCCCGGAGCACGCCCTGACGTCACCGACCGCGGCTCGGAGCGGCCTCGGGCGCTGGCCCGGGGCGGCCTCGGCTGCTCCGCGGGCTCGGCTACTCCGCGGGCTCGGACGGGAGGCGGTGGGAGGAGATCCCGACGAGCGGCGACCCCCGCAGCTGCTCGACGGTCGCCCGCCCGTGCCCGAACAGCACCGTCACGTCCGGGAACGCGATCGACCGGTGGACGACGAGCCCGCGCGACGGCCAGAGCAGCTGCTCCATCAGGGAGCCCAGCCCGGACGGCATCGTGAGCTCCGGTTCGCCCAGGGCGTCGACCGGGTCCGCCGCGAGCGCGGGGTCGCGCACCTCGACGAGGGTCACCCGATCGTGCTGGGCCCACACCACGATCCCGGACGGGGTGGCCGGGCCACCCGGTGCCCGCAGCACCGTCGCGGGCTGACCGAGGAGCGTGCGGGCCCCGGGCGACCGCTCCAGACCGTCGACGGCAGCGACCGCGTCCTGGACGCTCACGTCGCCCGGGAGGGGCGTCCAGGCGGTCACGTCGCCCTCCCCCAGCGCACGCAACGACCGCGCGAGCCGCGCGGCCGGGGTCGGCCGGTCGTCGCCGCTCACGGGCGCGACCCCGTGGACGCGACGCGGGGCGCGCGGCACCGGGACGCCGGCCCGTCAGTGCGCGGGGACGAGCACATGGTCACCTGCCTTCGCTGCCGCCCAGTCGAGGCCGGGGTTGGCCTGGCGGAGCGCCGCCACGCTCACACCGTGCTGCGCGGCGACGTGGCGCGGACCCTCGACGGCCGTCGCCAGCACGGTACCCGTGGCGGTCTGCTCGCTGGCGGCGACGAGGCGGTGCGTGCGGACGCCGGGGACCCGGACCTGCGCGGGCAGGGCGCCGCCCGGCTGCAGCCCGGGGTTCGCGGCGAGGATGGCCCCCTGCGAGCTGCCGGTCAGGACACCGAGGGCGAACACGTTCGTGACCCCAGGCGGGACCGTCACGAGCTCGCCCGATCCCGGCGCGGCGCCCGCCGACGCCTCACCTGTCGCCGTCAGGCCGAGCAGCTCGACGTGCCCCTGGAAGAACGCCGACCGGGCCGCGGCCATGCTCGTCCGGGCGACGAGCCTCTCCGCGCCCGCGAGGTACGCCGCGTAGGAGCCCGGCGAGTAGGCGCGGACGAGCAGCTCGGTGAACGTCGGCCAGGGCCTGCCCGAGGGACCGGCGCCCTCGATCCCGACGCGCAACGTCGCGTCCCCGGCCTTCGCGACCGGGATGTAGCGCAGGAGCACCTCCCGCGTGAAGAGCTCGCACAGCCCCTCCCGCAGCACGCGGCTGCGCCACGTGACCGCCCTCGACGCCGGGTGCTCGATCGTGTGGATGTACTCGTGCACCAGCGTCTGCCACATCCCCCACTGGGCCTGCCGCACCTTGCCGGGCGGCCCGTCGCCCAGGATCGGCCGGTCGTCCGCCGCGACCCACGGGACCATCTTCACGACACCGTCCTGCGCCGTCGCGAAACCGGTGCGGTCGTAGATCTCGAGCGCCTGCCGGTTCGCCGTCACGAACGGGCGCAGGATCCCCTCCTTGAGGAACTCCTTCTCCTCGGGTGTTCCCCGGCTGTCGAACCCGTGGGCGCGCGCCGCGGCGACCGCCGCCGGCAGCGTCTCCAGCATCCACGACGCCACGTCCACGGGGTTCGGGGTGTGGTGCGCCTTGTCGGTCAGGTCGAGGAGGTCGACGCCCGGTGTGAAGGCGAAGGCGGCGCGCGCCTGCTCCTGGGCGCCCGTCAGCACCCCCGCACCCGCCGACTCGGAGAACACCGAGTCCACGACCCGCTTGGCCTGCACCCCGGCGCCGACGAACGAGGCGACCGGGATCTTGCGTCCCGCGAGGGTCTTGCGCGACTCGACCATGGCGACCGCCAGTCCCTCGTCGAGCGCCGAGACGAGGCCGTCACGCAGCTCCCGCCTCCGGGCAGCCGCCGCGGAGCCCTCCCCGGCGCCGTCCCACGGGACGCGGGCGGCGGCGGGGTCGGCGGAGGCGGTCGCGGGCGTGATGATGCCCCGGACGGCTGCAGCGGTCTCCGCGCTCGGGTCGACGACACCCACGCGCTGGTCGGCCGCAGCCGCCCGCGGCAGCCGGAGGAAGTCCTCGACGGCCCTCAGCTCGCCCGGCCCGTCGAGGAACGCCACCGCACGGCCCAACCACCCCGTCTCGGCCACGTCCCCCGTCGTCCCCGCCGCCCGCACCGTCGCGGCCTTGATCGCCACCATGAGCTGACCCTTGCGCGTCACGGGTGCCGCAGCGATCGAGTCCCTGAACGGCTGGAGGCGGCCGCGGGTCTGGAGCGTCAGGCACGTCACGAGGAGCTCCGGCACGGCGAGCCCGTCAAGGATGGTCCACGCCAGCCCGATGTCGCCCCCGGGGTGCCGCCGGGTGTCGTCGAGCGCCGCGACCACCCGCGCCGACGCGTCGCGCTGCAGCACCGGGCCGCCCGCGCGGAGCCGCGGACGCAGGCCCGTGGGCGGGCGCAGGCCCGTGGGCAGGGCGTCGAGCACAGCGGCGGTCACCGCGCGGTTGCCGGCGGCACGGCCGAGCGCCGTGAGGTCCGCCGCGCGCCACATCGCGACGGCCGGATCGGCCGCCGTCGCGGACGGTGCGGGTCGCAGGTGACCGGGGTCACCCGCCTGCTGCATCTCGTGCACCGCTCACCCCCGGTGGAGCCATCGTTCCGGCCGCCCGGCACCGCGCGGCGCGACTTCAGGACCGGCGCGGGGGCAGGAACGCACACCCTTTCGGGCACCCGTGCAGGTCCCCGACGCAACGACCTCGGCCCGGTGCGTGCGAGGCGTGCCCGCGGACGGGACCGCGCGTGAACCCCGAGCGGCGCCGGGCGGCCTCGGGAGCGCGCACCCCGACGCCGCACCGGCCCAGAGCGTCCGCTCAGCGCAGGTGCACACCCACCTCGGTCGCCTTGACCGACAGCCACACCGGCACCCCCGGGCGCAGGCCCAGCTCGGCGACGGAGGCCGCCGTGACGTCGGCGACGACCTCGGGCCGTCCACCCGTGCGGACCCCGACCGCCGCGCCGCGCGGCTCGAGCGCGACGACCGTCGTCGCCCACACGTTGCGGGGGCTCGCGTGCGCGGGCGCCTCCGTGTGCACGGACACGGCGGCCGGGGCGAACACGGCGGCCGCCGCGACACCGTCGGGCACGGCCGCGGTGCCGCGGAGCACGCGCCCGTCGGGGGCGCGGACCCCACCGGCGTCCCCCGTGCCGACGACGAGGTTGACGCCCGCGAGCGCGGCGGTGAACGGGTCGCGCGGTGCGGCGAGGACGGCGCCCGTGGGCCCGTGGTGGACGGCACGGCCGGAGTCGAGGACGAGGACCCGGTCGGCGAGGACGACCGCGTCGAGCACGTCGTGCGTGACGAGGACCGTGGTGGTGCCGGTGCGGGCGACCTGCTCGCGCAGGAGCTGGCGCACGAGGGGGGCGTGGGTCGCGTCGAGGGCGGCGACGGGTTCGTCGAGGAGCAGCGCGTGGGGTCGGGCCGCGAGCGCGCGGGCGAGGGCGACGCGTTGGCGCTGCCCGCCCGAGAGCTCGCCGGGGCGTCGTGCCGCCAGGCCGGGCAGGCCGACCGCGTCGAGCCAGGCCGCGGCGTCGGCGCGGGCGTCGGCGCGGGCGCTGCCGTGGGCGCGGGGGCCGAACGCGACGTTCTCCAGGGCGCTCAGGTGCGGGAACAGCCGCGGGTCCTGGCCGAGGAGCCCGACGCCGCGGTGCTCGGGCGGCACCTCCGCGTGCACGCGACCTGCGCGGTCGACGTGGGTGAGGGCGCGGCCCGCGAGGTGCACGGTCCCGGCGCTCGGTCGCAGGTGCCCGGCGAGGACGGCGAGGAGCGTGGACTTGCCGGCGCCGTTGGGTCCGACGACGGCGAGGACCTCCCCGGGCTCGACGTCGAGGCGCACGTCGAGGGTGAACGCGTCGGCGCCCGGGCGGGCCGGCCGGTGCACGTGGACGTCGGCCCGCAGGGAACGCCCGTCGTCCTGCACCGCAGGGGCCGCACGACGGCGGGCCCCCGAGGCCGTCCCGCTGGCGGCCGCGCCGTCCTCCCCGGACGCACGGCCTCCACCCGCGGCGCCGGGCACCGCCGGCCCTCGCCGCCCGGGCCTCATCCGCGGACCCCCGGACGCCACGCGCGGGCGGCGACGAGGATGACGACGGCGACCACCAGGAGGAGCAGCGACAGGGCCACCGCGGTGTCCGGGGACACCCCCGCGCCGTTGAACGCGGTGTAGATCGCGAGCGGCATCGTGCGGGTCACGCCGGGCACGTTCCCCGCGAACAGGGCCGTCGCCCCGAACTCCCCGAGGGCCCGGGCGAAGCACAGCACGGTCCCGCTCACCAGGCCCGGCCCGGCGAGCGGGAGCGTGACCCGCCGCAGGACCGTCCAGCGCCCCGCCCCGAGCGTCGCGGCGACCGTCTCGTAGCCGGTGCCGAGCGTGCGCAGCGACCCCTCGACGGCGAGCACGAGGAACGGCAGCGCGACGAACGTCTGGGCAAGCACCACCGCGGCGGTCGTGAACGGCACCCGCACCCCGAGCAGCGCGTCGAGGTGCTCCCCGACGAGCCCGTGGCGGCCCAGCAGGTACAGCAGCGCGATCCCACCGACCGTCGGGGGCAGCACGAGCGGGAGCGTCACGAGCGCGCGCACCACGTCCGCGGTGCGCGTGCGGGAGCGCGCCAGGAGGACCGCGAGCGGGAGTCCCAGGACGACGCACAGGGCGGTCGCGCCCGCCCCGGTGCGTAGCGACAGGCCCAGCGCGGCGACCGCCTCGGGGGACGTGACGGCGGCGGGCACCCCGGCCCAGTCGGCGCGCACGAGCAGGGCCAGCACGGGCAGCACGAGCAGGGCGAGCCCCGTGCCCGCGGCGACGGCGACGGTGCGCGGGACCTGCGGCCCGAGCTCCCGCGGCGGCGCACCGACGACCGGACCGGCCTGCCCCGTCACGGGGCCTCGAAGCCGTGCCGGGTGAACACCTCGCGCGCCGGCGCCGAGCCGAGCAGCGCGACGAGGTCGCCCGCCTCGTCCGGGTGGGGGGCGCCCGCGACGACCGCGGCGCTGGCCGTGGTGCGCGCCCGCGCCGCCCCCGGGATGTCGACGCCGTCGACCGCACCCTGCGCGCCGAGCACGTCCGTGACGTACACGACCCCGGCGTCCGCCTCACCCGAGGCGACCTTCGCCAGGACCGCCGTCACCGCCTGCTCCTCGCTGGCCCGCGGGACCACGACGCCGGCGTCGGCGAGGAGCGTGCGGGTGGCCGCGCCGCACGGGACGGGCGCCGCGCACAGCACGACCGCGACCTCCGGCCGGGCGAGGTCGGCCAGCCCCGTCACACCGAGCGGGTTCCCGGGCGCGACCGCGATGCGCAGCGTGTTCGCGGCGACCTCCGTCCCGGGACCCGCGAGCAGGCCGTCGTCGACGGCGCGGGCGGTCGACGCCGCGTCGGCGAGCACCACGACGTCGGCGACGGCCCCCTCGCGCAGCTGCGTCAGCAGCGCCGCCGACCCGTCGTAGGTCACCTGCGGCGCGGGCCCACCGGTGCGTGCGGCCTGCAGCGCGACGAGCTCGTCGAGCGGGCCGTGCAGCGACGCGGCCGCGAGCACGCGCACCGGCTCCTCCACACCCGCCGCCGGCCCGCACGCGGCCAGGGCGAGGGCGGCGCCGGCCACCAGCGCGGCGACGGCACCCCGGCGCGCGCCTGCCCCGGGCGCGGCCCCGGCCCGGGGCTGCACGGCGCCGCGATGCGTCCGGCGTGGCGCGACGTTGCGCAGCGCACCCCCGCGCGAGGCACCCGTGGGGGGCGGACCCGCGCACGACTCACCTGCACACCACGCATCCACGTGGGACGCGCCCGTGGGGGGCGGACCCGCGCACGACCGACCTGCACAGGACACACCCGCACGGGACGCACCCGCTCGCGCCGCACCCGCTCGTACCGCGGTCGCGGGCCGTGGCACCGGGCGCGCCGTGCTCACCGGCTCGCGCCCGGTGTCTCGACCAGGACCGTCGTCGCCTTGACCACCGCGACCGCGAGCGCCCCCACGTGCAGGCCGAGATCGCGCACCGCCTCGCTCGACATGAGCGACACGACGCGGTGCGGACCGCACTGGAGCTCGACCTGGGCCATGACCGTGTCCGCGGTGATCGCGGTCACGAGCCCGACGAAGCGGTTGCGCGCGGAGCTCGTGCCGGCGCCCGGGTCCTCCGGGGTGCGCGCATTCTGGGCGGCGCGTGCGGCGAGGTCGGCACCGTCGATGAGCCGGCGCCCCGCGCTGTCCCAGCCGGCGCGGAGCAGCCCCGAGTCGACCCAGCGACGCACGGTGTCGTCGCTGACCCCCAACAGCTCGGCAGCCTCGGCGATCCGGAAATGCGTCATGAAACGGACGATATCACCGCACACGCGGATCGATCGGTGCCGCAATGCACGCTCGCGCAGGGGCGCCGTCCTCGTCGGACCGGCGCCGGACGTTCCGCGGATCGCCCCCCGTGACCACGAATCGCCCCAGGATCGCCCCGGGTCGCCCGCGGACGCCGCGACGCCGACGCCCCCCGGGTGCGGCGAACGTCACCCCGAGGATCGGCCCACCCGCCGGTACGCTGAGCGGTTGGCGCGCAACCCGCGCCGGCGTGTGCCCGTGAGGACGAGGCCCCGCGAGGCCCGTCGTCCGCCCGGGGCGGCAGAGATGGAAGAGCCAGATGACCGTCACCGACAGCCGCGACGCGCGCGGCACCGCGCAGCACCCGGACGCCGAGCCGCTCCCGACCGGCGAGCAGCCCGCCGCGGTGGTCCAGCCGGACGAGCAGCCGGACGCGCAGCCGGACGCGCACGCCCCCGGCGTCGACGACGCGGACCTCGCGACGTTCCTGCGCGTCGTCGACCACCTCGTCGCCCTCCCCCACGACCACCCCCAGCACGCGGTCGCCCGGCGCGCGACGTCGGGGCTGTTCAAGGCCGTGAAGAAGCAGCGCCGCACCCAGAAGCGCGCCGCGATCAGCGCCGCCGACCGCGCCGTCGTCGCCGCGACCGCGACCGGCAGCCCCGGCCGCATCGACGACGAGACCCTCGGGATCCCGCTCGTGTCGAGCGTGCGCGGCGCGAGCGCCGGGACGCTGCTCAAGGCCCGGCCCTGCTACATCTGCAAGGAGCTCTAC
This sequence comes from Cellulomonas sp. NPDC055163, assembly GCF_053607065.1. Classification (NCBI taxonomy): domain Bacteria; kingdom Bacillati; phylum Actinomycetota; class Actinomycetes; order Micrococcales; family Cellulomonadaceae; genus Cellulomonas; species Cellulomonas sp. NPDC055163. The sequence goes on along the minus strand of NZ_JBSGSU010000005.1, from coordinate 37,333 downwards.
AGCGCGGTCGACGCGTTCTACCACCAGCTGTGCCCGTCGTGCGCGGCGCTCAACCACGCGAAGCGCGACGCCCGGACCGACCTGACCGGCCGGCGCGCGCTGCTCACGGGCGGGCGCGCCAAGATCGGCATGTACATCGCGCTGCGGCTCCTGCGCGACGGCGCGCACACCACGATCACGACGCGCTTCCCGCGCGACGCGGCCCGGCGCTTCGCCGCGATGCCCGACGCCGCCGACTGGATCGACCGGCTCGAGATCGTCGGGATCGACCTGCGCGACCCGGCCCAGGTCGTCGCGCTCGCCGACTCGGTCGCCGCCGCCGGGCCGCTCGACGTGCTGATCAACAACGCCGCGCAGACCGTCCGCCGCTCCCCGGGCGCGTACTCGCGCCTCGCCGACGCCGAGCACGCGCCGCTGCCCGCCGGGCCGCTGCCCGCGATCCGCACGTTCGGCCACACGAGCGACGCGCACCCCCGCGCGCTCGCCGGCGCCGTCAGCGAGCTCACGAGCCCGACCCTGGCCCTCGCCGCGGCGGACGCCGGCGCGCTCACCGCCCAGGCCCTGACCGCGCACGCCGCCTCGCTCGAGCGGCTCGTCGCGGGCACGTCGATCGACGCGGGCGGGCTCGTCCCCGACACGCACGACACGAACAGCTGGGTCGCGACCGTCGACGAGGTCGACCCGATGGAGCTGCTCGAGGTCCAGCTGTGCAACCAGACCGCGCCGTTCATCCTCGTCAGCCGCCTGCGTCCCGCCATGAAGGCCGCGAGCGCCCGGCGCACGTACGTCGTGAACGTCTCGGCGATGGAGGGCGTGTTCTCGCGCGGCTACAAGGGCCCCGGGCACCCGCACACGAACATGGCGAAGGCTGCGCTGAACATGCTCACGCGCACGAGCGCCGCGGAGCTCGCGACCGACGGCATCCTCATGACGGCGGTGGACACGGGCTGGATCACCGACGAGCGGCCCCACCCGACGAAGGTGCGCCTCGCCGAGGAGGGCTTCCACGCCCCGCTCGACCTGGTCGACGGCGCCGCGCGCGTGTACGACCCGATCGTGCGCGGCGAGGCGGGCGAGGACCTGTTCGGCTGCTTCCTCAAGGACTACGCCCGCTCCGCCTGGTGACCGGCGGGGGGGGGGGGGGGGGGAGGGGGGGGGGGGCCCCCCCCCCCCCCCACCCCTCCCCCCCTCCGCCCAGCTTCCTTCGACATCCCCCCCAAG
>NZ_JBSGSU010000005.1:0-36102 GCF_053607065.1 Cellulomonas sp. NPDC055163 | reverse complement strand
GAACGACCTGGTTGGGAGAGGGGGGGGGGGGGGGGGTTTTTTCGCCTCCTTCCCCAACAACTACCCCCTCTCCGCGGGGGAACCGGTGGCCCGCCCGGGCCGGCACCAGGTCGGCGCCGCCCCGCCCGCCCGGCCGTCAGCCCTTCGAGCCGGTCGTGGCGATGCCCTCCACGAAGTGCCGCTGGCCGGCGAAGAACAGCAGGATCATCGGCAGCGTCGCGATGACCGAGGCGGTCACGATGATCTCCCAGTGCCACTCCCCGCCGAACCCGTACTGGTCGAGCAGCGCCTTGAGCCCGCGCGGGACGGTGAACTTGTCGGAGTCCTGCACGTAGATCAGGGGCCGCATGAGGTCGGTCCACGCCGCCTGGGTCTCGAACAGGAGCGTGAGGACGAGCGCGGGGCGGGCCAGCGGCAGGGCGATGGAGCGGAAGATCGTCCAGTTGCCGGCGCCGTCGAGGGACGCGGCCTCGAACAGCTCCCGGGGCAGCCCGAGGAAGAACTGCCGGATCAGGAAGATGTAGAACGCGCTGCCGAACAGGTTCCCGGCCCACAGCGGGGTCAGCGTCCCGACGAAGCCGAGCTCCTTCCAGATCAGGTACGTCGGGATGAGCGTGACCGCGCCGGGCAGCATCATCGTCGCGAGCACGAGCCCGAACAGGAACCCGCGCCCCCGGAACCGGAAGTACGCGAACCCCCACGCGACGGCTGCGCTGGACAGGGTCACGGTGACGCCCGCGAGCACGGTGACGAGGGCGGTGTTCGAGAGCCACTGGGCCATCGGCACCTCGCGCCACACCTGCACGTAGTTGTCCAACGTGAAGGTCTCCGGGACGAGCCGGTTGTCGAAGACCTCCCCCCGCGGCTTGAAGGACGCGCTGACGAGCCACACGAACGGGTACACGAACACGACCGTCGCGGCGACGAGCGCGGCGAGGATCAGCGGGCGCACCGGTGAGCGGGTCACTTCTGGTCCCCCTCGTAGTAGACGACGCGCTTGGAGACCGCGAGCTGCACGAGCGTCACGGCGAGGATGATCACGAACAGCAGCCACGCCATCGCGGAGGCGTACCCCATGTTGAGGTTCTCGAAGCCCTGCTGGAACAGGTAGATGACGTAGAACAGCGCGGCCTCGTTGGCGTAGGTCGTGTTCCCCGAGCCGAAGAACGCCGTGTACGCCTCGGTGAACATCTGGAACGCCGCGATGGTGTTGACGACGACGACGAAGAACAGCGTCCCCGAGATCATCGGCACGGTGACCGCGAACGTCCGGCGCCAGAACCCGGCGCCGTCGACCCGCGCGGCGTCGTACAGCTCGGACGGCACCTGGCGCAGGGCCGCGAGCAGGATGATCACGGTCGCGCCGATCGTCCACATGCTCATGAGGACGAGCGCGGGCTTGATCCACGCCTGGTCCGTCGTCCAGTACGGCCCCTGGATGCCGACCGCACCGAGCGCCTCGTTGACGAGCCCGTTCTGCCCGTTGAACAGCAGCAGCACGAGGACGCCGACGGCGACGGGCGGGGTCATCTTGGGCAGGAAGAACGCGGTGCGGAAGAACCCGGAGGACCGCCCGGCCCGCTCGAGCAGCAGCGCGAGGCCGAGCGCGCCGACCACGTGCAGCGGGACGGCGAGCACCGTGTAGACGACCGTGTTCGTCAGGGCGAGCGCGATCTTCGGGTCGGCGGCCATGTCGCGGTAGTTCTCGAGCCCGATGAAGCGCGGGTCGTTGATCACGTCGTAGTCGGTCAGGGACAGGTACGCGGAGTACAGGACCGGCCACAGCGTGAAGACGAGGAACCCGATGATCCACGGGCTCAGGAACAGCAGGGCGGAGCGCAGGTTGCGCCGCGACCGGGCCCGCGCGGTGCGGGTGCGGGTGGGCGCGACAGGACCCGCGGCCACCGGGGCGGCCGTCGTGGTGGTCACGTCAGCCGTCCGACCGCTCGTCCCACTCGGCCCAGGCGTCGTCGAGCGCCTCCTGCGCCTCCTCCTGCGCCTGCGCGAGCGCCTCGGCGGGCTCCTGCTGGCCGTTGAGCACCCGGTTCACGCCGTCCTGCCACGCCGCCTTGAACTCGGCGTCGGCGGGGTTCGCGGGCAGCGAGAACGTGTTCTCGTTCGCCTCGTACACCGCCTCGACGGCCGCGTCCCACACCGGGGAACCGGACGGCTCCACGAGCGTCGAGCGGATCTGCTCGTCGGCGTCCGTGTTGCCCGTCAGCAGACCCGTGAACACCTGACCGGACTCGGCGCGGGCGTCGGCACGGGCCTGCGCCGCCGCGAGCCAGCTGTCCTGCTCGACCATCGTCGCAGCGAACCGGCACGCCGCGGCCGCGTTCGGGCTGCCCGCGGGGATCGCCCACGCCGAGCCCGTCGCGAACGCGAGCGGCTCGCCCTCCCGGGAGCGGAACGTGTCGAACGCGAGCGTCGCGTCCGGGGACACCTCGTTGAGCACGTTGACGTACCAGTTCTCCATGGGCATCGCCCCGAGGGTGTGCGTCGCGAACTGGTTGCCCTCGCCGAAGAAGTCCGCGGAGTCGCGGAACGCCTTCACCGCGGGGAACCCGCCCTGCGCGTCGTAGACCGCCACCGCGAGCTCGAGCGCCTCGAGCGCCTCCGGGGAGTCCAGCTGCGCGGTGCGCGCGTCGTCGGACAGCAGGTCCGCACCGTTCGCCTTGGCCCACAGCGGGAAGAACTCGGGCAGCTTGGAGTCGAAGCCGATCACCGACAGCGCGCCCCCGTCCCGGCGGACCAGCGCCGACGTGGCCTGCGTGACCGCGTCCCAGTCGGAGCCGTTCACGGCCTCGATGCCGAGCCCGGCCGCGGACAGCAGCGAGGAGTCCGCCATCGTGACCTGCACCTGGTTGAACTCCGGGAGCCCGTACACGGCGCCGTCGAACGTCACCTGGCCCGACGCCGCCTCCCGGAACTGGCCGGTGTCGACGTCCTCCGCGGCGATGCAGTCCGTGAGCGGCAGGATCGCCCCGCGCGAGGCGAAGGTGCCGATCTGGTCGCGGTTCGCGTACACGAGGTCGGGCGGGTCACCCGCCGCGACCGCCGACAGGAACGCCTGGATGTCCAGGTCCCCCTCGACGAGCGAGACCTCCACGTCGTCCCCGAGCTCGTCCGTGGTGCGGTCGTAGCGCACCTGCGCCACGTCGTCACCCGTCCCGAAGCCCATCACCGTCAGCTCACCGCTCATCGCGGCGTCCGACCCGTACGTCACCTCGGCCTGCGTCGGCTCCCCGCTGCCCGACGCGCACGCACCGAGCGCGAGCACCCCGGCCGCCACCGACCCGCACAGTCCAACCCGTCGCGTGCCCATCACGTACCCCTCCGATCCCGCCCGTGGACTCCCACGCCGGTCCGGGCCGACGGTCGTCGACGGAAGCGGACACGGACGCCGGCGGGTGGGCCGTCCACGGGTGCGGGACGGCGCCGGCCCGCCCAGGGGTCCCGGGCGGGCGCCCCCGCTGGCCGGAGGGCCGAGCCGACGCGGCTCTTGGGACAGATCGTGCGCCGGAGAAGCGCTTCTCGCGACCCGAGCCGGACGCGCGTCCGACCGGCCTCGCGCGGGGCGCGTGCGCGATCCCCGACCCCGCGCGATCCTTGTGCCGTGAACGTCGTCGACCCGAGGAGCGCACCCATGGACCGGACCGTCGAGCGCGCGCACGCCATCACCGAGCTGCACACGCTGCTGCTCGACGCGGCGGGCGTCGAGGAGTTCGTCGAGGGCGTCGCGCAGGCCGCGGCGGCGCGCATCCGCCCCGACGCGCACGTCGCGATCATGCTCAAGCGCCAGGGCCGGCCCATCGGCGTCGCCAGCAGCGACGCGCGCGCCGCGCAGTGCGACGAGGTCGAGTTCGCCGCGAACGAGGGCCCGTGCCTGACGTCCGCGGAGACCGGCGAGCGGATCGTGATCCAGGAGCTCGACGACGACGAGCGCTGGCCGGTGTGGGCCGACGCCGCCCGGAAGGCGGGCTTCCGCTCCGCGGCCGCGATCCCCCGCGGCGTGCGCGAGGGCGTCGACATCGCGATCAACCTGTACTCCGAGGAGGCGGGCGCGTGGGACGACGACGCGCTGGCCACCGCCGACATGTACGCCGACGAGGTCGCCCGCACCCTGCGGCTGTGCCTGCGCTCGGCGGACCAGGCGGAGATCAACGAGGACCTCAAGGCCGCGCTCGCGTCACGCGCCGTGATCGACCAGGCGATGGGCGTGATCATGGCGGAGAACCGCTGCTCGTCCGAGGACGCGTTCCGGATCCTGCGCAGCGCGTCCCAGAACCGCAACCTCAAGCTCCGGGACGTCGCCGCGGCCCTCATCGAGAGCGTCACCGGCGTCGCCCCGCACCCCGGCACCGAGTTCGCGGAGCGCAGGCCGACCCCCTGACGGGCCCGGCCGGCACCGTGCCGGACCGGCCCGTCACGTGAGTCGTCGTCGAGCAGCACGACCGGTGCGCGGTGCCGGGCGAGAGTGCCGAGCAGCTCCGCACACCGGTCGCGGCGCGCGACGACCACCGTGGGCCGGTCGTCCTCGACGAACCGGTCGGTTCCCCGCCGCTGCACGCGCGCGCCTCCGTCGGTCCCTCGGGGGACATCGGTACGGGGCTCGGCCGGACCTCTGAAGGAGGGCATGAGCAGCCACGACGCGCGCGGCGGACGTCCGCCGTGTTGCGCGGGGACGGTGGGCGATTCATGCTGATTCCGGCGGGTCCGCCGCGCCCGCACCACGACGGGACAGCGGCTCGCACTGCGCCTGCGGAACACGGGCGGCGAGGGCGCACACGGCATGAGCCGGACGTTCAGGGGTGAGCAGCGGCATGACCACCATGAGAGACGAGATCACGGTCGGCGACATCGGGACGCACGTGAACGGGGTGACGGAGACGGCGTGTGCCGAGCGGTTCCTCGAACAGCTCTCCGTCGCCGCCATCCCCCAGGTGGTGCCGTCGACCCAGGTGGTCGTCTCGGTCCGGGACGGCGACACGATGCGCCTCGTCGCCTCCAGCAGCGCGCGGGCCGAGGAGTGCGAGCTCGCGGTCCACGAGTCCGGCGCCGGCCCCTCCGCCACGGCGCGCCGCGGGGTCCGGGTGGTCGTGGTTCCCGACGTGGACGACGACCCGCGGTGGCCGTCGTGGTCACCGCTCGCGTCGCAGGCCGGGTTCCGGTCGGCCGTCGCGATCCCGGCGCGCCTCGACGGCGATGCCGAGCTGGTGCTCGTCCTCTACTCGCCGGTCCCCGACGCGTGGGACACCGCCGCCCTCACCACGGCCACCCACTACGCGCAGGAGCTCGCGCACGCGCTCACCGTCTGCCGGTCGGCGCACCGCCAGGCCCAGGTCAACGCGCACCTCAAGGCCGCGCTCGCCTCGCGCGCGACCATCGACCAGGCGATGGGCGTGATCATGGCCCAGAACCGGTGCAGCGCCGAGGACGCGTTCGCGATCCTGCGGACCGCGTCACAGCACCGCAACACCAAGCTCCGCGACGTCGCGGTCGCGATCATCGAGGGCGTGACCGGCCAGCCGGCGAGCCCTCCCCCGGCGTTCCGCGACTCGAGCCGCAGCTGACGCCCGCCCGGCACACGAGCGCCGAGCCGGCACCGCTCATCGGGCCCCAGTCACCGCTCGTCGGGCCGAACGCGGCTCCGTCGGGCGTCCCTGCGGCGGCCCTGACACTGAGGTGCGCCGCCGTCAGGCGTCCGCGGTCTCCCAGTGCAGCCCGCGCTGGGCGCGTTCCACCACCCGCGCCGCGAGCGACGCGAGCGAGACGCCCAGCGCGTCGGACCGGTCGAGCAGCCGGTGGAACGCCTCGGCGGGATCGATCGACTCCTGGACGGCGAGCACGCCCTTGGCCTGCTCGACGACCGTCCGCCCGTCCAGGGCCTCCTGCACCTCGCGCGCGATGACCTCGACGCGGGGCCGGGCGCGGGCGTGCACGATCGCGATCGTCGCGACGTCGGCGAACGCCTGCGCGGCGACCTCCTCCTCCGGGTCGAGGCTCCGGTCGGCCGTGAAGAAGACGTTCAGCGCGCCGAGCACCCGGCCGCGCCACCGCAGGGGGTAGGCGTGCGCGGCGCGCACCCCGGACGGGCCGGCGACGGCGGCGAACCGCGGCCACCGCCGGGCGATCTCGTCGGCGTCGTCGGCGTGCACGGGGCGGCGGGCGGACACCGCGTCGAGGCACGGGCCCTGGTCGACCTGCTGCTGGTGCAGCTCGAGCTCGGTGGCGCCGTGCGACGACGCCGCGAGCAGCTCGAGCTCGGCGCCCGCACCGCCGTCGCCGCGGACGAGCAGCGCCGCGGCGCTCGCCCCGAACACGTCCGTGCACGCCAGGCACAGGTGGGTCAGCGCGCCGACGACGTCGTACTCCTCGACGAGGGTCGCGGACATCTCGGCGAGCGCCCGGGTCGGGCTGTGTCCGGTCATCAGGTGGGCTCTCCGGGCGGCTGGGGTGGGGGTGGTCATGTCGGCGCGGTCCTCGCTCATGCGTCCTCCTGGCGTCCGAACACGAGCTCGCGGGCGACGACGGAGCGGGCGACCTCGGCGAGGGGCTGGTCGAGCGCGAACGCGTGGGCGCGCAGGATCGCGAGGGCGTCGCGGACCGTGACGGCGAGCTGCGCGACGACCATGCCGGTCGCCTGGTGCACCTGCGCGCGGTTCGACCAGGACCCGCCCGGCCCGAGGTCGGACAGCGCCTCGGAGTCGTGCAGCAGCGCGGCCGCGAGGGCGTCCGCGAGGAACTGGGCCCCGGCCGCGTCCTCCGTGAGCGGGCCCGGCGTGCGGCGGTAGAGCGTCAGGACGCCCTGCACCGCGGAACCCTGCCGCGTCGGCAGCGCGTACAGCTGGCCGGCGTCGGTCTGCCGGGTCGCGGCCTCCGCGAACACCGGCCACCGCTCGGCGGCCTGGGCGAGGGTCACGACGACCGGCTCGCCGGTGAGGTACGCCGACGTGGCCGGACCCTCGCCGAGGACGTCGTGGAGGTTCTCGAGCTGGGCCGCGACCTCGTCGGTCGCGCACAGCGTGATCCGGTTCGGCGAGGCGTTGTCGACGGTCAGCGACGCGCCGTCCGCACCCAGGAGCCGCCGGGTGGCCTCGCACAGCCGCCACGTGAAGGACTCCGACTCGGATGCGCTCGCGACCGCGGACGCGAGCCGGGCCAGCAGCTCCGTGTGCTCCGCCACCGCCACCCCCCAGACTCGTCGCTCCACATCACGCTACACGCGGCCCGCGCGCCCCACCTGCTCCCCGCCGCGCCGCGCCGCGCGACGTGGCGCCGGCCCCGGCTCACGCTCCCTGGGGGCTGGTCGCGGACGTGCCGTGCATGCGTGAGCTCGCCCAGGGACGCGTGACAGCAGTGTGCACGGTCGGAGTCCTCGCGCCTCACCTGCTCGACGAACTCGGCGATGTCGTCGCGTCCCGCGTCGCGGGCGTCGCGCACCTACCCGCCGTCGTCGTGCCCCGCCTCGAGCGAGAGGTACTGCACCGACACGAGGCCGTAGCCGGCGTCGTCGAACCCGGTCTCTCCCGTTGCCATGGTGATGGCCCGTCCGGGTGGCCGGCCGCAGCCGGGTACCGCCGCAGGACTCTCGCGCCGGGCGGCTCGAGGGGCCCGGTGCTGGACCGCTCGTCCACGCTGACCCGGGCTCCCCGCACCGCAACCGCGCCGACGGCGGGACCCCTGGCGCGGGCCGTCGCGCCGGTCAGCGGGTCGTGAAACCGGTCGCCTTGTGGCTGCCGTCGCACCACGGCTTGATCGCCGACGCGCCGCACCGGCACAGCGCGACGGTGGCCCGCCGGCGCGGGACGAGCCGGCCCTCGGCGTCCCGGATCTCCGCGTCGCCGCGCACGAGGAGCGGCCCGTCGGGGCACGCCACGATGACGGCGGGGCGCGGCGCGCGGGGCACGGGCGGGAGGTCCGGGTCGTCGAGCATGGTCGCCAGTCTGCTGCCGCCTCCGCAGCCCCGCACCCGGACGGCGCCGGCGGAACGGTCAGACCCGGCCCGGTCCGTCCGATGGGGCACCCGTGACCTCTGCCTCGTCACGCCGCACGGCGACACCGACCCGTTCCCCCCTCGACGACCTGCTCACGAGCGGCGCGCTGCACAGCGTGTACCAGCCGCTCGTCGACCTGCGCACCGGCGCGACCCTCGGGCACGAGGCGCTGCTGCGCGGCCCGGCGGGCACCGCGTGGGCCTCGCCCCTCACGCTGCTCGAGGACGCCCGCGCCGCGGGCCGGCTCGTCGAGCTGGAACGGGCGTCGCTGGCCACGGCCTGCGCCGGTGCGACGGCCGGGCTCCGCGGCGGGGCGGCGACGCTGTTCGTCAACGTCGAGCCGCAGACCCTGACCCGGCACCTCGAACCGGTCCTCGAGGTGCTCGACCGGCGCCCGCCCGGGCTCCAGGTCGTCGTCGAGATCACCGAGCGGGCGCTCGCGGCGGACCCGGCGCGGATCCTCGCCGCCGCGGACCGGCTGCGCGCCGCGGGGTGCGCGATCGCGCTCGACGACGTGGGCGCGCGCCCGGCGTCGCTCGCGTTCGTCCCGCTCCTGCGTCCCGAGGTCGTCAAGCTCGACCTAGGTCTGCTGCGCACGCTCGAGGACCCGCAGACCGTCGTCGTGGCGGGTGCCGTGCGCGACTACGCCGAGCAGTCGGGCGCGGAGGTCGTCGCCGAGGGCGTCGAGGACGCCGACGACCTCACGCGGGCGGTCGTGCTGGGCGCGACGCTCGGGCAGGGCTGGTACTGGGGCCGTCCCGGACCTGTACCCGGCGCCGCGGAGCACCTCCCCGAGAGGTTCGCGGCGCACGCGCCCGTCCCCACGCAGCACCGCACCACGCCGTTCGACCTCGCCGCCGCGGTGCGCACCGTCCAGCGGGTCCCCAAGCGTCTCCTCGTCCCGCTCTCGACGACCCTCGAGCTCGGAGCGCAGCACTCGCTCGTCCCGCCGATGGTCCTCTCGTGCTTCCAGCACGAGCGGTACGTGACGGCGCCGACGGCGCGCCGCTACGCCGGGCTCGCGCAGCGCCTGCCGTTCGTCGCGGCGCTCGGCGAGGACATGCCGGCGGAGCCGGCGCCCGGGGTGCGCGGGTGGGCGCTCGACGCCCACGACCCCCTCGTCGCGGAGTGGACGGTGCTCGTGCTCGGCGCGCACGCCGCGAGCGCCCTGGTCGCACGCGCGGCCGGGCACGCCGACGTCGACGGGGACCGCCCGTTCGACATGGTCGTGACGCACGACCGTGCGCTGGTGACGGCGGCCGCGCGCGCGGTGGTCCGGCGGCTCAGCGTCGACTGACCGGCGCGGCGCGTCGGCGGCCCGGGACGTCGACCGCTCGGTGTCGACTCCCCTCGTCTACCGCCGCCGAACGTCAGCCACCCCGGCGGCCCGTCCCCGACCGCCTCAGCGTCGGCCGGCCGCCGGGTGGCACCCCGCCACGGCCGTCCGAGGACCGCTGCGCCGCAGCTCCGCGAGCGCCCGCTCCCGGCGGGCCGCCGCGCACCGGGCACGCCCCGACGCCGAGGCGGTGAGGTCCCACGGCGCGGCCCTCATGCGGCGCGCAGCGACGAGCGGCCCGCCTGCCAGGCCGTCATGATGTGCCCGGCGACGGCGTCGTCGAGCGCGAGGCAGACCGCGGCGCCGAACAGGATGTCGGCGGTGAGCTCCGGCTCGTCGCGTGCGAGCCCCCCGGCCAGGTCGCGTCCCGCGATCTGCTCGTGCACGGCGTCCGCCTCGACGTGCTCGTCGAAGTACAGCGTCGTCTCCGGCCCGTGGCCGTGCCGCCGGAAGCCGTTGCCGTAGAAGCGGTTCGGCAGCGACGACGTCATCTCGAACGCCGCGAGGTGCCCGGCGACGGCCCCGCGCAGGCGCCGGTGCAGCCCGAACAGCGACATCGCGTTGAGCGACGCGAGGGTGATGGCAGGAAGCTCCTCGACGTAGCGGCCGTAGGCGTCGTCGAGCCCGAGCCCGCGCATCGTCTGCGCGAACAGCGCGGCGTGCATGCGCTCGGGGTCACCGCCGCCGTACTCGTCGGCCTGGATCTCGACGAGCGCCGCCTTGGGGGCGCCGGCCAACCGCGGGACCGCCCACGTGTGCGGGTCGGCCTCCTTGAGCTGGTACAGCGAGCGCTGCACGAGCAGCTCACGGAGCTGGCCCTCGGAGGCCTTCTTCCCGACGTACCGGGCGAGCCCGGGGCCGGTCTCGGCGGCCGCCATCGTGAACAGCGTCTCGGCGACGCCCGCCTGGTCGAGGCCGTGCGCGTCGGGCACCTTGACGCGCTCGCGCAGCTCGGCCTCGAACGCGTCCTCCAGTCGCCGGCGTGCGCGCAGGAGGCCCGGCTCCCACTCCCAGCGGTCGTCGACGTCCTCGAAACCCCGGTAGTGCAGCTCGTACAGGCAGAACAGCGCGAGCTGGATGTCGTCGTCCTCGAGCAGGTCGGTCGACGCCGCGAGCGCGTCCGCGACGGGGAGCGCGGGTGCGGGGTCGTCGTCGCCGGGGACCGGTCCGCGCAGGAGCGGGACGAGGGCGGAGCTCAGCGGTCCACGGGGGGTGGGGAGGATCATGTGCGGGGCACCTCGTCTGAGCCGGTGGGCTCGCCGGGGACGGTCCACGGCGCCTGCCTGGCCGCGGTCACGGGGGTCATACCGGACAAGCGTGCACCGCGCCCTGCTGCCCCGCATCCGGTGGCGTCACCCCGCTGCGGCGCTCTCACCTGCGGAAGCACCCGCAGAGCTGGCCGACGACGCCCCGGCGGGCCCGCCCGGCGGCACCCCGTGGCCGCGCGCCCGCCCCTCGGCGATCAGGGCGAGGCGGTGCAGCGCCTCCTTGTTGCGCGGGACGATCGCGGCCTTGCGCAGCGCACGCGGGACGAGCGTGCCCGGGCCCTTGACGGCGTCCTCGGCGAGCACGACCCGGCACGACGCGGGGCCGTCGGACCGCACGTCGATGACCACGCGCGCCTCCCCGAGCGGCCACCCGTGGGCCTGCAGCTCGAGGCGGCTGCGCCCGTCCCAGCGCCGGGACACGGTCTTGTCGTTGATCACGAACGGCCACACGCCCGCCGAGTGGTGGATCGCCGCCCCGGGCTCGGGCCAGTGCGCGTCGACCTCGCGGATGCGCGACGCGCCGACGACCCACCCGGCGTAGAGCCAGCCGTCCTCCAGGACCTCGAGGACGACCTCCGCGGCGCAGCCGACCCGCCGCTCGACGACGGCCATGCCGCCGCTGAGCGGGCCGGAGCGGGTGTGCGTCTCCCGGGCCCCGTGCGTGGTGCTGTCCGTCGTCGCGTCGCCGTCGCCCGCTGCCGCGCTCACGGCGTCATCACGATCTTGTTGCAGCCGTCCGCCTTCTCGCGGAACATCTCGAAGCCCGCGGGCGCCTCGTCGAGCGTCATGCGGTGGCTGATCACGAAGCTCGGGTCGATCTCGCCGGCGACGATGCGGTCGAGCAGCGGCTGCATGTACCGGTGCGTGTGGCACTGCCCGGAGCGCAGCGTCAGCGAGCGGTTGACGACCGCGCCCATCGGGAACTTGTCGACGAACCCGCCGTACACCCCGACGACCGACACGACCCCGCCGTTGCGGACGTTCAGCACCGCGTCGCGCAGCGCACCGGCACGGTCCGGCTCGAGCTTCACGGCCTGCATGACCTTGTCGTACGCGTTGACGGCGCCCACGTGGTGGTGCGCCTCCATGCCGACGGCGTCGATCACCGCGTCGGGGCCGCGGCCCGCGGTGATGTCGAGGAGCGCCTCCTTGACGTCCTGCTCCTCGTAGTTGACCGGGATGGCACCGGCCTTCTCCTGCGCGATCCGCAGCCGGTAGTCGAACCGGTCGATGATCACGACCTTCCCGGCGCCGAGCAGGTACGCGCTCGCGGCGGCGAGCTGGCCGATCGGGCCGGCACCCCACACCGCGACGACGTCCCCGGGGCTGATGTCGCACATCTCGGCGCCCATGTAGGCGGTCGGGAAGATGTCCGAGAGGAAGAGCACCTGCTCGTCGGTCAGGTCGTGCTCGATCTTCAGCGGGCCGACGTCCGCGAACGGCACGCGCACGTACTCGGCCTGCCCCCCGGCGAACCCGCCGAGCATGTGGGAGTAGCCGAAGATCCCCGCGGGCGAGTAGCCCATGACCTTCTCGGCCATGCCCGCGTTGGGGTTCGAGTTCTCGCACAGGGAGTAGTTGCGTCGCACGCACTGGGTGCACGCCCCGCACGAGATCGGGAACGGCACGACGACGCGGTCGCCGACGCGCAGGTTCCCGACGGCGCTGCCGACCTCGACGACCTCGCCCATGAACTCGTGCCCGACGACGTCGCCCTTCTCCATCGTCGGGATGAACCCGCCGTACATGTGCAGGTCGGAGCCGCAGATCGCGGTCGACGTGACCTTCACGATCGCGTCCCGCGGGCTGAGGATCTTCGGGTCCGGGACCTCCCCGACCTCGACGACTCCCTTGCCCATCCACCTGTTCGCGCGCATCTCGTCCCTCTCGTCGTCGGCCCGCGGTCCACGGGGTGTGCCCGCGGGCGCTCGCGTCCCGGTCCGTCCCCGTCGGCGCGGACCGCGCCGCCCCCGGGGTGCTGCTCGTGCCTGCTGGTCTGCGTGCTCGTCGTGCTCGTGGTGCTGCCCGCCGGGAGGCACCGGCCGACGACCGGCCGGGAGCCGGCCCGACGGTCAGCCGGCGCCGACCGCGCCCTCGGGCGTCTGCTCGACGGGCTCCGCGGTGCGCTGACGCACCTGGTTGCCCGCGCGCGTGCCCTCGGGGCTGCCCTCGGACCGCATGATGTCGCCCGTCTCGAGCACCTGCTTGAACCGGCGCAGGTCGTCCTCGACCTGCTGGCGCGGCTGCTCCCCGAAGAGCCGGGCCACGAGCTCGCCGACCTTGCCGCCCGGCGCGCGGTAGTCGATCTCGACCCGGACCTCGGTGCCCTGGTCGCCGGGCGCCTCGGTGAAGCGCACGCTGCCGGAGTTCTCCACGTCGGCGCTCCCGACCGACTCCCAGCGCAGCACGCGCGGCGGCTCGGCCTCGACGACGCGCGCGTCCCACTCGACGTGCGTGCCGACGGGGCCCGAGACGCGCCAGTGCGACGTGCCGTCGGGGGCGACGGTGACCTGCTCGACGTGCGCCATGAAGCGCGGCAGGTTCGTGAAGTCGGACCAGTACGCGTAGACCTCGTCGAGGGGTCGGCGCACGGTGATCGCGGCGTGGACGCTCATGGGGCCTCCTGTCACCGGCGGCGCGGGGCGCCGGCGGGCGTCGGGCGCCCCGACCGGCTGGTCGTGGCGCGGCGTGTCGTCGCGGGCTGCGCGGCACCGGGCGCGGCGCGGACGCCGGCCGGGGCCGTGGCTCCCTGACGACGAGCCTGCGCCCGATCGGCGGACGCGGCAATCGGAGCGCCTGCTCAGGGGGCTGCCGGCGCTGCGCCGGCAGCCCTCCGCCCGACGTGGCGGCCCGCGCCGGGCGGCGTCCGCGCCGCCGGAGGTGCGGTCACGGGCCTGCGGCGCGACCATCACCGCATGGACCAGCAGCGCCTCGACGCGACCTCCCGGCACCGCGACGGCCCCGCAGGTCCGGCTCTCCGGCTCCCGACCGGCGCGGGTGCCGTACTGGGCGGGCTGACCCGCGCCGTGACCGCGCTGCGCGGCGCCCGGCCGCTGCACCCCGACGGCGCGACGCTGCGGGCCACCGTCGTGCGCCACGGCTCCGCACAGCCGACCGGTGCCCGCTGGCTCGACGAGGCGGGCACCGACCGCGGGATCGCGCGCCTGTCCCGCTCGGTGGGGCTGCCCGTGCCGCTGCCGGACGTGCAGGGTCTCGCGCTGCGCCTCGACGGGACCGACGGCCCGAGCGACCTCCTGCTCTCGACCACCGGCCTCGGGCGCGTCACGCGCTTCCTGCTGACCCCCCACCGGGCGCCGTCGGGCGGGGCGTACGGGAGCCTGCTGCCGTACGCGACACCCACGGGCCCCGTGCTCCTCGTCGCGGTGCCGGGGCCGCGCGTGCTGCCGACCGGTCTCGACGCGCTCGCCGCCGCGCTCGCGGCGGAGCCGTGGCACCTGCGGCTGGGGTTCGCGAGCCCGTGGGAGCGGCGCTGGCACGAGTTCGGCGAGCTCGTCGTCGACGGCCCCGCGCAGGCCACGGTCGACTCGGTGCTGCGCTTCGACGCGGCGCTCCACCCGCTGCCGGGCCTGCCGCTCGAGGCGTGGGTGGCGCGGCTGCGCGAGCCGTCCTACGCCGCAGCCCGGACGCACCACGCGACCTGACGCCCGGGCGGAGCCGCTCTCGCCGGGGGCGAGCGGCCCGCCGGCGCGGGGCGGGCGCGTCGCCCACCGCCGCCGTGCGCGACGACGGGCCGGCCGCTCCGTGAGGAGCGACCGGCCCGGGTGTCGTGCGGTCGGCGTCAGTCCTTGAAGACGTCCTTGATCTTCTCGCCGGCCTGCTTCACGTCGGCCTTCGTCTGGTCCGTGCGGCCCTCGGCCTCGAGGTCGCGGTCGCCGCTCGCGCGGCCCGCCGCCTCCTTGCCCTTGCCCTGCAGCTCTTCCGCCGCATTGGCGATCTTGTCGTCGAGTCCCATGACGAACCTCCTCCGGTCGTGTCCCACGACCGTACGAGCGCCCTGGTGGGCGCGCCACCGGAGCGCTCACCCGGTCGAGCCGGCGGAGGCGCGCGCGGGAGGTGCGCGGCGGCGCCGGGACGCATCAGCGCACGCTCCGCAGGCTCCTCCCAGGACGAGGACCGAGCAGAGGGGAGCACCACCGTGGACCGACGCACACGCACCAGCCCGGCCGCTGCCGACGCCGCTCGGGCCGGGCGATGAGCGACCTCGACGGCAGCCCGCTGACCGGCGACCCGCGCGCCCCGGACGTCCTCGCCCTCGTCGCCGCGATCCGCCCCGTGCGCCCGCTCGCCGCCCACCTCCCGTCCGCGCCGGCCCCGGGTGCTCCGGCCGGTCCGGGCAGCGCGGCCGGCGTCGACACCCCGTCGGGCCCCGGTGGGCCGGACGCGCCTCAGTAGGGTGGTTGCACGACCCGGCGCGGTTCCCGTCGGCGTCCGAGCACCGGCGCCCGGGAGCGCCGGTCGCCCTCGCCCGGCCCGCAGAGGAGCACCATGCCCGCCCTTCCCGCCCTGCCCGCGTCGGTCCGGCTCGCCGAGGGCCACGGCGGCCTCCCGTGCGTGCGCGTCGAGACGCCGCACGCGAGCGCCGAGGTGTACCTGCACGGCGCGCACGTGACAGCCTGGCAGCCGGACGGCCACGCGCCCGTGCTGTGGACGAGCGCGGCGAGCCGCTTCGAGGGGGGCGCCCCGATCCGCGGCGGGGTGCCGATCTGCTTCCCGTGGTTCGGCCCGCACCCCGAGGTCGCGGACGCACCGGCGCACGGCTGGGCACGCACGACGGCCTGGGAGCTGCGCGGCGCCACGGAGGACGCGTCGGGCGACGTGACGCTCGAGCTGGCGCTCGCGGACTCGGACGCCACGCGCGCGTCGGCGTGGCCGCACCGGTTCGCGGCGACGTACCGCGTCACCGTGGGCCGGACCCTGCACCTCGAGCTCGCGGTGTCGAACCACGACGACGCGCCCGTGACGCTGACGGACGCGCTGCACACGTACCTCGCGGTCGGCGACGTGCACGACGTGACCGTCGAGGGGCTCGAGGGCGCGTCGTACGCCGACAAGGCGCCGGCCCCCGGGGGTCCGGCGGAGGCGCGCCAGGGCGACGAGCCGGTGCGGTTCACCGCCGAGACCGACCGGGTGTACGCGAGCACGGCGACGGTCCGCGTGGTGGACCCCGGGCTCGGCCGGACCCTGACGGTGACCAAGGACGGCTCGCGCTCGACGGTCGTGTGGAACCCGTGGATCGGCAAGGCCCGGGCGATGCCCGACTTCGGGGACGACGAGTGGCTCGGCATGGTGTGCGTCGAGGCCGCGAACGTCGGCGAGGCGCGGGTGAACCTCGAACCGGGTGAGACGCACCGGCTCGCGCAGTCCCTGGTCGTGGACCCCGCGCCGGGGAACCGGGCGTGATGCTCGTCACCTGAGCAGGCGACCAGGTCCTCCCGGGAGGCGGACCCCGCACGCTGCCTGGCACTCTGGGCAGATGCGCATCTGGCCCGGTCGTCCCTATCCCCTCGGTGCCACGTTCGACGGCACCGGCACCAACTTCGCCGTGTTCTCGGGTGTCGCCGAGCGCGTGGAGCTGTGCCTGTTCGACCCGGACGGGACCGAGACCCGCGTGGACCTGCCCGAGGTCGACGCGTTCGTCTGGCACGGGTACGTGCCCGCCCTCCAGCCCGGTCAGCGGTACGGCTTCCGCGTGCACGGGCCGTACGACCCGGCGCAGGGCCACCGCTGCAACCCGAACAAGCTGCTGCTCGACCCGTACGCCAAGGCGATCGACGGCCAGATCGACGGCGACCCGTCGCTGTTCTCCTACCAGTTCGGCGAGGAGGACGCCCGCAACGACGACGACTCCGCCGGGCACACCATGACGTCGGTCGTCGTGAACCCGTTCTTCGACTGGGGCCACGACCACCCGCCGCAGCACCAGTACCACGACTCGGTCATCTACGAGGCGCACGTGCGCGGGCTGACGATGCAGCACCCGGGCATCCCCGAGGAGCTGCGCGGGACGTACGCGGGCCTCGCGCACCCCGCGATCATCGAGCACCTGACCAGCCTGGGCGTGACGGCCATCGAGCTCATGCCCGTGCACCAGTTCGTCAACGACCCGGTCCTCGTCGACAAGGGCCTGTCGAACTACTGGGGCTACAACACGATCGGCTTCTTCGCGCCGCACAACGGCTTCGCGGCGTACGGCGGCGAGGGCCAGCAGGTCCAGGAGTTCAAGTCGATGGTCAAGGCGCTGCACGCCGCGAACATCGAGGTCATCCTCGACGTCGTCTACAACCACACGGCCGAGGGCAACCACCTGGGCCCGACGCTGTCGTTCCGCGGCATCGACAACGCGAGCTACTACCGGCTCGTCGACGAGGACCCGGCGCACTACTTCGACACCACGGGCACCGGGAACTCGCTGCTCATGCGCTCCCCGCACGTGCTGCAGCTCATCATGGACTCGCTGCGCTACTGGGTCACCGAGATGCACGTGGACGGGTTCCGGTTCGACCTCGCCGCGACCCTGGCCCGGCAGTTCCACGAGGTCGACCGCCTCTCGGCGTTCTTCGACATCGTGCAGCAGGACCCGATCATCTCCCAGGTCAAGCTCATCGCCGAGCCGTGGGACCTGGGCGACGGCGGGTACCAGGTCGGCGGGTTCCCCCCGCTGTGGTCGGAGTGGAACGGCAAGTACCGCGACACGGTGCGCGACTTCTGGCGCGGCGAGCCCTCCACGCTCGCGGAGTTCGCGAGCCGGCTGTCGGGCTCGTCGGACCTGTACGAGCACACCGGACGCCGCCCGATCGCGTCGGTGAACTTCGTGATCGCGCACGACGGCTTCACGCTCGCCGACCTCGTCTCGTACAACGAGAAGCACAACGCGGCGAACGGCGAGGACAACAACGACGGCGAGAGCCACAACCGCTCGTGGAACTGCGGGGTCGAGGGCCCGACCGAGGACCCGGAGGTCCTCAAGCTCCGCGGGCGCCAGCAGCGCAACGTCCTCGCGACGCTGCTGTTCTCCCAGGGCGTGCCGATGCTCGCGCACGGCGACGAGCTCGGGCGCACGCAGCAGGGCAACAACAACGTGTACTGCCAGGACAACGAGCTGTCGTGGGTCGACTGGGAGCTCGACGAGCCGCGCGAGGCGCTGCTCGAGTTCACGCGCCAGGTCGTGCACCTGCGCCGGGACCACCCGGTGCTGCGCCGGCGCCGGTTCTTCGAGGGCTCCCCGGACCACGGCGGCGAGTCCGACCTGCACGACATCGCGTGGTTCGCACCCGA
Organism: Cellulomonas sp. NPDC055163; assembly: GCF_053607065.1. NCBI lineage: Bacteria > Bacillati > Actinomycetota > Actinomycetes > Micrococcales > Cellulomonadaceae > Cellulomonas > Cellulomonas sp. NPDC055163. The sequence continues at coordinate 18,205 of NZ_JBSGSU010000005.1, read as the reverse complement.
CGGGACGCACATGCGCGACGACGCCTGGCACGCGGAGCAGGCGCGCTCGGTGATGGTGTTCCTCAACGGCGAGGGCATCGAGGAGCCGGACCTGCGCGGCGAGCTCATCGTCGACGACAGCTTCCTCGTGCTCTACAACGCCCAGCCGACCAAGACCACGTTCACGCTGCCCCCGCTCGAGTACGGCGAGGAGTGGACGGCCGTGCTGGACACCGACACGACGGTGCAGCAGGGCGACACCTTCAAGGCCGGCGCGACGCTCGAGACCGAGCAGCGCTCCCTCGTGATGCTGACCCGTCCCCCGACGACGCAGCCGCGCACGGTCGCCGGGACGCCGGCGGCGGCACCCGGGGCGGGCGCGTGAGCGAGTCTCCCCGCCCGGGGACCCCGGCGCGCCGGCTGGTCGGCGACGGCCACCCGGTCCCGGTCTCGACGTACCGGGTCCAGCTCGGCGAGGACCTCACGCTCGACGACGTCGCGCAGCGCGTGCCGTACCTGGCGACGCTCGGCGTGACGCACGTGTACCTCTCGCCGATCCTGCGCGCGGCACCGGGGTCGACGCACGGCTACGACGTCGTCGACCACGACGAGGTGTCCCCCGTGCTCGGCGGGCTGCCGGCGCTGCGCCGGCTCGCGCACGCCGCGCACGGCGCCGGGCTCGGGCTCGTGCTGGACATCGTGCCCAACCACATGGCCGTGCCCACGCCCGTGTGGCACAACCGCGCACTGTGGTCGGTGCTCGCCGACGGTCCGGAGTCACCGTTCGCGGCGTGGTTCGACGTCGACTGGGCGTCGGGCGACGGCGCCGTGCTCATGCCGGTGCTCGGTGACCGGATCGGGGCGGTCCTCGCGCGGGACGAGCTGTCGCTCGACGAGGTCGAGGTGCCCGGCACCGAGGGCACGACGACGGTCCTGCGCTACTTCGACCACGTCTTCCCCGTGCGTGCCGGCACGGAGGCGCTGCCGCTCGCCGAGCTGCTCGAGCGCCAGCACTACCGGCTCGCGTACTGGCGCGTCGCGGACGAGGAGCTGAACTACCGGCGGTTCTTCGACGTCGGGACGCTGGCGGCGATCCGCGTCGAGGACCCCGAGGTCTTCGACGCGACCCACCGGCTCATCCTCGAGCTCGTGGCCGACGGCACGCTCGACGGCCTGCGGATCGACCACCCGGACGGCCTCGCCGACCCCGCGGGGTACCTGGCCCGGCTGCGCGAGCGCACGGACGGCGCGTGGGTCGTCGTCGAGAAGATCCTGCAGGGCGAGGAGGAGCTCCCGAACGACTGGGACACCGCCGGCACGACGGGCTACGAGGCCCTGTGGCGCATCCAGCAGACGTTCGTCGACCCGGGCGGCGCGGCCGTGCTGGGCGCGACCATGCACCGCCTGACGAACGACACGTCCGACGCGCTGCCGGCGATCGTCGACGAGGCCAAGCGCGAGGTCGTCGACGGCGCGCTGTACGCCGAGGTGTTCCGGCTCACGGAGCTCGCGGCGGCGATCTGCCGGGAGGACCTGCGCCTGCGCGACCACACGTGGCGCGCGCTCCAGGACTGCCTCGTCGAGCTGCTCGTCGCCTTCGACCGGTACCGCGCGTACGTGGTCCCGGGCGAGGCGGTGCACCCCGACTCCCTCGAGGCGATGGAGGCCGCCGCCACGTCGGCGCGCGCCCGCCTCGCCCCCGACCGCGCAGCCACGATGGACGTCCTCGTCGACCTGCTCCTCGCGCGCGAGGCCGGCAGCGCGGGCCGGACCCGCACCCCGCGCCGCGACGAGCTCGTCGTCCGCTTCCAGCAGACCTGCGGCGCGGTCATGGCCAAGGGCGTCGAGGACACCGCGTTCTACCGCTGGACGCACCTGACCGGGCTCACCGAGGTCGGCGGCGAGCCGGACCGCTTCGCGCTGACCCCGACCGAGCTCGCGACGTGGGCGGCCCGCGCGCAGACGCACACCCCGCTCGGCATGACGACGCTGTCGACGCACGACACCAAGCGCAGCGAGGACACCCGCAACCGCCTCGGCGTGCTCAGCGAGCTGCCCGTCGAGTGGTCGGCGCTCGTGGACCGGCTGCGCGCCGCGTCGGCCCCGTACCGCAGCGCGCTGCTCGACGGCCGCACCGAGAACCTGCTGTGGCAGACCCTCGCCGGCACCTGGACCCCGGACGGGCCTCTCTCGGCGGACCGGCTGACCGAGTACCTGACCAAGGCGATCCGCGAGGCCAAGAGCCGCACGACGTGGACGGAGCCCGACGCGGCGTACGAGGCGGCGGTGCTCGACATGGCCCGGCGCGTGCTGACCGACGACACGTGCGTCGACCTGCTCACGCACTGGGAGCAGCGCACGCGCGCCGCGGTTCGGGCGGCGACGCTCGGCACGAAGCTCGTGCAGCTCACGCTCCCCGGGATCCCCGACGTCTACCAGGGCACGGAGGTGCCGTCGGTCGCGCTCGTCGACCCCGACAACCGCCGTCCCGTGGACACCGCGACGCTCGAGGCGCGGCTCGCGCGGCTCGACGAGGGCGCCGGCCCCCGGGACCCGGCCGACGAGAAGCTGCTCGTGACGTCGCGCGCCCTGCGCGTGCGCCGCGACCTGCCCGAGGCGTTCACGGGACCGGAGGCCGGCTACCGGGCGCTCGCACACTCGTCGGGCCACCTGGTGTCGTTCACCCGCACGGTCGCCGGCGTCCCCCGCGTCGTGACGCTGGCCACGCGCCTCGGCGTCGGCCTCGAGCGGCTCGGCGGGTGGGCGGACCACACCGTCGCGCTGCCCGACGGCACCTGGCACGACGTGCTCACCGGGCACGAGGTCGCGGGCGGCGTCCAGGAGGTCGCCCCGCTGCTCGACCGCTTCCCCGTGGCGCTCCTGGTCCGATCGGAGGGATGACCGTGCAGGCACGTGTGTGGGCACCGAAGGCGCGGGCGGTCGAGCTCGTGCTGGGCGAGGAGCGCCGGTCCATGACCCGCGCGGACGACGGGTGGTGGGCCGCCGACGGCGACCTCCCGCCCGGCACCGACTACGCGTTCGCTGTCGACCGGGGCCACCCCGTCCCGGACCCGCGCAGCGCGTGGCAGCCCGCGGGCGTGCACGGTCCGAGCCGCGTGTTCGACCCCGCCGCGCACGCGTGGCGCGACACGGGCTGGTCCGGGGTCGACGTGCGCGGCGCCGTGGTCTACGAGCTGCACGTCGGCACGTTCACGCCCGAGGGCACGCTCGCGGCCGCGACGCAGCGGCTGGACCACCTGGTCTCGCTCGGCGTGGACGTCGTCGAGCTCATGCCGCTCGCCGCGTTCAACGGCGAGCACGGCTGGGGGTACGACGGCGTCGGTCTGTACAGCGTGCACGAGCCCTACGGCGGGCCCGCCGCGCTGCAGGACTTCGTCGACGAGGCCCACGCGCGCGGGCTCGCGGTGTGCCTCGACGTCGTGCACAACCACCTCGGGCCGTCGGGCAACTACCTCAGCGTGTTCGCGCCCTACTTCACCGACGCGCACCACACGCCGTGGGGTGCGGCGATCAACCTCGACGGCCGCGGCTCCCACGAGGTCCGCCGGTGGATCTGCGACAGCGTGCTGCGCTGGTTCGCCGACTTCCACGTGGACGCCCTGCGCCTCGACGCCGTGCACGCCCTCATCGACGACTCCTCCGTGCACCTGCTCGCGCAGCTGTCCGACGAGGTCGCGGCGCTGCAGGAGCGGCTCGGCCGGCCGCTGTCGCTCGTCGCGGAGACCGACCTCAACGACACCGTGTCCCTGACAGCCACGAGCCAGGGCGGCTGGGGCATGACCGCGCAGTGGGCCGACGACGTCCACCACGCCGTGCACGCGCTCGTGACCGGCGAGCGGCACGGCTACTACGTCGACTTCGGCACCCCCGAGGTCCTGCGCACCGCGCTCACCGAGGTGTTCGTGCACGCGGGCACCTACTCGACGTTCCGGGGCCGGGAGTGGGGCCGGCCCGTGCCGCCCGGCACCGACGGGCACCGCTTCGTCGTCTTCGCCTCCGACCACGACCAGGTCGGGAACCGCGCGCTCGGCGACCGGCCGTCCGAGCGCCTCGACGCGGGCGCGCTCGCCACCGAGGCCGCGCTCGTGCTGCTGTCCCCGTTCACCCCGATGCTGTTCATGGGCGAGGAGTGGGGCGCGCGCACGCCCTGGATGTACTTCACGGACCACCCGGAGCCGGACCTCGCGCAGGCCGTCCGCGAGGGGCGGCGCCGGGAGTTCGGCGGGCACGGCTGGACGGCGCTGTACGGCGGCGACGTCGAGGTGCCCGACCCGCAGGCCCCCGGGACCGTCGAGCGCAGCCGGCTCGACTGGTCCGAGCCGGCGCGCGAGCCGCACACGGAGCTGCTCGACTGGTACCGCGAGCTCGTGGCGCTCCGGCGCAGCGACCCGGACCTGGCGTCGGGCGACCTCACCGCCACGACCGTGCGGTTCGAGGGGGACGACGCCCCGCCGGCGGAGGCCGCCCACCGCGCGCCGGACGAGCCCGCCGTACCGTGGGAGGGCTGGCTCGTCGTGCACCGCGGGGGCGCCCGGGTGGCGGTCAACCTCGCGCACGCCGAGCGCACCGTGCCGCTCGGCGCGGGCGGGCCGTTCACCGTCGAGGCGTCGTGGTCGCCCGTGACGCTGCTCCCGCCGGACGACGTCGACCCGACGACGCGCGTCGTGCTCCCCGCCCGGGGTGTGGCCGTGCTGACGAGCTCGCCCGTGGAGCCGGTCGACTGACCGGCGGCGGGGCGCCCGCTCAGACCGTCGCGGTCGTCCGCCCGACCTCCGCGAGCGCCCCGAGCCGCGAGAGCGCCCGGTAGTACTTCTTGCGGTAGCCCCCGGCCAGCATCTCCGCGGAGAACAGCTCGCCGGCGTGGCCGCCGCCGAGCAGCACGGGCACGTCACGGTCGTAGAGCCGGTCGACGAGCACGACGAGCCGGAGCGCGACGTCCTGCCCCGGCACAGGTCGCACGCCGGTGAACCCGGCGAGCGTCACGCCGTCGAGGAGCGCGCCGTACCGGCTCGGGTGCACGGTCGCGAGGTGCTCGAGCAGCGCGTCGAACGCGTCGAGGCTCGCGCCGGGGACGCGCGACGCCGCGGCCCGGACCGCGGCGTCGTCGAGCGGCGCGGTGTCGGTCACGACGGCGCGGTGGCGGTAGTCCTCGCCGTCGACGCGCAGGACCTCGAAGCGGTCCGCGAGCGCCTGGATCTCGCGCAGGAAGTCCTCGGCGGCGAACCGGCCCTCGCCGAGCGACCCCGGCAACGTGTTGGACGTGGCCGCGAGCGCGACCCCGCGGTCGGCGAGCTCGCGCAGGAGCCGGGACATCAGGACGGTGTCGCCCGGGTCGTCGAGCTCGAACTCGTCGATGCAGACGAGCCTGCGCCGCCCGAGCGCCTCGACCGTGGGCCCGAAGCCGAGGGCGCCGACAAGGTTGGTGTACTCCACGAACGTGCCGAACGCGGCGTGCTCGCCGTGCTCCTTCGCGAGCGAGGCGAGCAGGTGGGTCTTGCCGACTCCGAAGCCGCCGTCGAGGTACACCGCGGGCGGTGCGGTGCGGCGCGCGGGCCGCCACCAGGGGCGGTCGGTGCGGGCGCCGACCTCCCCGGCGACCTCGCGGAGCCGGGCGAGCACGTGTGCCTGGCTCGCGTGCGCGGGGTCGGGCCGGTAGGTGTCGAAGGACTCGTCGGCGAAGTGGCGCGGCGGCACGAGCTCGGCGAGGAGCCGCTCGGTCGGCACCGCGGGCCGGCGGGACGTGAGGCTGGTGACGACGCCGGGCGTCGGAGCGGGTGCGGCAGCCGCCGGAGCGGGTGCGGCGGCGGGCGCCGCGGGTGCGGTGTCGTGCGCGGGGGTGCTCATCACCTCCAGCGTACGGCGGCGCGACCGAAGCCGCCGCGCCCGGCGGAGACGCTGGTGAGGGGTGTCCCTGACCCTCGGACGCCCGTCCTGGTCCGCATGACGACACCGGCCGTCCCGCATCGCGACCACGGCGTCTCACGTGCTGGTCACGCTCTCCCCTGAACGGGTTACGTCGGTCATCCTCGTCAGGTGCTGAAGTCGCCGATGTGTCCGTGCTGTCGCCCCTGTGGCGGCGCTGCGGACGCGCGCACCTTCTGCTGCTGTCCGCGGATCGCCTGAGTCGACCCGTCCCTTTCTGTGCCGGGTGCTCGCCCCGTCCCGGCACCCCGCCCCCAGCGGCGGCAGGACGTGGCCCGCGCGCCCACGATCCCCGGAGGTAGCGCCCGATGGCGCAGACTCGGATCGCCCCGCCGGCGACCAAGAACGAGGGCCAGTGGGCCTTCGACCAGCGTGAGCCGCTCAACGCGAACGAGCAGTTCAAGCAGGACGACGACGGCCTGAACGTCCGCCGGCGCATCGAGGAGGTCTACTCGCGCGACGGCTTCGCGTCGATCCCCGGGCAGGACCTGCGCGGGCGCATGCGCTGGTGGGGCCTGTACACGCAGCGCAAGCCCGGCATCGACGGCGGCAAGACCGCGACCCTCGAGCCGCACGAGCTCGACGACGAGTACTTCATGCTCCGGGTCCGCTGCGACGGCGGCCGGCTGTCGCTGGCCCAGCTGCGCACGGTCGGCGAGCTGTCGACCGAGTTCGGGCGCGGCACCGCCGACATCACCGACCGGCAGAACATCCAGCTGCACTGGGTCCGCATCGAGGACGTCCCCGAGATCTGGCGCCGCCTCGAGGCCGTCGGCCTCACGACCCAGGAGGCGTGCGGCGACGTGCCCCGCGTCATCCTCGGCTCCCCCGTCGCGGGCGTCGCGGCCGACGAGATCATCGACGGCACGCCGGCGATCGACATCATCCAGGGCCAGTACATCGGCGATCCGGCGTACTCGAACCTGCCGCGCAAGTTCAAGACCGCGATCAGCGGCTCCCCGCACCACGACGTCGTGCACGAGATCAACGACGTCTCGTTCGTCGGCGTCGTGCACCCCGAGCTCGGCCCCGGCTTCGACCTGTGGGTCGGCGGGGCGCTCGCGGCGAACCCGATGCTGGCCCGGCGCCTCGGCGCGTTCGTCCCGCTCGAGGACGTCCCCGACGTGTGGGCCGGCGTCGTCGGCATCTTCCGCGACTACGGCTACCGCCGCCTGCGCAACCGCGCGCGCCTGAAGTTCCTCATGGCCGACTGGGGTCCGCAGCTCTTCCGCGACGTTCTCGAGCAGGAGTACCTCGGTCGCCGCCTCGTGGACGGGCCCGAGCCCGCCGCTCCCCCGCTCGGACGCCGGGACCACGTCGGCGTGCACCCGCAGGTCGACGGCCGCTTCTACGTCGGCGCCGCCCCGAGCGTCGGGCGGATCAGCGGGCCGCTGCTGACGGAGGTCGCCGACCTCGTCGAGCAGGCCGGCAGCGGCCGGGTGCGGCTGACCGTCGAGCAGAAGCTCGTCGTGCTCGACGTCGCCGCCGAGCGGGTCGACGCCCTCGTCGACGGCCTCGAGGCCCTCGGCCTGCAGGTGCGCAACGCGTCGACGTTCCGCCGCGGCACGATGGCCTGCACCGGGATCGAGTTCTGCAAGCTCGCGATCGTCGAGACCAAGGCGCGCGGCGCGGCGCTCGTCGACGAGCTCGAGCGGCGCCTGCCGACGTTCGAGCACCCCCTGACGATCAACCTCAACGGCTGCCCGAACTCGTGCGCCCGCATCCAGGTCGCCGACATCGGCCTCAAGGGTGCGCTCGCGGGCGGCGAGGAGGGCTACCAGGTCCACCTCGGCGGGAGCCTCGGCGTCGACAGCCACCTCGGCCGGACGCTGCGCGGGCTGCGGATCGCCGCGGAGGACCTGCCCGACTACGTCGAGCGCGTCGCGACCCGGTTCGACCACGCCCGCCTCGACGGCGAGTCCTTCGCCGAGTGGGCGCTGCGCGCCGAGGAGGCGGACCTGCGATGAGCGAGACCGACTCCGGGCACGTGACGCCGTACTACTGCCCGTTCTGCGCGGGCGAGGACCTGCGGCCGGCGGGGCCGCGCGGCGGCGAGTGGGAGTGCCGGGGGTGCACCCGGGTGTTCAGCGTGAAGTTCCTCGGACTAGTGGTGGGGTCATGAGCACCGTCGTGCACGACAAGGACGCGCTGCGCACGCTCGCGGAGCGCGCCGGCGCCGAGCTCGAGGGCGCCCACCCGTCCGAGATCCTCACGTGGGCGGGCGAGACGTTCGGCGGTGACCTCGTCGTCGCCTCGTCGATGGGCGACGAGGTGCTCGTGCACCTCGCGAGCCGCGCGGTGCCGGGCGTCGACGTGATCTTCCTCGACACCGGGTACCACTTCGCGGAGACCATCGGGACGCGCGACGCGTTCGCCGAGACCACCGACATCCGGCTGCGGACGATCCTGCCGCTGCGCACCGTCGCGGAGCAGGACGCCGAGCACGGGCCGCGGCTGCACGACCGCGACCCGAACCTGTGCTGCGCGCTGCGCAAGGTCGAGCCGCTCGAGCGCGGGCTCGCGCCGTACGGCGCGTGGGTCACCGGGATGCGCCGCGAGGACGCCCCGACGCGCACCGACATCACGGTCGTCGGCTGGGACGCCAAGCGGGACAAGGTCAAGCTCAACCCGCTCGCGGCGTGGACGCAGGACCAGATCGACGCCTACGCGACCGAGCACCAGGTCCTGCTGAACCCCCTGCGCCAGCTCGGCTACGTGTCGATCGGGTGCGCGCCCTGCACGCGCCCGGTCGCCCCGGGTGAGGACCCCCGCGCCGGACGCTGGTCGGGGAAGGACAAGACGGAATGCGGGCTGCACACATGAGCACGGACGTGACCACGACAGCGCCGGCCCCCGCCGACGCCGCCCTCGCGCGCCCCCTGACGCAGCTCGAGGCGCTTGAGTCCGAGGCGATCCACATCTTCCGCGAGGTCGCCGGGGAGTTCGAGCGCCCGGTGCTGCTGTTCAGCGGCGGCAAGGACTCGATCGTCATGCTGCACCTCGCGCGCAAGGCCTTCTGGCCCGCCGCGGTGCCGTTCGCGGTCATGCACGTGGACACCGGGCACAACTTCCCCGAGGTCATCGACTACCGCGACACCGTGGTGGCCGAGCACCGGCTGCGCCTCGTGGTCGCGAGCGTGCAGGACGCGATCGACTCGGGCGCCGTCCGGGAGCGCCCCGACGGCTCCCGCAACGCGCTCCAGACGGTCCCGCTGCTCGACGGCATCACCGCGAACGGCTTCGACGCCGTGTTCGGCGGCGGGCGCCGCGACGAGGAGAAGGCCCGCGCCAAGGAGCGCGTGTTCAGCCTGCGCGACGAGTTCGGCCAGTGGGACCCGCGCCGCCAGCGCCCCGAGCTGTGGGACCTGTACAACGGCCGCCACGCGAAGGGCGAGCACGTACGCGTGTTCCCGCTCTCGAACTGGACCGAGCTCGACGTGTGGCGCTACATCGAGCGCGAGGGGATCCCGCTCCCGGAGATCTACTACGCGCACGAGCGCGAGGTGTTCCAGCGCGACGGCATGTGGCTGGCCCCGGGCGACTGGGGCGGTCCGCGCGGCGACGAGGTCGTCGAGCGACGCCAGGTCCGGTACCGCACGGTCGGCGACATGAGCTGCACCGGCGCGGTCGAGTCGGACGCCGTGACGGTCGCCGACGTGATCGCCGAGGTCGCCGTGAGCCGGCTCACCGAGCGCGGCGCGACGCGCGCCGACGACCGGGCGTCGGAGGCCGCGATGGAGGACCGCAAGCGCGAGGGCTACTTCTGATGGGGACGACGATGACGCAGCAGGACCACGACGAGCGCGCCGACCCCGCGGCAGGGCTCGCGGCAGGGCAGGGCCCCTCGACGCACCACGAGCGCGACCTGCTCCGGCTCGCCACGGCGGGCTCGGTCGACGACGGGAAGAGCACGCTCATCGGGCGCCTGCTCTACGACACCAAGTCGGTGCTCGCCGACCAGCTCGCCGCCGTCGAGCGCGCCAGCCAGGCGCGCGGCGGTGAGGTCGTCGACCTCGCGCTGCTCACCGACGGTCTGCGCGCCGAGCGCGAGCAGGGCATCACGATCGACGTGGCCTACCGGTACTTCTCGACCGCGACGCGCGCGTTCGTGCTCGCGGACACCCCCGGCCACGTCCAGTACACGCGGAACATGGTGACCGGCGCCTCGACCGCCGAGCTCGCGATCGTGCTCGTCGACGCGCGCAAGGGCGTGCTCGAGCAGACGCGCCGGCACGCGACCATCGCGGCGCTCCTCGGCGTCCCGCACGTCGTGCTCGCGGTCAACAAGATGGACCTCGTCGGCTTCGACGAGGCGACCTTCACCGCCATCGCCGACGAGTTCACGCTCTACGCCGCCGGCCTCGGCGTGCACGACGTGCGGGCCATCCCCCTGTCCGCGCTCGCGGGCGACAACGTCGTGGACCGCTCGGTGCGCACGCCCTGGTACGCCGGGCCCACGCTGCTCGAGCACCTCGAGGCCGTCCCGGTCGACCGCGACCCGACGACCGAGCCGCTGCGCTTCCCGGTGCAGTACGTGATCCGGCCGCAGACGCCGGAGCACCCCGACTACCGCGGCTACGCGGGCCGGATCGCGTCCGGGGTCGTGCGGGTCGGTGACGACGTCGTGGTGCTGCCCTCGGGCCGGCGCACGAGCGTCGTCGGGATCGACACGTTCGACGGCGGGCTCGACGTCGCGCACGCGCCGCAGTCCGTCACGCTGCGCCTCGCCGACGACGTCGACATCTCCCGCGGCGACGTGCTGGCGCCCGTCGAGGACGCCCCCGTCACCGGCGCCGACCTCACCGGGACGCTGTGCTGGCTCGCGGACTCCCCCTCCGTCCCCGGGGCTCGCGTGCTCGTGCGTTCGGGGACCCGCACCGTGCGCGCGATCCTGCGCACCGTCGACTCGCGCCTGCACATCGACACCCTCACCGTCGAGCCGGGGGTCGACCGGCTCGCGCTCAACGACATCGGCACGGTGCAGCTGCGGCTCGCCGAGCCGATCGTGCTCGACGACTACGCCGAGCACCGGCGCACAGGCGCGTTCCTGCTCGTGGACCCCGCCGACGGCACCACCCTCGCGGCCGGGATGGTCGGCCCCTCGACCGTCGTCGGGCTCGCCGGTGCGGAGGAGCGATGTCGCGCGCTCTGACCTGAGCGCCCCCGTCATCCCCTCCCCCCGAAGGACACCCCTGCCATGACCGCCCTCCGTCGTCCTCGTCGTACCCACCGCACGACCCGCGCCCTCGTGGCCTCCGCCGCCCTCGTCGCCGTCCTCGCCGCGTGCTCGTCCGCCGGCGAGGCCGCCGCGCCCGCCGACTCCGCCGCGACCGCGGGGTCCGGTGACGCCGAGGCCCCCGAGCTGCGACTCGGGTACTTCGCGAACATCACGCACGCCACCGCGCTCGTCGGGGTCTCCGACGGCACGTACGCGGAGACCCTCGGCGACACCGAGCTCCAGACCGAGATCTTCAACGCCGGGCCGGCGGCGGTCGAGGCGCTCTTCAGCGGCGCGATCGACGCGACGTACATCGGCCCGAACCCCGCGATCAACGCGTTCGCGAAGTCCGACGGCGAGGCCGTGCGCATCGTCGCCGGCGCGACGTCGGGCGGCGCGCAGCTCGTCGTCCGCGAGGGGATCGACGACGCCGAGGACCTGCGCGGCACGACGCTGGCGACCCCGCAGCTCGGCAACACCCAGGACGTCGCGCTGCGGGCGTGGCTCCTCGACCAGGGCCTGAAGACGTCCGTCACCGGCGGGCAGAACGACGTCGAGATCACCCCGCAGGAGAACGCGCAGACCCTCGACCTGTTCAAGCAGGGCACCCTCGACGGCGCCTGGCTGCCCGAGCCGTGGGCGTCGCGCCTCGTGCTGGAGGGCGGCGCGAAGGTGCTCCTCGAGGAGAGCGAGCTGTGGCCCGAGGGCGACTACGTCACGACCCACCTCATCGTGGCGACCGAGTTCCTCGAGCAGTACCCGGGCACCGTCAAGAAGCTCCTCGAGGCCCAGGTCACGACGAACGAGTGGATCGAGGCCAACCCCGAGGAGGCCGCGACGCTCGCGAACACGGCGATCGGCGACCTCACCGGCAAGAAGCTCGGCGACGACGTGCTGGAGCGCGCGTGGCCGAACCTGCGGATCACCAACGACCCGATCGCGTCGTCCCTGCAGACGTCGGCGGACCACGCCGCCGCCGTCGGGGTCTCCGACGAGGTCGAGCTCGACGGGATCTACGACCTCGGCCCCCTCAACGCGGTCCTCGCCGAGCGCGGTCTCACCGCGGTCTCGGCCGCGGGCCTCGGATCGGAGTAGAGCCATGACGAGCGTCTCGACCGCGGCCGCACGGTCCGCGACCACCGCGGCGGGGGGGAGCACGCCCGCCGCCGGGGGGGCACCCCGCCCGGCCGTCCGCCTGACCGGTGTGAGCAAGCACTTCGGCGACGCGAGCCGCCCGCCGGTGCTCGACCGGATCGACCTGGACGTCGCGCCCGGCGAGTTCGTCTGCCTGCTCGGTGCGTCCGGCTGCGGCAAGTCGACGCTCCTGTCGCTCGTCGCGGGGCTCGACGCGCCGAGCGACGGCACCGTCGAGGTGCCCGACGGCCGCCCCGCGCTGATGTTCCAGGAGCCGGCGCTGTACCCGTGGCTGACCGCGGGGCAGAACATCGAGCTCGCCCTGCGGCTGCGGGGCGTCGGCCGGGTGGCACGGCGCGCCGAGGCCGAGCGGCTCCTCGAGCTCGTGCACCTCGAGGGGTCGCACCCGAAGCGCGTGCACGAGCTCTCCGGCGGGATGCGCCAGCGCGTCGCGCTCGCCCGGGCGCTCGCCCAGGAGGGCCGCGTGCTGCTCATGGACGAGCCCTTCGCCGCGCTCGACGCCATCACGCGCGACGTCATGCACGACGAGCTCACCCGCATCTGGCGCGAGACGGGCCTGTCCGTCGTCTTCGTGACGCACAACGTGCGGGAGGCCGTCCGGCTCGGGCAGCGCGTCGTCCTGCTGTCCTCCCGGCCCGGGCGCATCGTGCGCGAGTGGTCGGTCGACCTGCCGCAGCCGCGCCGCATCGAGGACACGGGCGTCGCCGACCTGTCCGTCGAGATCACCGACCACCTCCGACGGGAGATCGCCCGCCATGGCCGCTGACCTGACGCACACCGACGGCGCCGACACCCGGGGCGCCGCCCGCGGGGACGACGCACGGGCCCTCGAGGCGGGGCTCGACGCGCTCGACACCGCGGTCGTCGCACCCCGACGCAGCGCCGCGGGAACGGCGTGGTCGGCGTTCTGGCCGACCGCCCTCGCCCTCGTCGTGTTCGTCGCGATCTGGCAGGCGCTGTACTCGGCGGGCATCAAGCCGTCCTACGCGCTGCCGGGCCCGGCCGACGTGTGGGCGACGTTCGTGACCATGGTCCAGGACGGCACGGCGCTCAAGGCCAGCGCCCTGAGCCTGCAGCGCGGCGGCATCGGCTTCCTCGTGTCCGTCGTCGTCGGGACGCTGCTCGGTGTGGCGATGGCGACGATCCCACTGCTGCGCCGGGCGCTCGGGCCGATCGTCACCGGCCTGCAGTCGCTCCCGTCGATCGCGTGGGTCCCCGCGGCGATCATCTGGTTCCAGCTGAGCAACACCGCGATCTTCGCGGTCGTGCTGCTCGGCGCGATCCCCTCGATCGTCAACGGGCTCCTCACGGGCGTCGACCAGGTGCCGCCGCTGTTCCTGCGCGTCGGCCGCGTGCTCGGGGCGCAGGGGTGGGACCGGATCCGCTTCGTCCTCCTGCCGGCCGCGCTGCCCGGCTTCCTCGGCGGGCTCAAGCAGGGCTGGGCGTTCGCGTGGCGCTCGCTCATGGCCGCCGAGCTCATCACGAACACCCCGCGACTCGGCACCGGCCTCGGCCAGGTCCTCAACCTCGGCCGCGAGGTCAGCGACATGTCCCTGGTCGTCGCGGCGATCCTGCTCATCTTCGCCGTCGGCATCGCGATCGAGCTCCTCGTGTTCTCCCCGCTCGAGCGGCGCGTGCTGCACGCGCGTGGTTTGACCGGCCTGGCAGGCCAGTGACAGGGTCCGCTCCCGTGCGGCTCCCTCTCCTGCTCGACGTCCGTGACCGGCTCGTCCTCGTCGTCGGGGGCGGCCCGGTCGCCGCTCGCCGTGCCGCCGGGCTCGTCGAGGCCGGCGCGCGCGTGCGGGTCGTCGCACCCGAGGTCGTCGACGAGCTCGCGGCGCTCGCCGCCCGGGGCGCCGTGACGCACGAGGCCCGCCGCTACGCCTCGGGAGACCTCGACGGCGCGTGGCTCGCGTACACCGCGACCGGGCACCCCGAGACGGATACCCGCGTAGCGGCCGACGCCGACGCGGCCCGCGTCTGGTGCTCGAAGGGCGGCGACCCCGCGGCGTCCCGCGCCTGGACCCCGTCGGTGGCCCGTGCGGGTGACGTGACCGTGGCGGTCGGCGCGGGCGGGGACCCCCGTCGCGCGGCCGCGATCAAGGACGCCGTCGCCCTCCTGCTCGACACCGGCGCGCTGCCCGTGCGCCGCCACCGTCCCGGCCCCGGCTCCGTCGCGCTCGTCGGCGGCGGGCCCGGCGCACGCGACCTCATCACGACGCGAGGGCGCCGGCTGCTCGCGGAGGCCGACGTCGTCGTCGTCGACCGGCTCGCGCCGCGCGAGCTGCTCGACGACCTCGACCCCGACGTCGAGGTGGTCGAGGCCGGCAAGACCGCCCACCGGCACACGCTGACCCAGGACCAGATCAACGCCGTCCTCGTCGAGCGGGCGCTCGCGGGCCGGCGTGTCGTCCGGCTCAAGGGGGGCGACCCGTTCGTGCTCGGGCGGGGCAGCGAGGAGGTCCTCGCGTGCGTCGCCGCCGGGGTCTCCGTCGAGGTCGTACCGGGCGTCACGAGTGCCATCGCGGTCCCGGGCGCCGCGGGGATCCCGGTCACGCACCGCGGGCTGTCGCGCCAGGTGACGATCGCCTCGGCGCACGAGGCGCAGCCGGACTGGGGCTCGCTCGCCGCGCTCGAGGGCACGCTCGTCCTGCTCATGGGCGTCGGCCAGCTGCGCGACCAGGCCGCGCGCCTCGTCGAGCACGGCAAGGACGCGTCGACCCCCGTCGCGATCGTCGAGCGCGGGACGACGCCCGAGCAGCGCACGACGCGGGGCACGCTCGCCGACATCGCGGACGCGGCCGACGCCGCGGGTGTGCGCTCCCCCGCGGTCATCGTCATCGGCGAGGTCGCCGGGCTCGTGCTCGACGCCGCGCCCGGACCCGCGCCGGGCGCGCCGGGGACCGACCGCGGCAGCGGCGCCGGCGCCGGGCCTGACGTGCCGGGCGACGCCGAGCCGTCGGACATCGGGCCGTCGCGGCGCGAGTCGTCCGGTGTCGAGCCACCGCCCGCCGAGCCACCGCCCGCCGAGCCGGCACCCGCCGAGCCGCCACGGGTCGAGCCGCCGGGCGTCGAGCCGGGCGCCCCCGCAGACTGACCCTGTGCCCGCACCCACGTTCGACGTCCTCCTGCCGCTCGCCCGCGCGGGTGACCGCCTCGCACCCGACCCCGACGAGCGGTCACTGCTCGACCTCTACGCGCACCCCGACCCGGCACCCGGCCGGCGCAGCAGCGTCCGGGCGGCGATGGTCTCGACGCTCGACGGCTCCGCGACCGGACCGGACGGCCGGTCCGGCACGATCAACAACGCCGCGGACCACCGCGCGTTCGTCGTCCAGCGCGCCGTCGCGGACGTGCTTCTCGTCGGAGCGGGCACGGCACGGGCGGAGGGGTACCGCGAGCTGCCGCTGCCCGAGCCGCTGCGCGCCGCCCGGGTGGGCCGCGGCCAGTCGCCGGACGTCACGCTCGCGCTCGTGTCGCGGTCGGGCTCGATCCCGGAGGACCTGCTGCACTCGCCGTCCGCCCCGCTCGTCGTCACGTCGGCCCGGAGCCCCGGGCTCGCGGCCCTGCGCGCCTCGGTCGGCGCCGAGCGGGTCGTCGTGGCGGGCGACGAGGACGTGGACCTCGCCCGCGCGCTCGACGGCCTGGCGGAGCGCGGGCTCGTGCGGGTGCTGGCCGAGGGCGGTCCGCACCTGCTGGCCGACCTCGTCGCGGCCGACCTCGTCGACGAGCTGTGCCTCACGACCAGCCCCGTGCTGGTCGGGGGCCCGGGTCCGCGCGTGCTCGACTCGGGGACGTGGCTCCCGGCCGCCGTCGCGGCGACCCCCGTGCACCTGCTGCACTCCGACGGCGTGCTCGTGGGCCGCTGGACGCTCGCGGGGCGGACCCGCGCACTAGGCTCCACCACGTGACTGACACGATCCTGGTCCTGACCGAGGACACGCTCGCCTCCGCCGACGTCGCGCACATCGTGTCGCTGCACGAGGGCGAGACGCTCGCGTACCGCGTCCTCGTACCCGCCGACACCGAGCGCAACCTGCTCGTCTCGCTCATCGACCAGCTCAGCCTGGGCGAGCTGCGCGAGGCCCTCGACACGGTCCGCGGACGCGAGCCCGAGCCGCGCACCGCACGCGCGACCGCCGCCGACCAGCTGGCGGAGAGCCTCGCCGCGTTCGCGGAGGCGGGTCGCGACGCCGCCGGCGAGGTCGTCTCCGACGACCCGCTGCCCGCGCTGCGCTCCGCGATCGCGCAGGGCCCGGTGCGCGAGGTCGTCGTCGTGACCTACCCGCACGCGGTCGAGGACACCTTCCACCGCGACTGGGCGTCGCGTGCGCGCGACGAGCTCGACGTCCCCGTGCTGCACCTGTACGCGGGGACCAGCGAGCTGGGCTGAGCGCCGGCAGCTCCCGAGCCGGCGCCACCCCCGCACCCGCACACCACGACGCCGGGCCCCCGAGAAGGGGACCCGGCGTCGTGCGTGCGCCCCGGGCGCTCCGGCCCGGTGCTCCCGGGACCGGCGGCGGTCAGAACCCCGTGCCGGTCAGCTCCGGGTAGTGGGTCCGGAACTTGCGCACCTGGTTGACGAGCGCGAGCGTCACGTACGCGACGCGCTTGGGTCCGGAGTCCTGCGCGTACCGCAGCGGGTGCGCGACGGCGCCCGCCTTGATGAGGCCCTTGACCTTCGCCGCGAGGGCGGGGTCCGCGACGTACCTGAGCAGCAGGCGGTGCGGGACGATCGCGTAGAGGATCTCCTTCTCGACGACGACCGGCTCGACGGCACGGCCCTCGACGCGGTCCTCCACGAGGAAGCGCATCGGGTTCGCCCCGGCGGCCGTGACGTAGTAGTTGTTGCGGCCGATGCGCGGGTTGACCTCGAAGAAGCGGTAGGACCCGTCGCGCGGGTCCACCTTGACGTCGAAGTTGGCGAAGCCGACGTACCCGGTCTCCGTGAGGAAGCGCCGGGCCTGCTCGAGCATCGGGTCGATGCGGGTCGTGATCATGGCCGCGGGGTTCCCGAGGCCCGACGGGGTGTGCTCCTCGAGGAGCACGTGCGCCGAGCACAGCAGCGTGATCTGCCCGCGGCTGTCGACGTACGCGGTGATCGAGCGCATCTGCGTGTCGTCGCCGGGAATGAGCTCCTGGACCACGAAGCGACCGCGGAACCCGGCGCCGGCGAGCGAGACCCAGAGCCGGTCCAGCTCGGCGGGCTCGCTGATCTCGAAGACCTTCTTCTTGCCCTCGAACTCGACGTCCTGGTAGTCCGCGCTGCTCGCCGCCTTCGCGATGAGCGGGTACGTGATACCGGCCGGGACGGGCACCGGCTGCCATCCGGGCTCGCCGGCACGGGCGAAGTCCTGCACCACGGTGCGGGGCACGGAGATGCCGATCCGCTCGCAGATCTCCGCGAACGTCGCCTTGTCGGAGATCTGGTCGAGCAGGTCCGCGCTCAGGAACGGGACCACGTAGTACGGCTCGAGCTCGTCGCGGTGCTGCACCACGACGCGGACCAGCCAGTCCGAGTTCGCCATGAGCACGAGCCGCCGCCCGGTGAGCCCGCGCGCCACCTCGACGAGCGTGTCGACGAGCTGGCGCGGGTCGTGGCCGTCGGCAACGAGCACGTTGTCGACGATGCGCGAGTCGGCCACGGGGCCGAGCGCGGCGCCGCTCACGACGATCGAGCGGACGCCGTAGGCCTCGTGGAACGAGCGGGCGAGGGCGTAGACGCCGATGTCGGCGCCGAGGATCACGGGCTGGAGCGGGCCGGTCGACGCCGTGACGGCGTCGACCGGCTCGGGGGCGGTGTCGTTCACGTGGTGCTCTCGGTGCGGTCGAGGGTCCATTCGGTGTGGAAGGTGCCCTCGCGGTCGGTGCGGCGGTAGGTGTGGGCGCCGAAGAAGTCGCGTTGGGCCT